>JBNARC010000020.1:0-35043 GCA_049719955.1 Neomoorellales bacterium | reverse complement strand
TAGGCTGGCGCAAACTACACTGCCGTTCGAAGCTAGCCGGGGGGAGTAGCCACGTAAATCGGGCGAGTAGGCATTCTACACTAGCAGGCCCGGTCGGATCAGTGCTGAGTTATCCCCACTTTTGAGTTGGCTGGCGGTACCGGGTGCTCGCCTGAGTACATTGGCAACTCGCCGGGCACCGGACTTGGCGAGGACGAGCGCGGAGGCGGGCCGGAGGCCACGGACGGCCGAAGCCGAGGAGCGCCATGGACGGCGCTTCCGAGGGGAGCCCGCCGTAGCGCGAAGGCTGAGCCCTAGTTTGGTCGGCGAGGTGACAGTACGAACGGGGAGCACCCGGTACCGCCTGAGGGAAACTGGGGATGCGCCAGGGATCAGTGGGGTTGACCGTCCGGGGCCTCGCCGTTACAATAGGAGAGCCATGATCGGTCTAAGGTTGGTCGCACGTTTCTTTTTAATACTGGCCGCCGTGGGGTTGGGGCTGGTGCTTCTGTTGGCCCGCCCCACGTCGGCTACCGGCCAGTTCCACCCTTGGGTGCGGGCGGAATGGCGGGAAACCAGCTCCACCGCCCACCCGACCTTTATCAGCCCTACGGCCTCGGGGAACCTTTTGGTAGTGCGCAACGGTTATCTGGGCCCCAGCGTGGTGGAACTGGATCAGGAGGGCCGTAAGGTCTGGGAATACGGTCCGGTGCAGGCTACGGCCGCGGTCCGGCTGGCCAACGGCCACACCCTCATCTGCGACAGCGGTGCCCCCGGCCCGCCGGCCGTGCCCCGAGTAATAGAGGTAAATGCCAAGGGCGAGATAGTTTGGGAATACCCCACGACCAACCGGACTCTGGCCCCCCAGCACGCCCAACGGCTGGCCAACGGCAATACCCTGGTTACCTATTCCGACCGGGTGGAGGAACTAACCCCTCAGGGCCGCCGGGTTTGGAGGAGCCAGGGGTTTTTCCTGCGGGCCAGTTGGGCCCGGCGCCTGGGCAACGGCCACACCCTGGTGGTGGAGCGAGGGCTGGGTGGCGGCGGCCGGGTGGTGGAGTTGGATGCCGCCGGAAGGCCTTGCTGGCAGTATCCGGCCCGCGCCGACCAGCCGGTCTTGCTCGACCCCGTGGCCGCCGACCGCGAGGGCGACCTAACCCGCATTCTGGACCTGGGCGCCGCCCGCGTGTGGTTCGTGGATGCGGCCGCGAACCCGGTGCAGGTAATCGATTGGCAGGAACTGCGGCAGGCCCTTCCCCTGGCCAATTTGTGGGCCGGAGCCCTGACCGGGGACGGCCATCTCTACCTGAGCCTCACCTACACCAGCGGGCGCTCGGCCGTGCTAAGGGTGGAGTTACCCGCGGCGGCGGCTTTCCCGCCTGCAGACTCAGCCGTACCCCTTCCCCCTACCTCGGTTGGGGAACCGCCGGCCGGGGAGGCCCGGCCGTGAAGGCGGAAAGGCTGGTCCGGGCCACCCTCCTGATCCTGGTGTTCACTCTGGTCAGCCGCGGCCTGGGATTCCTGCGGGACGCGATCGTCGCCTGGGCTTTCGGCGCCACTGCCGCCACCGATGCCTACATGGTGGCCTACACCTTGCCGTACTTCCTCCAGTCGGTGCTGGGGGTGGCGTTAGTAACGGTGATGGTGCCGGTAGTGAGCCGCTACCTGGCCGAGGAGAAGCGGGAGGAAGCCTGGTCGGTAACCAGCTCGGTGGTTAACTTCATGGGCCTGGTTTTCGCGACCGTAGCCGCGGCCGGAATTCTGGCGGCCGGGCCATTGGTACGGGCCCTGGCTCCGGGGTTTGCCCCGCAGCAGTCGGAACTCGCCGCCGAGCTGACCCGCATCATGTTTCCCTCCCTGGTTTTCGTGGGAGTGGGAATGCTGCTAAGCGGAGTGCTGAACGCCGGGTGGCATTTCGGCCTGCCCGCCCTGGCCCCCGGCGTGGCCAACGCGGTGATGATACTGGCGGTTCTGGTGTTCGGCTCGCGGTACTTTATCTACGCCCTGGCCTGGGGCACGTTGGCGGGGTTCGTCGCCTTCTTTTGGGTGCAGTGGCCGGGCCTGAGGAGGCTCGGCTTCCGCTACCGCTGGCGCTGGGACCTGGCCCACCCGGAGGTCCGAAGGGCGCTGGGCCTGGTGCCCGGGGTAGTCTTTGCTCTTTCCGTGAACCAAATTTACCTGGCCATAAACCGGTTTGTGGCCTCGGGCCTGGTACCGGGGAGCATTACCGCCCTAGATTTGGCCTTCCGGGTGCTGAATCTGCCGCTGGCGATCTTCGCCACCTCCCTCTCCACCGCCCTCTTTCCGGCTTTAAGCCGACAGGCGGCGCGCTCGGACCTGGAAGGCCTGGGACAGTCCACCCTGAAGGGGCTGTCCGGGTTGATGGTGCTCATGATACCCTTGAGCCTGGGCCTTGCCCTCCTGCACCAGCCGGTAGTCCGACTCATCTTCCAGAGAGGAGTGTTCGGGGCCTCGGGCACGGCCCTCACCGCCACGGCTCTCTTCTATTTCTCCTTCGGCCTGGCGGGCCTGGCCGCCAGCCTCCTTCTTACCCGGGCCTGCTACGCCCTGGGCGAAGCGAGAATCCCCGCCCGGGCGGCCCTGGCCTCGATAGCTCTGGACGCGGTGCTGAGCCTGTCCTTGTCCCGTAGCCTGGCCCACGGGGGATTGGCCCTGGCCAATTCTTTGGCCGCCACGGCCAATGCAGCACTCATCTTCTACGGCCTTTCCCGGCGTCTTGAGACCCTGCGGCCGGCAGCAGTGCTGGGCGCCTGCGGTCGGACCCTGCTGGCCAGCCTCCCCGCCCTCGCGCTGGTGGGGCTTTTCCTTAAGTTTTGGCCGCCGGGAGAGTTGACCACCTCGGGCCTGGCGCTAGAGCTGGCCGTAGCCTCTCTGGCGGGGGGAGGGTGTTTTTTGCTTTTGGCCTGGGCACTTAACTTCCCGGAGATGAAATGGCTGATCAAAGTCATGCCGGGAAAATAATGCTGGTAGAATTTAGCTTGGGGCAGGATTTTCCCAGCCTTCGTCGAATACCAAGATCGCCAAGTGCCGACCGGAGAGGGAGGAAAAACTTGGACGCGCCGGAAATAATGGCCCTGCTGCCGCACCGCTATCCGTTTCTGCTGGTAGACCGGATTCTGGTGTTGGAGCCGGGGAAGCGGGCAGTAGGGATAAAGAACGTCAGTCTTAACGAACCGGTTTTTCAGGGGCATTTCCCGGGCCAGCCCGTATGGCCGGGCGTGCTGATACTGGAAGCTCTGGCCCAGACCGGGGCGGTGGCCCTGTTGGCCCTACCGGAATACCGGGGGAAGATCCCCTATTTCGGCGGCATTGACCGGGCCCGCTTCCGCCGGCCGGTACTTCCCGGCGACCAATTACGGCTAGAGGTGGAGTTGCTCCGGGTGCGGGGCACCGCCGGAAAGGGGCAGGGAAGGGCCTGGGTGGAGGAAGAAGCGGTGGCCGAGGCGGAGTTTCTCTTTGTTATCCGGTAAAGAAGAGAACAATCCGGTCGGCCCGGGATGCGGGGCCGAAGTTCGCTTTTCCTTGCCGGTGGTACAGCGTTAAGTCCGGAGCGGTTTGGGGGAGGTAGACGGGTGCTATTCTTAGCCGTAGCGGTAGCTTTTGTGATCTGTTACTTCCTTACCCCCCTCACCCGGCGTTTGGCCGAGCACTGGGGGGTAATAGATCCCGGGGGAGGTAGAAAAGTCCACCAGCAGCCCGTTCCCCGCCTGGGAGGGCTGGCCATATACCTGGGTTTTACGGCGGCGCTGTTAGCCTTCCTCCGCACCCCCTACACCTGGGCCCTGGTGGCCGGCGGAACCGCGATCTTCCTGGTGGGGGTGGCCGACGACCGTTGGGGCCTCAGCCCCCGAGTCAAGCTGGCCGGCCAGGTAGGGGCCGCCTTGCTCGCCTACTTCCTGGGAGTGCGGGTGGAGTTTCTCACCAATCCCTGGGACGGCCTCATCTTCCTGGGCGCCCTAACCCTGCCGGTAACCGTGTTTTGGCTGGTGGCCATTACCAACGCCTTAAATCTCATCGACGGCCTGGACGGGCTGGCGGCCGGGGTGGCCACCATTGCCGCTACTTGTCTGGCGGCCGTGGCCTGGCTGGAGGGGCAGTTCCAGGTGGCTACGGTGGCCTTAGTGCTGGCGGCGGCCGCGTCGGCTTTTCTGCGCTACAATTTCTATCCGGCCCGTCTGTTTATGGGCGATAGCGGCGCCATGTTCCTGGGCTTTACCCTGGCGGCTTTAGCGGTACTGGGCACGGCCAAGAGCACTACCGTGCTTTCCCTCTTGGTGCCGGTGCTGGCCCTGGGCCTGCCGATCCTGGATACCTCCTGGGCCGTAGTTCGGCGGCTGGTGCGGCACCGGCCGGTGTTCGCCGCCGATAAGGAGCACCTGCACCACCGCCTGCTGCAAATGGGGCTTAGCCAGCGCCAGGCGGTGCTGCTGATCTACGGGATGCATACCTTTCTCAGTCTTTGCGCGGTCCTGCTGGCCATGCTTACTACCGCCCAAAGCCTGCTCATGCTGGCGGCCGTTATTGTAGCCGCCCTGGTGGTGGGCAATCTTCTGGGTTTCTCGCACCGAGGTCAGACCGGAGCGGAATCACAGCAGCGAACCAGACTGAGGCCGGGACAGCCGCCGGTTTAGCCGGGTCGAAGATTGGGGTACTATAACTTTCGATAGGGGTGGCCCCAATTGCGCGTGCTGCTGATTAACCCCCCCTCCCGCGGCATTTACTACCGCCTTGGGCTGGTATTGCCTCCGCTCGGCTTGGCCTACCTGGCGGAAATGGTGCGCCGGCGGGGACACGAGGTGCACCTCCTGGATCTGAACGTGGAGCGGGAGGGGTTGACCGACCTCGACTGGTCGCAGTGGGACCTGGTGGGAATCTCCGGGGATACCAGCCGACACCCGGAGGCCCTGGCCATTGCCCGTCAGGCTAAGGAAGCCGGTCGGACGGTGGTCATGGGCGGCTACCACGCCACCTTTATGGATGAGGACACCCTCAAGACCGGGGTAGTGGACTACGTGGTGCGGGGAGAAGGGGAAAACGTCTTCCCCGACCTGGTGGACTGTCTGGCCGCGGGAGAAAACCCCGCCCGCGTGCGCGGCCTCTCGTTCCTGGTGGACGGGAACGTCTTCCGCACACCGGATGCCGAACCGGTAAGGGACCTGGATTCCTTACCCCTACCGGCGCGGGATCTCTTGCCCATGCACAAGTATCGTCGCAGCCACCTCAGCGGCCGGCTGCTCACCAGCATGATCACCAGCCGGGGCTGCCCGCACAACTGCTTCTTCTGTTCCTCTTCCAGTTTTGCCGGCCGACGCTGGCGGGCCCGTCAGGCCAAGAGCATTGTAGACGAAATCGAACACCTGGTAGAGCGCTACAACTTCAAGGCCATAGCCTTCCTGGACGACAACTTCACTTTGAGCCCCCGCCGGGTGCTGGAGGTATGTCAGGAGATAACCCGGCGGGGTCTGGACGTTTTCTGGTGGTGCTTCGCCCGGGTGGACACCATCGTCCGCAACGAGCGCATGGTAGAGGAAATGGCCCGGGCCGGGGCCAAGATGGTGTTTCTGGGCTTAGAGAGTGCCAGCGAGGCGGTGCTGCAAGCCTACAAGAAAGGGTTCACCACCGACGTGGCCGCCCAGGCGGTACGGTTGTTGAGGAAGCACGGCATCCGCGTATGGGGCAGTTTTATCTTGGGCGGCCTCACCGAAACCCGGGAGGCCATCCGACAGACGGTGGAGTACGCCCGCTGGCTCAACCCGGACATCGCCGAGTTTTCCATCCTCACTCCTTTTCCCGGGACCGAACTTTTCCGGCGCGCCCGCGCCGAAA
Source organism: Neomoorellales bacterium (assembly GCA_049719955.1). Taxonomy (GTDB): domain Bacteria; phylum Bacillota; class DSM-521; order Neomoorellales; family SLTJ01; genus JANLFO01. The sequence goes on along the minus strand of JBNARC010000020.1, from coordinate 29,217 downwards.
ACCGGATCGCCACCTACGACTGGTCCCGTTACGACGGCGGCCACGCGGTGATGCGCACGGAAAAGCTTACCCAACGGGACATCGCCCTGGAAACCATCCGGGCCTACGTGCGCTTTTACGGCCGCCTGTCCCGGGTGACGCAGATCCTGTCCGGACTAAAGGATTTCTTGGGCGCCAGAAAGGTTTAGTATGAGACGGACGCGGGCGGCCGTTAAGCCGGGAGACCGACAACCGCCCGCGCCGAAGAATGCCGATCCGCCCGTACTAGCCGCACCCGTAAGGAGACAAACTAACCGTTGAGGTGAGGTCGGTGCGGGAGTTGCTCTGGGACGGGCTGGCCACCTTAGGGTTTCTTATCGGAGGTCTGATATTACTCTATTACCTTCGCCAAAGGGAACGGGTTTGAAAGCCGTGGACGTGACCCTGTTGAGGGTGGTGGTCCAGACCGTCCTGGCTTTCACGGCCATTATGGTTTACGCCCGGCTGTTGGGCAAGCAGCAGGTGGGGCAGCTTACTTTCTACGAGTATGTGAACGGGATTACCTTCGGCAGCATTGCCGCCGTACTGGCCACCGACGCGGCGCGGGGACGGATGTGGCTGCATTTTGTGGGCCTTACCCTTTTCGCCGCCCTGACCTATTTGATGGGTCTGGTGGCCATCAAGAGCCGGCCGGCCCGCCGCCTGATCGCCGGGGAGCCCACCATTGTGGTGCACAACGGTAAGATCCTGGAAGAGAACATGCGGAAGATGCGCTACAACCTGGACGAACTGATCATGCAGCTCCGGGAGAAAGATATCTTCAACCTGGCGGACGTGGAGTTTGCCATCCTGGAGCCCAACGGAAGCCTCAGCGTGCTCCCCAAATCGCAAAAGCGGCCGCTTACCCCCGCTGACCTGGCGGTGCCCACCGGCTACGAGGGCCTGGCCAGTGAACTTATCATGGACGGCCAGGTGATATTCCAAAACCTGAAACAGAACCACCTCAGCCTGGACTGGCTGAGGCAGGAACTGGCCAAACGCGGGATCACCGACCTGGGCCAGGTAGCCTACGCGGCGCTGAATACCGACGGCTCGCTCTACGTAGACCTGAAGGCGGACCAGCTTCAGCAACCGGTAGACATCACCGACCTTCCCGAGCCGCCGGCCCAACCTCCGCCGACAAAACCGCCTCAATAGGCCTTGATAGGAGGGAGAGCCTTGAACATCAAGTTTGGCACCGACGGTTGGAGGGGTATTATAGCCGATGACTTCACTTTTGACGGCGTGGCGAGGGTAACCCAGGCCATTGCCTCCTACCTCGCACCGGAAGGCGAGGGCCGCCCCGTAATCGTGGGCTACGACTGCCGGTTCATGGCGGAGGATTTCGCCGCCCGGGCGGCCGAGGTCTTGGCCGGTAACGGCTTTACGGTATTGATGGCCGATCGGCCCACGCCCACTCCGGTAGTGGCCTTCGGGGTCAGGCATTATCAGGCCGCCGGGGGAATCATGATCACCGCCAGCCATAATCCCGCGGCTTATTGCGGCCTTAAGTTCATCCCCGCCTACGCCGGGCCGGCCTTCAGCTCCGTTACCGAAGCCGTGGAGGCGCGGCTTCAAACCGCCACCTCGCCCCGACTTCTGTCCCGGAGCGAGGCCGAACGCCGCGGTCGGTGGCAGGAGATCGATCTGCGGGAAGCCTATTTCTCGCATCTGCGTAGCCTGGTGCGGCCCGCACCCGCCCGCAGGCTTAAGATTATCGTGGACGCGATGTACGGCACCGGTTCCGGTTACGCCGACGACTTCCTGGCGGATATGGGCTTTCAGGTGCAGTTGTTGCACGGCGAAAGGGATCCGTTCTTCGGCGGCCGCTCGCCGGATCCCCTTCCGGCCAACCTGGGGGCCCTGATCGAGGCGGTTACCCGGGAGGGAGCGGATTTGGGGCTGGCCCTGGACGGCGACGCCGACCGCTTCGGGGTGGTGGACGCAACCGGCGCCGTATGGTCGGCCAACAAAGTCCTGGCCCTGCTCCTCCACCATCTGCTCCAAAGCCGCGACTGGCAGCAGGGCGAGGTGGTGCGCACCGTAGCCACCACCCATATGCTGGATGCGCTGGCCCAGCGTTTCGGCCTCACGTTGACCGAAACCCCGGTGGGCTTCAAACACGTGGCCGAAAGGCTCTTGGCCGGGGCGCTTTTCGGTGGCGAGGAAAGTGGGGGCCTTAGCGTGGCCGGTCACGTTCCGGAAAAGGACGGGATACTGGCCGCCTGTCTGTTGGCGGAGATGGTGGCCACCTGCGGGTCGCTGACCACCTGCCAGCGCATTCTGGCCCAGCACATCCGGCTAAAAGAGAATCGACGCTGGGACCTGGCTCTGCCCCCCGAAGGGAAGGAACGGCTCCTGCGGGCGCTGGCCGAATACCGTCCGGCCGAGATTGCCGGCTTAATGGTGCTGGAGCGCCGGCAGGAGGACGGGCTAAAGTTGCTCTTAGAGGACGAGAATTGGGTGCTGGTGCGCCCATCGGGAACCGAACCGGTGGTGCGTCTCTACGTGGAAAGCCCGGAAACCAATCGGCTGGAGTCCATAGCCCGGGCGGTAGCCAAGGAGCTGGGAATCGGGGGCTGGGAGTAATCCCGGCCCCTTGGCCTCATTCCCCCTGACGACTTGCCCGACCGACAGGATGTATGGGCTGCCTGCCGGGTGCCGGGTGAACGTATAGGATCTGCGTTGGGAAGGCGAATTCGATGCCTTCTTCTTTGAAGCGCCGGAAGATGGCCAGGTTTATGGCCTGCTGGGTGTCCATGTAAAAGTTGTAGTCCGGATCCAGCACGTAGTACACGATCTCGAAGTTGAGGGAGAAGGGGCCGTACTCCTTAAAATGGGCGCGATCAAAGCGAACCTGCGGGCAGGACTCTATGATTTCCCTAAACAGGGCAGGAAGGCGCTTCAGCTTTTCATAGGGCGTTTCGTAGGCGACTCCTACCGAAAAAACTACCCGCCGCTCGAACATGCGCTTATAATTTCGGATCCGGCTTTTGAGCAGGTCGGAATTGGAGAAGACGAGCTGCTCACCCGATAGGCTGCGGATGCGGGTGCTCTTCAGGCCGATGTGCTCCACCGTACCCATGTAGTTGTCTATGATGATAAAGTCTCCGATCACAAACGGTTTGTCCAGCAGGATGGACAAGGACCCAAAGAGATCGCCCAGCACGTTCTGCAGCGCCAAGGCCACGGCGATGCCGCCTATGCCCAGACCGGCCACCAAAGTGGTAATCTCCACGCCCAGGTTATCTAGGGCCAGGACCAGTAGAACCAACCAAAGCAGGAGGCGCCCCACGAAGCCTAAGGCGTAGACCGTGGCCACGGCGGTATCGTCTTTCCCCAGCCGGGCGCTGAGGCTTTTGGCCACCACGAAGGAAACCACGGCATTGCCCCAAAGGCCCACCTGAAGAAAGACTAAAACCGCCACAATTTTACCCGCCACCCGCACCGTCTCCGCTGGAAGGTGCAGTAACGGCAAGGAAAGGTAGACCGAGAGGGCCAGGAAGAACCAGAAGCCGGTACGCCGGAACAGCTCAACTGCCAGGCTGGCAGGGTCGCTCTGCGGGCGGGAGGAGCGGTCGGCCCAACGCCTGGCAATAACTCCTTTGACCAGGTATAGTCCCACCGCCGCTCCCAAAGCTATTCCTATGGTGTATACCCAGGAGGTAAACATCACGGCGTAGGCGGAGAGCGCCGACCATTGAAGCACGTCTGCTCACCTCGATAGTTCATTATACCGCATAAGCATTGCGGTGGTCGACCGCCGCCCACCCCCGCAGTGGCGCCCCCCCAACGGCAGAACAGAAAGCCTGGTCCACGGAGCATCCTCCCCTGTTTTGGCCTGCTTGGACCGCCCGGCTGCGGCGTCGGTCTGAAAGAATAGTGATCGGCGAGGCCTACCGGGCGGAACTCGGCCTCGCCGACCTCTAGCTCACCCATCCCCCCTTGAGGGCCGCCTACCCGGGTCTTCTCGCCTGACACCAGCGGTCCGGTCAGGTTGGCGGGGCGGGATCTAGTCGGTCTCCGCCTCCACCCAGGGCGAATCGTGCTCGCCGCTCAGGCAGATCACGAAGAAGCTGTAAGGTTTGTCCACCCAGCGGGTAATAAGCGGCAGGTGCGGGAACCCTTTGGGGCAGATGGCCACGGTGGGCTTATTGAACACATGCCTCTCCACTTCCTTGCCCATTCCCAGCTCCAGCTCCGCCCCCAGGTAGTTAAGGTCGTTGGGATCAAGCCCCACGAAGACCAAGATCTCCTCCTCGGGATGAATATGCACCTCCCCGCCCCGATGCCACTTGCCGCAGCGGGTATAGAACCCCCAGGTGAAGTTGACCTCCACGCCCTCCAGGTCCCGGCCGTACATCCAAACAAGTTGGTCGGCGTTGCCCGGCCCTACTCCTCGCTCCGCCGGCCGCATGATGCCTCTTTCGTCTACCACCGATTCATACCCCATACCCGAGCCGACCTGGGTGGGGTCCACATGGGTCATGAGCTTCTTTACCAGGCGCGAGTACTTCGTACCCGTACTCTTGGCCGGACGGGAAGAATCGGGGATCACTGTGGCCTTATACTCCGGGTCCAGCCCCACGAAGTAGTGCACGATGGGCTTTTCCAGCGAGCGCACCGTTACCGAGCCGTGCGGGGTTCCCTTGGGCACTACCACCACGGTGGGCTCGGTGAAGACGTGCTCTTCCCGCTCTTCTCCCAGCTCTATGGCCACTTCCGCGCCCAGGTAGAAAATATCGTTATTATCCATGCCGGCAAAGATCAATACCTCGTCGTAGGGGTGCACTACCGCTCCTTTCACCGGGTGGAAGCTGGTCCCGGCTTCTTTGATAAACCCGTAGGAGAAGTGGGCGTTAAAGCCCTCCAGGTCCTTGCCCTCCATCCATACCCGGGGCTCGGGATAAAGCTCCTCGGGAGGTTGCTGAACTATTAGAGGCTTTACCAGATGGGCGTACTTCTTGGGCATGGTTAGACCTCCTCTTGCCAATAATGCCGCCCGACGGGGCGCAGCCGGTCGAGCGGACAGCCGGTCAGCTCGGGCCCATAGTCCACCCGGCTGCCCCTCCGCACCGCGCCGCCGGCAGCGCCCGGAGCGGTCCCTAGCAATCCCTTTTACTGGTACTTCTTGATCAGCTCCTGCAGGCCGTCGTAGAGCTTCTTGGCCGGCCATCCCTTGGCCTCAGTCTCGCTGATCCACTTATCGATGTAGGGCTGCACGGCCTTGGACCAGGCCTCGATTTCCTGCGGGGACAGCTCTACCACCTGGTGGCCCTGTTGTTTGGCCTTCTCTACCGCCTCTTTGATAAGGTTGGCATCGTACTTTACCGACTCATCGTCGACCCACTGGTAGACGTCAAGCAATACCTGCTGCACGTCGGGCGGTAGGCTCTTCCAGGTATCGAGGTTCACCAGGAAGCCAATGGCGGTGGTGCCCAGGCCGCCCGGACCCACATGCGCGTGGTACTTCATCACCTCGTCCAGCTTGAAGTCCGCCACCGCCGCCCAGTGGGTGAACTGGCCTTCGGCCACTCCCTTCTCCAGGGAGGTGTACCAGTCACCCGGGCCCACGTTGACCGCGCCGCCGTGCATGGAGTTGATCAGGTCACCCAGGTCACCGCTGGCAATAATCTTCTTGCCCCGGACGTCCTGCGGCAGCCGCACCGCGCTCTTCACCATGTGGATCTGGTTGGGCGGCATGGGCCGCAGGTGGAGCCAGTGCGCCCCGAACTTCTCCATTTCTTGTTGCAACTCCGGATGGTTCTTGAGCATTTCCTGATATACCAAATAGATCTTCTCAAAGTCGGGCAGGCCGGTCATGACCAGACTCAGCACCCGGTTGGCATGCAGGGTCCCGGCCATGCTGGCCACGGTGAACAAGGTGATGTCGGTAATGCCTGTGGTTACCGCCTTGAAGGTTTCTGGGTATTTCGCAAGAGATTCGGAGAAGTAGCAGGTCACCTTCACCTGCCCGTTGGTCTTCTCCTCGATCATCTTGGCCGCCTGCTGATGCAGCTTGCCGATGCCGATCCCCGGCGGACCCCAGTCGTTAAACTTGAGCTCAATTACCTTGCCAGACGCCGGTTGCGCCTGCCCCTGCGCCGACGGCTGCGCGGGCTGGCCTGCCCCGCCTCCGGGGGCTGCCTGCTGTTTCTGCCCGCAACCGGTCAACACCAACCCCAACACCAATACCGCGGCCATTATTAAGGCCAGCCACCTGTAACGCCTCACTGTGTCTTCCCCTCCTCATGGACGGTTTGGCAGCCTTGGTTTTGCGTCTTGCGCTCCCTTCGCGAAAGCGCCCTTCTTGGCCGTGGCTTACACCCGTCCTCCCCCCTTTTCCCGGTCTGGTCCCTATTTGACCAGGTACAGGGCCAGCTCCGGATAGGCAATCAAGAGCCCCACGTGCACGATGTCGGCGATTACGAACGGGAATATCCCCCTAAACACCGTGGTGGTGGGCACCCCTATGGAGGCGGAGAGCACGAAACAGTTTAGCCCAATGGGCGGGGTGATCAGCCCGATCTCCATCAGCCTCACCATGAGTACTCCAAACCAGATGGGGTCAAACCCGCAGGCCAGTATGGTGGGATATACGAAGGGCAGGGTGAGGATGACGGCGGCAAATACGTCCATGATGCAGCCCAGGATGAGATACATGACTATGATTAGCCCCAGCACCGCCATGGGTGGTAACCCCGTGCCCACTACGAAGTCGGTGAGGGCGTTGGGCGCCCGGCTTACGGCCATGAAGCGGGTGAAGAGGAACACGCCCACTACCATGAAGGCGATCATACCCGCGGTTTGGGTGCCCTCCAGGATGGCGCTCTTGAGGTTCTCTTTGGTGGCCTTACGAGCCACTGCTGCGGCTATTATGGCACCAAAGGACCCCAGAGCCCCGGCTTCGGTGGCGGTGAATAGCCCCAAATATATGCCCCCGATTACGAATACGATTATGCCCGCTACCGCCAGAGCGTATTTGGTTTCCACTACCTTTTCTTTGAAGCTTAAGGATCTTGAAACCGTGAGCGGGGCCAAGTTGGGGTTGAACCGGCACAAAAGGGCAATGGTGATTACGTAAAAGAGCACCTGCAGTATGCCCGGTATGATACCGGCGATGAACAACTGCCCGATTGATTGTTCGGTGAGCAGCCCGTAAAGTATGAACCCCAGGCTGGGCGGGATCATGATGCCGATGGTGCCCCCGGCGGCCAGACACCCGGCAGCCAGGCGGCTGTCGTAGTTGAACTTTTTCATTTCCGGAAAGGCCACTTTACCGATGGTGGTGGCGGTAGCTACGCTGTCCCCGCACACGGCGGCAAATACGCCCGTGGCCACTACCGAGGCCATGGCCAACCCCCCACGCACCCGTCCCAGCCACACGCTGGCCGCCCGGTATAGGTCCGACCCCAACCCGGTGTGGGAAATGACCAGCCCCATGAAGATAAACATGGGTACCGCGGCCAGGATATAGGAGGAGGTGTGGGCAAAGGGCTCTATACCCGCCACTTTAAGGGCTTTGCCCCAGCCTTCCAGGTAGGCGTAGCCCACCAGCCCCACTATGGCCATGACCGAGCCCACCCAAAAACGCATGAACACCAGAATGAGCATCACTATTATGCCGATTAGGCCGATCAGTTCCGGGCTCACGCCTTCTTTACCCCCTTGAGGGCCCGGCGGAACAGGTTAATCGCCGCCGCTACCAGCACCAAATAGCCCGCGCCCAGTATGACGTAAAACGGCCATTGAGTAATTTCCAGGACGGCGGTCACCCCTTCCGTGCCCCGCACGAAGACCGCCTCCGCCAGGCAGCGCACCCCGATTATGGCTCCCACCACCGCTCCCAAAAGGAAATTGGCGCTATCAAAGACCGCCTGCGCCCGGGGCGAAAGCCTTCCCACCACCAAGTCCACGGAGATGTGCCCCACGTTCACGGCGCACCAGGCAATGGCCAGTGCGGATAGGCAGACCATGGACAGCTCTACCAACTCGTTGGCCCCCACGATGGGCCGGGCGAACAGAAAACGCATGAATACGTCCGCCACGGTGATCATCATCATGAATACCAGAATGACGCAGGCCGACCAGCCGCTGGCCTGCAGGACCTTAGCCAGCACCGTTCGGTCATTCGGTGAAGGCTTATCCGGCATTGCCACACCTCCTACGCATAGTCTGGTCTGCAGCTAAACAACTCGTCCCTCCGTACGCCCCGAACCCTCCCATGCCTCTAGCGCTTGATCCTCCTCACCTCCTTTTCTCCGGCTATCTAGGAGCGTACGAAGGTAGCTGAATAATCTTGACGATTATCTAAAGTTACTGTAACATCGGCCTTAGGCGGAATCAATTACAATTATCTTATCACCAATAAAGAAAGAATGAGGCTGAGGGGCTAAACATATGACGCTTCACCAACTGGCCATCTTGCGCGCAGTGTTGGAGCAGGGCAGCTTCAGGAAGGCGGCCGAGGTTCTTAATCTCTCCCAGCCGGCGGTCACGGCGCAGATAAAAGCCCTTGAGGAAGAGCTGGGCTGCACGCTGATCGAGAGACGGCCCGGAGCGGGCGGAGTGGTCCCCACCCAGGAAGGGAAGGTGGCCTACAAGGCGGCCTTAAAGATATTCGAGCGGGTTACCTGGCTTAAAGCGCAGCTTGAGAGAACCCGAACGGCCACCTCGAAGTCTGAGGCCTCCATCCGCGTGGTCTGCGATATCGCCATAGGCCTTTACGCCCTTCCCCGAATTCTCGAATCCCTGCCCAAGTATTCCAGTGTCACCCAAATAGTGGTAATCCCCATGCCCCATGCCGCCCTTTCTTCGCTCCTTCCGGCCGACGGCTTCGACCTGGCGATTGTGCCCCGAGAAATCTCCACCGGACGGTCGCGCCCGGACTTCACCTTCTCCGAGCCTCTTACCGTGGCCGCTAACCCGGCCCTGGCCGACGCTTCTCCTATTCGCGATTGGAAACAGGTACCACTGGTAATACCGCCGCAGGGCTCAATCGTGCGTCGCTATCTGGACGGCTATTTCCAAAGTCTAGGAACAAAGCCCAACATCGTCATGCAGTTCCATCATCCCGAGGTTACCAAACGACTGATGCGCACTTCGCCTTTAGCCAGCATTACCCACCGCATTTCGGTACAGGAAGAGCTGGAGGCCGGAACCTTCGTGGAACTTAAACCGCCCCAGCCACTACCACCGCTAATCTACAAGGTGGTATACACCCGGTCCCGTCCCAACGAGCAGGTCCGGTCTTTCTGCCGGCTGCTTCGAGAGCGCCTGGTGGAGCAGGTTATGTAAAGTTGGTCGAGCATACGTCTAGGGGGCGTGGCCGCAGATTGGCGAGATCCGAGGACGAGGATTCATGTGAGAAATGGTTTGGCGGTGTGGAAAGCAATAAGGGGAAGGCCCCAGACCTGTACGACCAGGCCTGAAGCCACCACTAAGGTTCACGCAACCGATCAAGGCATTCTTTGATATTCACCCTATTGCTTGGGCCAGGGATGGTATTACGTAGCCGGGGCCCGCACTACACCCATAATTATTCTAAAGTGTTCACCTTTGCCCAGCCGCTGGCCACGGTGGCCAATCCGGAAATCAGTCGGGCCGCCCAAGCCGGTGATTGGCGGCAACTGCCTCTAGTACTGCCCCCGGCCACCTCTATAGTGCGTAAGACCGTGGAGGCGTACTTCCGGCGGCTAAAGCTGAGGCCCAACATCGTCTTGGAATTAAACCACCCCGAAGCGACCAAGAAGGCAGTACGAAGCGGGCCGGTGGCCTGCATCACCCACCGGGTAGCGGTGCAGGAAGACCTGGAGGCCGGGGCGCTGGTGGAGCTCAACCCGCCCCAGCCTTTACCGCAACTTATCTATAAGGTAGTGCGCACGCGTTCCCGGTGTGAGGAGCACGTGCGGGCCTTTACCCGGTTTCTGCAGGAGCGCCTGCCGGGATAAAGCGGGAGCGAGGTCGCGATCCTGTACACCCGACCGGCTCAATCTGACCGGACTGCCCGATCGATCAGCGGTAAACCCCGTACTCTTTGGCGAATTCGATCATGGCTTTCACGTTTTCCGGCCGGGCATCTTCTACGTGAGTAGAGGCGTCTAGGATGAAGCCTCCTCCCCGGCCCACTTCGTCGATAAGCTTCCGGCAATACTCTCGCACCTCTTCCGGCGTGCCCACGCATAGCAGAGAAATGGGAACGTTGCCCCGGAGGCATACTCGGTCCCCCAGTATCTTCTTGGCGGCAAAGATGTCGGTCTTCTCGAAGTGGTAGACTACCTTTCCGGGGGGAACCTCCTTCATGAATTCCAGCCGCGAACTGTAATCCGATTCCACGAACACCATCGGGGTAAGCCCTTCCTCGACCAAAGCGTAGATGAGATCCCTAAGCCCCGGCCAATAGAAGGTGGCAAACTGCTCGTTGCTCATGAAGTCGTTGGCGCCTTTGTGTAAGGGGATGAACACCCACGGCCGCTGGTTGGCTTTAGCCGTGGATGTGGCCCGCTCTATTTGCCAGGGGGTGATGGTCTCCAGCGCCTTCAAGAGTTTATCCGGCCGCCGGTACATGTCCAGCAGTATTCCCCGCGTGCCCCGGAAAAAGTCGCCCAAAAGATCGAACGGCGCCACCACCGTTCCGCCTAACAGGGAGGGAAAACCCCTCTGGGCGATCTCTTCGTCAAACCGTTGGGAGTAGGCCCGGATCTCGGCCGCCGCCTCCGAAGCCTTCGCCAGGGCCTCCAGCGCCCGCTTACCATCTTCGGTGGCCAGGGGCCACCAACCGATAAAACTGGCCTGCCCGGAGAGGTACCGCATGGGCGGCAGTTCGCCAAAGGCCGTCAGGGCGCCGCAAATCCGCGGCAGGTATTTTCGCATTATCCAATCGCTGGGATCGCTCAGGAAATGATCGTACTCCTCGGCCGGCATATACTCCCCCTCGACGAATTGATAGGCGGTATTGGCCGGGAGATTGTGCCCGGGCCAGCGCAGCTGCTTGAAGTCCAGGGCCTCCAGCATGGGACCGAGGTAGTAAAGCCCGAAGGGGTTTTGCGCCAGGTCGGGGGCGAATTCTTCGTGCACCTTGATCGCGGCCTGTAAGATCTTCTCCGGTTCGTACATGAATTCCTGAAAGGTTATACCGCAGTAGCGCGCCGGGAAAAAGCCCCAGCTAACGGTTACCGGCACCCGGTCCGGCACTCTAAGGGCCACGGCCTCTTGAACTCGGCGCAGTCTCTCCTGATAAAGCCGGTCGGGGGTTACGTCCACGCCACCCAGCCTCCTTGCTATAGAAGCTATTCGCCGCCGGTCGGTCCCGGCTCTCCACCCGGTGCCTCCCCAGTTTCCCACCGGCGGTACCGCCGGTCACCAAGAAGCTGGGTTAGCTCAGGGTCCTCCACTCTTTTCTACGTTGAGGTGGGAACTATCCTTCTGCGTTCCCGAAAAGTTATTGCCCGGCCAGGGGTATCTTCCGGAACCGAACCTCCCGGGAGGACGCTCCCTTCGTTAGACCGAGAAAGGCAAACCACTCGGCGTCGTTCCTTTCCGGCCAGTCCTCCTTTCTTAACAGGCGTCGGGATTCTTTTCGCTCCAAGGCAGCGCGCAATATGAGCCGAGCACAATCGGCCAGGTTCTGAACCTCCAGGCAACGCATCAGCTCGTGGGGCGAGTGGGCCACCATTCTGGCGGAGGCGGTCAAGTCTTCGACCCGGGTCAGGGCGTGGGCAAGCAGGGCATCGGAGGTAACCGGTACGGGCCCGCCCCTATCTCTAAAGGCAGCGGCCATGATGCCCTGCAGGGCGTATTCCACCTCAATCCAGGCGTCGCCCCGGCTGCGGCCGGTCAACTCGCGCAGCCTGGCCATTACCTCTTCTACCTGCGCCGCCTCAGGCCTACCTTGGGCCCGCCTGCGGGCACCTTGTTCTGCTGCCACCTCTCCGGCCCGCCACCCGGTGGCAATGGCTCCGGGGCCGCAAGCCCACGGCACCCCACCAATTTCATCCCCGCAAGCCAGCAGCCCCTCCACCGTGGACTGACAATCCGCGTCTACCCAGACGCCGGCGGCGCTGCTTCCGGACATTTCTAGATCGCCCAGTCCGAACTCCAGTTTGTCCCTCCGAAGATCCACGCCGTTCTCCTCCAGGAACCGGTTCAATATCCACATCTTCCCCTCGTTGCTCATGGACCAGCGCACATAGGCCACCTCTTCGGCCGTACCCTCGGCACAATCGAGATAAAGGGGGGCGGCGCCGCCCAGGGCCTCGGCCAACCGCCGGCTCTCGACCCTTCGTCTTTCCGCCATGGCACTTCTCAGGTTTTCCGGCGAGTCGGGTAGCTTTCCGAGCCTATCCCAGTCGTACGCGGACATGCGGGGTATCACCACCGTGCCGTCTGCCCTGACTACGCGGGCGCAGGGTTGGAGAGTGTTCTTGGGGGCTCCGCCGGCCATGGTGTAGTTTAGGAAGGTTGTGTGGCGATCACCGAAGAACTCCATATTGATAAGTTCTGCCCCCGCCTTGAAGGCCATTATCTTCCCGTCGCCGGTAGTACCCGAAGGCGGCAAGCGCCGGTTGAAATTGGCTCCCAAAAAGCTTCGGCTCAGCCGACTTATGCGGCCGGACGTGGCCAGAATGACGCTCTTCGCTTTGACTAGGTACACCTTCTCCTCCCGCGTGCTCACCCCCACCACGCCGCATACGCGGTCCCCTTCTTTCAGAAGTTCCAAAGCCATAACCCTATTGACTATCTTCACTCCTCGCTTTTGTGCCTCCGCGGTCAGGACCGGCTTAATGTTGCGCCCCTCGAAGTTAAAGCTGCTTGGCACCGAGTGGAACTGGTACACTATCCTGAAGTTTCCCGGGGCCCGGCTGTCGGGAAAGCGAAACCTCAGGCCGAACCCTTCCAACTTCAGTACCAGTTCGTACATATTGGCCGCTATCAACCGCAGCAGGTCTCTCCGCAGGAAGTCTTCGGCAATTATCTTGGCATGATCCTCTACCAGATCCTCTAGGGTCCAGCCCATCTTTTCGTGCACCGGCGGGATATACGACCACAGGTGATCTATGCCCGAGCCGGCGCAGCCGCTACGACGGGTATTAGCCTTTTCCAGGATGACCACCGACACCCCGCGGTTGGCAGCGCTGATGGCGGCCATGCAACCCGCGAGCCCGCCGCCTACTACGGCGACATCAGTTTCCAGGGTTTCCACCAGAAAATCGCCGTACATAGGTGATCACCTCCTAGGTGGTGCCGCCTCGTAAAATGATCGGCCGCATATGAGCGGGAAACTCAACCGCTATCGCTCCCGTAGGGCAGTCCATCATGCAACTTCCGCAATACCAACATTCTTCGGGTCGCACCACCCTCACTTCTTCGCCGGCAAACGCCAGTATGTCTTCCGGGCAGATTTCCACGCATACGCCGCAGGCGTTACAGCTTCTTGCGTCAATCCACACCGCCATAGTTCGTCACCTCACGGCTAAACAGGCTACCTCGTGGCCGCCACCCACGTCTCTTAGAGGCGGTACCACTTCCCGACACCGGGCCTCGGCTCTGGGGCAGCGGGGATGAAAGGTGCAACCGGACGGCGGGCTAATGGGGCTGGGGACTTCTCCTTTAAGAATGATGCGGGAACGTCTTTTTTCCACCAAGGGGTCGGGTATGGGAACGGCAGATATTAGGGCTTGGGTATACGGGTGCAGGTGGTTACTGTAAAGCTCTTTCCAATCGGTGATCTCGACGATCCGGCCCAGGTACATAACGGCAATGCGGTCACTTATGTGTCTCACCACCGCCAGGTCATGGGAAATAAAGAGATAGGCCAGCCCGAGCCGATCTCTTAGGTCCAGCAGCAGGTTGACGATCTGGGCTTGTATGGACACGTCCAGAGCCGATACCGGTTCGTCGCAAACCACCAGGGAGGGAGCGCAGGCCAGGGCCCGCGCCACCCCGATCCGCTGCCTCTGCCCGCCGCTGAATTCGTGAGGGAACCGGTCCTGCATTCCCGGGTCGAGCCCTACCAGCCGAAACAATTCCTCGACCCTTTGCCGGTACTCCTCTTTGCTGCTCACCAGTCGGTGCACTATCAGGGGTTCGCCGACGATGTCCCCGGCTTTTTGTCGGGGGTCAAGCGAGCCGAACGGATCCTGAAAGATAAGGGAGGTCCGTCGCCGAAACGGCCGAAGCTCCTTCTCCGGCAAACGAGAAATATCTTGCCCGTCAAAAACGATCTCGCCCGCCGTGGGCGTGTATACGCGGAGAACGCACCGGCCCACGGTGGTCTTGCCGCACCCGGTTTCCCCCACCAGCCCCAGGATCTCCCCGGGTTTCAGGCTAAAGGTTACCCCGTCGACCGCCCGGACTTCGGCCACCCTTTTCCTTAGCAGCCCGCGCGTCACCGGAAAGTACATCTTAAGGTCTCTTACTTCCAGCAGTGGCTGGCCCGACGGGGATACGTTCCCGCTAGACATCGACGTAGCACCTCACATAATGCCCGTCGCCGACTTGGCGCCAGGGTGGGATTCCCTCGTCCCGGCACCTGGTCCGGTAAGCGCACCGGGGGCGAAAAGCGCAGGCTTCTGGCAGGTTAATCAGGCTTGGCGGCAGCCCCGGGATGGACGCCAGCCTCCGGCCTCTCTCTTCGTCCAGGCGGGGAACCGACCGCAGCAGGCCGATGGTGTAGGGGTGCCGGGGAGCGGCAAATATATCTTCGGAGGTGCCGGCTTCTACAATTCTGCCGGCATACATTACGTAGACTCGGTGAGCGTAGCGGGCGATCACCCCCAAGTTGTGAGTGACGATTATCAACGAACTCCTGAACCGGCTCACCAGTTCCTGCAGCAGCTCCAGAAGTTGAGCCTGAGTGGTCACATCCACCGCGGTGGTAGGTTCATCGGCGATGATGAGCCTGGGCTGGCAGGAAATGGCCATGGCGATCATCACCCGCTGGCGCATGCCCCCGCTGAATTGGTGGGGATAGTCGTCGAGCCGGGTCCTGGCCTGCGGGATCCCCACCAGGGTGAGCAGTTCCGCGGCCCGGTCTTTGGCCCGCCGCCGATCCATTTTGAGGTGGAGCTCCAGCATCTCCATAAGTTGCTCTCCGATGGTGAGGCTGGGGTTTAGCGAGGTCATGGGCTCCTGAAATACCATGCTTATCTTCCCGCCGCGGATAGCCCGGATCTCCTCCCCGTCCGGCTCCAGCTTCAACAAGTCGCGGCCCTCGAACAGGATTCTCCCACCCGTTATTTCACCCGGTTTACGGATCAGGCGCAGGACCGCGAGCTGGCTGACCGATTTGCCGCAGCCGCTCTCCCCTACCAGCCCTACGATTTCTTCCGAGTTTATGTGGTAGGACATTCCGTCCACGGCCTTGACCAGTCCGGCTTCAGTTTGGAACTGCACCCTGAGGTCTTCAACCTGCAGCAGAATTTCCATGGCTTCCCTCTCCTCCAAGAAGAAGCGAGAGGTCCGAAAACTAGCCGCCTCCCAGTTTGCGATTATCCCCAGTCCGGTCCCCAGCGGTCACCTCAGACCGAGGTGGAAGTACTCGCCCGTCTCCTTCCGCTTCCAGTTAACGGATATCCGCTGACTGGCCGGGTGGATGAGCGTTAAGGCGCCGGGATGGGGGCACTCCTCCACGCACCCGCCGCAGTACCAGCACTCCTCGGGATAAAGCACCAGGGGCGGGTTTCCTTTTTCGGGGTTAGGTATGAGCACGTCCGTGGGGCATACCTCTACGCACTGATTGCAGCCCCGGCATAATTCCGGATCAAAATCCAGAACCCGGTTGGGCGTGGGCGTATTGGGCAGAACGAACACCTTTTCCGTAGCCATGATCAGCTACCTCCCGCGTCACCGGCCGGAGTACCGCCGGTAGTTCTCTTCGTAACTGGAGGCGTAGGGCGGGCGCAGGTGGTAATCCAGGGGCAATTCATCCACCTTTACGCGTCCATCCTCGAGATATATGGCCAAAAATTTCCTCCACTCCGGCGGGTCCAACTCGGGATAGTCCAGCCGGTAAAAATCCAGGTAGACGCTGCTGGCCTTGCGCGCCAGGGAAGCCTGCATCACCATCTCCCCGACCGTAATGAGGGCCGCGCATTCCAGGAGGCGGCCCAGCTCGTGGGGATTGGAAGCAGTGGCCAGGGCCCAGCCCTTCTCCCGGAGTTCGCCCAGCAGCCTGAGACCGAGGTTCAAGGTCAACTCGTTCTTGTACTGCCCGCAGTAGTCCTGCATCACCCGGGCGATGGCGTGATTGAGCTCCTTCCAGCCGATGCCCTCCCGGTTCTTTAGGGGGGAGTAGGCCCGCTCCTTTTCGGCCTCTATCTGGTCCCGGCTCGCTCTCGGTTCCGGGGCGGTCTTGGCGTAGGCGGCCGCTTGGCGCCCGGCGTATCTGCCCGTGGTCTGGGCTTCGCCGTGGCAGCCGGAGCCGAAAACGGGAGCCCCTCCGGCCGCGTACAGGCCCTCCAGGGAGGTCCTGAGCTCCCAGTCCACCCAGAAGCCGCCGCCGGCTAAGGACCGCAGGTGCGGCAGGGGTATCCCGGACCAGAAATTGGCGTTGCCGTAGCCCTCCGGCGGCATCACCGGCGCTTGCAGGAGGTCCCGGTTGGGGTCAAAGCCGGCGCGGGTGAAGGTTTCGTATATGGGAATCCGGGTTTTCCCCTCGTTGCCGACCATCATGCCGAAGATCGCCCGGCGCTCCATCTCGGGCATTCCAGGAAGATCGGCGTACAAGGGAAGGGTGAACTCGCCCCTGCGGATCCGCTCCGGAAGATCTCGCGGCAAGTCGTTAAGCCGGTACTCGGGCAGGTAGTAATACAGGCCGATGCCTATGCCCAACTGGAACTTCTGCCCGGGGCAGGGGAGGAAGCGTTGCCGCACGGTGCTCAACTGGCGGCCGAAGGGATCAAACCACGGCACCTCTTTGCCCTCGGCGTCGATAATAGAGGTGCCGTGATAGGTATTGCTGGCGTTCCCCATGCTGTAGGGCGCGTACCCGAAGCCGGCCAGCCTACCCGGACCGGTTTGCTCCATAAGTACGAACTTGGCCCCGGCGCGCCACCCGATGGCGTGGCCGGCACCGGAGCTGTTCATGTCGCTCATGGAGCTGGGCGCGGTCACTTCCGGGGCAAAGACCCACAACCGGCCCGCTCCGCCGGTAGCAATTACCGTGGCCTTGGCTCTAAAGACATAAAACTCGCCCGTTCTGGTCTCGACGCCGGTGGCCCCCACCACTCGGGCGCCGGGCCTTCCTCCTTCGGTAAGCAGGCTGGTAATCATAATGCGGTTGTATACTTCAATGCCCAGGCGTTTCATCTCTTTATAAAGGCACGGCTTCATGTTGTAGCCCCAAACGCGAAGGATATGGCGGTTCTCGTAGTCGTAGGCAAACATCAGTTTGGTCTCTTCGTCCCGGAACTCCGCTCCCTTAAACTCATCGTGAACG
This sequence comes from Neomoorellales bacterium, assembly GCA_049719955.1. Classification (GTDB taxonomy): domain Bacteria; phylum Bacillota; class DSM-521; order Neomoorellales; family SLTJ01; genus JANLFO01. The sequence continues at coordinate 11,762 of JBNARC010000020.1, read as the reverse complement.
TCCCTGATCTGTACCCCCATCCGCTCTAATTCCAGGAGGGTATCCCACCCCTCTTTAGCAATGATGTAGCGGACCAATCCGTTGGAGTAACCCCCGGCGCAATCCAGTATGGCCTGGGTATACTCCTCCGGCGTCACCTTGGAGCAGGGATTGGTACAGGCACCGTGCCAATGGTCCACCCCCGCTCCTCCGGCACCGCTCCGCTTGGCGTGGCCTCTTTCGGCTACCACCACTCTGGCTCCGTGCTGCGCCGCGGCAATGGCCGCCCGGCACCCGGCTACGCCCCCACCGATTACCAGCACGTCACAGGTAACTTCTTTTTCCTCCCCGTACCGGACCGGGTAGGGCCACTCCGGCAGGCGACCCGTCGACCGAACGTAGCTATGCCAAGTTGCCATTCGGCCTCACTCCCCACTTCCGAAATCCTGAAAAACCCAAGCTCCACCTTAATCTCCGATTCATCCCCGGTTTGCCTTGGGCGGTACCGGGCGCTCCCCGTTCGTACCGTCACCTCGCCCACCGTGCCTTCCCCGCACCCCCTTCCCGCTTCTTTCTCACAGCAGGCCTCGGAGCCTCGGATCCAGGGCGTCTCTCAGACCGTCTCCCACGAGGTTGAAGGCAAAAACTACGAGCATTATGGCGATTCCCGGCGCGAAGGACAGCACCGGATTGGTAAGCAGGTACTTGTAGCCGTCGTTCACCATGGCCCCCCAGGCGGCGCCCGGAGGTTTTATACCGATACCCAGAAAGCTAAGGCTGGCCTCGGCCAAAATGAGATTTCCGAGCTGCATGGTCATGAGCACTAGCAAGGGCGGAAAGGCATTGGGAAGGATGTGCTTGGTAAGAGTTCGCCAATGACTGGCACCGATGATCCGCTGGGCCAGGATGTAGTCGTTCTCTTTTAGGCTCAGGGTCACGCCACAGGCCACCCGGGCGTACATCGGCACCGCGGCCACGCTTAAGGCGATAATGACGTTATGTATGCCCGAGCCCAAGACCGCCGCCACTACCAGGGCCAGCAAAAGGGTGGGAAAGGACAGGCCCGCGTCCATAAGCCTCATAATGACGGTCTGAACCAGCCCGCCCGAGTACCCGGCCGTGAGCCCCAGCGGAATCCCCACCACCGAGGCTATGGCCATGGAGACAAAGCCCACCAGGAGCGCGGTCCTGGACCCGTAAATGAGCCGGCTCAGGGTATCCCTTCCCAGGGTATCGGTACCGAGCAGGTGCTCGCGGCTAGGCGGCTCCAAAGGCCTGCCCACCCCCGGCTGATAGGGATCGTAAGGGGCGAGCCACGGGGCGAAGCAGGCGGTGAATACTAGCAGGACCAGTATCGCCAGGCTGAACCTTACCAGGCTGCGCGAGAAGAAGACCCGCCGAAAGCGCCGCCACTCGCTAACCCGGGGCGGGGCTTCCTGAACCACTTCGTCCGGTCCTAGACTAACGCTCACGGCCTATGCCCCCCTACTCGTACCGGATCCTCGGGTCCAGCCAGCCGTATATGATGTCCACCAGCAGGTTAACCCCGAGAATTATGGTGGCGATGACCAGCGTAATTGCCTGCACTACGACGTAGTCCTGACCGAGAATGCTGCTTACCAGCAGCCTTCCAATACCGGGTATGGCGAACACCGTCTCCACCAGAACCGAGCCGGTAAAGGTAATACCCACTCCCATACCCATCAGCGTGATGACCGGAATGAGGCTGTTCTTTAGGGCGTGCTTCAGCACCACCACTCTGCCGCTCAAGCCCTTAGACCAGGCGGTACGGATATAGTCCTGACTTATGACCTCCAGCATGCTGGAACGCATCTGGCGGGCGTTGGCCGCCAGACCGAAAACGGACATACAAAGAACGGGCATGATCGCCTGCTTGGTACTCAGCCAAAAGTTCTCAAAGGGCGAGGTGTAACCGGCGATCGGCAGCCACCGGAGCTTCAGGCCGAACAGGTAAATCAGCAAAATTCCCAGCCAGAAGACCGGAATGGTGATGCCCATGTAGCTAAGGGGCGTGATCAACTTGTCCGCCCAGGTCCCCCTCTTAACTGCCGCCAGCATACCGGCCAGTATCCCGAAGACCGCACCCACGGCCAGGGCGAGCAGACCCAGGTGCAGGGTTACGGGATAGCGTTCCAACAATAGCTTTCCTACGTCTTCCCGGTAGTAGATGGAGGTACCCAGATCCCCGTGGAGAACCCCCCAGATCCAGCTCAAGTACTGGAGTACCAGGGGCCGATCCAGGCCGAACTCGTGGCGCAGCTCCTGAAGCATTTCCGGGGACATGGCCTGCAGTTCGGCGCTCTGGGCGATGTAAATCAGGAGCGGATCACCCGGCAGAAGCCTCATAATCAGGAAGACCATTATGCTGACTATGACGAGAACCACCACCGCATGTATGAGGCGACGAGCGATGTAGGTGGCCATCGAATAGCCCCTCCCGTGTGCCCGGGGCGCCCGCGGGCCCCCTGACCTTGGCCGGCCTCGGGGGTACCCCGGGCGCCCTTTCTTACCGCCATCCGGTTACCGTCGCTCCTCCATCCAGTCGCGCCAAGGCTCCCACAGCACGGTATGAACCAGGCCGTACTCGCTGTGTACGTAGGGCTGCGTTATCGTCACCAGCGGGGTCCTATAAACCGGAATGACCATGGCGTCCTCCGAGGCTTGCTTGACCACTTCTTTAAGTTTGGCTACAAACTGTTGGTCGTCGTAGGTGTGCAGGGCCTCCTCACATAGCGCCAGAAACTCATCTGACTTCTTAATATTGCCCGACCTATAGGTCATGGGCTGGGGACCAAAATGCACGAATATGTCGGTACCGTTCGGGTTTATACCCGAAGCAGAAAAGGCGAGATCCGACCAACCCTGGGCAAATATCTGGGAATACCACCGCGCCTGATCGGCGATATCGATTTCCGCCTGTATTCCCACGGCCGCCAGGTATCCCTGTATGGCCGTTACCGCGTCCCGGGCGGTTTCCTGAGCCAATATCCTGGTCTTAAAGCCGTTGGGGTAGCCTGCCTCGGCGAGCAATTGCTTGGCCTTTTCCGGATTGTAAGGGCGAGGATAGTAGTTGGGCACGTAGCCGGGGTAATCGGAGGCGGCCATCTGGTGTAGCGGTTCGTACTGGCCGTGGCCCACCATCTCGGCAATCTTCTCCCGGTCCAGAGCGTACTCTATGGCCTCGCGAACCCTCTTATCGGCGAACGGCGACTTGGGATCGTTGGAATTGGGCAAGATGGCCCAGAAAAAGCCCGGCGAACGGTTCACCTTAAAGCCCATTTTCTCAAGCTGAACAACCTGGTCCACGGCACTCGTGCTCATCCACATGTCGGCCTCGCCGGCCTGCATCATGGCGAACGCCGTCATTACGTCGGGGACGTATCGCACTTCTATGGCATCGAGATAAGGCGTGCCTTGACGCCAGTAGTTGGGGTTTTTCTCAAACCTTATTAAGGTGTCGCGCTGATATTGGGCCAGCTTAAAAGGCCCGGTTCCCACCGGATGCAGTCGCGCCCACTCCTTGGCCTTCTCCCTATCGCCGCCGCCCGCACTCTCGAAGGCGGTGGGCGAGATCATCTGTATCCAGCCGTAGTTCTCCAGAAGCATGCGGTTGTACTCGGTTAGATGCATCCTAAGCGTGTACTCGTCTACTACCTCCAGGCTCTTGACGTACTTGCCATCAGGCAAAGTGTTGGTGTCCAGGCGCAACTGGTAGTTCCACTTGAGGGCCTCGGCATTCCAGTCCGTGCCGTCGTGAAATTTGACTCCCTTTCGCAGGTGCCAGGTTATGGTCTTGTTTTCGGGGTCCACGTCCCACGATTCCGCCAATATGGGAACGTAGTTCCCCTGTCGGTCCCAGCCGAGCAGCTTTTCGGTTATGGCCATGGACATGGTGTTATCCTCCGGGGAATGCTCCGGCGGGTAACCCAACACCTTGGGAAAGGTTCCCCGCACCGCCCTCAACACGCCGCCGTGCTTCGGACCGGCTGCCTCCGGGGCCGCCGGACCGGGCGCCTCCTGACTCGGGCTTGGAGGCTGTGCCCCCTTACCGCATCCCCCTAACAGGGCCAACACCGCAAAAACAAAGACACCGGCCACGCACACCCGCAACCGCACTCTTGTCACCTCCCGTGCTTTTTAGACGAGCCATCATATTCCGCCAGTTGCGATCTTACCCCGGCAAATAACCTGCCGCTCGTCTGTCCGGTCTTATTTGCCTTCCCAATAACTAGTAACATCTCTATTGAAGTGTAGGGGCTTCCATTCTTGTTTCTTAGCGACAATCTTCGCCTTGCTGGGTATCGCCGACCTTCCTGCCCGCCTTCAAGCCTTGCCCCCTTTGGGCTTGACCCCGAGGTAAGGACTGCTATACTGGTCTTAGCAAGATAAGACATTGCGCCAGGGCGTCATAGTTTACTACCTGGCAACGGCCACGCCCCCGACTGTTTCGCTCCCGTCGGCCGGCCAGATTTCCTCTACAGTGAGGCCCAGGGCGCGGGCGATGTACGGTCGGAGGCTCTGGGCATAAGCCAGCCAGCACTTGCAGCAATGGTTGGGCTTGAATCCCCTTCCCATATCGCTGCCATAGAAAAGGGGCAGAAGCGCCCCTCTAGGGTGCTTCTGAGGGCTATCGCCAAGGCGCTGAACGTTACCGAAGAGTGGCTCGAAACCGGCAGGGGGCCGATGCGGGTTCCTCCGGGGTTGGCGGTGGCGGAAGCGCTCCGGCCGTATCCTCACCGCGAAAAGGTGCGAGCCCTACTTGAGGGTCTGGAGGCCCTGGTCGGCGACATCCGAGACCTTCAGCTTAGGGAAACCGTGGCCGAGATAAAAAGCCAGAGTTCCAGCGCCCTAGACGATCTGGAGCTGCACCAGATGGTGGCCTGGCTCATAGAAACCTATAAGAAGGCTGACCCGCGCACCCGAACCTGGCTAGCCGTCCAGTTTGAGCGGGCCTTCCCGGACTTCAAGGAGGACTTATTAAGACAACAGGATGAGCCCGGCGAGCGCCCCGAAGCCGCCGCTACGGGCGATATTGGGTAGGAAGGCGGGGACTGCCACCTCCCAACAGTGTGGACCCTTGGAGGCCGCTACCACCGGGCCGACCGAAAGCCCGAAGCGGCATGTTGGGCGTGAAGCATAGGCGGTTGGCACTGACCCATCCACGTAGAGCCGTGCGAAGACGCTGAAAAACGTATATAATGGTGGTAGAATGCACCGGAGGAAGTGAGGGATTGAGTAATAAGCAATGGCACCCGGCCTTTGTGGCCGCAGTCAGAGAGGCCTTGAAGGACGCCCCGCCGGGAGAAGTGGAGGTTATCCCGGAAGTAGCGCTCTCCTCTAAGCCTCTGGACATAGATATTCTGGTGGTGAAAAAATCCGAAACGGTCAAGCTGGGACATCCCATAGCCAGGTTCTTGGAGGAGGTGTGGAATATGGCCCAGCAGATGCCGGTGGCGGACAGGGAAAAGTGGATGGAGCTTCTTAACCGCCACCCCTTCGGCCAGGAAATTAAGAAGCGGTGGCAGGAGGAGGCGGCACGGCAGGGGTTGCAGCAGGGGCTCCAGCAGGGACTCCAGCAGGGGTTGGAACAGGGTAAACTTGAGGAGGCCCGGCTCGCCATTCTGGAGTTCCTGGAAACCCGTTTCAACGCCCGGCCCGCCGAAGTGGTTGGGGGTCTGGCGCAGGTTCAAGACCTGGAACTTCTGAAACGGCTGCGCCGGGAGGTCTTCCGGGCCGACGCCTTGGAGCAGGCGCTGGGGATTATCCGTCAAGTCGTCTGTGGATCCGCCGCTCCGCCTTTATGAGTCACCGCCGCGGCCGGTCCAGGCCGTTGACCACGTGCTGGGGCGGCTCGCCCCGGGCCACCCGGGCGATGTTTTCGATGGCGTTTTTGACCATGCGGCCGAAGGCCTGCCGGGTCACCCCGGCGAGATGCGGGGTGAGCAACAGGCGGTAGCTCAACTGGGGCGCAAGCCCCAGCAGGGGGTGATCCGGCGGCAAGGGCTCCTGGGTGAAGGTGTCGATGGCCGCGCCGGCGATCCGCCCGGCTTCCAGGGCCCGCACCAGAGCCGCTTCGTCCACCAGGCCCCCGCGGGAGGTGTTGACCAGCACCGCCCGGGGCTTCATGAGGGAAAGTTCCCGCTCGCCGATGAGGTTTTGCGTCTGGGGCAGAAGCGGGACGTGCAGGCTCACGATGTCGGCGCTGGACAGGAGTTCGTCTAGCGGCAGGTAGGTGATACCCAGCTCCCGCTCGGTTTCGGTTTTGCGCTCTATGTCGTAGTACACCACCCGGGCGCCGAAGGCCAGGGCGAGTTTGGCCACCCGCCGGCCGATGTTGCCCAGGCCCACCAGGCCTAGCAGGCTTTCCCCCAGTTCCTCCAACCCCTCGGCGAGGAAGGCCTCCCGCACTTCCTTCCAGCGGCCCTGGCGCACCGCCATGTCCCCCTCCAGGACGCGGCGCAAAAGCAGGATGATTATGCCAAGGGTGAACTCGGCTACGGTGGCGGCGTTGGCGCCGGGGGAGTTGGCCACCACCACCCCGGCCGAGGCCGCGGCCTCGATATCCACCTTTTCGTAGCCCACGCCCACCATCTGGATCATCTTCAGGTGGGGGAGCTTTTCGATTAGAGAGGCGCCCACCACCGGGTAGGGGGTGAGGAGCAGGAACTGGGCCTCGGGATCCGCGGCGGCGATCACCTCCTCGCTGAAGGCGTCCTCCCGCTCTCCCAGGTAGCGGACCTCCCAGCCGGGGGGAAAGTCCACCCCGGCGGCGGCCAGTCGATTATAGGGCAGGGTGCTGATTACCCGTACAGTCTCGCTATTACCCACCGGTACTCCTCCTTCCGCTCTTGGGGTCATTCCCTAAACGGCGTACCTCCTGACGTATCCCCACTTTCCCACGGGCGGTACCGGGTGCTCCCCGTTCGTACTGTCAACTCGCCGACCAAACTAGGGCTCAGCCTTCGCGCTACGGCGGGCGCCCCTCGGAAGCGCCGTCCATGGCGCTCCTCGGCTTCGGCCGTCCGTGGCCTCGCGAGCGCCTGGCGCGCTCGTCCTCGCCAAGTTCGGTGCCCGGCGAGTTGCCAATGTACTCAGGCGAGCACCCGGTACCGCCAGTCAACTCAAGTTAACTCGAAAGTGGGGATAACTCAGGCGTCGCTCCATTTGCCGTAGCGCTCTCGCAAGACCCGGTGCAGGATCTTGCCGGTGGCGGTGCGGGGCATCTCTTCTTCGGGGAGGAAGTCCACGGATTTGGGCCGCTTGTAGCCGGCGATCCTGCCCCGGCAGAACTCTATGATTTCGTTGGCCAGCTCTTCGCCGGGTTGATACCCTTCTTTCAGCACCACTATGGCCTTGACTGCCTCGCCCCACTTGGGATCGGGCACGCCGATGACCGCCACTTCTTTGACCGCCGGGTGGGCGGCGATTACGTTTTCCACTTCCGAGGGGTAGACGTTCTCCCCGCCGGTGATGATCATGTTGGCCTTGCGGTCCACGAGGTAGTAGTAGCCGTCTTGGTCTTTTTTGGCCATATCCCCCGGGCTAAACCACTCGCCCTTAAAGGCGCTTTTGGTCTTTTCGGGGTCCTTCCAGTACTCTTTGAATACGTGGGGGGTGCGGGCCCACAGTTCCCCCACCTCGCCTACGGGAACTTCGTTTCCGTTTTCGTCCAGTAGCTTCACTTCGTCGATGCCGAAGATTTCCCGGCCGATGGAGCCGGGTTTGGTGAACTGCTCCTCGGGCCGGAGCAGGGTGACCAGGCCGGATTCGGTGGAGCCGTAGGCCTCCCAGAGCTCGGCGTTTTGGAAGTAGTCCATGATGGCCAGTTTCAATTCTTTTCTCGCCGGGGCCGAGGAGATGAGAAGCTGCCTTATGGAGCTCACATCGTACTTGTTCCTCACCTCTTCCGGCAGGCTTAAGATCATGACGTAGTGGGTGGGCACCAGGGAGGTGAAGGTGATGCGGTAGTCCTGGATGGTTTTGAGCAGGTCTTCGGGGTCGAAGCTCACTAGGTTGTAGACCATGACCGGGGCGGAGACGTAGGTGTAGCAGAAGGAGTAGTAGATGGAGTTGACGTGGCACATGGGCATGACCAATAGGGGTTTGTCGGTGGGACGCACGCCCATGTTGACGTTGTTTAAGAGGTAGTGGGCGAGGTAGCTTTCGTGGCTCCTGACCACGCCTTTGGGTTTGCCGGTGGTGCCGGAGGTGTAGAGCAGGGTCCAGGGGTCGGCGGCGTCCACTATGACCGGGGGCTCTTCCGGTGCGCCCCGGGAGAGGAACTCTTCGTAGCCGAGGTAGCCGGCCGGGGCTTTCCCTTCGCCCAGGTAGATGAAGGTCGAGACCGTGGGGAGCTTATCCCGGATTTTCTCCACGGTTTCCACGAAGGGGGCCTCGACGATGAAGGCTTTGCTTTCGGAGTGGTTGATCAGGTATTCGATCTCCGGGCCGGCGAGCCTGAACAGCACCGGTACGGCGACTTGTCCCCCTTTGGCGCAAGCGGCGTAGATGTCCATCCACTCGACGCGGTTGTAGGAAAGGATGGCCACCCGCTCGCCGTAGCCCACCCCGGCCTCATTAAGGGCGTTGGCCAGCCGGCAGGCGCGCTCGTTCCACTCTTTGAAGGTGAAGCTCTTATATTTGTCCTGGCAGCCCAGTTTTTCCGGGTAGTGGCGGGCGTGCATCTTAAGCACTACCCCTACGGTAGGCCACTTGCTTTGGGTCATGCGCCTCGCCTCCGATCGATTTGCTCGAAGAGCATTTCTAGCCTTGCGGCCACTTCGGCCTCGTTGAAGTATCTTAGGTCGGCCATGTCGGTTTCCAGGACGACACCCGGAAGGCCGGCTTCCTCCACCAGGAGGCGGCGCTTATCGTAGAGGCCGAAGGAGCAGGGTTTGCAGCTCCGGTTGGAGAAGAGGATGAAGCCGTCCACGCGAAAGCGGCGCATGAGGGCGGTTTTAAGCTCCAGCCGCTCTTGGAAGCTGCGGTTGACAAACTCTAGGGCGTAGGTTTCGGCCAGGCTTTCCAGGGGCCGGGTGAGGTCAAACTCCCGCGCCCAGGCGTGGGTGTATTGCGATGCGGCTACCACTGCCTGGTGGCGGGCGAAGAACTCGGAAAGCCACCGCATCCGGGGCCAGATTACGATGTGGTCCCAGTAGAGTTTGTATTTTTCCTCCGGGACCAGGTACTGGCCCCGAGACACACATTCTTCCAGTTCCGCTTTTAGGCGGCGGTAGTAGTCCACGGCGAGCTGCCTGCCCCGCCAGGTGACGATGGGGCCCATGTGGATGCAGGCGTCAAAGAAGCTAAAGGGCGCAGGCCTTAGCGCCGCCATTTCCAGGATTTCTTTCCAGAGCCGGCAGGCCCGGTTGGCCAAATCCATCACTTCTACCAGCCGGTCCAGCAAGAGGCGGCGGCCGGTGTGGCGCTCTAAAAAGTCGATGAGTTCTTCAAGCTGGTTTTTGACGTAGCGGATGACCGCGCTTTTGGTGTCCGGCAGGGCGAGAGGGACGTCAAGGAGGAAGTAGGGGGCGGAGTGCCAGCGAGCCCCCACCTCGAACCACTTGGTGAGGCTGTTGCACTGGGCGTTGCAGCAGACCACCAGGTCCGGGGGAACCAGTCTTCCCACCGGGTGCTCTTCCCTTAGCCAGTCCCCCAGCCCGGCGCGGGCATACCCGCATAGGTCCGGGAAGAAGCCCGCTGCTTCCGCTTCCTGGGAGTATTGGTGGGTGAGCTTCCTGCTGGCCACCAGGGTGCCGAAGTTTTCGGGGTAGTAGGGGAAGAGGTCCAGGGCCACGATGATCTCCACCGGGGAGACGGCGGTGACCCAGACTACGGGCTGGCCGCTCTTTTTGGCTTCTTCGGCGCCCGCGTAGTAGCGGCCCATGATTTCTTTGAGATAACCCACCACCTTTAGGGGCGGGCGTTCAGGCATCGTATCCACCCCCCAGCATTTCGGCGAAGGCTTCTAGCCGCGTCCTGATTTGGCCCGGGGCGCTGCCCTGAAAGTCGGTCTCCAGCCGCAGGGAGGGAAGGCCGTCCCGCTCCAGGGTTTGGTGGAGTTGGTAGTAGTCGTAGTTCTCCGGTTCGCAGAAGCGCAAGTGGAGGAAGATCACTCCGTGCGCTTCGAGCCGGCGCGCTTTCTCCACCAGGTAGCCGGGCCGGTTGGCTTGTGGGGGACTGTAGTACCCGGTGGGGGGCAGGCGAAGCTGACGCAAGACCAGCCGTTCGAATGGATCGCTGCCCTGGGGTACGGGGTAAAGGTAGCGCTCGCCGTGGTGCAGGTCGTCCCCCACTACCACCAGGCCGGCTTGTTCCAAAAGGCCAAAGACCGCCGGTGGGGCCAGGGAGCCGGAGAGGAATACCCGGTGGCGGCGGTTTGCCGCTGGTGGCCCGGCCTCCGGGGGAGCCTCTTCCTCCAGGCCCAGCTCCCGGGACAGGGCTAAAAGCCCCGCCAGAAGTTCCTCTTTGGGTAGCAGAGTGGCGGCGCGAAGCAGGGCGTAGAGGTCGGAGTTGGTCAGCCGCTCCGGAAAACGACGGTGGTAATCGTAGAGCCGGGCCAGAAGCTTCCGGCAGCGGCCGCCCAGTTCTATGGCCGCGGCCAGGCGCTCCGGGGTGATCTCCTGCCCGGTGAGTCTCTCCAGGGCGGTTTTCAGGCGCCCCAGTTCCGAGCGCACGAATTCCGCCGCGCTGGGCCGCTCCTGGTGGGCCAGGAGGTAGGGGTGCACTAAAAGCTTGGGCCGCAGGTGTCCCCAGATGCCGGCCAAGAGCCTTAAGGTGTCGCAGGTGTAGGGGAGGATGAGGCCGTCCAGGAAGTCCAGTTCCCCCCGCAGGTCCAGCTCGAGGCTCGTGCGGGCAAAGGAGCAAGCCCATACCGGCAGGTGGGCATCGGCCAGGCTCACCGTGGCCTCGGAGCCGATCACCGCTACCGGCAGGGCGCCGGCGGCCAGGATCATTTCCTCCGGGACGTCCGCCGGAAGCCAGCCCACCACCGCGCCGCCGGTCTTCTCCTTCCACTTTTTGGCCGCCTCCCAGGGGTGGCGGACGGTTTGGTGGAATGAACTAAGGGTGCTTGAGGCTTGCACCGGATGCTGGTCCCTCCTTTATTGGGCCTGTACCCGTGCCGGGGCCGCCGCCCGGCCACAACCGGGCGGGCGGCCGAACGGTAAACACGTCTTAACCCTCTTCTGCTAACTTACGGCCGTACTGCCCGGAGAAGAAAAGGTCCTGAAAGAATATCGGTTGCCTCGGGTCGTCAATCCGCGTGAATGCCAGCGGGCAGTGCCACATTCCCGCCGGAATATATACCACCGTGGGGGTTGTAAAGGTAAACTGAACCATGGAGTTTCGGTCTTTGCCCAGGCTGAGCTGAACCTCCCCTCCCAAATCGAGCATGTTGGTAGGATTACCTCCGATGAAAATAAGTACCTGGTCGAACTCGTGCACCATAGGCTGAGGTTCCATCACAAAAGGCTCAGTGATAGCCTCAAAGCTTAAGACAAGGCTGTGGCTCCCTACCTCTCCGGGGTTACGGAACCGTAAGATTGGGGCGGTGATTTCCGGATGCCTTGTTTCGCTCCTAAGCTTATCCACTCCAAAAATGAACCGCTCAAGTTCAGCCTGACTCATGTTTTTGTGGTCCTCCTTTCGGTTCTGATTAGTCTATCATCGGCGTGCGTCGTCAAGAAGGCCGCACGCCCCTCCAGAAACCCGCACACACGCCACCTGGTGGTCCTCCCCCACCGGTACCAGAGCCGGCTCTA
>JBNARC010000019.1:0-39445 GCA_049719955.1 Neomoorellales bacterium | reverse complement strand
CTGCCCCGCACCCTGGGACGATGGCGGCGGTTGCGATCCTTTGGAACAACCGGCGGTACTTACCAGCAATAATGCCAGCACGGCCGTCCACACCAGTATCTTCATCAGGGTCGTCTTTTTTCTCATCCCAGCCGTCACCCTCCTTCATGCATCGTTCCCGGTGCCCCACCACCTGCGTTATCGCTACCGAGCCTCCCTCCCGATTGCTCCTTGCCTGACCTCCGACGGCCTGTTTAGCGCGCCGACAGGGCCAGGTCCTCTCACCCCCCCTGCCACAACATTCCCACATTCTCGCGCCCGAGCGGGTGCGGAGCGCCTGCATCTAGTGTTACTATTCTATCTTGATCATTGCCGTTCCTTCTGGAAGATAACCTTTTGTGTACTTTGTCCGTAAACTCAATATCAAGGGAATTAAGGCCAACCTACCGGTATACTCCGTACTCTCGGGTGAAGTTGATCATAGCCCGTACGTTCTCTATCCGGGCGTCGTCTATTCCGCTGGAAGTATCCAGAATAAACCCGCCATCACGGCCCACCACGTCGATCAGCTTCTTGCAGTACTCCCTAACCTCTTCCGGCGTTCCCACGCAGAGAAGGGACGAGGGCACGTTACCCCGGAGGCAAACCCGATTGCCCAGTATCTCCTTAGCCCTGAAAATGTCGGTTTTCTCCAGATGGTATACTACCTTGCCCTCCGGCACGTCGCGCATAATCTCCAGGCGGGTGCCGTAGTCGGACTCCAGGAATACCATGGGAGTAAGTCCTTCCCTGACCAACCCCCAAATCACCTCCCGGAGGCCGGGCCAGTAGAAGGTCTTGAACTGCTCCAGGCTCATGAACTCGTTTGAACCCTTGTGCAGGGCGATGAAGATACCCCGGTTACCGGAGGCTTTAGCGCTGGCCACCGCCCCTTCAATCTGCCAAGGAATTACCACTTCCATTGCCCTCTTTAGCTTGTCCGGTCGCCGGTACATATCGAGCAAAATGCCCTGCGTTCCGCGGAAGAAATCTCCTATAAGATCAAAGGGGGCCTGGGCCATGCCGCCGTAGATCTGAGGAAATCCTCGTTTGGCCATCTCCTCCCTAAATCTCTCCGCGTACCTGGCGGCCACGGCTGCCGCTTCACCCGCCTTTACCAGAGCCTGCAAAGCCCTTTGTACCTCTTCCGTGGCGAAGGGCGCCAAGTGATGGAACCCGCCGTGGGCGTAAACGTCCCGCATGGGAGCAATCCGGCTGAAGGGCTCCAAAGCCCCGCACACCCGGGGGAGATACCGGCGCATCATCCAGTCGCTGGGATCGGAAATGAAATGATCGTACTCCTCCGGCTTCATGTATTCCCCTTCTACAAACTGGTAGGGATCGTTGAAGCCTACCCCCCGGCCCGGCCAGCGCAGTTGGCGGAAACCAACGGCGTCTAACATGGGCCCCAGATAGAACAAACCGAAGGGATTGGAAGCCAGATCGGGCTGGAAGTCTTCGTGCGTCCGAATGGCTGCCGCCATAATTTTTTCCGGATCGTACATGTAGTCCTGATAGCTGATACCCGAATAACGGGCGGCGAAAAATCCCCCCACTCCCACGGTAATCGGTACCCGGTCCGGCACGCGCAAGGCAATGGCGTCCTCTATCCGCTTTAGACGCTCTTGATAAAGCTCTTGAGCCGTCTTCGGCAACGGTCGCTCCCTCCTCAGTATTTCTAGGCTTAGTTTTTAAATATATCCCTTTAGCATATCCTCTTCTGACGTCGTTACAACCTTACGGCGGTCAATTGCGCCACATTGGCGTCCTACCTCAGGATAGATCCTCCTTGACTACCAAAAATTGCTACTATATGATCATTATAACCAGCAGCAAAAATTGGGGGAGGTATTTGGCAGTGGAACCGAAAACTAATAGTACCATGACCCGGAGGGAATTCCTCCGCACCACAGCTTTGGCCGGCGCGGTAGCCGCCGGGGCGGGAGCCCTCACCTGGTCGCCGGTGGCCGCCCTGGCGCAAGGCCCGGCGGAAAAAAAGGAGGGAAAAAAGCCGGTGGGTTCGATCGACGAACTCAGGACCTGGGGGGAGGAACTGGAGAAGCTGGTCTGGCTGCGAACCACCCCCATAGCCCTCAAAATGCTCAAAAGTGAGCGCGAGGTTCCGGAAGGGGCTATCAGGCCCAAGAAGGATCGCGGCGAGCACCTGGCCCTTTGCCAAGCTTTGGCCGTAGCCCGCCGTCAGGGGCTTACCCTGGCCATGTTCATTGAAGACCACTGGTGCTTCGAGCCGATCATATCCCTAGGGCTGGTCAGGCCGCCGGATTCCTACCTGCAAGGACTTACCTCCTATCCCTTCCTCATTGGAGATAAGGCGGCCGCCGCCCGCCACGCCCAAAATGCACCCCGGCTCCCGTACGGAGAATACCGGGGCCTGGTATGCGGTCCGCTGAAGACGGTGAATTATGAGCCCGACCTGATAATGATCTACTGCAACACCGGCCAGCTCCGCCACCTCCTGCTAGCCATCAGGTATAAGGACGCTTACGAAGTAACTTCTACCTTCGATCCCATAGGCTCCTGCACCCGGGCCATCGTGCCCCCGCTGCTGACCGGCGAATGCCAAATTGCCGTACCCGATCCGGGCGACTACGAGCGGGCCATGGCGGGAGAGGACGAAATGATCCTTACCGTGCCCCGCAAGCGCTTGGAGGATCTGATGCTGGGGCTCCACCACCTGGACAAGACCCTGGGTGGGTATAAACACTTCACCTACGTGATGCGGCCCGATTTCCCGCAGCCGCCGTTCTACCAGGAGTACTTTAAGATGTGGGGTCTGGACGCGCCGAAGTAAGAGGCACTTTTTCATTTTTAGCGGAAGGGATTGACACTATCTTGGTGCGGTAATATGCTTAGATTAACGTCAACCCCTTGTGATCCTTAGGTTGACCAAACCGAACCAGGGGGAACCAAGCGTGACTCCCTCCATAGTGAGCCAAGCGCTGAAGACCGTCCTCAGCGGAGCCCGCCTGGGGGAAAAGGAGGCCGTGGAGCTAATCCACCTCCCTCCGGAAGAGGCTCCGGATCTCTTGGTCGCCGCCCACCGGGTGCGCCTGGCCTTCAAGGGAAATACGGTTTCGCTATGCGCCATCGTTAACGCCAAATCGGGCCGCTGCGGGGAGGACTGCGCCTTCTGCGCCCAGTCCAGTCATTATCGAACCCAGGCGGCAGTCTACCCCTTACTTCCGGCCCAGGAAATTGTCGCCCGCGCCCGGGAAGCCGCAGCCCAGGGCGCCCGCGCCTTCGGCATCGTCACCAGCGGTAGCCGGATCCGCCGGGAAGACGAATGGGGAGGGATCCTGCAGGCGGTGCGGACCATCGCCGGAGAAGGCCTGCTGGAGCCCCACGCCTCATTAGGCATGATCACCGAAGAGCAGGCCCGGGAGCTGAAGGCCGCCGGGCTTACCACTTACCACCATAACCTAGAAACTGCTCCTAGCTTCTTCCCCCATATTTGCACCACCCACCCTCTGGAGGAGGACCTGGCCACGGTGCGCGCGGCCAAGAAAGCCGGCCTGACGGTGTGTTGCGGGGGCATACTGGGGCTGGGAGAAACCCCCGCCCAGCGGGTGGAATTGGCTCTCACCCTCCGAGAACTGGACGTAGACTCCGTGCCGCTTAACTTCTTAAATCCCATTCCCGGCACCCCGCTGGAAAACCGGCCGCTGCTCGCCCCTTGGGAGGCGTTGAAGGCCATAGCCGTGTTCCGCTTGCTGTTGCCTGACAAGGACATCCGCCTTTGCGGGGGCAAGGAAAAGACCCTTCGCCAACTACTTCCCCTTGGGTTGCTGGCCGGGGCCAACGGGCTCATGACCGGGAATTACCTCACCACCACCGGCCGCGAGCCGGCTCTAGACCGGGAATTGGTCGCCGACCTGGGACTTACCCTGGTATCGTAAGGGGAACCAGCCAGTATGTGGCCCGAGCTGGAGGAAGAACTACAAGCCCGAAAAACTCAGGGGCTTTACCGCAGCCTGGTACCCATCCTCTCTCGCCGCGGGGCGCGGGTGGTGCTTGCCGGCCGGGAGGTGCTTAACCTCTGCTCCAACGACTACCTGGGCCTTTCCGGTCACCCCCGGCTGGCGGAGGCGGCGGCGCGGGCGGCGCGAGAATGGGGCGTTGGGGCGGCGGCCTCGCGGCTGGTTTCCGGGAACCTGGCCTTGCACGAGGAACTGGAGGGCGAACTGGCCCGCTTCAAAGGCACCGAAACCGCCCTGCTCTTTAGCTCCGGGTACCAGGCCAACCTGGGAGTGGTGGCCACGCTCATGCAAGAGGGTGATCTTATTTTGAGCGACGCCTTTAACCACGCCAGCCTTATCGACGCCTGCCGCCTCAGCCGGGCCCGCGTTGCGGTCTATCGGCACCGCGATCTAGAACATCTGGAAAAGCTCCTTCAAACCCACCGACAATACCGGCGCAAGCTGATCATCACCGACAGCGTCTTCAGTATGGACGGCGACCTGGCTCCCCTACCGGGCCTGTTGAAGTTGGCCGAAAGGTACGAAGCCCGGGTCTACCTCGACGACGCCCACGCCACCGGGGTGCTGGGGCCCAACGGGAAAGGAGCGGTCGAACACTTCGGGCTGGACCCGCACCGTTTCCTCATCATGGGCACTCTCAGCAAGGCTTTAGGCGGCTTTGGAGCCTTCTTGGCCGGACCCCAGTCGGTGCGCTCGTACCTGGTGAACTTCAGCCGGCCGCTGCTCTACACCACCGCCCCACCGCCGCCGGTAGTGGCGGCGGCTCTGGCCGCGCTGGAGGTAGTGCGCCAGGAAGACTGGCGCCGGCGGGTACTCTGGGAGAACACCGTTTGGTTCCGCGAAGAGCTGCGGCGGGCGGGCTTCGATACCCTGGATAGCGAGACCCCTATCATCCCGGTGGTGGTGGGTGAAGCGGAGGCGGCCGTAGCCCTGGCCCGGGAACTGCTGGCACAAGGAATCTTTGTCCAGCCCATGCGGCCCCCCACCGTTCCGCCCGGTACCAGCCGGCTGCGTCTATCCCTTACCGCCGCCCACACCCGGCCGGAACTGGAGCGGGCCCTGGAGGCCCTGGTGCGGGCGGCGAGAAAGCTCAAACTAATACCGGGAGGCTAGAACCGTGTCCGAACGCACCGCCACCCTTAGCGAACTAGACCATCGCTACCTCTGGCACCCCTTCACCCACCAGGACGAGTGGCTGGCGGCGCCGCCGCTGATCATCGAGCGGGCGGAAGGGGTATACCTCTACGACACCGAGGGCCGTCGTTACCTGGACGGCGTCTCCTCCCTCTGGGTGAACCTGCACGGCCACAACCGGCCGGAAATCAACCGGGCCATCATCTCCCAGTTGGAGCGGGTGGCCCACAGCACCCTGCTGGGTCTGACCAACGTTCCTGCCGTTGAGTTGGCCGCCCGGCTGGCTTCGCTGGCCCCGGGCCGCCTCACCCGGGTTTTCTATTCCGACACCGGCGCCTGTGCGGTGGAGATCGCCCTGAAAATGGCTTTTCAGTACTGGCAGAACATAGGCCAGCGGCAGCGGACCAAGTTTCTGGCCTTGGAAAACGCCTACCACGGCGACACCGTAGGCAGCATGAGCGTGGGAGGCATTTCCCTTTACTACGAACTGTACCGCCCCCTGCTGTTCGAGGTGCTGCGCGCCCCCTCGCCCTACTGCTACCGCTGCTCCCTGGGGCTAGACCGGCGCACTTGCGGTCTGGCCTGTGCCGAAGAACTGGGCCGGCTGCTGGCGGAGCACGCCGAGGAGATCGCCGCGGTGATTGTAGAGCCCATCGTGCAGGGCGCGGCGGGGATCATCGTGGCTCCGCCCGGTTACCTCCGACGGGTGTACCAATACTGCCGCCGTCACGGCGTGCTTCTCATTTGCGACGAGGTGGCCACCGGCTTCGGCCGCACTGGCAAGATGTTCGCCTGCCAACACGAAGGGGTGGAGCCGGACCTTATGGCCGTGGCCAAGGGCATCACCGGCGGCTATCTCCCGCTGGCCGCCACCCTGGCCACGGAAGAAATATTCCAAGCCTTCCGGGGGGAGCTGGAAAAGACCCTCTACCACGGCCACACCTATACCGGCAACCCCCTGGCCTGCGCCGCCGCTCTGGCCAGTCTGGACCTGCTCGAGAAAGAGCGTACCCTGGACAAGCTGCAACCCAAGATTGAACTTCTGAGCCGCCTGCTGGCGCCGCTGGCCGAGCACCCCCACGTGGGCGAGGTCCGGCAAAAAGGCTTCATGGTGGGAATAGAGCTGGTGGCGGACAAATCGACCCGACGCCTCTACCCGCCCGAGGCCCGAACCGGCCACCGGGTCTGCATGCAGGTGCGAGGCAAGGGCGTGATCATCCGGCCGCTGGGAGACGTGGTGGTGCTCATGCCTCCGCTGGTGACGGGCGAACCCGAGCTGCGGCACCTGGTGGGCGCGGTGGGCGAGGCCATAGACGAAATCTGCGGCCGGGGGTAGCCAGATGAAGGCGCGAGGGCTATTCGTTACCGGAACCGATACCGGCGTGGGCAAGACCCTGGTTACGGGGCTGTTGGCCGCCGCTCTAAGGGCCCAAGGGGTAGACGTAGGGGTGATGAAACCCTTTGAGACCGGCTGCCCCATTGAAGCCGGTCGCCTAATGCCCCAGGACGCCCTTTACCTCCGGAACATGGCCGGGGCGGAGGACGAGTTGGAACTGGTCTGCCCTTACCGGCTCCGGGACCCCCTGGCCCCGGGGGTGGCCGCGGAGCGCGAAGGCGTAAGTGTCGACTTAAGGGTGGTGCGGGCCGCCTACGAGGAACTGGCCCGCCGGCACCGCTTCTTGTTAGTGGAGTCCGCCGGCGGGTTGCTGGTCCCCATATCCGACCAGCTTCTTACCCCCCATCTGATAAAGTTGCTGGACCTTCCGGTGCTGGTGGTGGCCCGAGGCCGCCTGGGGACCGTCAATCATACTCTGCTGACCGTCAATGAAGCCCGAAGGTGGAAATTGGAGGTGGCGGGGGTAATTCTCAGCCATAGCGAGCCCCAATCCGATCTTTCCGCGGAAAGCAACGCCCGGGTGCTACGGCAGTTCCTGCCGGTGCCTCTATGGGGCGAGATCCCCTATCTGGACTACTCTCCCGACCGGGATAGTGCCGCGCGCCTGGCACAAGAGCGGCTGTTGCCGGCGCTGGAATGGTGTGCTAGGATGATGCACGAGGCCGAGAAAGATGAATCCTAGCGTTACCGTAAGCTTTACCTTCGAGGCCGCCCATTGCCTCCCCGGTCACCGGGGGGAGTGCGCCCGGCTGCACGGTCACACCTACCGCTTGGAGGTCACGGTGGGCGGACCGGTAGGGCCGGACGGCATGGTGCTGGACTTCGGCCTGCTCAAGCAACTAGTACGGGAGACGGTGATCGATCGGGTGGACCACCGCTACCTCAACGAGGTCTACCCTTTCGTCCCCACCTGCGAGAACCTGGTGCGCCGGTTCTGGGAGGACCTGGAGCAGGCCCTTCGCCCCTATCCGGATCTGGCCCTGGAGGAGCTGGTGCTGTGGGAAACGCCGGAAACCCGGGTAAGACTGAGGCGGCCGTGAACCCGACAGGAGAAGAAGTGTTAGCCGTCCGGGAAATCTTTCTCTCGCTGCAAGGGGAGTCCACCAGCGCCGGGCTACCCACGGTTTTCGTGCGCTTCAGCGGCTGCAATCTGCGCTGCCGCTACTGCGATACCCGTTACGCCTACCAGGGCGGGTTCTTCTCCACGCCGGAAAGTTTGCTAGCCCTAGTCTCCGCTTACCCCTTCCGGCGGGTGTGCCTCACCGGCGGCGAGCCCTTGCTGCAGCCGGCTGCGACCCTACAACGGTTGCTGGAACGGTTAGAAGGCTGGGAGGTTTCCATAGAAACCAACGGTTCCCTGCCCCTAGAGGTGGTAAAGCTTGCGCCCGGCCAGCGCTGGGTGATGGACCTGAAAACCCCCGGCTCCGGCGAAGTCGAGGCCAACCGCTGGGAGAATCTAGAGCTCCTTTCCCCCCAGGACGAGATAAAGTTTGTGCTGACCTCCCGGGAAGACTACCTCTGGGCGCGGGAAATAATCCGGCGGTACGATCTCACCAGGCGGGCGCGGGTACTGTTGTCGCCGGCATGGGGGGAGCTGAATCCGCGGGAGCTAGCCCATTGGATGCTGGCGGACGGTCTAGACGCCAGGCTCCAGCTTCAACTGCACAAGCTAATATTCGGACCGGAAGGAGAAGGTGGGGGCCATGCCCGCTAGGGTGGTGGTAGTGCTTTCCGGAGGTCTAGATTCTACGACCTGCCTGGCCATAGCCCACGCCGCGGGAGAAGAAGTCTACCCTCTGACTTTCGCCTACGGCCAGAGGCACGCGGTGGAAGTGGAGGCGGCGCGAAAGGTAGCGGAGTTTTACGGCCTGAAAGAACGACACCGGATAATGGACCTGCGGGGCCTGTTTTCCGGGTCGGCATTGACTGATCCAGGCCGAGAGGTGCCTACAAGTCGGACCGAGGAAGAAATGGCCCGGAACATTCCCTCCACCTACGTGCCGGCCCGCAACACCGTGTTCTTGGCCTTGGCCCTGGCGGTGGCCGAGCCCTTGCAGGCCGAAGCCATCTACATCGGAGTTAACGCCGTGGATTTCTCCGGCTATCCCGACTGCCGGCCGGAGTTCATCCGGGCCTTTCAGGAAGTGGTGAACCGGGGCACGGCGGCCGGGGTGCAGGGCCGGGGAATCGAGATCCGCGCACCCCTCATCAACCTTAGCAAGGCCGAGATTGTCAGGCGGGGACTGGCCCTGGGAGCGCCCTACCACCTCACCTACTCCTGCTACCTGGGAACGGTCCCGGCCTGCGGAGTCTGCGACGCCTGCCTGCTGCGCCAAAAGGGGTTTAGGGAGGCCGGAACCCAGGATCCCATTCCTTATCGCACCCTTCTTTAGGGCGGCGGAACGGGAACGGACCCGGGTCTCCCCCGAACACCCAAGGAGCTAGCCGAAGATTGAGCTTGGCGAGGGCGGAGGCGGGCGCGACCGGAGATCGCTAGGATTGCGGTCTCGGCCGCCGAATTCCTTGTCTTGAGCGTTATTCCCGCCCGAGGAGGGACAAGGTGAAAGGAAAGCTTCTGCTGCTAGACGGTAACAGCCTGCTCCACCGCGCCTTTCACGCCCTGCCCCCTCTTTCCACCAAGCAGGGTTTACCTACCAACGCCGCCTACGGCTTCACCACCATGCTTTTCAAGGCGCTGGAGCAGGAGAAGCCGACGCATGTAGCCGTGGCCTTTGACAAGGCGCGGGTGACCTTCCGGCACGAGCAGTATCGGGACTACAAGGCCCAGCGCCCGCCCACCCCGGAAGAACTGCGACCCCAGTTCGAGTGGGTAAAGCGCATCCTCTCCGCCCTCAACATCCCTTACTTCGAACTGGAAGGCTACGAGGCCGACGACCTAATCGGCACCCTGGTGCGAAAGGCGGAGGAGCAGGGGCTGGAAAGCGTCATCGTCACCGCCGATCGCGACGCCCTGCAGTTGGTATCCGACCGTACCCGGGTGCTGCTTACCAAGAGGGGCATTTCCCAGCTTGCGACTTACGATCATCGGTCCCTTCAGGAAGAGCTGGGCCTCGAACCCCGGCAGATCGTAGATCTCAAGGCCCTAATGGGCGACCCCTCGGACAACATTCCCGGAGTTCCGGGCGTGGGAGAGAAAACGGCGCTAAAACTGGTCCGGGAGTACGGCAGCCTGGAAGAGCTCCTGAGCCGGGTTTCCGAGGTTTATCCCCCTTCCCTGGCGGAGAAGCTCGTCGATCATGCCCAGCAGGCCCGGCTAAGCAAGCAACTGGCCACCATTTACCGTGAGGTCCCGCTGGAGATCGACTGGGAAAGTTGCCGCCACCGCCCCCCCAACCGGGAAGAACTGCTGGCCGTATTCCGGGAGTTGGAGTTCAAAAGCCTTCTAAAATCGGTCTTGGGAGTGGAACCGGAACCCTCGCCCGCCCGGGCCGGTTCCTCACCCCGACCGTGGAAGGAGTTGCGTTCCGCGGAGGAACTGAAAGCCTATCTTGAGGGGATACGGATCCGAGGTCGGGGCGCCCTGGCCCTGATCTGGGAGGGGCGCGATTACTTCCGCCAGCCACTGCGGGCCTTGGGACTGGCCGCTCCGGATACGGTTCCGGCGGGCTACGACCCCGGCCGGGGCGATCCCCGGCCGGCGTTGACCCGATTTATTTCGGAAGGTACGCCGGTCCTGGCCCACGATGCCAAGGCCACCATGGTGAGCCTGGCCCGAATGGGGCTTCCGCTGTGGTGGCCGGCCGATGACACCCTGCTAATGGCCTATTTGCGCGAGCCCGGAGCGGCCAACTACGCCCTGGAAGAACTGGCGGCCAGGGAACTGAAGCGTAGTCTGGAGGCGGTTTCGCCCGTGGAAGCCGCCGCCTTAAGGGCCGAGGCGGTGCTGGATCTGGCCGCCGCTCTCCAATCGCAAATGCGACTTTTAGACCTGGAAAAACTCTACCGCGAGGTAGAGCTGCCCCTTACCCGGGTGTTGGCCGAAATGGAGCTTTGCGGCATTCGGGTAGACGTTGCCTGCCTGGAGGAATTGGGAAAGGAACTGGCGGCGGGCATGGAGAAGGTGGCCCAGGAAATCTATCGTCTGGCCGGTGGGGTTTTCAACCTTAATTCCCCCCGGCAGTTGGGACAGATTCTATTCGAAAAGCTGGGACTCCCCAAGGGGCGCAAAACCAAGACCGGCTACTCCACCAGCGCCGAAGTGCTGGAGGAACTGGCGGCCCAGCACCCCATTGCCGCAAAGATCCTCGAGTACCGCCAACTCATGAAGCTCAAATCTACCTATGTGGACGGCCTGAAGCCCCTGATCGAACCCGACACGGGCAAGATCCACACCACTTTTCACCAGGCCATCACCGCCACCGGGCGGCTAAGCAGCGCCGAGCCCAACCTGCAAAACATCCCGGTGCGGCTGGAGCTGGGTCGCCGCCTGCGCCGGGCCTTCGGCCCTTCCGCGCCGGATAGGGTCATCCTGGCCGCCGACTATTCGCAGATCGAGCTCCGGGTGCTGGCCCACATCTCCGGAGACGAGGGGCTTATCGCCGCCTTCCACCAGGGTCAGGACATTCACACCCGCACCGCCTGCGAAGTATTCGGCGTTAGCCCGGAAGAGGTTACCCCGGAGATGCGGCGCCGGGCCAAGGCGGTCAATTTCGGGATCGTCTACGGTATCAGCGATTTCGGCCTGGCCCGAGACTTGGGGATTTCCCGGCAGGAGGCCCGCGAATACATAGACCGCTATTTCCGGCGTTACCCGGGGGTTAAGAAGTACGTAGAGGAGATAGTAACCCGGGCCCGGGAGAACGGCTACGTTACTACCCTACTCAACCGCCGACGCTACCTGCCCGACCTTTTCAGCCGCGATCCCGCGGTCCGAAGCTTCGGCGAGCGTACGGCCATGAACACCCCCATCCAGGGGAGTGCGGCGGACATAATTAAGGTAGCTATGGTGCTTATCTACCGGGCCCTCAAGGAAAAGGGCCTGGCCAGCCAAATGATCCTGCAAGTGCACGACGAACTCATCTTCGATACCCCCAAGGAGGAACTGGCGTCGACCGCAGAACTGGTGCGCCAGCTTATGGAAGGCGCCTTCACCCTGCGCGTTCCGCTGGTGGTGGAGCTGAAGTACGGGCCCAATTGGTACGAGCTAAAGCCCTGGGAGAAAGGGTGAGCGCGGTGCCGGAGCTGCCCGAGGTGGAAACCATTCGCCGCTCCCTGGAGCCCTGGGTAGTGGGGCAAGAAATTTGCCGGACTGAAGTTTACGACGCCAAGACCTTGGTCTGCCTCTCTCCCGCGGACTTTTGCCGGCGCCTGGCCGGAGCCGAGATTAAGGCCCTCCACCGGCGTGGCAAGTATCTCCTCTTCCACTTGGAGCCCCAGGCGGTGCTGGTGGCTCACCTGGGAATGACCGGTCAACTGATCTGGCAACCGGAGTTCTCCGGTCCTTCGCGGCATACCCGGGCAGTATGGGCGCTGGAGCGGGGATTTCTGGTCTTTGAGGACCTTCGCCGGTTCGGTCGAATTTGGCTGGTGCCACCGGAAGAACTGGCCGAGATCCGCGGTCTGGCCAACCTGGGGCCCGAACCTTTGGACGGCGGCTTGCACGCCGAAACCCTGTTGTCCCGGGTGCGGGGGCAGCGCCGGCCGCTCAAGGCCCTCCTCCTTGACCAGCGGTTCCTGGCGGGTATTGGCAACATCTATGCCGACGAAATCCTGTACCGCGCGGGCCTAGACCCCCGGCGGCCGGCGGCCAGCCTTACCCGTCAGGAAGCGGAAAGGTTGGTTGCCTCCGTAAGGGAGGTACTGGAGGAAGCGGTAGAACATCGGGGCACCAGTGTACGCGATTACGTAGACGGCAGGGGGAACGAGGGAGAGCATCAGAATTTCCTGCGGGTCTACGGTCGTGCCGGAAAGCCCTGTCCGCAATGCGGCGGCGCGATCGACCGGGCGAAAATCGGCGGCCGCGGTACCCACTTTTGCCCCCGCTGCCAATACTAGAGCGGAGCCGCCTTATCCCCACCGTCATAATATGGGTGGGGGAGGTGGCTAGCCTTGACCTGGCCGGCGATACTATTGTGTACCCTGGCGGTGAGTGTAGACGCCCTCCTGGCCGGAATGGCCTACGGGGTGCGAAACGCAGTGGTGCCCGGTCTTTCCTTGCTGGTGGTAGCCCTCGCCTCGGTAGGGGCCATGGCCTGCGCTTTGAGCGCGGGAGAACTTCTGAGCCTTTATCTGCGGGCCGACCAGACCGTAGCCCTGGGCGCCCTAATTCTCCTGGCTATGGGCCTCTGGATCCTATTGGAAACCTGGTTTAAGAGTACGGCACCGAAAGAAGCCCCCTACCGGGTGTGGCGGTGGCGGATATCCTCCCTGGGCCTGGTGATCCAGGTGATGCGAGAGCCCACCCGGGCGGATTTGGACCGCTCCGGCCGGCTCAGTCTGGCCGAAGCGGCCTTGCTGGGGGTGGCTCTAGCTCTAGACGCCTTCGGGGTAGGAATAGGGGCGGCTCTGGCGGGAATGGCCACCTGGATTCTTCCGGTGGCGGTGGGAAGCGGCAATCTACTCTTTCTACCTGCGGGATTATGGCTTGGCCGACGCTCGTACCGGGGGGTGGCGGGACCCAGAAGCTCCTATTTGGCCGGAGCAGCCTTAATTCTGCTGGCCTTCTGGCAGGTATTGAGAGGAGGAACCTGAGCTCATAAGGCTATGGTAGTAATCGGCTTAACCGGAGGTATCGCCAGCGGCAAGAGTACCGTAAGCCGAATGCTGGCCCGTCTGGGGGCCTGCATCATCGATGCCGACCTCCTGGCGCGGGAAATCGTGCGCCCCGGCCGGCCGGCCTGGCGGGATATAGTGCGGCATTTCGGCCGCGAGGTCCTGGGACCGGGCGGAGAGATAGACCGCAAGGCCCTGGCACGCCGCATATTCGCGGATTCGGAAGCCCGGCTACTGCTGAACCGCCTCACTCACCCCCGGGTGGTGGAGCGGACCGCCGCCATTTTGCGGGAACTGGCTCGACGAGGAGACTGCCCGATGGCGGTGGTGGACGCTCCGCTTTTTTTTGAGGCAGGGATGGATAAGCTCGTAGACGAAGTTTGGGTGGTAAGGGTTTCGGAGGAAACCCAAATCCAACGTCTAATAGAAAGGGACAAGCTAACTCCCGAAGAAGCCCGGCAACGCTTAGCCGCTCAGATGTCGCTAGCCGAACGGCTCCAACGGGCCCACCGGGTGATAGACAACGAGGGCTCAGTAGAGGAGACCTGGAAACAGGTCCTGGATCTATGGCGGAAAGTAGTGGGAAGCGAGCCGGACGCCCCTGGAGGAAGCCCTAGCGGCCGGGGTCTAGACTAGTTAAGGAGTGAAGCCTATGCCCGGCAAAGAGATCAATACCCTCCGACAGGTAAAGGAATTATCGGTTGATCCCCGCCGGAGCTTTTTCTCCGCCACCCACGAAGAGATCGCCGCGGGCGCCACCACCGACGTGTATTTCGTGCGCACTTACGAGATCCTTCGCCACCTGGGTCTGGCCGACACGCCGGTGGTGGCGGAGATCTTCGCCCGAAGGGGGGGCGTATTCGCGGGGTTACCGGAAGTTCTTAGCCTTCTCGCCGAGCGGCCGGTGGAGATATGGTCGCTGACCGAAGGAACGGTCTTCGAGGAACGAGAAGTGGTCATGCGTCTGGCCGGGCCTTACGACCAGTTCGGCCTCTTCGAGACCACCATTTTGGGCATTCTGGCCCACTCCAGCGGGTGGGCCACAGCCGCTCGGCAAGCCAAGGAGGCGGCCCAAGGGGCGGCGGTTTACTGCTTCGGGGCCCGCCACGTACACCCGGCGGTCGCCCCGGTGATGGAACGGGCCGCCATTGTAGGCGGCGCCGACGGAGCAAGCTGCATCCTGGGAGCCAAGCTGGCCGGCCGGGAGCCGGTAGGCACGGTTCCCCACGCCGTATTCCTCATCGTGGGCGATACGGTAGAAGTGGCCCGCGCTTACCACCGGGTAATGCCGCCGGAGGCGCCCCGGCTGATCCTGGTGGACACCTTCAAAGATGAAGCCGAAGAAGCCTTGCGGGTGGCCGAGGCCCTGGGGCCGGACCTCTTCGGCGTGCGGTTAGACACCCCGGGCGAGCGGGGTGGGGTGACTCCGGAGCTGGTGCGGGAAATCCGAGCCCGCCTGGATCAGGCAGGTTACGGTCATGTGCGCATCTTCGTTTCCGGCGGGCTGAACCCCGAGCGCATAACCCGGCTGCGGCAGGCCGGAGCCGACGCTTTCGGCGTGGGTAGCTTTATTTCCAGCGCCCCACCCATAGACATGACCCTGGATCTCAAGGTGGTAAGGGGCCAACCTTTAACCAAGCGGGGCCGCATTCCCGGCATTACCGCTAATCCGAAGCTGGAGCGAGTGAAGTAGTTCCAACAACTGAATATTGGGGCCGAACGCCCGCAATAACTAGTTATAGTGGCGAAGTTTCGAGGCGTTCTTGGCGGGCGGGAGGCCCAGTTGCATGCCCGACTGGAAGTTTTACGTAACCTCCTTGGTGGCCGTGTTCCTAGCCCTGGGCATCGGGATCCTGATCGGCAGCATGCTGATAGGCGATGAGGCGGTGCTCAGCCAGCAAAGCAACATGCTGGCCCAGCTCGAGGCCGATCTTCTTAGCCTAAAGGAAACCAACTCCCGTCTCCGGGCGGAACTCCAACAATCCCACCGGGAACTGGAACGGGCCCGATCTGTAGCCTCACAGATATTGCCCCGGCTCCTGGACCGGAAGCTGGAAGGCCGGGCAGTGGCGGTGGTGGGCGCGGACAAAGATCTGATTTCAGATCTCCGGACTTGGTTGGCCAACTCCGGAGCCGTTGTTTCCGTTGCCACCCTCCAGAGCGGCCAGGTTCCTTGGAGCGAATTAGCCGCGCAACTCGGGCTGGCTCCGGAAACGCTCCCCGAACGTCTCTCCCCCCTTCTGGGAAGGTACCTGGGCCAGGCCCTGATCGGAGAGAACCGGGTTCCGGACTCTATTCTCGAATCGGCCGACCACCGCGGCTGGTGGGTCCAGGAGTTGGCGGCGGTGCCGGCCGAAATCCTGGTAATCGTGGACCCGGGGCAGACGAACCGTCAGAGTCTAGGACGCACGATTCTCGTTTCCTTAGCCCGCTACTGGCACGATCACCGCGGCCCGGTGGTGGCCACCGGCCGGGGCGACGAACGCTCCCTGGCACCCTACAGGAGGGCTGAAGCTATCACCGTAGAGGAGGGTACGGACCCCTGGTCCCGGGCGGAGCTAATTGCCACCCTAGCCGCCCTGTAGGGGTACAACTTCACTGCCTTGAGCCCCGGCAGCCCAAGCAACCTGTTGGTGCCCACCGCCGCCACCAACCCGCTAATAACAACAAACCCGCCAACCTCGAAGGTTAGCGGGTTCCGATCTCTTCATTTTGGTGTCCGAGGCGGGACTTGAACCCGCACGGGACTGACCCATACGCCCCTCAAACGTACGCGTCTGCCAGTTCCGCCACTCGGACACCGGGTCCGATATTATGGTACCACGGCGCGGCGACCGAGTCAAGAGCAGCCGCCCCTGACGCATCCCCAGCTCCCCTCAGGCGGTACCGGGTGCTCCCCATTCATACTGTCACCTCGCCGACCGAACTTAGGGCTCGGGCTTCGCCCTCCGGCGGACTCCCCTCGGACGCGCCATCCGTGGCGCTCCTCGGCTGCGGCCGTCCGTGGCCTTCGGCCCGCCTTTGCGCTCGCCCTCGCCAAGTTCGGTGCCCGGCGAGTTGCCAATGTACTCAGACGAGCACCCGGTACCGCCAGCCAACTCAGAAGTGAGGACACGTCAGCAGCCAGCCGCTCACACCCGGAACCGGTCCACCTGCTCGGTTAACCGCCGGGCCACGGCCATGACCTCCTGGGCGCTGGCCGACACCTCTTCGGTAGAGGCCGACACCTCTTCGGCCGAGGCAGAGATCTCCTCCGCCGAAGCCGAGGCCTCCTCCGCCACGGCGCTGATACTCTGCACCCGGTCCAACAGCACTTCCTTGGCCTTTACCGTATTGTCCACCTGACGGTAGGTGGCCTGCACCATAGGCTCAATTTGGCCCACGGCTTCCAGGATATCGTCAAAGGCCCGGATGGTCTCCTCCACCTTGGTTAGCTGCCCTATTACCTCCTGATTCACTTCCTCCGAAGTGGTTACCAGTTGGTTGGTTTCACCGGCTATGCTCTCCAGTAACACTCTAATTCTATCCGATGAGGCCCGCGACTGCTCCGCCAACTTCCGCACCTCGTCGGCTACCACCGCAAACCCCCGACCGGCCTCGCCCGCCCGGGCCGCCTCTATGGCGGCGTTAAGCGAGAGCAGATTGGTCTGTTCGGCGATATCGTTGATGGCATCTAATATTTCCCCTACCTGGCTCACAGGGGCTTTGAGTGCCTGAAGCCGTTCCAGAACTCGGGAGAAAGCTTCGCGCACGCTGCCGATCGACTGCACCAGCCCGTCCAACTCTCCCTTGCCGGTTTGCGCCAGCCGAGTAGTATGTTCGGTGATGCTCTTAACCCGGCCCAACTCCGCGTAGACCCTTTCCAGGTTGGCGGTAATGTTCTCAACCAAACCCAGGATCTCATGCAGGTGGCCGGTCTGCTCGCCGGCGCCGGCAGCCACCTGCTGAATAGCCTTGGCCACCTCTCCGGAGGAGGAGGCAATGCCTTCCGAGGCGGTGCTTAGACTTTCTGCTGCCTGGGCCAGGGCCTTTACCTGTTCCCGCACTTGCCCGATCAAAGGCCTTATGCTTTCCCGTAGCCGTTCCAGCGCCTGGAGTACCCTTCCGGTTTCGTCCCGCAGCCGCAACAGTCGCTCCGGCACGGGTTCGGTAAAGTCTCCGCCGGCAAACAGCCCCAGGTGCCGAACCGCCGCCTTCAAAGGCGAGATGATGCTTCCGGCCAGGACGAAGGTAGCCCCCAGAGCCAGCAGTACAATGAGTATAGAGGCTAATAGCAGGTAGTGTTTCAGGCTCGAAACCCGGGAGAGAACCTCCGCCTTCGGCGCCACCAGGGCCAGCGACCAGCCAGTAGTCTTAATGGGGGCAAAGGCCACTACCTGCTCTTGGCCGTTTAAGGAGCAGAAGGCCACCCCTTCCTCCCGACGCGTCATCCTCTCTATTACTTCCGCCCAGGCGGCCAGAGAGGGATCGGCTTTGGCCTGCTCCAGCAGGTTCTCCTGGGCCATTACCCGCTCGGCTTCCTTATGAGCGACCAGTTTTCCGGTCCCGTCCACCACCAGGGCGTAGCCCGATTGGCCGTAGGTCACATTACTGATTATGCCGGTGAAGCGGGATCCCTCAATTCCGCCGACCAGCACTCCCTTCACCTCGTTACTCGCCGGATCCCGCACCGGCGCGGCCACGGCAAATACCACTACGTTATGCACCTTGCTTATGAGGGAACTAGAAACCGCCGTTTCTCCTCTAAGCGCGGCCCGAAAGTATTCCCGGTCGGCCACATTCGCGCTCTTGGGTTCGGGGTTGTCGGACGAAACAAAAGTTACGTTTCCCTCCTTATCGGCCAAACCGAATTCCAGGAACCCCAACCCCTTAACCCGCTGGTGCTCCTGTCGCAACGCCTCCAGCCTTTCTTCCCAGGTAGCCTCCCTCTCCCCGACCTTACCCCGCACTACCAAGCCGTTGGCCACCGCCTCCACTATGTACACCCGGGAAAGAAGACGGTTATCGACGGTCTCCGCCGCCTGCCGGGCCACCCTCAGCATGGCCTCCTGAGCCTCGCTCTCCAGGGCCCGGGTAGCTCGGTCCTGACCTATGTACGACAGCACCGCGCAACCGACCAGCACTATCAGCCCGAAGGCTACCGTCATCTTGCTGCGTAGACTTCCGCCAAATCCAACGGCCATGAGCTTGTAGCCTCGACCTTCTGTACCTGATACCTAAGAAGGACGAGACCGTTCCCTCCTTTCTTCTACTCACGCCGCTCCGGCGCTCGGCGGAAGTAGTTTCTACTTGAAGGGACCGAATTCCTTCCCAGTTGCTAAAACTCGACTACCCAAGTGATCACACCCACAAACAACCAACCTTGACGCGGCTTCGCCAGGATGGTATGGTAGGTACTCGGGCGAGCACCCGTACCGCCAGTCAACTCAGGGGTGGGGATAAGACCTCGGCAATCCTGCAGCCGATCCCGTCCCACCGGATACATCGGGTGGGGCATACCCGGACGCAGGCCGGAGGCCCGCCATTGCCGAGACGGTGCAGACAGAGATCACACTTAACCGCCCTATTGTGAGCCAAGTCGAGTTGCATGGCCCCGTAGGGGCAGGCTTCTACGCAAGCTCCGCAACCGGTGCAGCGCTCCTCGGCGATAAGTACTACCCCGCTTGAATGTCGATAAATCGCGCCGGTTGGGCAAGGCTGGGCACAAGGCGGGTCGGGGCATTGACGGCAGTACACGGGAAGGAAACGGGGGCTGGCCTCTAGCACCCTTATCAGACGGGGACCGGTATTGAGGCCGTGCTCTTGCTTGCAGGCCAGTTCACAGGCGTGACAACCGCAGCACTCGGCTTCTACAATGCTAAGGCCGCTAAAGTCGCTGTTCTCCATCCTGCCTCTCCTCCTGGGGATTGTCGCACCGCCGCAGGTTGCACAGCAGCACCCGCAGGCTGGTAGACCCCATCACCGGATCCAGGGTTTCGTGGGCATCGTCGGTAAGCAGATTAATGTTGGCGATGTCCCATCCGGGGCCGGGGTCTTTAATCTCCGGGAACCACCAGCCGTGCTCGGCCACCACCACCCGAGGGTGAATGCCGTCGTTGAGCCGGGCGCGCTGGCGTACTCTTCCCCGGGGCGACTCGATCCACACCCAATCCCCGTCCTTGATGCCGTGCCGCGCCGCGGTCTCCGGGTGGATCTCCACGATGGGATCCGGCCTTATCTCCCGCAACCAAGGAATCTGGCGGTACTCGGAATGGAAGAATACCGGCGTACGCAAACCGGCGTTGAGGATGTAAGGATAATCGCGGGCCAAGTCCGGCCGGGATACCGGACTTTCCGCCACCTCCACGTACTTGGGCAGGGGATCCCGGCGCCAACCTTCCAGGATGGTGGAGTAAAGTTCCACCTTGCCGGTAGGGGTGGAGAAGCCCCGCTTCCGGTACTTGTAATACTCCATCTCGCCTCTGAGGTAGCCCCGCTCCTTGAACTCCTCCCAGGTAAGCCCGCTGGGCTCCAGGATGTAGTTGAAAGCCCCCTCCAGCGTATCCCACCAGGGCTGACCCATCCTCTTACCCAGCTCCAGGAAGATCTTATGGTCCTGCCAGCACTCCCCGATCTCCACCACCTTGCGCCGGGCCAGGGCGTAGCCGTGCCGCTTCCAGGTTTCCGAGACGTGGTCTTGTTCCAGCCACGTAGCCGCGGGGAGGAAGATATGGCCCAGCTCCGCCGTGGGGGTGAGGAAGAAATCGACTACCACCAGGAATTCCAGCTTTTGCAGGGCCTCGTAAACCAGGCGGGCGTTGGCTCCGGTGACCACGGGGTTGGTGCCCACCAGCATCGCCGCCCGCAACCGGTAGGGTTCACCGGTCAGCAAGGAGTCCCAGGCGGCGCGGGGAGTGATGATGGCGATCCGGTGGGCCAAGGGGTATTGCCGCCCGCCCAGACGCTTCTCCCGCTGCTCGGCCGGCAGGAGCCGGTGGCCTCCCATGTCGGAAGCGTTGCGTACCGGCGGGGGCACGAAGAACACGTTACCCCCGGGCGCGTCCAAATTGCCGGTAACCGCCATCAGCCCGGTGGTAATGCGGGTGTAGTCCACACAGTTGCGGGTCTGCTCCGTGGGCACTCCCCAGTGGATCAGAGCCGGCTTGGTGGTGGCGTAAAGCCTGGCCGCCTGGCGGATCAGCTCCCGGTCTACCCAGGTAATCTCTTCTACCCGGGAAAGAGGGTACTCCTTAACCCGCTCCACGAAAGCCTCCCAGCCGTGCACGTAGTTGGCCACAAACTCGCGGTCGTACAGCTCTTCCTCGATAATAACGTAGAAGAACCCCAGGGCCAGGGCGGCGTCCGTGCCCGGCCGGAGCTGTAGCCACAGGTCGGCCTTCTCGGTATAGAAATTCTTCCGGGGATCGATTACTATCAGCCGGGCCCCGTTCTTGTAGGCCTGCCAGAAGTCCACTCCCTTGTACTCGTCGGGATTGGTCCAGAGCGGGTTTACCCCCCACAGCACGATGCACTTGGGTCCGCCGGCGTAATCGGCCACGGGCAGATTCCCGCAGGTGATAATCGTGGCCGCGGTGCGCGAGCCGTAGCACATGTGCCCGGCGGTCAACACGTTGGGAGTACCCAGCAGGTTGGCAAAGCGGTAGAAGAAGCTCTCGTAATCTCGGCCGGTGCCGTACCCCATTAGGATGGCCTCCGGGCCGCTCTCCGCGATCACCCGTTTGAAAGTGTCGGCGATGGTGTCCAGGGCTTCGTCCCAGCTTATCCGACGCCAGCCGTCGACGCCTTTCTTCAAAGGATAGAGAATGCGGTCGGGATGGTAGGCCAGCTCGGTAATGGCCAGACCTTTACTGCACACAAAACCGCGGCTAAGAGGCCACTCCGGGTCACCTTCTATCCTGACCACCCTCCCGTCCCTCACCTCGGCAATCACGCCGCAACCCCCGTGACAACCCCGGCATACGGTCTTCACCCGCTTGGATGGCATGTGCGGTCAAGAAGTCCCCCCTCCGTACTAACCGGGCGCCTGGGCGCCCCATACTACCGGGACCACCTCCGACTTTCTTTTCACGCCTGCCTGTCCTCCAATGTTATACCACAGGCCCCGCCGCGCCGTCACCACCTTTCACGCCCTTTGGGCTTGCCCTCGCCAACCTCGGTTCCCGGCGCGGGGCCAAAGGTGCAAAAGGGTGCCGGGCATGACAAAAAAAAGAGGATAGCCGACGAGGGCGGCGAAATACTGGTAACATGTTAAGGATTCTGTTCGTAGACGACGACCACACCTGTAGGGCGCCCATCGCCCGGGCCTTCGCCCGGCTGGCCGCTCCTCCGGAGGTAGAGGTGGTGAGCGCCGGAGGGCGCAAGGGGGTTCCCCATCCCTTGGTTCAACAGGTAATGTCCGAGGCGGGGATCGAACTGCCCGCAGAGCCGGGACCCACGCTGGCGGAGATCGCCGGCGAGAGCTTCGACCT
Source organism: Neomoorellales bacterium (assembly GCA_049719955.1). Taxonomy (GTDB): domain Bacteria; phylum Bacillota; class DSM-521; order Neomoorellales; family SLTJ01; genus JANLFO01. The sequence goes on along the minus strand of JBNARC010000019.1, from coordinate 17,699 downwards.
GGCGGTGGTGCTGAGCGCCGGCCTACGGGAGCAGCATCCGGTGCTACACGGGCTGCACGGGGTGGTGTGGTGGGACCTGGAGGCCCCCCTGGCCACCGGCCCGGCGGAAGTCCGCCTTGCGGCCCTGCGCCGCTGCCGCGACGAGATCCGGGCCCGGGTAGACTCCCTCTTCCGCCACGGCTACTTCCAAGCCCTGGTCACCCTGAAGGAAAACGCCACCCGGGTGCTGGACAGCCTCAACGAAGGCCTGGTGGCCCACGACCTTTCCCGCCGCATCTTTTTCTTCAACCGGGCGGCGGAGCGCATTACCGGCTACCGCCGGGAGGAGGTGCTGGGCCGCGACTGCTACCAGGTCTTCCCCGGCGGTTTCTGCGGGCAGAAGTGCTCTTTCCAGGAGGCAGGCGGCTGCGTGCCCGAGCAGGAGACCCACTACCGCCTGGAAATTGCCACCCGGGACGGCGAGAGTCGTCAGGTAGAGGTTTCCGTAGTGCCCATGCGGGACAACGCCGGCCGGGCGGTAGGGGTGCTGGCCTCCTACCGCGACCAGACCCGCCTCCTGGAACTGGAGCGCCGCCTGGGCGAGAAGCAGGAGTTGGGCGGCATCATTACCCGGGACCACCAGATGTTTCGAATCTTCGACCTGATCCGCGCCGTGGCCAATAGCAACGCCCCGGTACTCATCCAGGGGGAGACCGGAACCGGAAAGGAGTTGGTGGCCAGGGCCATTCACCACGAGGGCTGGCGGGCGCGGGGGCCCTTCATTGCCGTCAACTGCGGCGCTCTACCCCAGGGCACCCTGGAAAGCGAACTCTTCGGCCACGTTAAGGGCGCCTTCACCGGCGCCATCCGGGACAAGAAGGGCCGCTTTGCCCTGGCCGACGGCGGCACCATCTTTTTGGACGAAGTGGGCGAGCTTCCCCTTTCTACCCAGGTGAAGCTTTTAAGGGTGCTCCAGGAGGGCACCTTCGAGCCGGTAGGAAGTGAAAAGACCGTCCGGGTGCAGGTGCGGGTAATCAGCGCCACCAACCGGGATCTCAAGGAAATGGTGGCCCGGGGCGAGTTTCGGGAAGACCTCTACTACCGTCTGTGCGTGGTACCTATCTACCTGCCTCCTCTCCGGGAAAGGCGGAACGACATCCCCCTTCTGGCCGAGCACTTCCTGCGCCGCTACGCCGCCGAGGAGGGCCGGCCCGGGGTGAGGCTCTCACCCGAAGCTCTGGCCGCCTTGATGGACTACGATTGGCCGGGCAACGTGCGCCAGCTCGAAAACGCCATCCGCTTCGCCTTGGTGAAGTGCGCGGGCGAGGTGATCGAGCCCGAGCACCTGCCGGGGGAGATCACCCGGGAACCGGCGACGGTCGCCGCCCGCGGTTCTCGCCCCCGGCTCACCCGCGAACGAATAGAGCAAGCCCTGGCCGCCGCCGGCGGAAACAAGGCCCGGGCGGCCAAGCTCCTGGGAATAGGACGGGCCACCCTTTACCGCCACCTCCGCCAACCCGCTCCTTCTCAAGACTAGACGCGCGAGCGGGCGTCTCACCCCCGGTGATACACGCGCCTGAGACAGTCTTAGAGACGCCCGCACCGACCCCTACCCGTAACCTGCCGGAGCTACGGACCCCTCCCTTGCCCCACCCGTTCCCCTTTGCCGAGCCGATTCCGGGTCTCCTCGGAACCGAAAGGCAAGGCTGTTTATCTGGCACACCAATTGCTTAGGTACGAGGTCAAAAAGCCGGCGGTGCCAGAGAGAAAGGAGTGAGCCCATGCTGAGCGCCTGTCCGGGCAGCCGCTCCTTGCGTACTCCGGAGCTGAAAATCAAGGCCTGCCCCCGGTGCGGGGAGGAAGTAGAAGTGTTCTCAACCGACGTGCAGGTGCGCTGCGAGCGCTGCGGCTTTACGATTTATAACGACCTGTTGTCCTGCGCCCGGTGGTGCCAGTACGCCCGGCAGTGCCTGGGCGAGGAATTGTACGCGCGGCTAACCGCCGAGCCGGAAGGGAGCGATGGAAATGCCTAAGAGGCCCATAATCCACATCGACGAGGAGAAGTGCGACGGTTGCGGAGCCTGCCTTATATCCTGTCCCGAAGGCGCGCTGGCCATAGTTGACGGGAAGGCGCGCTTGGTCAAGGAAAGTTACTGCGACGGGCTAGGCGCCTGCCTGGGGGCTTGCCCCCAGGGAGCCCTAACCGTAGAGGAACGGGAGGCCGAACCCTACCAGGGACCGCCGCCGGGCGAAGAAGGCCACCACGCAGGCGTGCACCCAGCCGAGCCGCCCGGTGCCTGCCACCCCGCCGAGGAGGACGACTTTGTGCCTTGCTGCGTCGGGGCTGCGGCCCCCAGCCCGGCCCAGGAAGGCGTTCGCTGGCCGGTGCAGTTGCGCCTCCTTTCCCCGGACGCGCCTCACCTGCGCCAGGCAGACCTGCTGGTAGCGGCCGACTGCGTGGCCTTCATTTACCCTCACTTTCACCATGAACTGGCGGCCGGCAAGGCGCTGGCGGTAGGCTGCCCTAAGCTCGACGACGCCGCCGCCCACCGCCGCAAACTCCGGGAGTTGGTGGCCCAGGCCCGACCCCGACGCCTTACCGTGGCCTACATGGAGGTGCCCTGCTGCCACGGGCTGGTGAGAATGGTGGAGGAGGCCGTGGGCGCAAGCCCCATCCCCATTCCCCTGGAAACGGTGATGGTCGGACTGGACGGGCGCATCCACGGCCGCCGCTCTTACGGGAAAGCTATTACTTTTTAGGAGGTGGGACCTTAAAGCCAGAAGTAAGGGCGCAACCGCCAGACGGGTAAGAATTATTGACTCCGAAGACGGCAGATTTTGGAGCGGAAACGTTGTAATGGGAGGCTAAGAAAAAAGAAGTTTATGAGAAGGGGGAAATTAGCATCATGATTAGCTTCCACGAAAACATTAACCGGGTTTACGAGGAGGTTAAGGCCGAGGGTCTAACTAACGTGGCCGACCGCTGGGCGGAGCAGGAGAAGGTGCGCTGCAAGCAGTTCTGCTACCGGGGATTGAGCTGCCAGCTTTGCAGCAACGGTCCCTGCCGGGTGATCCCCGGGAAATTGGAGCGGGGAGTGTGCGGGATCGACGGCGCCGGCATGGTAATGCGTAACCTCATCCACCGGGCCAAGTTCGGGGCGGCGGCCTACGCCTACCACTGCAAGGAGGCGGCCCGCACCCTGGCCCTCACCGCCGCCGGCAAGACCCCTTTCTCCCTGCAGGACGAGGCCAAGCTGCACTGGCTGGCCGACCGCCTGGGCGTGGCGGCGGGGAATGCCCGCGAGCGGGCGACCGGTCTGGCCGAGGCGGTAGTGGCCGCCTTGCAGCAAGACACCTCCACCCCCTTGCGGCTGGTAGAGGAACTGGCGCCGGAAAGCCGCCAGAAGGTCTGGCGGGAACTGGACATCCTGCCCGGCGGGCCGCTGTACGAGCTACTGGAAACCACCACCCGCACCATGACCAGCATCGACGGTTATTACCTCACCCTGGCCAAGGCCGGACTGCGCCTGGGTCTGGCCACGGTTTACGGCTCGCTGGTACCGCTGGAAATGATCCAGGACGTGCTCTTCGGCACCCCCAAACCGCACGCCGCCGAGGTGGACCTGGGCATCCTGGACCCGGACTACGTCAACATCCTCCCGCACGGCCACAAGCCTTTCGTGGGCGCGGCCCTCATCCAGGCGGCCCGCGACCCGCAAGTGCAGCAGAGGGCCCGCGCCGCCGGGGCCAAAGGAGTGCGCATCATCGGTTCCATCGAAACCGGTCAGGAACTGATGCAGCGCTTCCCCGCCGATGAAGTGTTCCGGGGACTCACCGGCAACTGGATCAGCCAGGAATACGCCCTGGCTACGGGCGCAGTAGACCTGTTGGCCATGGATATGAACTGCTCCCTGCCCAGCCTGGCCCTGTACGCGGAGAAGTACGGCGTGACCCTGGTTTCGGTATCTCCGCTGGTCAACCTTCCCGGAGAGGTGACGCACCTGGACTACGATCCCACCCGGGTAGAGGAGCAGGCCCGCCAGCTCATCCAGATGGCCATAGAGAACTTCCAACGGCGGCAGGGCAGAAAAGCCCACCGGGACCTGCGCCGGATCGAAATCCTCACCGGTTTCTCCAGCGAGGCGGTGCTGGAAGCTTTGGGGGGGAGCCTGGAACCGCTGCTCGAGGTAATCAAGAACGGCACCCTTAAGGGCGTGGTGGTGCTGGTGAGCTGCACCAGCCTCACCAACGGACCCCACGACGCCATGAACGTAGGGGTGGCCAAGGAGCTTATCCGGCGCGATCTCCTGGTGCTGTCCGCGGGCTGCGGCAACGCCGCCTGCCAGGTAGCCGGCCTCACCACCCGGGAGGCGGCCGGAGAGGCGGGGCCGGGTCTCAAGGCGATTTGCCGGCAACTGGGCATACCCCCGGTGCTCTCCTTCGGTACCTGCGCCGATACCGGCCGGCTCATCCTCCTGGCCACGGCCGTGGCCCAGGCTCTGGGGATCGATCCCAGCGACCTGCCGGCGGCGGTTACCGCCCCGGAATATCTGGAGCAAAAGGCGGTAGTCGACGCCCTGGGCGCGGTGGCCTTCGGACTTTACACCCACGTATCGCCCACGCCGCCGGTCACCGGTTCGCCCGAGGTAGTCAAGCTGCTGACCGAGGACGTAGCGGGCCTCACCGGCGGCCGAATAGCGGTAGGCGACGACCCGGCACAGGTCGCTGAAGGTATAGAGGCGCACATTCGCGCCAAACGCGCCGCCCTGGGGATTTAGATCGGGGGTAGGCCGGAAAGGGCGCCTGAATAACCGTAAGGGCCGGAAGCCGACCTCCTCGGTTTCCGGCCCTGGCTAAGCTCAGGTCTGAGTTACCCGCACTTTTGGGTTGGCGGGCGGTACCGCCTAGGGCAAACTGAGGCTAACTCAGTGCTGCCCCGAGAATAGGCCGAGCAGTGCCATTTTCATCCTTCTGCTGGTGCCACCTCGGTGGCATGGGCGTCTCAGGTTTCTTGACCGGGGCCGACCGCTCTCCTGCCCGATCGCGCCGGCTCCACGTGCACCAGCACCTCGCTTAACTCCGGGAAGCGCTCCCGGAGTCTGGCCGCCACCCGGTGGGAAAGGGCGTGGGCCTCCTCCAGAGTCATGCCCTGCTCCACCTCTAGGTGCAGGTCCAAAGACACATCGTCCTCCCGGCCCCGACTGCGGACCTTGTGGCAGGCTTTCACCCCCTGCACCGAGAGCACCGTTTCTTCCACCGCTCCCGGTTCGATCACCGCCCGGTCGCACAGCACCGAGGCCGCCTCCCGAAGCACCAGGTAACCGGCGTGAACGATCAGGCCGGCGATCACCAGGGAGGTCACCAGGTCCACCAGCGGATAACCCAACCGAACCGCCGCCAAGGTACCCACCACGGAGAGAGAAACGTAAATGTCGCTGCGGGTGTGGAAGGAATCGGCCACCAGGAAGACGCTTCCCAGCCGCTTGCCGGCCCGGTACTCATAGCGGGCTACCAAAAGGTTGACGGCCAGGGTGCCGGCCATGACCGCGAAGCTGTACCAACCCACTTCCACCGCTACCGGTGTCTTCAGCCGGTCGATTACCTCTACCACCACGTTTTGTGCGGCAAAAAACAATAAGGCGGCAATGCCGGCCGCGGCCAGGGTTTCGAACTTGCGGTGGCCGTAAGGGTGATCGGCATCCGCGGGCCGGGCGGCCAGGCTGATCCCGATCAGGCCCACCACGTTTGAAGCCCCGTCGGCCAGGGAGTGAAAACCGTCCGCGGTCATGCTGGTGCTGCCGGTAGCGTTTCCCACGACAATCTTGGTCAGGGCCACGGCCAGGTTCGCCGCCAGCGTGGCCACCAGAACGTTACGCACCGGCCGGTAGTACTTCAACCCGGTCTACCTCTTTTCGCTAAAGGTTTTGGCGGCCGGCCGGACCGAGCGACCGGCTGGGGCTCTCCCCACCCGCCCGCGGACCTAAAACTGGCGCGGCTTGCAGATAACCTCCCGCACTTGGGTATCGAAAAAAGTATTAGAGTGCGAGGGCAACACTACCAGAGCGGTATCCGCCCCCCGACCGGTACCGGCCACGGTGACCACTTCCCGGCCGTAAGGTATGAGGCCCGCGTCCAAAGCCATGCAGGCGATCTCTACCCCCACCTTTACCCCCTGTCCCAAGAGCCGGAGGCTGGCGGCGATAATCTCCGCCGGGTAAAGCCCGCCGAACTTCATTCGCACCGCCCGGTCCAGGCCGGCCATAAGGTGGGTGGCGGTGAGCAGCTTAGCCCCGGCGGCCGCCAGCGCCGCCCGCTCCCCAGCCGGCATCTCGTCCTGACCGGGCCCGGTAAAGCCCACGTGGTGGGTAACCACAATCACTTCTGGTCCCCGACCCAAGCAGAGCCTGGCGGTCTGGCCGGTGTTCGAGGCTACCACCAGATGTTGTATATGCAGCTCCTTGGCCCGACGCACCGCCAACTCTACGGTCCGTTCCGTGTTTTCCGGTCCGGGCTTCTCCCAATACATCGCGTTTACGGCCCTTTGCGGCTCCGGTTGCGGAACCGCCGTGAGGACCTTCCCTCCTTCCCTTTCCGGACGGTTTGCCCGCCCTCCTCCCCTAAATCTTACCGGTCAACAGCCGCCGGAGCAAGCCGACTCGCACCTGAGCTATCACCACCTGACGACCGGAAAATGGGGATTCGGTCGGACGGTTCTGGGTGACCGGCGTAGGCGGCAGGAATTGGGTCCGGTGCCGTCGAAGTATTTGATAAGCGGTCGGACCGAGGCAGATGCCGGGGAGGTGCGGTTTCGCGTGGGCAAAATTCCGCTAAAGGCCAGGCCGGAGGTCGAAATCCGCGGTACCGGCAAGGGTTTGGTGATTCTGCTCGATTCTCAAGTGCCGGCGGAGCAACTAGCCCGGGCCTTGCAGGCCAAATTGAGCGCTGCTCCCGGGTTTTTCGCCGGAGCGGTCTGTGAACTCCGGTGGCGTGACCGGGCCCAGGAGCCCGACCTCCCGGTCCTGAAGCAGCTCCTTGCCCAGCACGGCATAACTATTAGACACCGGTCCGACGACGGAGCCCTTGCCCTACCGAGCGATCACGCCGGCGGTGCCAGAGTAATCACCCTTCCCCAGCACCAAACCCTACTGGTCCAGGGCCTGGTTCGCAGCGGTCAAACCGTCCGTTACCCGGGCCATGTGGTTATCGCCGGTCACGTAAATCCCGGTGGGAGGGTTGAAGCCGGAGGCCATGTAGCGGTACTGGGCAAACTCGCCGGTACGGTTTTGGCCGGGTGGCCGGATAACCGGGGGGCCAGAATCTGGGCCTGGTGGCTACACAGTACCCAGGTGGCCGTGGCCGGGCACTACTTGCCTCCGGGCGTTCCTCCTACCTCGGGTCCCAAGATGATTCGGCTGCACCGGGAAAGGTTACGGGTGGAAGACTGGCTCTCCAACCGCTCGATGCCGATTTAGATCTAAAGGGCCAGCACCCCGGCCAACTCGTAGAGATCGCGGTCGATGGTTTTTTGTCCCTTGAGAACCCGCTCCAATTCCAGCGCCTCCACTTCCCCACGCACCAGGCCCACCATGTAGCCGGCCTTACCCTCCAGAAGCAATTCTACCGCCCGCGCGCCCAGGCGACTGGCAGCAATGCGGTCGAAGGCAGTGGGCGAACCTCCCCGCTGAATATGCCCCAAAATGGTGACCCGGGTTTCAAGCTCGGTGCGCTCCGCGATCTGCCGCCCCAGCTCCACGGCGCTTGCCGCTCCCTCGGCCACCAAAACTATGCTATGCAGCTTCCCCCGCCGTCGGCCGCGCCGGATCTGCTCTACCACCGCGTCCACTTCAAAAGGTATTTCCGGCACCAGAATAACCTCGGCTCCGCCGGCAATCCCGGCCAGGAGGGCAATCTGTCCGGAATGCCTACCCATTACCTCTACCAGAAACACCCGCTCGTGGGAGGTGGCGGTATCCCGGATCTTGTTTATAGCTTCCACTGCGGTATTTAGAGCCGTGTCAAATCCCAGGGCGTAGTCCGTACCCGGGATGTCGTTATCAATGGTGGCGGGTACCGCCACCACCGCGATTCCGCGACGGAAAAGCGCCTGCGCGCCCCGGAAAGAGCCGTCGCCTCCAATCACCACCAAGCCCTCAACGCCTGCCTCCTTCAATACCTGCGCTCCCCGGTCTTGACCGGCCTCGGTGTAGAATTCCCGGCTCCTGGCGGTACGCAGCATGGTACCGCCCCGGTGAATAATGTCCGAAACCGAGGCCAAATCCAAGGGCCGCATCTCGCCGTCCAAAAGGCCGGCAAAACCGCGGGCTATGCCCACTACCTCCAGGCCGTGATAGATAGCCTTGCGCACCACCGCCCGAATACAGGCGTTCATGCCCGGCGCGTCCCCGCCGCTGGTCATTACCGCTATCCGCTGCAAGCGATTCACCTCCGAGGCCCGATTCCGGGAAAGAACCGTCTACCTCCCCCCCGGAGACCAGACCTCATTAAGTACTTGATTGGCTTCTTCGGCTTCTGCTTCCGGCACCAAAACTTCAAAGGCCCCGGCTCCGGTACGGGAGGAACCCGCCGCCCGTACCTTAACCAGAAACCCTTCGGCCACCAGGCAATCGCGCACCCGATCGGCCGTAGCTTCGTCCCTGGCTACGTATACCACCGTCCACATGCCGCGGCCCCCCCGCGCTAGTCGCCCGCCTCCACGTAACCGTGTCGGGTATAAACCTGAGCCCTACCCCGGATCTTGATGGCCGAGGTAAACTCGGTGAACTGGGCCACCATTACCTCGCCTTTATCCAGTTTCTCCGAGTGATGGGACTTAGTATCCCGACCCCGGGTAAGGCCAATAATGGTAACCCCGTTTTCCAGTGCCTTGATCACCACGTAGTCACTCTGGCTCCAGTGGGGCTCCTCCAACTTCCTCCCTCCTCTCAATCCCTGAATACCGGCCAGCCGCAGGGCTGGCGGCGAAATCTCTCGATTAAAGCCCTCTCCACCTGAGGCGGTACCAGGCCGGTAATGCACCCGCCTAAAGCCGCCACCTGTTTGATGATACTGGAGCTGAGAAAGGAATACTCGTTAGCGGTCATAAGAAATATGGTTTCCACCTGATCGTCCAGCTTCTTATTCATAAGGTACATTTGAAACTCGTACTCGAAATCCGATACCGCCCGAATGCCGCGAATTATGGCCTGTGCGCCCTGGGCGTGCACGAAATCCATGAGCAGGCCGTTAAAGCCCGTAACCTCCACGTTGGCCAGGTGGGTAGTAACGTTCCGGACCAAATCCACCCGTTCTTCCAAACTAAACAAGTTCTGCTTGTAGTTTTCCGCCGCTACCCCTATCACCAGCCGGTCAAAAAGTTTGGCCGCCCGCTCCACAATGTCTAAGTGGCCGTTAGTGATGGGGTCGAAGGTACCCGGGTAGACGGCTTTTCTCAAGTAAGGCGCCCCTTTCTTGCTGGGTTTCAAAGGCTTTTGGATTATCCCGCCCACCGCACCGCTCCTGGACCGGCCACCTGCTCCAGCTCCCGGCACAGATCATCGGTAGGTTCAACCCAAAAGGCCTGCGCGACTTGCAGGTACTTTTCCAGGTTGGGGAAGTAGAGGTACACCGGACTGGCACCCCGGTGACGCAGCAGGATAGTCTGCAGGGCCCGAAGGCGTTGCCCATCGCAATCCGGGTCGAGCTTGATTACCACCTTCGCCCGGTTCTCCCGGGGTAAAGGGCGGACCCTATCGGCCAGTATCTTTACCCCCTCCTCGGCGCCGTCGGTCCGGCCTTCCACAATTACCACCTGCCCGGATTGCAAGAACTCCCGGGCCGACTCCAACAGTCGCGGAAAAACCAATACTTCTACCGTGCCGGTAGTATCCTCCAGCACCACTGCCGCCATGACTTCGTTTCTCTTGGTGGTCAGCCGGCGCACCTGGCCAACCAACCCGCCCACCTTTACGACCGTGCCCTCCTCTACCTGGCCCAATTCGGCCAGGGAATAATTGGTATGTACGGCTAACTGCTTTCGGTACTCGGCCAAAGGATGACCGCTTACATAAAAACCGAGCATCTCCTTCTCCATAGCCAGAAGTTCCTGAGGCGAGTACTCCGGTACTTCCGGCAACTCCACCTCGGAGGCCAGTTCTTCCCGACCCGACGCCAGATCAAAGAGGGAAAGCTGTCCCCGCAAACGGTCCTCCTGCCGGCGCTGACCGGCCTCAAGGCAGGCGTCCAGCCCGGCCAAAAGCCTTGCCCGCCCCGCTCCCAGGCTATCCATGGCCCCGCACCGAATGAGGCTTTCAATTACCCGCTTGTTGACCTGGCGCAGATCTACCCGACGGCAAAAATCGGCCAGGGAACCGAAGGGGCCGTCGGCCCGGGCCCGCAGGATGGATTCTATCGCCCCCTCGCCCACGTTCTTTACCGCCGCCAGCCCGAAGCGAATGGCGTTTCCGGCGATGGAGAAATCCGCCAGGCTGGCGTTGACGTCGGGGGGCAAGATTTCGATCCCCAGGCGGCGGCACTCTTCAATATATACCGGCACCTTATCCGGATGGTTACGCACGCTGGTTAGCAGGGCGGCCATGAACTGAACCGGGTAGTTGGCCTTCAAGTAGGCGGTCTGGTAGGCCACCAGGGCGTAGGCGGCGCTATGAGAGCGGTTAAACCCGTATCCGGCGAAGTACTCCATGAGATCGAAGATCTGCGCCGCCGTCTCCTCGGCCACTCCCCGCGCCACGGCGCCCTCCAAGAAACGGGAGCGCTGAGCGGCCAGCACCTCCGGCTTTTTCTTGCCCATGGCCCGCCGCAAGAGATCGGCTTCTCCCAGGGTAAAGCCCGCCAGTTCGCTGGCGATGCGCATTACTTGTTCCTGATAGAGGATTACCCCGTAGGTATCCCTGAGGATGGGCTCCAGGCTCGGGTGCAGGTACTTCACCTCTACCTGGCCGTGCTTGCGGCGAATGAAGTCCTCTACCATGCCGCTACCCAGGGGGCCGGGACGGTACAGGGCCACCAGGGCCACCAAATCCTCGAAACGCTCCGGCCGCAGGCTGCGTAACAGGGTACGCATGCCGCTACTCTCCAACTGGAACACGCCCACGCTCTCTCCCGAGGAGAGGAGAGCGTAGGTCTTGGGGTCCTCCAGGGAAAGGTTGTCCAGGTCGGGCGGCTGCTGCCCGCTTTGGGCGATCAGCTTCAGGGTATCGCCGATCACCGTGAGGGTACGCAGGCCCAGGACGTCCATCTTCAAGAGCCCCAATTCCTCTATAACATGCATGGCGAACTGGGTGGTGACCGGCCCGTCCGGGCTCTTCTGTAGGGGCAGGAAGTTGACCAGCGGTTCGGGAGCGATCACCACCCCGGCGGCGTGGGTGGAGGCGTGCCGGGGCGTTCCCTCGAGGGCCCGGGCGAAATCCAGCAACTGCCTTACCCTATCGTCCCCCTCGTAGGCCTGCCGCAGCTCCGGGCTCTCTTCCAGCGCCCTATCCAGGCTGATCCCCAGCTCGGCCGGTACCAGCTTGGCCAGCCGGTCCACCTCTGACAGGGGCAGGTTCAGCACCCGGCCCACGTCGCGAATGGCCGCCCGGGCGGCCATGGTTCCGAAAGTGATTATCTGGGCCACCCGGTCGCCGCCGTAGCGCCGGGTTAGGTAGTCCAGCACCTCGCCCCGTCGCTCGAAGCAGAAATCGATGTCGATGTCCGGCATGCTCACCCGCTCGGGATTGAGAAAGCGCTCGAACAGAAGGTCGTAGCGCAAGGGGTCGATCTGGGTAATGCCCAAGGCGTAGGCCACCAGGCTGCCGGCGGCCGAGCCCCGTCCCGGTCCGGTGAGAATCCCCTCGCGGTGGGCGAAGTTCACCAGGTCCCACACTACCAAGAAGTAGCCGGCGAAGCCCATCTTAAAAATTACTTCCAGCTCGTACTCCAGCCGTCGCCGGTACTCTTCCCGGTGTAAGAGCCCCCTCTCCTTCAGACCTTCCAAGCAGAGGTGGCGGAGGTAGGATTCGGCGGTGTGTCCTTCCGGCACCGGGTAGTGAGGCAGGTGGAGCCGGCCGAAAGGCAATTCCACCTGACAGCGCTCGGCAATGGCCAAGGTGTTGGCCAGCGCTTCCGGCACCTCGGCGAAGATGCGAGCCATTTCCTCCCCGGTCTTGAAGTAGAATTCCTGGGTGGGGAACTCCAGACGCTTGGAATCCTCCAGGGTCTTGCCGGTCTGGATGCACAATAGCACGTCGTGCAGGGTGGCGTCCTCGCGCTTTAGGTAGTGGACGTCGTTAGTGGCCACCAGGGGCAAGTCCAGCCGCCGGGCCAAATCCACCAGGAAGCGATTGGCCCGCTTCTGTTCCGCCAACTCGTGGTCCTGAAGCTCCAGAAAGAAGTTTTCCGGGCCGAAGACTTCCCGGTACCAGGATGCGGCCGCCACCGCCTCCTCTTCCCGACCCTTGAGAAACAGGGCGGGGATTTCCCCGGCCAAGCAGGCGCTCAGAGCGATTAGCCCCTCCCGGTGCTCGGCCAAGAGTTCCCGGTCCACCCGCGGCTTATAGTAGAAACCCTCCAGGTAGGCGCGGGAAACCAGACGCAACAGGTTTTGATAACCTCGGTAGTCCCGGGCCAACAGCACCAGGTGAAAGGGGCTTTGTTCCTCCTGGCCCTGGCGGTCGAAGCGACTCCGCCGGGCTACATACACTTCCGCACCCAGGATGGGCTTTATCCCCTGCTGCTTGGCCAGACGGTAGAAGTCCGCCACGCCGTACATCACGCCGTGATCGGTAATGGCCAAAGCGGGCATATTTTGGCGGGCCGCCTCGGCCACCGCCTTTTCCAGGCGGCAGGCGCCGTCCAGGAGGCTGTACTCGCTGTGCAGGTGCAGATGAACGAAATTCGCGGCCATCGCATCCACCCGGGGCCGACTTTATCCGTCACCCATTATAGCACGGCCGCCGGTCTACCGGCTAGCGCCCCTGGTTTCGAGCGACTGAGAGCCGATGGCCCGACGGTCAGTAAGGAGTGTCCACTATCAGCCCGGCGATAAACTCGAAATGCCTCCTGTTTCTGGTGACCAACACCGCATCCATCTCCAGTGCCGTAGCGGCAACCAGAGCGTCCACCGGGTTTAAACCCTGGCTTCTCCCGTACCTGGCCAAGAGGTCACCCGCCCTCCGGGCTGTGTCCACGGTCACGTCGGCCACACCGGTGAGACCCTCGAACAGGCGAGACATTTTCTCCTGCTGCTGCGAACTGATATTCGGCGCCGCGTGCAACTCCATTACGGTTAGGACACTTATCCAGCGCTCCATCTCTTGGCACTTGGATAGGTAGGCGGTGCTGGCCGGGAAGCCGCGCAGATGGTCTATAAGGACGTCGGTGTCGAACAGCACCCTCACAGTTTCTCCTCCAATCTCACCCGGGCCTCGCGCCGTAACTTAACGACATAGTCAGGATCAACGTCTGGCCAGATACCTGACGTGTCCCGGAGGATCTCCGGCCAGCTCTCGACCTCCCTCTTCAAGGGTTCGAGAACCACTTTCCCCCCCACCACATAAGCCGCCAGGGCGTCCCCCTTTTCTATGCCCGCCCTCTCCCGTACTGCGACAGGCAGCACGATCTGCCCTTTGCTGGACACCTTCACGACACTCTTCATGTAGTGTCACTCCCCTCCTGAGTAAGACCGGGTAAGTCCATTCTTACCGTTCTTAATTATAGTCATCCTCGGCGACGCTGGGAAGGCTGGGGAGTGGGGCGGTGGCTTGTCCCTGGACCCGTCTTCATGCTACCATTAGGTGGGAGTTTTCCGGAGGAGGCGGGGGAATGGTTTCCGGCACGGTCGTCGCTGCCGGCGTGGCCGGAGGGGCGGTAGGTTTCCTGGCGGCCTGGGCTTTTCTGGGAGGGCGGGCTCGTACCGCCGAAGGGGTAAGCGCCGAACTGCGCCAAGCCCTGGCCAGGACCGAGGAGGAACTTCGCCGGGGTCGGGCGGAATTGGAAGCGGAAAAGGCCGCCCGGGTGCGGGCGGAAACCTTGCTGGCCGAGGCGGGCAAGGATCTGGAAGAGCAGAAGCGCCTTCTGGACGAAGCTACCCAGAAGCTTACCCACACCTTTAACGCCCTGGCGGGCGAAGCCCTGCGGCACAACAACCAGGCTTTCCTGGAATTGGCCCACAAGACCCTCGAGGTGTTTGTAACCGAAGCCAAAGGGGACTTGAGCCGGCGACAGCAGGCCATAGAGGCGCTGGTGTCCCCCCTGCGCGAGGTTCTGGAGCGCTACGACCGTCAAATTCAGGAGTTGGAAAAGGCCCGGGCCGAGGCCTACGGTAGTCTCACCCAACACCTTCAGGAACTGAGCCGGGCCCAGCAACAGCTTCAGAGCGAAACCGCTAAATTGGTTTCCGCCTTGCGCTCGCCCCGGGCCCGGGGCCGGTGGGGGGAGATAACCCTCCAGCGCGTGGTAGAGATGGCCGGCATGAGCCCCTACTGCGACTTCCTGACCCAGCCCAGCACCGAGACCGAAGACGGCCGGCGCCGGCCGGACCTGGTAGTGAAACTGCCCAACGGCCGGGCCATTGTCGTGGACGCCAAGACCCCACTGGAAGCCTACCTGGACGCCCTGGAGGCCCAGGACGAAGAGGCCCGTCGGGCGGCTCTGGCCCGGCACGCCCAGGCAGTGAGAAGCCACATGAGCGCTCTGGGCACCAAAGAGTACCAGAACCAGTTCCGGCCCAGCGTAGACCTGGTGGTTCTCTTTCTTCCCGGCGAGCCCTTCTTCGCCGCTGCGGTGGAGACCGACCCCAATCTCATCGAGGATGGGATCAACCGGCGGGTGCTGCTGGCCACGCCCACAACCCTGGTGGCGCTACTTAAGGCCATAGCCTACGGATGGCAGGAGCGTCAGGCTACCGAAAACGCGGAAAAGGTCATCGAGGCGGGCCGGCAGCTTTTCGAGCGCCTGCTGGTGTTTGCCGATCACCTGGAAGGGATCCGCAAGGGTTTGGCCAACGCCGTAAAGGCCTACAACGATGCCGTGGGTTCCTGGCAGAGCCGGCTGTTGCCCGGAGCCCGCCGGCTAAAGGAGCTGGGAGCAGCACCGGCCCAGCGGGAGCTTAAACCGCCAGAAGAAGTGGAGCCCATCTTTCGCGAGGTCCAGCAGGTGCCGGCGGAATAGGCCGGAAGCCGTTGCCCACGGTCTCCGGCTGTGTTACGATGGTTTCGGAGGGAAGACGAATGGCCGTGCCGGAGGAGGAAGTAAAGCGGCAGGTCGCCGCCGGGGAAGAAGGCCCGGCATCTTACCGCGGCTTCGACCCATTTATCCAGTACCTGCTTCACCGGCTGGACGCGATAGAAACCAAGCTGGAAGCAAAGATAGATAAACTCGACGGCAACGTAAGCACGATCGAGGCCAGGCTAGAAGCCAGGATGGATAGGCTAGAGTCCAAAACCGACAAACTGGATACTAAGTTAGACGAAAAGGTAGGGACCCTGCACCAAGAACTCCACTCTACCACCCGCTGGATCATCGGTACCGTGATAGCCGCCGCTGGCGTGGCCCTGGCCCTGGCGCAGTTGGTCAAGTGAGGTGGTCCCTTGGGCGGAGTTCGCGCTGCGGCCGGCGAGGTGAGGCTACGCCAGCCGGCGAGGCGGTGGCGCAGCGGCTATTGACGCCCTGCCGGACGGGGATTATAATAGGCATACGGAGTTCGGGGCGTAGCTCAGGATGGCTAGAGCGCACGGTTCGGGACCGTGAGGTTCGGGGGTTCAAGTCCCCCCGCCCCGACCAGGAAACCTAGGAATATCAATGACTCGCGAAACAGGGGTTTCGCGGATAGTCTGGGTTTTGTGCCCTTTGACAGCAATAGTACAGCAACGGCAGCAAAAATGGCAACCATCGAACCCGCAAACCGTTGCGGCACAAGGGATAGCGGGTACAGCAATACAGCAGCACATTCTCGCGCTCCCGCGAATCGTTGCGAATCAAGGCTTGCATAGGAAGGGGCGGCTCAAGGCTGCCCCATAGAATACGTGAAGTGAGCAATGGGGTGGCACTCGGCCGCCCCATTTGTGCGTCTTGGCCCAAAGCCCCGACTCCTCCAGCGCAACAAGGGTGGCCGGCCCGGCCTGTACGCGCCCTCGGCCGCGCGACCAACTGTCGCTATAATAACGCGCTCGGGTGTCTGTTCTTAAGCAACAACAAGGCCGGATACGATTCGCCAGCAATCCGCCGGGTAAACGGAACAGTTAACATTTGACACTGATCGATAATTAGCGACAAAATATGGCAAGGTCTGAACACTGTATACTTCGCTAACCGTCAAGGGCAAACCCGCCGAAAGGCGGGGGCGCAAAGCCACGGGCCTACGTCCCTTTGGGGATACGGCAGCCGGGTTGCCGGGAGGACAGCTCTCACCGTTCTTACCTGGAACCGCCTCCGGAGGGCGGTTACTTGTTTTTGCCGGCCGGCATAGGGCCGCCTCATACGGGAGAGGAAGCAATAGCGGCAAACATAGCCGTGACAAAACCAGAAAGGAGGAGGCCGCCCGCAGGGCGACCGCACGTATATGTTTGGCAAACTAGGAGGAAGCCTCAGAACCAAACTCACACTGGTAGTGGCAGTCATCCTGGTGGCTGGCTGCCTCAGCCTTTGGTACGTGGCCGAGGATCGAGCCGGCAAGGCGCTGGAAGCCGAAGCCGAAGAGGCCATCTTTAAGGTGGCCAGGCAGACCGCCGAAACCACCAACTGGCTGGTGACCTCCAGGATAAACGTCGTAGAAGGTCTGGCGGGCAACAGCATCATCCGCGGCCAGTGGGGCGACCGCGAATCCACCCGGGAGGAGAAATTGGCGGTCCTCCGGAGCGAGCAAAAGCGGGTTGAGAGCCAGGGCTTCAAGCAGTTGGGCTTTGCCGACCGAGAGGGTAACCTGGTTCTTTCTGACGGCAGCACGGCCAACATCGCCGACCGGGACTACTTCCGGGCGGCACTGGGCGGAAAGACTACCGTTTCTACCACGCTCGTCAGCAAGGCCGACAACTCTCTTATCTTTGTCTACGCCAGTCCCGTGCGCCACTACGCCACCGACCAGGTGTACGGCGTGGTGATAGGCGTTATCGACGCTTCCCGGCTCAGCGCCCTCATAAGTAACGTCACCTACGCCCGGACCGGGTACGCCTTCGCCGTAGATAGCACGGGCAAGATAATCGCGCACAAAGACCTGGAAAAGGTAAAGGCGCAGGAGAACTACCTGGAGCAGGCCAAGTCCAACCCGTCCCTGGCCTCCCTGGCCGCAGTAATTTCCAAGATGATTGCTGGAGAAGAAGGCATCGGCCGGTACACCTTCGAGGGCGAGGAGAAAATCTGCGCCTACGCCCCGGTCAAGGCCAGCGGCTGGTCGGTAGCCGTGACCGCCCCCAAGAGTGAGGTGCTGGCCCGGGCGGCAGGCGTGCGGTCCGGAGTGCTGACAATCAGTGTCATCGTAATCGCGGTAGCCCTGTTGCTGGTGCTCTTCCTGATGCGAAACCTAACTGCGGGCATTGCCGCGGCCGCATCTCACCTCGGGGTCATCGCCGAGGGGGACTTCACCCGGCCGGTGGGAGAGAAGCATCTACCCCTCAAGGACGAGATCGGGCAGATGGCCCGGGCGGTGGACAAGATGCAGAACAGCATGCGCGCGCTCCTCTCCGGCATAAAGGAGGACGCCAAAGCCCTGGCCCAAAGCTCCGAAGCCT
>JBNARC010000018.1:28163-45575 GCA_049719955.1 Neomoorellales bacterium | reverse complement strand
GGGTTGCGACTCCGATCTCCGCTCGTGCCGGCACGGGCGTAACTCAACCCCAACCTCCTTCTTGCGGCCGATCGGGCCCGCCGTTACAATGGGTGAGGGGTGAAATTATGGAGCGTTTATGGGCGCCCTGGCGGGGTGAGTACGTCGGCAAGGAGCAGCCGGCCGGCTGTGTTCTTTGCCAGAAACCTAAGGAGGCCGATGATGAAGGCAACTATCTTTTGGCTCGCGGCCGGTTTGCGTACGTCTTGCTGAATCTTTATCCTTACAACAACGGCCACCTCATGGTAGCCCCCTACCGGCACGTGGGAGAACTGGAGGATCTGGGACCGGAGGAATGGCAGGAAATAACCGCCCTTCTGACCCGGGCGGTAAAGTGTCTGAAGGCGGTTTATCGCCCGCACGGGTTTAACCTGGGCGTTAACCTGGGTCGGGTGGCCGGCGCGGGCATACCGGGGCACCTGCATTGGCACGTAGTTCCCCGGTGGGAAGGGGACGCCAACTTCATGCCAGTAGTGGGCCAAACCAAAGTCCTGCCGGAATCCCTGGACTCTACTTACGCCCGGCTCCGTTCCGCCTGGGAGGAACTACCCGGGCAATAGGCCGGGTCATGCCGCTTTACTTATTTACTTTGCCGGTCGGTCGTGCTACAATGAAGCCACAACCGCTGGGGGAGCCCTTGCGGGCTGAGAAAGTGCCTAGGCACTGACCCCTTGAACCTGACCTGGGTAATGCCAGCGTAGGGAAAGCGGTTAAATGAGCCGCTCTCTACCGGGGCGGCTGATTTATTTTTATCCTAAGGGAGGCGAGAGGAATGCCTATTTTTGAGCCGGTAGGCGAGAAGGAAGTTACCCGGGCTATTATAAAAAGTTTCATGCACCAACTGTATGAATGTATCGAAAGTGATGTGGTCATTGTCGGCGGTGGGCCCAGCGGGCTTATGGCGGCAAGGAACCTGGCCCGCCGGGGTTATAAAGTATTGATTATAGAGCGGAACAACTACCTGGGCGGGGGGTTCTGGTCCGGCGGCTACCTCATGAACAAGGTCACCTTCCGAGCCCCCTCCCAGTACCTGTTGGACGAGCTGGGAATACCCTATCAGGAGGCGGCGCGAGGTCTTTACGTGGCCGATGCCCCCCATGCCTGCGCTAAACTCATTGCGGCCGCTTGCGAGGCCGGAGCCAAGGTGGCCAACATGACCTTGTTTGACGATTTGGTGGTGCGCGAGGGAGGGCGCGTCGCCGGTGTAGTAATCAACTGGACGCCCATAAGCGCCCTGCCCAGGGGGCTGAACTGTCTGGATCCGATAGCTCTGGAGAGCAAAGTGGTTATTGACGCGACCGGCCACGACGCCTTGGTGGTGAAGAAGGCCGAAGAGCGGGGAATGATAAAGGCCCTGGGAGGTGGCGCCATGTGGGTGGAGCAATCGGAAGATCTCATTGTGGAGCACACCGGTGAAGTGTTGCCGGGACTGGTGGTTTCCGGCATGGCCGTTTCCACCACCTTCGGACTGCCGAGGATGGGGCCCACCTTCGGGGCCATGCTGCTTTCCGGCCAGAAGGCCGCGCAAGTAGCCGAGGAGGTCTTGGCCAAAAAGAACTGAAGAGGGGATGAAGTGGTTCCGCCGGGGTTCGCAAAAAAGCGACCCCGGCTGAGGAACCCTCAACCGGGGCGGTTGGCGATCCGGCGGGCGGGCCTAAACGGCCAGGACCTGGGACACTTCCGGAACCTCTTTCTTAAGGGTGCGCTCGATCCCCTGCTTTAGCGTCAGGGTGGCCATAGGGCAGCCGCCGCAGGCTCCGGTGAGACGCACGGTTACCACGCCGTTATCCTCGTTGACGCCGATGAGTTCCACGTCCCCGCCGTCGGCTTGTAGTGCGGGCCGTATCTTTGCCAGCGCTGCTTCCACCTTTTCCTTCAAAGCTTCCACCACCTTTTCGTAGGGTCCTCTTTATTGTACCACACCACGCCGCCCGAGAACGAAAAATTCCTGAGCAGCAGGAGTTGGCGCTTAAAGGGACTAACATATTAAGCCGGAAGCAAGTACCAAGCCCGGCTCGGCAGACCTAATCCCGGTATAAGGACGGGCCCAGGTGCACCGCCTCTTGGTAGTAGGGGCGGGGGGATTCGGTGGCCTCCAGCCGAATCAAGGCGGAGAGGTACCAGGGCCGGCCGGGCGGTTGCTCGGGTAGGAAGGGCCGAGCCTGGGGATATTCTTCCGACACGAAACCGGTGTTTTCCAAATCGTACCGGTGGAAGCCCGGAAGCAGGTCGGTGGGAGTAAGCCCCATGTCCAGCAGGATCTTAAGCCAGGCGTGCCATTTGCGCAGATCGGTTTCCAGACGGGTGAGGCCGAAGTAAATTGCCGTCCCCGGTCCGGCCAGGGCCTCAGCACAGCGTGAAAGAAACAGAAGGAATCCCCGTTGGGTTTCTACGGGATCGGTAATGGCTACGTCGAAGCCGCGCCGATAGTCGACCGGAAGGGGTTGCTGAACGTCGTAAACCTCGGCCCGGAAATGTTTCCAGCCGCGGCTTTCGGCGGTTCGGTTCAGAAAATCCACCAGCCGGGGATCTATCTCCAGCACCCGAATTTCGGCCGAAAGCCCCGTTAAGGCCGCGGCCAGGCTGGTGAGATCGTCGTCGCCCAGGAAGAAGAGGCGCCGCCCCTCCAAGTCGGCGCGGCGATACATTAACACCACCCGCGCTACGGCGTCGTGGCCGCGGATGTATCCCTGGTCGAAGTTAAGGGCCGGCGCCGGGCGGGAAGCGGCTAGGGCCTCCCACTCGGGCAACAGGCGGGCGAAAACTCCCTGAGGAACCATTCCCTTGCCCTGACATTGGGGGCACTCCCAGTCCTGGCGGGGCAACAACCTCGAGGCCTGCCAGCGGCCTTGCTCGGTGAGGGCCAAACTCCCTTCCGGCGTGCGAACGATCAGTCCCTCGCGGGCTAACTGTTGCAGCGTGGAGGTAAAAGCCGATAGGTCGCCGTCTTGAAGCGTGATCAGTTCCCAAAGTGTTGCCGGGCCGTGTAGCAGGGCTCTGAACAGTTGCTGGCGCAGGCGATCCAAGGTTCACCCCTCCCACCTCCCCTGTTTATAACAGAGGCGGTTTGGGCCTGTCAAGAAAGCGCTCGGCGGAGTCGTTTCCAGTTGCGGGTTGGGAGGCGGTTCCAGGTCTCCCCTGAGGACATTGGCACCTCGCCGGGCACCGAACTTGGCGAGGGCAAGTCCGGAGGCGGGCCGAAGGCCAGGGACGGCCGAAGCCGAGGGGCGCCACGGACGGCGCCTCCGAGGGGAGCCGTAGTTTGGCCGGCGAGGTGACAGTACGAACGGGGAGCACCCCGAACCGCCTAAGGCAAGCCGGGGATAACTCAGAGCGCTCGGCGGGCGAGCCGGGCGAAGCTCGGGAAGACAAGGGGTGGGGAGACTTGCGTTGCCGTATACGCGGCGGGTACCCTCTGATGGGAGCGGTGCAGGTTAGTGGCAGCAAGAACGCCGCGCTGGCCCTCATTGCTGCCGCCTGTTTGGCTCCGGGAGTTTCCCGGCTGGACAACGTCCCCGCCATCCGCGACGTGGAAGTCATGCTGAACGTACTGCGCGCCCTGGGGGCGGAGGCGGAGTGGATCGGCCCGGGCAGACTTTCCTTACGCGTTCCCGCCGGCCTGGACACCGAGGTGCCTTGGGCGGAAGCCAAGCAGGTGCGGGCCTCCAGCCTCTTTCTCGGCGCTCTGATCGCCGCCCGGGGTCGGGCGCGGGTCCCGTTTCCCGGGGGTTGCGATCTCGGGCCTCGGCCGATTGACCTGCACCTGAAGGGCCTGGCCGCTTTGGGGGCGAGAATAGAAGTAAACCATGGCGTAATAGGGGCTTGGGCGACCTCCCTGACCGGCACCCGGATTTACCTGGATTTTCCCAGCGTGGGGGCCACCGAGAACCTGATGCTGGCCGCCTGCCAGGCCCGAGGGCAAACGCTAATAGAGAACGCGGCCAAGGAACCGGAAATCGTGGACCTGGCCAATTATCTTAATTCCATGGGCGCCCGGATCCGCGGCGCGGGCACGGAGGTCATCCGCATCGAAGGACCGACGGAGTGGCGGCCTAGCTCCTACGCCGTTATTCCCGACCGCATCGAGGCCGGCACCTTTCTGATCCTCGGCGCGGCGTTGGGAGGGCCGGTACGGGTGGAAAACGTGATCCCCACCCATCTTACCGCGGTGGTGGCCAAGCTTCGCGAGACCGGGGCCACGATCAGCGAGCTTAACGGCGGGTTAGAGGTAACGCGTCAGCAGCCGCTGGTGGCCGTGGACGTAAAGACCATGCCTTACCCCGGCTTTCCCACCGACCTGCAGTCTCCCATGCTGGTGCTGCTCTCTCAGGCGCAGGGGACCAGTGTGGTAGTGGAAACCATCTTTGACCACCGTTTTCAGGTGGTGCAAGAACTGCAACGTATGGGGGCCAACATCCGGGTGGAGGGGTCCATGGCGGTAGTAGTGGGCAAGAGCCGGTTGGAGGGTGCGGAAGTGAGCGTTCCCGACCTGCGGGCCGGTGCGGCTCTCACCCTGGCCGGCCTTCTGGCTCGCGGGGAAACGCTGCTGTCCAATATAGCCTGCCTAGAAAGGGGCTACGAGCGCTGGTGGGAGAAGCTCACCGGACTGGGAGCGCGGTTGGAGTTGGTGGCGGATTAGTTACCTTTCCTGCGGAGCATACATGGCCGGCTCCGTCGGCGGGAAAGCTAGCGGCGGAGGCGGCAATTATGCGCGGATGGAGCCAACGTCTTGCGGGAAACGGTTGGCGCAGCCCGGTCATACCGGTATTGGTGGTGGTTCTCGCCCTGGGTCTGGTGGCTTTGGCCCGGCAGCCAGGGGGAGGCGGTCGGGCGCTGCCGGTTCGGGAAAACCCACCCCCGTCTTCGGACGTTTATCCGGCGGCTCCTTCGGTTGGCACCGATCCCCTTTCGCCGGCCGTAGCCATTGCCGAGCGGGTGGGGCCGACGGTAGTAGGGATTACCAATCTTAAGGGCTACGATCTGTATCGTCGGCCGGTGGCGGTCAGCGGCTCCGGTACGGTAATCGACGCGGAAAGGGGCTACATCGTAACCAACTATCACGTGGTGGAAGGCTTCCGGGCCCTGCTGGTGACGGTGGACGGCGAGCGCGAATACCCGGCCCGGTTGATAGGCGCCGATCCGCAGACCGATCTAGCCGTTCTTCAGGCCCGGGTGCCCGGTCTGCGGGGGGCGACCCTGGGGGATTCCCGGGCCTTGCGGGTAGGGGAAATGGTGGTGGCGGTGGGTAATCCGCTGGGAAGGCAGTTTGCCCGCTCGGTTACCGTGGGAGTGGTGAGCGCGCTGGATAGGGAAATCACCGTGGAGAGTCGGCCGGGCGAAGAGGTTACCCTGCGCGTGATCCAGACCGATGCGGCCATCAACCCCGGCAATAGCGGCGGCCCGCTGGTTAACGCCCGGGGAGAGGTGATCGGTATTACCAGCGTGAAGATCGCCGCTCCGGCGGTAGAGGGCATGGGTTTTGCCATCCCCATCCACGACGCCCGACCGGTAATCTCCCGCCTGGTACGCGACGGCCGGTTTCGGCGGGTTTCCTTAGGCCTAAGCCTGACCGAGGTTAGCGCCGGCGCTGCCAAGTGGCTGGGGCTGCAGCCCGGTTTGTTGGTCAAGGGGCTTTTATCGGGCGGCCCGGCCGAACGGGCGGGATTGAGGCCGGGTGATGTAATCGTGAAAGTGGACGGCAAGGCGGTACGGCGACCCGGTGAGCTGGAGGCGGCCTTAGCCTCCAAGCGGGCGGGGGAAAGGGTGCGCCTGGAGGTGGTTCGGGGTGGCCGGTCCCGGGCCGTCGAGGTGGAGGCGGCAGAAGTAAACTCTGATCCCGTGCCGGACCCTCCTTCCGGATAGATAAGCCTACGGCCAACCGGGATAGTCAGAAAGGGGGAGGATGAGGGTGAGGCCGGAGCTCACTTCCGAACTGCTGGTGCGCCGTTTCGGAGGCGGTTCTGATCTGGCCCGGGCGGCGGTAAGCAGTTTTTATGGCGTTCTGGTAGGGGACGGCGCCGACCGGGTACAAGCCTTCCTTCAAGCCTGGACGGCTGAGTTCGAGCCTTTCTACGGACCCCTTCAAAGCCTATCCGCAAGGATCATAAACCCCCTGGCCCGACGTCTTGGACTGGAGCCGGAAACGGTAAACCCCGCGGCCTTGCTTTTTGCCCTTCACACCTACTACGCCATCCTGGCCAAGCTGTTTTCTTTGTGGGTGATCTTCAGTTCCGACCGGGCCCGGCTAGGGCCTCGATGGGAGCCGGAGGAGCTGGCGGCCTACCTCCGGGACAACCTGACCGGCCCAGACGC
Organism: Neomoorellales bacterium; assembly: GCA_049719955.1. Classification (GTDB taxonomy): domain Bacteria; phylum Bacillota; class DSM-521; order Neomoorellales; family SLTJ01; genus JANLFO01. The sequence goes on along the minus strand of JBNARC010000018.1, from coordinate 39,224 downwards.
CTTTCACCGGCAGGGCCTGCTCGGCTTCTGGGAAGGCGGTCTCTTCGACTGGTACCTGGAGGCCTGGGACCACACCGTGGCGTCGGCGGTGGGAAAGCTGACGCGGGCGTTGGCCCAGTATTCCCCGCCCCGGCCAGAAGGCGAAGCCTGCGGCGGCGACTGGCTGCAGCGGCTCTACCAGCATCTTTTCCCCTCCGGCCTCCGCCACCGTCTGGGCGAGTATTACACCCCGGCCTGGCTTACGGAAACATTGCTGGACCGTGTTTTGGAAGGCGAGGCTTCTTCGGGTTTGCTCGAACGAAGTTTTCTGGACCCTGCCTGCGGTTCCGGGCCTTTCCTGGTGGCGGTTATTCGGAGAATGCGAAAGTCCGCCCGCGAACAAGGCCTGCCTCCGGACCAAACTCTGGAGAAGTTGCTGCATAACGTGGTGGGCTTCGACCGCAATCCCCTGGCGGTGCTTTCGGCCCGGGTCAACTACCTGCTGGCCGTAGCCGATCTACTTCCCTACCGTCGGGAGGAGGTGGAGATCCCGGCATATAGGGCCGACGCCCTGCTTTTCCCGCCCGGGCGGTGGGAGCACTATTTTGATTACGTGGTGGGTAACCCTCCCTGGGTGAATTGGGAAGCCTTACCTCAAGACTACCGGGACGCCACCCGGCCTTTGTGGGAGTATTACGGGCTGTTCCCTCATGGCGGCCTGGACACCATTCTGGGGTCGGGCAAGAAAGATCTCTCCATGCTAATTACCTACGCGACCACGGACCGGTACCTGCGGCCGTACGGAAAGTTGGGCTTCCTGGTAACTCAGGCGGTATTCAAGACCGCCGGAGCCGGGCAGGGGTTTCGGCGCCTGGTGCTGCCCACGGGAGTTCCGCTAGGGGTGCGGCTGGTGGAAGACTTGAGCGAACTTAGGCCTTTTGCCGGCACCAACAACCGTACCTGCCTTCTGGTGTGGCAAAAAGGCGTTCCTACCCGCTACCCGGTGCCGTACTACTACTGGCAACCGCTCGCCTCTCCCCGGTCCAGAACCGCGCCCTCCCTGGCGGAGGTGCTGTCGCGGGTGAGGGTGCGGCGGCTTGCGGCCCGGCCGGTGGCCGAAGACCCTGCCTCGCCCTGGGTTACGGAAGAGCCGGCGGCCCTGGAGGCCATAGCCGGGGTGCTGGGGCGCTCGGAATATCGGGCCCACGAAGGCGCCAACACCGGCGGCGCCAACGGGGTTTACTGGGTTAGGATTATGGAACGCCGGCCGGACGGCCTGGCAGTAGTGGCCAACCTGGCCCGGGAGGGCAAGCGCCGGGCGGAAGAGGTTAGGGCGGTGGTAGAGGCGGACCTAGTTTATCCGCTTTTGCGGGCCCGGGATTTGGACCGTTGGCAGGCCCGCCCTTCGGCCTGGATACTGCTGGTGCAGGACCCGCAACGGCGCCGGGGAAGGTCCGAGGAGGAAATGAGGGCCCGCTATCCCCGTATTTATGCCTACCTGAAGCGCTTCGAGCCGCTGCTGCGGGAGCGGGCCGCCTTCCGGCGCTATTTTTGCCGCCGCTCGGGAGGGGAACTGGTAGAGACGGCGCCCTTTTATTCCATGTTCGACGTGGGAGAGTACACCCTAGCCCCCCACAAGGTGGTATGGGCCCGCGTGGCCTCGGCGCTTAGAGCGGCGGTGGTAACGGCGCGGGAAGGCAAGCCCGTCGTGCCCCAGGAGACCGTCACCCTGGTGGCCACTTCCTCCCCCGACGAAGCGCATTACCTTTGCGCGGTAATCAATTCCCGTCTTTTCAACCGGGCGGCGCAGGCCTACTCGCAAAAGGGGGGCAAGAGCTTCGGTTCCGGCCACCTGCTGCAATATCTCCGGGTGCCGAGGTTCGACCGAAAACAGGGGCTTCACCGGGACTTGGCTTCTCTGTCCCACCGGGCCCACGTCCTGAAGGGCCTGGGGGACGGTCGGGGTTTGGCCGAAGTGGAGGCCGAAATAGAGCGGGCCGTTGTCGCTTTGTGGAGCCCAACCGTAGGTTGATTTTGCGGTCAAACCGGGGTAAAATATCAACGATATTAGCTAATGCTCATGCAGTTATGCGGGGGAAAGGTTATGGAAGCTACCAGGGCGGACGCGGGAGAAAGGCTGGTGCAACTGCAGGCCGATCTGCTCAAGGCGATGGCTCACCCTACGCGGCTCAGGATTTTGGACTACCTCCGCCGGGGGGAGCGGTGCGTGTGCGAAATCACCGAGGAACTGGAACTGGAGCAGGCCAATGTTTCCCAGCACTTGGCGGTGTTGAAGCGTCAGGACCTGGTGAGTTCGCGTAAGGACGGGTTGCGGGTGCTATATCGCGTAAATTACCCGCAGGTTTACGATCTCCTGGAAACTTGCAGGAAGATACTGCATTTGCAGGCAAAGGCTACGGTAAGCCTCTTGGAAGAGATGGACGAACCGTAGCCGGCCGGCCAACAGAGGCCGAGCGGTGCTAAGCAGTCATAACTTAACATGAGGAGGTAGGGCTTTGATGGAAATCAAGGTATTAGGACCGGGTTGCAAAAACTGCCAGGCGGTGGAAGCCAGGGTGAAGGAGGTGCTGGCGGAACTGGGAATCAGCGCCGAGGTGCAAAAGGTCACGGATATGCGGCAGATCATGGAGTACGACATATTGATGACGCCGGGCCTGGTGATCAACGGCAAGGTTAAGGTTTTCGGCCGGGTGCCCAGCCACGACGAAATCCGGGAGTGGATCGCTGCCGAGCAGCAGTAACCGTGGACGCCGTCGACGGGAGGTGCTGGAGGGTGGAAGAGTGCACGAGCTGCGCCTGCTCGCCGGCTGAAATACTGCTGTTTCCCTGTTCCGGCGGTTCCAACGTGGGGCAGATCGCTAATGCGGCTGCGGTGAAGCTTAATCGCGACCAAGTGGGCAAGATGTTCTGCCTGGCGGGCATCGGCGGCCACATCGAAAGCATGCTGAACTCCGCCAAGGGGGCCAAGCGCCTGGTGGCGCTGGACGGCTGCGCCGTGGCCTGCGCCCGCCACACCCTGGAGCATGCCGGCTTTGTCGTAACCGACCAGGTGATAGTCACCGAACTCGGGATCGAGAAGCGCTACGATCTCGATCCTCCGCCCGAAGCGGTGGCCCGGGTAGCGGAGGAGGCGAGGAAGAGCCTAGCGGTTCCCCGGTAAAAAATAGGACGGCGGGATCGGGGCACATGCTAGGGCGCATATATGCTATAAGAAGGAGCTTTGCGTGGGTAGCCCGGACTTGGAAACAGCGTGGCAGGAATTGGCGGCCCAGTTGGCCCGGTACGTCCGAAGCCGCATCCCCGACCCCTACGACGCCGAGGATATACTCCAGGAGGTCTTCTGCCGGGCCTACGAACACCTGGGCGATCTGCGCGATCCCGGACGCTTATCTGCCTGGATCTACCGCATTGCCCGGCACGCCGTAGTCGATTATCACCGGCGCCGGCGCCCGCAAGGCCGTTGGGTGAGACGGGAAACCTCGGTGCCGGTCCTGGCTGCGGAAGCCGAAACCCCGCCCGGACAGACGGAAGCCGAGGTAGCGGCCTGCCTGGGGGCTCTGCTGGAGCAACTACCGGATAGCGACCGGCAAGCGCTAAACCTAACCGTCCGGGAAGGACTAAAACAAAAGGAACTGGCCGCCAGGCTGGGGCTATCGATATCCAGCGCCAAGTCCCGGGTGCAACGCGCCCGCTCCCGGCTTAGGGCGCTTTTCCTGGCCTGCTGCGAGGTAGAATTCGACCGGCGGGGCAATCTACTGGACTTCCGGGTGCGGGAGGAGTCCAAAGGCAGCCGGTGCGTCTGCGCGATCCGGGCTGCGTCCCGTGCGGCCGATTCGCGTCATTAACTAACGGGGCGCCCCACAGCGATAGGGCGGCCCCAAATCCCGGTTAGAGGAGGCGGGTCGGCCGTGGCCGAAGTGAGGATTGTGTACTGCCGGGTCTGAGGTTACGAGGAGCACGCTGCCAGGGTGGCGGCCGCTATTAGAGAAGCACTCAAGTTGGCGGTAGAATTGGTGGAAGGAACAGGAGGCCTCTTCGAGGTGTGGCTGGAGGATACCCTGGTTTACAGCAACGCCGGCCGCTGCGGTCTCCTGCCGGAGGCGGAGGAACTTTTGGCCGCGCTGAGAGCGCGCCTAGAGCCCGGTGGCGGGCCGCTCACCGGTCCGTCGTCGGGGGACGAGGCGCCGGGGCCTTGCTGCCCAGGGGAGCAGGACGCCCCGCAGGCTGGCGGGTGCTGCGACCCTACCGCCGCGGTCGAGGGGGCCACCCCCGAAGAGGAAGCGGCTACCAGGCGGCTGCGAGTAGAGTTTCTGTACCTGGATCGGGAGCAGTGCTCGCGCTGTCGGGAAACGGAAGAGGTGCTGGAGGAGGCCCTGGACGAGGTAGCTCCGGTGCTGCGGACCACCGGTTTTGAGGTAGACCTGCAAAAGATCCACGTTCGCACCGAGGAGCAGGCCCGTCGGCTGGGGTTGATCAGTTCGCCCACCATACGGGTGAACAGCCGGGACCTGGCCGCCGAGCTGCGGGAGAACCGGTGCGATGGCTGCAGCGACCTCTGCGGCGACGAGGTGGATTGCCGGGTCTGGATTCACCGGGGAAAGGAGTACGAGGTTCCGCCTAAAGCCCTGCTGGTGGAGGCCCTGCTACGGGCGGCCTACGGGGGCGAACCGGCCGGACCGCCCCCGGCGCCGGGGGAACTCCCGGATAACCTGCGCCGGTTCTTTAGGGGCCGCCGAATAGGCGGCTCGGGACCGCGGGGCGCCTGCGGTTGCGGGTAAGCGGGCAGGGCGGGCTCGGGTTGGCGTATGAGCGGGTGCCAACGCGCGGTCTACCTGGATAATGCCGCCACCTCCTACCCTAAGCCGGAAACGGTTTACCGGGCGGTGGATTGGTGCCTGCGGGAGGTGGGGGCCAATGCCGGCCGGGGCGGTTACCGCCGGGCCCTGGAGGCGGACGAGATCGTCTACCGGGCCCGCTCCGCTCTGGCCCGGCTTTTCAACGTCCGGGATGCCTCCCGGATCGTGTTCACCGCCAACGCCACCGAGGCCCTCAACCTGGCCATCAAGGGTCTGGTAGGCCCGGGAGACCACGTGGTGACCAGCAGTCTGGAGCACAACGCCGTGTGGCGGTGCCTTAAGACCCTGGAGCGGGACCGGGGTGTTAAGCTCACGGTGGTGCGGTGCGCTCCCGACGGCACCCTTGACCCTAAGGCAGTAGAAGAAGCCCTGCGGCCCGGTACCCGGCTCATCGCCCTGACCCACGCCTCCAACGTAACCGGCACCATCCTGCCGGTGGCCGCGGTGGGGGAAATTGCCCGCCGGCACGGTGTGCCCCTCTTGGTGGACGCCGCCCAGACCGCCGGGGTTTTGCCCCTGGACGTGGAGCGGGATGGTATTGATCTTTTGGCCTTCACCGGGCACAAGGGGCTTCTTGGTCCCTTCGGCACCGGGGGGCTATATATCCGGGAGGGCTTCGAGCCGCGTCCCCTTAAGGAAGGGGGCACGGGAAGCCAATCCCGCCTGCCCTATCAGCCCGACCTCCTGCCCGACCGCTACGAGGCGGGCACGCTCAATGTTTGCGGCCTGGCCGGTTTGGCGGCCGGCGTGGAGTTCATACTGGACCAGGGCGTGGAGAAGATAAGGGAGAAGGAGAAAGCCCTGACCGCCTGCGCCCTGGAAATACTGGCCGGCACGGAAGGGGTGGAGGTTTACGGGCCTAGGGACGCGGAGCGCCAGGTAGGGGTGATTTCCTTCAACCTGGCGGGGGTGGACGGCGCCGAGGTGGCTTACGTGTTGGACGAGGTATACGGGATAATGGTGCGCGTGGGCCTGCACTGCGCGCCGCTGGCGCACGAGACCATCGGCACCCTAGAGCGGGGCACGGTGCGCATCAGTCTGGGGTACTTTAACACCTTTGAGGAACTGGATTACCTGGGCGAGGCTCTCCGGGCCATCAGTCGCCGGGTCGGGGACGGAGGCCGGGGCTGTGGGTAAGGTGTTCATCGTTTTAGACGAGGAGGAGCAGGTGGCGCTGGAGCGGGTGTGCCTGGATAAGGACCCGCGGGAGGCCCTGGAATTCGTCCTGCGGAGCATCGCTCCCAAGGTGAAGAAGGCCCTGCCCTGCCTGGCGGGCGAGCTGATGCGGCCTCAACGCTGAGCCTCCGGGTGGGACCGGGGAGGGGGAAAGCCGTGTTCCTGGACCGCATTACCGTCACCTACGTGGAGCCGTGCTGGGCGGACGCGGAAAAGATCCGCCTGAAGGCCGAGTTCTCCCGGGATATCGGCGAAGTCCTCCCCTACCTAAACGCGGTGCTGGCCGGCGCCACCTACAATCCCCGGGCCCAAACCCTCACCCTGATAAAGGAGGGCCGCCTCCTGGTGCTCTACCCGGAGCGCCTGACCCTGGCCAAGGCCGCCAACACCACCGACGCCCGCCGGGTTCTGGACTGGTTAAAAGACTTGATTAACCGGACCTGGGAACAACGGGACCGGCTGGAGCCCTGTTACGAGACCCGCTGCCGGCCCACGGCTCTTCAGCTGTACCAGTGGCTGCCGCGGACCAACTGCCGGCAGTGCGGCGAGGCCACCTGCCTGGCTTTTGCCGCCAAGCTCCTCCTGGGGGAGCAGCGCCTGGAGCGCTGCCAGCCCCTGTTTGGGCCGGATTACCGTCACCTTCGTCAGGCCATGCAGGAGTTGGCGGCGGCGCTGGGCACCCCCGGGCTAGCTGGCAACTAGCCCCCGAGCTATCCGCGGGCAGGGCAGTACCCGGGCCCCTCTCCGGCGCCGAGCCTTCAGACTACCGCGGGCTATGGCGCCCCGGATGTTGCCGAAGCTACCCGCGGGGGCGCCCGACTGCCAGCCCCGTCGAGGGGCTGACGACGAGGATGGGGAGACCCGACATCACCGAAGGCGAAGCCACATGTGTTAGGAGGAGGCTGATACCGGTGACTGAGACCACGACCGCTAGGCTTTCTATCTTAGACCGCTTACTGACCCTGTGGATCTTCCTGGCCATGGTGTTAGGCGTGGGGCTGGGCTACGTTTTTCCGGGCCTGGCCGATTTTCTGGATCGGCTGTCCATCGGCACTACCTCCATTCCCATCGCCATCGGCCTCATCGTCATGATGTATCCCCCGCTGGCCAAGGTGAACTACCGCGAGCTGGGCAAGGTCTTCCGTAACCGCAAGGTGCTGGGCCTTTCCCTGGTGCAGAACTGGATCATCGGCCCCATTCTGATGTTCATCCTGGCCATAGTGTTCCTACACCACTATCCCGAGTACATGGTGGGGCTCATTCTCATCGGCCTGGCGCGCTGCATCGCCATGGTAATCGTGTGGAACAGCCTGGCCCGGGGCGACACGGAGTACGCCGCCGCCTTGGTGGCCTTTAACTCCCTGTTTCAGGTGATCTTTTACTCCATCTACGCCTACATTTTTATTACCGTGCTGCCCACCTGGATCGGCCTTACCGGCATGGAGGTACACGTGACCATAGGTGAGGTGGCCACCAGCGTGCTGATCTACCTGGGCATCCCCTTTGCCGCCGGGCTTTTGACCCGGCTTTTCCTGGAGCCGGCGAAGGGTAAGGAGTGGTACGAGAAGCGCTTCGTGCCCAAGATCAGCCCTCTGGCCCTGATCGCCCTGCTTTTTACCATCGTAGTGATGTTCTCCCTCAAGGGCGAGTACATCGTAAAGCTTCCCCTGGACGTGGGGCGGGTGGCCCTGCCGCTCTTAGTTTACTTCGTGGCCATGTTCCTGGTCTCGTTCTTCCTGAGCCTGCGCCTGGGCGTGAACTACGCCCAGACCACCAGTCTTTCCTTCACCGCCGCCAGCAACAATTTCGAGCTGGCCATAGCGGTGGCGGTGGCGGTGTTCGGAATTGATTCCGGCCAGGCCTTTGCCGCGGTGATCGGTCCGCTGATCGAGGTGCCGGTTATGATCAGCCTGGTGAACGTGGCCTTGGCCTTCTCCCGGAAGTATTACACCCCGGAGGGCCTGCCCAAGGTCGGTTTAGAACCGGCCAATTAGCCCCCCAGACGCCGACCCGGGCAGATTCCCAGGCGGGCGCCAACAGAAGTAGAAGCGGCGCCGCCTGGGAAGCCGGGGATGCATATTCACTTATCCAACTTGACACGGCCACGGGGTTATGATATAGTGCCCATAAGGTTATGCTAATATAGTAGGTCATTCTCTCGTGTTTTAGCTAGGAGGCGAAAATCATGGGCATGCTGGTGCAAATGTTAAGCTCTGGAGTAACCGAGCTGGGCGAGTACCTATCGGCGCACGTTTTGGGCTGTCTGGTTCCGGCCTTTTTTATCGCCGGGGGCATTGCCGCCCTGGTGAGTACCGGGGCGGTGCTGAAGTATTTCGGGCCTACCACTAAGAAATACCTGTCCTACGGCGTGGCTTCGGTTTCGGGAACGGTGCTGGCGGTGTGCTCTTGCACCATTCTGCCGCTGTTCGGCGGGATTTACCGCAAGGGCGCCGGGCTGGGTCCGGCCGTTACCTTCCTGTATTCCGGGCCGGCCATCAATCTTTTGGCCATCGTGCTCACCGCCCGGGCCATCGGGCTCTCCATGGGCGTGGCCCGGGGAGCGGGGGCCATCGGACTTTCCATCGTCATCGGCTTGGTCATGGCCGCCGCCTTCCGGCGGGAGGAGCTGGCCAAGGTGGCCAAGGAATCGGTCTTCGGCGTGGAGGCGGTGAGCAGGAGCCCCTGGCTTTACCTCTCCTTCTTCGGGGCCTTGGTGGCCATCCTGTTGGTAGGCACCTCCAAGGCTCCGGGCTGGGGGAAGGTGGCGGTGATAATCGCCCTGGCCAATTCCGTGGCCTTGATCGCCTCGCAGTGGTTCACGTCGGAGGAGGTTAAGACCTGGTTTGGGGAAACCGCCAAGCTGGCCAAGCAGATCTTTCCGGTGCTGTTGGCCGGGGTGTTCGTGGCCGGCATGATCAAGGCGGTGCTGCCCACGGAGTGGGTGGTGGCTTATGTGGGCGCCAATACCCTGTCCGCCAACCTGCTGGCCGCGGTGGTAGGGGCGCTGATGTACTTCTCCACCCTCACCGAGGTGCCGATCATCAAGGCTTTGACCGACCTGGGTATGGCCAAGGGGCCGGCGTTGGCCCTCCTGCTTTCCGGCCCGGCGGTGAGCCTGCCCAACATGCTGGTAGTGGGGCGGATCATGGGCGCCCGCAAGACCGTGCTCTATGTGGCCCTGGTGGTGGGCTGCTCCACCCTGCTGGGTCTCGCCTACGGCGCGCTGGCCGGCTAGGGCGCGGGCCTTGCCCTTCGGTGGCCAGCGGTTTTAGCGCCATCCTTGCCGCCCCGGAGCTAGTGGCCTTTCTGAGGCCCGGCGACCGCCGGAGGGCGAAGCCCGAGCCGTAGTTCGGTCGGCGAGGTGGACAGTACGAACGGTGAGCACCCGGTGCCGCCCAAAGCAAACCGGGGATGCCCCAGACTAGGGGGCAACCGGAAACGTTTGGCAACTCAAGACTGGCGACCACTCGGGAGGGGGGTGGGTCGGTAGAGCGGCGGCCAGACCCAGACCGGGTGGGCCGGCGGGTGGGGAGGTGAGGGCGTGTTGAGGAGGTTAAATTAGGCGGTAGCGCTGGGGTAAAGGCCGTTCAAGGCATTAGAGAGGAGTGGGGGGTAGGTAATGCGGAAACTGGCGCAAAAGATGCGGAGCATCCTCGGGCTGGAGACGCAACCGGTGGCGGTCAACTTCTACCGGGCGCAGGAGGAGCTGCCTCATGAACCCACACCCGAAAAGCTCCGGTACTGCCAGGCGCTTATGAAGGCCCGGCAGGGGGAGAGAGTGTTGCTCACCGCTGAGAACCTCTCCTGCCCGGCGGCCTCGGCCGCTTTCGGCTTCCGGCCTTTACCGGAGAAAATCTCCTCCGGGGAGATGCTGGTGGCCCTGGGGCTGTTCGGCAGGCCCGAGGCGGCCGCGCGCACTATGGCCCTTATGCCGCGCCTGGAGCTGGGTGCCTACCGGGCCGTGGGGCTGGTTCCCCTGGGGGAGGCGGTCGCCGTGCCGGATGTGGTGGCGGTTGAGGCTCTGCCGGAGCAGCTCATGTGGGTGGCCCTGGCCTACCTGTTCGATGAGGGAGGCAGGCTTGCGGAGGTAGAGACCGGGGTTTTCCAGGCCACCTGCGTGGACGCCGCGGTGGTGCCCTACCTGAAGCAAAGGCTGAATTTCTGCCTGGGGTGCTACGGCTGCCGAGAAGCCAGCGACATCGGCACCGAGGAAACGGTGCTGGGCTTCCCGGGAAAGGATCTGGAGCGCGTTGTGGGGGCCCTGGAGCAGTTGGGGGAGAAGGCCATGGTGCGGGCCCGGGCCAAGGGCATATACCAACAATTGGTACGGAAGGAGGAAAGGAGCAGCCGTGAACGGTCAGATGCCGAGCATTGAGCAGATTCTGGCGGGCATGAAGGAAAAGCTGGGAGGAGCCGATCCGGTTCCCATGCAGCTCCTGGCCCAGCTTCTGCCGGAAGGGGTGCGCGAGCAGGCCCGCTCCAGCCAGTTCGTGGAGAGCCTGCCGGCCATCCCGCTGAAGTACAAGACCCTGATGTACGTGGCCGCGGCCGCGGCCGCCGGGTCGGAGCTCTGCACCAAGACCTACGCCCAGCGGGCGCTCAAGGCCGGAGCCACGGTGGAGGAGGTTACCGAGGCGCTGCTGGTGGCGCGGTTCGTAAGCGCCTCCATCGTGCTTGCCACCGCGGTGCCAACTATGGAGTTTTTGGTGGAGCAGCGGGCATAGGCGACGGCTTGAAGCCCGATTCCTCCGCCGGAGACCGAACCTTTTGGCTCCGGCGATTTTTCTTGCTTTGGCAATCTCACCGGCTCACACGCCTTGGGCCGTTCGCCCGCAGTTGGCGGCAGCCTCTACGTCTTTGCGGGCAGCCAGAAAACGGGAACAAATCTCTCCGCCCTCTTAAACTCCGGATCGCCGGTGACCACCGTTCCCCCGAGGAGCTTGGCCGGGGCGAGGGCGAAGGAGTCGGCGAACGCTATTGGTAGGTCCGCCTTAAACTCCGCGGCCGTGAGCGCGAGCGGCTTGTCCGC
>JBNARC010000018.1:0-28063 GCA_049719955.1 Neomoorellales bacterium | reverse complement strand
CTTTCGAGGATACCCGGGCGAGATAAGGCATAATCGTACCTCCTTAAGCATCGCGCTTCGTCACCAGTATAACTCGGGGCGGCCGGTGTTACAAGGCGGGTGTTAAAAGGGGAAGGAGTGGCCTCAGCCGCCGCGCGGGCCGCCCTGCCAACATACCTCACACCCAGCCTCCCGTCTCTGTAAGTAATGCCAGAAACTGATCCGGAAACCGGCCCCCCTGTCTGGTGTACCCGCCCGGCCTGGCGCTTCGGGCCATCTTTTTGGTATGGCGCCCGGGGTAAACCCTTGACCAAAACTGCCAATTGTGCTAAGCTGTCGGTAGCGACAATTGGTCGGTACTGAAAAAACGTAGCTATAGGGAAGGACAGCGGGGGTGTTAAGCTTTGGAGTCTCCAGCGCGTGGTCCGGCCAAGAGGACCGTTTACGAAGACGAGACTACCAAGGCCATGTGCATTAACTTTGCGGCCGGACAAGCGGTCCCACCCTGCACCATGGTTTCGCTGTGCTATTTCTACGTAGTGAAGGGTGCCGGTTGGCTGGAATACGGGGGTCAGGAGTACCCACTGGCCGCGGGGACGCTGGCAGTTGTGCCTCCCGGAGCCGAGAGAGCAATTAAGGCCGAATCGGATCTGGTCCTCTTGGCCGTGCAGGTAAACCAGAGGTAAGGAGGTTAGGGCCTAATGTGCAGGTCAGGCGGAGATTTCGCGAGGTTTGGGTGCGGGCCGGGCGGACATCACTCCCCGCCCTGCGGTTGCCTTTCTCATTGGCCCAGGATGGGAATCGAAGGTTTCCTTATCCCCTGCCTGCTACTCTTATTGAAGCAGAAACCGGCTCACGGGTACGAATTGGCGGAGAGGCTGGGACGTTTGGCTTTCGTGGAACAGGTACCCGATCCCGGCGTTGTCTACCGGCACCTGCGGCGCCTGGAGGAAGAAGGCATGGTGGTTTCGCGCCTGGAGCCGGGCAGCGGCGGTCCGGCGCGCAAGGTCTACTCGCTGGCGCCGGACGGCGAAGACTACCTTAAGGCTTGGGCCAACCGCATCCGCCGAAACAAGCAGATGTTGGAGGGGTTCCTGGAGGAATTTTCCCGGCTGTTCCCCGAACGGCCGGATAGGAGTTAGGGGGTGGCGCAATGTTTACCCTGGCCCTCTACCTTTTGGCCGCCGCGGGCATAGCGGCCTCCTGGGCCCGCGACCGCAAGAAAACCGTACAAGCCCTGCATATCGCCAAGAACTCTTTTCTGCGCATCCTGCCCGACTTCGGCACCGTGCTGGTCCTGGTGGGCATAATGCTTACCTTCGTTTCCCCGGCCCTCATTTCCGCCCTTCTCGGCCGCCAGAGCGGCCTCCGGGGGATGCTTCTCGCCTCGGCGGTGGGGTCGGTCAGCCTCATTCCCGGCTTTGTGGCCTTCCCGTTGGCCAAGTCCCTGCTGGACTACGGGGCCGGCATCCCCCAGATCGCCGTTTTCGTTTCTACCCTAATGATGGTGGGGGTAGTTACTGCCCCGTTGGAAGTGAAGTATTTTGGCCAAAGGGCTACCCTGGTGCGCAACGGGCTAAGCCTTCTGTTCTCATTTGTGGTGGCCTTGGTGATGGGAGCGTGGATAAAATGACGAAGCATTTGCGCCCTTACCGCTATTTGTTGGCCGCGCTGGCCTTTGACCTGGTGGTGCTGGCCTTTTATCCCTCTACCGGCCTCACCCTTTTCCAGAAGACCGGAAATATCTTTTTGGAAATGCTGAGCGTGTTACCGCCTATTTTCGTGTTGCTCGGTCTATTGGAAGTGTGGGTGCCCCGGGAAACGGTTATCCGCTTCTTGGGCGAGAAATCAGGGATCCTTGGGGTGACCCTGAGCTTTCTGCTAGGCGCGGCCGCGGCCGGCCCGCTTTACGCCGCCTTCCCTGTGGCCGCCACCCTGGTCCGCAAGGGCGCCAAGTTCACCAACGTGCTGATCCTGCTCTATGCCTGGTCCGCGGTGAAGCTGCCCATGCTCTTGTTTGAAACCTATGCCCTGGGACCTCGCTTCTCCGTGACCCGGCTCGTCCTAAACCTGTCCGGCATCGTCGCCTTGGCCTGGCTAACTGACTACCTGGTGGGTGGGCTGGAGAAGAAAAGGATTTATTCCCGATATGCCGCCCCCATGACTTGACTGCGCCTATTGACTCTTCCGGAGACCGAGAGGGTCTCATGGTCTCACACCAACCATAGGCACCGTAGACCCCGGGGGCAGGAGGGACCGCCCCGGCGGTTGCATCTCCTAGCCGGACCTCATGCCGCAGTACGCGGCGCAAGAAGCCAACCTCACGAGGCTGGCCCCTCCTGCCTGGTGCGCCTACCCGGCTTTTCGCTCTTGTCGCGGCGAGGGCGCTACTGCCGGGTCTGCCTCCGATCTTGCGCGGGCTTGCGCCCTAGTCGGCGGCTTCGGTGGCCCGGACACCGGTAATCTTAACCTTACCCTGGCGGGCCAGCCGCGTGATGAAGAACAGCACGCTTTCTTCTTTGATCTTCAGGTGGGAGGCAATATCCTTGGGCTCTACCTCGCCTCTAGCCCTTACAAACTCTAGCACGTCCTTTTCCACTTCCTGTACCCAGTCCTCAAACAGAGCCCGAACTTCCGGCGTAGCGTAGCTCCCCATTTCGGCGGCCCTGGTTACCGCCTGTACCATTTGCCCGCACATCTCGGCGGGGTTGAAATCCTTACCAAACATGTTTTCCATCATCTTCATCATGTTCACCATCCCCATACCCCACGCTTCGGACATCATCTTTCTTGGCAACCCTCCTTTGGTCAGTCCTGTCGAGGTTCGACCGCCGTGCGGCCTTTTTCTCCGTCCTTCCTGGGCGCGCTAATCAAGACCTCCTCCGGGACCAGGGCGGACAGGGGAAAGGTGGCCTAGCGAGGTAGGGCGGTTTTCCTAGCTTTGCCGGAGCGTAGGGCTCAAGCCCGCGCATCCGCTCCAGCAGCTCCGGGTAGGTTAGCCGGTAATAAACGAACGCCCCGCGCCGATCGGCCGCCACCAGCCCCGCCTCCCGTAGCACCCCTAAATGAAAGGAGACCAGGCTTTGAGGCAGGGCGGTAGCCTCGATAACCTCGGAAACCGACCGCTCCCGTCCGCCTAGGGTGAACAAGATGCGGAGCCGATTACCGTCGCCCAGTAGCTTAAACAGTCGGGCTAGCTCAGCCAGCTTGTGCTCTTCGCCCATCTCGTTCATAGTCCTTTCTCCTCCTAGTTCTGGCGCCAGGCTGGCTGGGTATATTAACCGCTGCTAATATGAGCGTCTACTCATATTTTACCCGCGCCGGTGCCGGTGTCAAGCCCCGAACGGGCCTCAAAGGTTTGGGTTGCCCCGGCCGTAGCTCTTGACGGACCCCGAACGACTTAATATAATAGGACTAGGCATTGTCCCTATATGCATTGGGGGAGGAGGCCCTCGTGCAGTACGACTCGCGCGACTACTGGACCGGACTTATCAGAATGTGTTTGTCGCGATTCTTCATTCTTCACGCCTTACACCTGGCCCCTCTGCACGGGTATGAGATTACCAAGCGGGTGGCGGCGTTCACCCAGGGCTGTTGCGCCCCTACCGAGGGAAGCCTTTACCCCCTTCTCAGGGAGTTCGTGCAGGCCGGCGTGGTAACCGTGAAGAGGGAGGTGGTGGCCGGGCGCGAACGCAAGGTGTATACGCTTACGCCTCTGGGCGAACGCGTATACCGGATAGCGGCCCAGGTGTGGGCTGAGGCCGCTGGGTACGTACTGCAGGCGGTTGGTGACGGCGGATCACCCTTGAGAGCCGAGGACGGTTGCCACAAGGCGTCCGAAGAGGAGAAAGCGGCCGGGCAAGAGGTTACCTGAGACGGCAGAAATCAGGATTCGGATCGTCCAAGGGGAGGTCGCGGAGGTTGGGCGAGCAGATCAATAATCTTATGACCGCACTCAGGTTCTTCGTGATGATCTCACTGGAGCTGGTAGTGCTCTTCGTGGGGATTACCTTTCTCGTCAGTCTCATCCTGCAGTACGTCTCCCCGGAAAGGATACAGAGAGTCTTGGCCGGGAAAAAGCTGGGGCTGGGAAACGTTATCGCCGCGGCCTTCGGCGGAGTAACGCCGTTTTGCTCCTGCTCGGCGGTGCCCATCTTAATGGGCCTGCTGGAGTTGGGCGTGCCCTTCGGGGTGGCCATGTCGTTTCTGGTGGCTTCGCCCTTAGGGGTCTTCAACCCGGTGGTGCTCTCCCTCTTCGGCGCCTTGCTGGGACGGCGGGTTCTGGTACTTTATGTGATCAGCACCTTTATCGCGGCGGTACTGGCCGGGATGCTGCTTAACGCCCTGGGGTTGGGGCGTTACGTAAAGAAAGTGCGTATCATCGCCGCCCTCAATAATGCCGGGCAAACCGGGCCGTTCACGGCGAAGGAGCGGGCAAGAGTAGCGGCCCAAAACGCTATAGGGCTGTTCTTGCAGATGCTGCCTTATCTCTTGGTTGGCGTGGCTATAGGGGCATTCATCTACGGTTTCGTGCCGGCAAGTTTCCTGGCCCGCATTGCCGGCCCCGGTAATCCCTTGGCGGTTCCGGTAGCCGCGGCCATCGGGGTGCCACTTTACGTGCGGACGGAAACCATCATTCCGATAGGCTTTGCGCTGATCAAGAAGGGGGTGAGCGTGGGCGCCATCATGGCCCTTACCATCGGGGGGGCAGGAGCCAGCATCCCGGAACTCTCCATGCTGGCGGGTGTTTTCAAGAGGAGGCTCTGGTTTGCGTACATCCTCACCATGTTTGCCATCGCCACCTTGATCGGGTATCTCTTTAACTTCATCCTTTCGGTATAATAAGAGGAAGAAGGAACGACCGAGATAGCTAATCAGTTTTGCTTTCCGCCGGGTCTACTAGGCTGCTGCCCGGAGGTGCCGGCGGATCCGGCCGTTTCGGACAATTCTCGGTAGGAGGTTTGATCCAGAATGGCGGAACCCAAGAAAGGTTTATGGTCCCGGTTATTCGGCGGCCAGGGTTGCTGCTGTAACATAAAGATTGAAGAGGTTGACGACGACAATCAGGCCCAGGCCAAGGCGCCGGTAGCAAGTCCTTGTTGCGGACCTGCCGATACCGGCGCTGGCAAGGGGCGGCGTTCCGACGAGAGCAAGTAGGCTTGGGTGTCGGTTCTGTGGTCTGCTAGGACGGCTGGGAGGAGGTCGACAACATGTTTGGTGCGCCGGTAGCCTGCAGTTGCTGCGGTCCGTCCGGGCTGAGAATCATCGAGGTGGGCGGCGACCAAGTGGGGATTATCGGGCTGGATGAGGCTTTGGCCGAGGTAAGGAGCCTGGGGCTCGCAGACGAGGAAGCCATAAAGGATGAACTGCTCCGGCGGATAAGTACTCGGAATTACATTCCCGAGGGGGATGAGCCCCACTACCGTAAGGCTCTCTACCGCGAGTACCTCAGGAAGGCCCGCTAGGACGACCATCCCGTCGGCCGAGTCGAAAGCAGATGGAGCAGTCAGTGCGCCTTCCAGATCTACCCCGGGCGGCACCGTCAGTCAAGTCCCACCGGGTATAGCTTGGGCTACATTACCTGAGTTATCCCCACTTTTAAGTTGGCGGGCGGTACCGGGTGCTTCCCTGAGTACATTGGCACCTCGCCGGGTACCGAACTCGGCGAGGCAAGTCCGGAGGCGGGCGCCAGGCCTCAGGATGGCCGAAGCGGCGGGGCGCCACGGACGGCGCCTCCGCCGGCAGCCCGCCGGAGGGCGAAGCCCGAGCCCTAGTTCGGTCGGCGAGGTGACAGTACGAACGGGGAGCACCCGGTACCGCCTAAGGCAAACTGGGGATAACTCAGCCATAGTCCCCCTTGCTTGGGGGAGTGGCGTTGGATAGAATATAGGCGGACTTCGGTCCGGCGATGGGGCTCGCCTAAGCCCGTAGGGCTGATAGCTCCTACCAGTTTAACCGGTTCGGTTAACGGTAGGGGCTTTATTTTTGCTCGCCGCCCCGCTTCTGCCGTAACCGACCGCGCAACTTACGTTCTATAGTCCTGGTTCAAGAGGAGGAGGGGTCATGCCAAGTATGTGGCTGGTAGCGGCGCAGTGGGTAGCCTTGGCCTTGGCTGGCGGTTTGATCGCCGGCTGGACCGGAATCTCGATTTCACTGGTGGAGATCTTGGTTGGGGTGGCGGCCGGAAACTTCCTCGGCCTGGCCACTAATCACTGGGTAGATTTCCTGGCCGGGTTCGGCAGCATCCTTCTCACCTTCTTGGCCGGCGCAGAGGTAGACCCGCGGGTGCTCCGGACCAAGTTCAAGGAGTGCAGCGCCATCGGTATAGCGGGTTTCTTGCTCCCCTTTCTCGGCGCCTTGGCCTATGCCTACTACATAGCCGGCTGGGACCTTCGGGCGGCGGAAATCGCCGGGGTGGCTCTCTCCACTACTTCGGTAGCGGTGGTGTACGCGGTTATGGTGGAAACAGGCTCGAACGAGACCGAGCTGGGGCAAGTAATTCTGGCGGCCTGTTTTATCAATGATTTGGGCACGGTGCTGGCCCTGGGGATCCTGTTCGCCAATTTTAGTTACTGGATGTTGGTTTTTGCCCTGGTAACGGCGGCAGTGTTGGCGGCTGCTCCCCGGCTAACGCGCTGGGTAATCGACAGGTACGGCAATCGGATCGGGCAGTTGGAGATGCGCTACCTGTTTTTGTTGCTTCTGTTTCTGGGCGGATTAGCCAACCTGGCCAACAGCGAGGCGGTTCTGCCGGCCTATTTGCTGGGCCTGGCCGTGGCGGGCTTTTTCTTGGAGGAGCGGGACCTGCTCCACCGTCTGCGGGCCCTATCCTTTGCTGTATTCACCCCTTTTTACTTCCTGAAGGCGGGTTTATTCGTAAGCCTACCCGCGGTAGTTTCCGGTGCCGGTCTGGTGCTAGCGGCTCTGTTGACGAAGATGGCGGCGAAGTTCGTGGGGGTATGGCCGGTGACGGCGGCTTTTCGTTTCTCCCCCCACGAAGGCACCTATACAACCTTGCTGATGTGCACCGGGCTCACTTTCGGAACTATTTCCGCCCTTTTTGGACTGAACCACGGCCTCATTGACCGGGTACAGTATACGGTCTTGGTTACTGCCATCATTCTCAGCGCCATAGTGCCTACCATGATTGCCCAGGCTTTCTTCCGGCCGGAGGCGCGCCCGGCCGAAACCCAGGGCCGAATGAGAAGGGAGGCTTAGTTATGTTTAAGAAGATCCTCGTGGGCTTCGACGGTTCGCCCTTCGCCGAGCGGGCGCTCCAGGTGGCTCTGGATCTGGCCCGAAGATACGGGGCGGTGGTCACTACCGTTTCCGTAGCCCACATCCCGGATTTTGCCGATTCCCGCGATGAGGTCAACGGTGCCCTGGAAGACGCCCAGAAGTTCTACGCCCAACCCCTGGACCGGGTCAGGGAGCTGGGCGCCGTACAGGGGGTAGCCGTGGACACTAGGATTGTGCCCGGGCACCCCGTAGACACCCTGGTGCGTCCTCATTGTGGTCGGCGACCGGGGACTAGGCGGGGTGGGGCGTTACCTTCTGGGCAGCGTCACGGAGAAAACGGTGCGTTACGCCCGCTGCCCGGTGTTGGTGGTTAAGGGGGGAGGAACGGATGACCGATAGTCTGAAGAAGGCGCGTCTAGTCTCGGGCTTTGAGGCCCTGGCAGCACTGGCCGCTCGGGCCGGCAGTCCCGAGGTGGAAAAGAGGGCGGCGGAGGCGGCTGCCAGACTGGCGCAGAACCGCTTCTACCTGGTGGTGATGGGCCAGTTCAAACGCGGCAAGAGCAGCCTCATCAACGCCCTGATTGGGGACGATTTGTTGCCGACCGCCGCCGTGCCGCTAACTTCGGTGGTGACCAAAATCGTCCACGGCCCCAGTAAGCAGGCGGCGGTCATCTTCCAGGATGGCACACGAAAGGAGATACCCGCTGAGCAACTGGCCGACTATATCACGGAGGAAGGTAATCCGGCAAACGAGAAGAGCGTGGAGGCGGCCGAGGTAAGCCACCCCTCTCCGTACCTTTCTGGCGGATTGGTAATTGTAGATACCCCCGGCGTGGGCTCCCTTTACCGCCACAATACCGAGGTGACCTATAGCTTCCTTCCCAGCGCCGACGCGGTGATCTTTGTGCTCTCCGCCGACCAGCCTCTAAGCGAGGAAGAAGGCTGGTTCCTGCAGGAGATCAGGGACCGGGTGCCGCGGATATTCTTTGTGCTGAACAAAGCCGATTACCTGGAAGGGGAGCAAAGAACTCGGGCCGAAAACTTCTGCCGCCTGGCCCTGGCCGATTACCTAGAAAGGGAGCCGGAGCTGTACAGCCTTTCGTCTAAGCAGGCTCTGGAAGCCAAGCAAGAGCGGGATAGGGCGAAGCTGGAGGCTTCCGGTCTGCCCCGGCTGGAGGAAGCCCTGGCTACCTTCCTGGCTTCGGAGAGGGAGAAGGTAGCTCTGGAAGCGGGGGCGCGGCGGGGAAGAGCCTTGGCCGGAGAATTGAGGAGCTTGCTGCAACTAAAGGCCAGAGCTCTCAGCGCTCCCCTGGAGCAACTGCAGGATCAAATCCAGACCTTTAACGAGGAACTGGAACATATTCTTCGGGGTAAGGATGACGCCCTGTTTATCATCCGGGGTGAATTGGACCGTTTGGTGGGCATGGTGGAGAAAGATCTGGAAGCCTTCAAGAAGGCCGAAATCCCGCTCATGCAGGAGAAAATCCGTCAGGCGGCGCGCGAGAAGGAACGGTTGCCGCTTAAACAGTTTGCCCGGGAGTTGGAGGGGTTCGTTACTCGGCAGTTACAGGCAGACTTTGAGCGTTGGCGTCCCCGGGAAGAGGCCAAGGTAGAGAACCGCTACCAGGACATTGTGGGCCGCTTTGCCCGGGAAGTTAACCGTACCATACGGCGGATCCGGGAACTGTCAGCGGAACTGTTTTCCCTCCAGCTTGACGAGGCGGTAGAGGTGGCCCCCCTTACCAAGGAGAGCGGTTTCTATTATAAGTTCGGCCTGGAGCCGGAGTTTCTGCCCCTCAATCCCGAGGTCCTGCTTTATTTGGCCCCCCGTCGGTGGGCCCAGGGCTACGTAATGCGCAAGATCCAGCAACGGATGCAGGAAGACCTGGACCGCAACTGCGGCCGCATACGCTGGGACCTGGTGGAGCGCGGGCAGAAGAGCCTGGCCGCCTTCAAGCTTGCCTTCAACGAGGCGGTGGAGGAGTTGGTGCAGGAAATCAAACGGGTTTTGGAACTGGCTTTGGCCGAGAAACAGAAGGGGATTAGCCGGGTACAGGCCGTACTGGCCGAGATTGACCGGCAAACGCGGAAACTGGAAGAAACCGCCCGGCTCTTCGCTACTTAACAGAATTTGCTGGCAACCTCCCCCTGGTTCCCACGGCTTACTGTGGTATAATGAAGCGGGCAGGGGGTGGCGTATGTACGTTTCGGCGCGGGTATTGGGGTTTCGCTTAGGCGCCTTGGTGGTCTTGCTGGCCGTGGCGTTGGGTCTCTTCCCCGGCGGGCCCCCTACCTTCGGCCCCCGGCAAACACCCTCGGCGCCGGTCCGTCAGTTTCTGAACAATCGGGCGGCGGACCTTACCGGCGTGAGACCGCTAAGCCTGGCCGAGGTTGCCACTCCGGACGGTCTCACCGGCCGGGGCCAAATCCTGGGTCTGGCGGATAGCGGTCTGGACGGGGGTAGCCTCACCGATCTTCACCCCGACCTGGTGGCTCCTGAGGGCCAGAAGCCCAAGGTGGTGGCGCTGCAGTCGGTGGCCGGCCGTAGTCTACCCGACGATCCCAACGGTCACGGCACCCATATGGCCGGCACCCTGGTGGGAACCGGAAAGGCGTCCGACGGGCGGTTTCGAGGCCTGGCTCCGGAGGCTCAGCTCTATTTCCAGGCCCTCTTGGACCCTAAAGGAGAGCTTAGTCCTCCTTCCAACCTGAGCGAGCTTTTCGGCCCCGCCTACCGGGCCGGAGTGAGGGTGCACGTTGACGGCTGGGGCGGGGGCCTAAACCACTATGAGGAGGCGGCGGCGCAAATCGACGCCTTCATCCGCTCTCACCCGGATTTCCTGGCCGTGTTCGGTGCCGGCAATGCCGGCCCCTACCGCAGCACGCTAACCGATGAGGCCAACGCGAAGAACGCCCTGGTGGTGGGCGCCAGCGCCAACCCCCGGCCGGCCCTAGATACTCAGGCGCTCGACCCCCTGCGGCCGGTATCCTTCTCCAGCCGCGGACCCGCCGAGGACGGGCGGCTCAAGCCGGACCTCTTGGCGCCCGGTCAGGCTCTGGTCTCCACCCGTTCCCGCCTTATAGAGAGCAACTTCACGGGTAACGAGGCCTACGCGGTAATGGGCGGCACCAGCATGGCGGCGGCGGTGGCCGGGGCGGCTCTGGCCCTCCTGCGGGAGTATCTGGAAGAGGCTCAAGGTCTGGCCAGCCCTTCGGCCGCCCTACTCAAGGCCCTCCTTATTAACGGCGCCCGGGTGCCGGAAGAAGGTCCGGGCGAAGACGCGTTCGGGGTGTTGGATCTGGCCGGTACGGTACTGGCGTTGAAGGAAGGGAGTTTCCGGTACGCGGACGTCCGTGTCGGCCTGGGCCCGGGGGAAACCTTCGGCCGGTATTATCAGGTAAAGGGCCCGGGGCCTCTAAAGGTTACGCTGGCCTGGACCGATCCTCCCGCGGAGCCCGGTCGCCGCCCCGCCCTGGTGAACGATCTGGACCTGGTAGTAGTGGCTCCCGACGGTCGGGTCTTTCACGGGAACCACTTCCTACATCCCGGAGCCCGGGACGGACTGAACAACGTGGAACAGGTATACCTGCCTAATCCCCGGCCGGGTAGGTATTGGATAGCGGTTCAGGCTGCCACCCTCACCCGTCCGGCGGTAGCCGGTGTTGAAGGGCTCCGGCAGGATTTCGCCTTGGTTTGGGGCCAGGCACCCCTTACCGGTATATTGAGCTCCTGGGAAGAAGGCGAGCTACTCACCCTGGCCGACGGAGAGGTCTTACCCTGGCCACAAGGGGGCCGGGTAGTGATAGACGAGCGGGTCTCACCCTTTACCGGTGGGGTTCTGGTGCCCGGGGCCGAACTGTACTGGGTAGGGGGCGTTGCCTACGCCTTCGCCCGCACCTGGAAGGTAGGCGCGGTCCAGATCTCCCCGTCTTCCGGTGGCACCCTGTTTATGGAAGCCGATCCCCGCCGGCGGGACGGAGGTTATCTATTATCTTCCCGGTCCTCGGACCCTCCTCTGGTGAACGGGCGGCCCAACCGGGATCTTAGCGCGGTTCCCCTCGGGGCGCGGGTTCGGGCCATTGTGAATCCCTTCTCGCAACGACTCTGGCAGGTAAGGATTGAGTGGCAGGAAAAACAAGGGTATCTGGGCCGGATAGACGACCAGACCGGCCAGATTTGGCTTTTGGGTCAGGAAAGTCCTTACCGGTTAAAGCCGGAGGCAGTGGTAACCTTTGTGGATCGGTTGGCCGAGGCTTCCACCGCCGACGCGCCCTTTGCCGCCACCCAAGCCGGGGCCCGGGAGGATTTGGTGCCCGGCCAAAAGGTACGTTTGATGCTAGGCCCGGACGGCAAGGAGGTACTTTTCCTTTCCGTGGAGCGAGAACTGGCGGTGGGCCGGCTGCGCCGGGTGGAGCCGGGGACGGGAAGGATCACCCTGCAGACGGGCCGTACCTTTACCCTTTTCCCGAACGGGCCGGTATGGCGGAACGGCGAGGAGGCCAAACTGGGGGATCTATGCCCGGGCGATCACCTCACCGCCGTCCTCCTGCCCGGAGGTAGGGAAGCAGTCAGCTTGGTGGCTTATAGCCGCGTGCTTTACGGCCGGGTGCTCTACGCCACCTCTAAGCCCAGGACCCTCTTTCTGGTGGACGAGCTAAATCGTTTCCGGCGGCTGGATCTGAGCCGGGCCCAGATTTGCCGGTGGGGTCAAGAGGTGGACCCCGGCGCCCTGGTTTCGGGCACCTGGGTCCGGGTGGTGCTCTTCCTCGAGGGCGAGGAGGCCCTACGGGTGGATGTGGCCGAAACGGTGGAGGAACGCTCCGGGATCTTCTCCGCCTACGATCCCGAACGCGGGTGGTTGCGGTTAAGCGACGGCAGCCAGTACTACCTCAGTTCCGCCGCCTTGATCAGCAAGCAGGGTTACTATTTCGGTCCCCAGGACCTGGTCCGCGGGGAGCGGGTGAAGCTGTGGGTACTGGCCGCCCCCGCCCCCTGGGACCGGGTGGTGGCCGGGGTGCAGGTAGAATCTAGCCCCGGAAGGACGCCTTCGCTGGCGGTTACCTTTAGTCCCCAGGAGGGCGGCTTTATCCTCAGCGGCACCACCTCCGCCCACCGTTTGTACCTTTACCGCGCCGACGGTCGGCGGGAGGAGGTGCCTTTGAGCGCCGGCGGCTACTTCGCCGCCTTTTTCGGGCTAGAGCAGAGTGAGGAGACCGTGCGGGTAGTGGGCCTCAATCTGGAGGACGGGGGTTGGGTACAGCAGAAGCTGGTGGTAAGGGCGGGCTTTACCCGCTTCGCCGATACCGCCGGCCACTGGGCCGAGGGGGAGATCCTATCGCTGGCCCGGGCCGGAATCCTGTTCGGCTACCCGGACGGTACCTTCCGGCCCGACCGACCGGTAACCCGGGCGGAGCTGGCCGCGCTCTTGACCCGGGTGCTGGGGTTGGAGGTGGTGCCGGACCGCCAGCCTCACTTCCGGGACGCGGCCCAAATTCCGGTTTGGGCCCGGGCGACGGTGGCCGCCGCCCAGAGCCGGGGCCTGGTGGGCGGTTTCCCGGACGGAAGTTTCCGCCCTCAGGCGGCCCTGACTCGGCTGGAGCTGGCCTGTTTCCTGGCGCGGGCGGCAGGCCGGGATGACCGGATAGAGATCTCGGGGGCGTTGCCCTTTGCCGATGCGGCCGAAATCCCGGCCTGGGCCGGGGAGGAGGTAGCCGCCGCCTACGTCGGCGGGCTGCTCCGGGGTCGGGAAGACGGGAGCTTCGCCCCCCGAGTGCCGGCCAGTCGGGCGGAAGTGGCGGTGGCCCTGGCCCGGTTTCGCGCCCGGCTGGTGCAAACGGTGCCACCGGGACAGTCCCGGTAGCCGCGAGCCAGAGGAGCGCCCGTCGGGCACCGATGATAATTGGCGCGGACGGTAGCCTGCTTGCCCGGTCGCGGTGCGGCCGTCTCAGACGGCGACCGCGGACGGATTTTCGTCTTCCCCGGCTCTTGACCGGGGGGATTATCCGGAATAGCATCATTATCGGCAGCAAATTGACCGGCTGGTCGGTCAAAACGGGGCGGGAGGGATCGGTACTTGCAACCGAGGAAAGGCGTTGGGGTTAAGGGGCCCGAGCGGGGACGAGGGATATGGGCGGTAGCGGCTCTGTTGGCCCTGGCGGTCTTGGTAGGCGTGGGCTCTGCCGGGTGTGGCCTGGGAGGTGGGGCCGGCCGCCAGGAGGAAGGCAGGGAAGCGGTAGCGGTAGAAGTGGCGGCGGTGGAGCGCGGAGACCTGGTGCGGCAGGTGGAATTTGCCGGCCAGGTGCGGGCCAGCCAAGAAATCAGCGTGGCGGCCAAGGCCCAGGGGCAGGTGCAGGAGGTCCTGGTGGACATAGGGGATCGGGTACGGGCCGGCCAGGTGCTGGCGCGCCTGGACGCCACCGATCTGGAAGCCCAGCTTCGCAGTGCCGAGGCGGGGGTGAGGACCGCCGAGAGTGCCCTGGCTATGGCCGAGGCGGGTCCCTCGGAAGCCCAGCTCAAGATGCTGCAGGCTCAAGTGGCCCAGGCGGAGGCCGATTGGAAGCGCATTGACTACCTCTACCGGGAGGGCGCCGTCTCGCAGCAGCAGTGGGAGCAAGCCCGCACGGCCTACGAGGTGGCTAAGGCAAGCCTGGAAAACGCCTACCCCCGGCCGGAGCAAATTAAGCAGCTTGAGGCTCAGGTGGAGCAGGCCCGAGCCCAGGCCGAGGCCTTGCGGCTTCAGCTGCGACATTATGTCGTTACCTCCCCCCTCTCGGGAGTTATAACTTCTCGCTCCGTCGATCCCGGTAGCCTGGCCAGTCCGGGGGTGCCTTTGTTTACGGTGAGTCGGCTCGACCCGGTGGTAGTAGAGTTGGTGGTGGGGGAGAACGAGGTTAACTTTCTTGAGGTCGGCCGCCAGGTAGAGGTGGTGGTTCCCGCCGCCGGGGAAAAGCCCTTTACCGGGCGGGTGGCGGCGGTAAGTCCGGGTCTGGACGCGCGCCTGGGCGGCTATAGGGTAAAAGTGGAGATGGGAAACCCTCAAGGGGTGCTTAAACCCGGCATGGCGGCGCGGGTGCGGCTATCCCTGGAGAAACTACCGGGAAGGCTGTTGGTTCCTCTCGGCGCTCTGGTGGACAGGGGCCACGGCGCGGTGGTGTTCGTAGTGCAGGCAGACCGGGCGGTAGAGCGGCCGGTAGAGGTAGAGGCCACTGGTGAGGGGCGGGCGGCGCTGCGCTCCGGGGTGCAGGAGGGCGATAAGGTAGTAGTGAAGGGGCAGGAATTCTTGCAGACCAACGACCCGGTGCGGGTAGTGGCCGCGGGCAGGGGGGAGAAACCTTGAATTTCCTGCGCGGGGTGGTCAACCGCCCGGTAGCGGTGTTGATGGTAGTAGTGGCCCTGTTGCTGCTGGGCGCGGTATCCTTCACCGGGTTAAAGCTAGACCTGCTGCCCCAGCTTCAGATTCCGGTGGCTCTAGTAGCCACCAGCTATCCGGGTGCCGGTCCCGAAGAGGTAGAGAAGCTGGTTACCCGTCCTCTAGAGGAGGCGCTGGGAACGGTAAACGGGGTTAAAAGCCTGTATTCCTATTCCAGCAGCGGTCTCTCCCTGATTATCTTGGAGTTGACCTGGGGCACCAACCTGGATTTCGCCGCCCTGGACGTTAGGGAAAAAATCGATCTGATCGAGGGCTTGCTTCCGGAAGGGGTGGAAGATCCTCAGGTGTTAAAGATGGATCCCACCCTTATGCCGGTGATGCAACTGGCGCTGGGCGGTAGCGCGGACTTGCGGCAGCTTCGGGCGGTGGCCGAAGAGCAGGTAAAAAGCCGCCTGGAGCGGGTGGAAGGGGTGGCTTCGGCCGACGTGCTGGGCGGCCGCACTCGGGAGATCGCGGTGCTGGTGGATCCCGCGGCCCTGGCCGCCCGCGGGCTTAGCCTTACCCAGGTGGTGCAGTCCCTGCAGGCCACCAACCTAAGCCTCTCCGGCGGCTACCTTCCGGCAGGGGAGAAGGAGTATCTGCTGAAGGTAACCGGCGAGTTTACCACCTGGGAAGAGATTCGGGACCTGCCTCTTATCACCGGTACCGGCGCGGTGGTCCGCCTGGGTGATGTGGCCGCGGTGGAAGATGGTTTCGCCGACCTGACCCAGGTGAGCCGCATTAACGGCCAGCCTTGCGTGTCGCTGGTAATCAACAAGCGCAGCGACGCCAATCCGGTGGAAGTGGCCCGGGGAGTGCGCGCCGCCCTCAAGGAGCTGGAAGGGGAGCTTCCGCCGGGAATGCAGTTCTATACCGTTTTCGATCAGGCGCGCTATATCGAAACCGTTATCAATAATGTCCTCAAGCAGTTGGTAGAAGGAGCGGTCCTGGCCGCCTTAATTCTCTTTTTCTTCCTGCGGCGGCTGCGTTCCACCCTGGTGCTGGCCCTGGCCATGCCGGTATCCATAATCGCCACCTTCGTCATGATGCGCTTCGCCGGGCTCAACCTCAACCTCATGACCTTAGGCGGGTTGGCCCTGGGGGTGGGGATGATGGTGGACGGCGGCATCGTGGTGCTGGAGAACATCTTCCGGCACCAGGAGGAGGGAAGGGCTCCGTTGGAGGCAGCGGTGTTGGGCAGCGGCGAGGTGGCCAACGCCGTGACCGCCTCCATTCTGACCAACGTGGTGGTCTTCTTGCCTATCGTCTTCACCGAGGGGTTGGCCCAGGAGCTTTTCACCCCTCTGGCCCTCACCGTATCCTTTTCCCTCTTGGCCTCCCTCCTGGTGGCCCTTACCGTGGTGCCCACCCTGGCGGCGCGACTTTCCGGCGCTCCGGCCGCCGATACGGGTTGGATCGGCAGCCTGGGGCGGGCCTTGACGCGGCTTCAAGAGCGTTACGTTAAGGTTTTGGCCGGGTGCTTGGCCCACCGCCGGCGGGTAATGCTGGGGGCGCTGGTGGCGGTGGTGGCCAGTTTGGCCCTCACCCCGGTGGTGGGAGTGGAGCTCTTGCCGGCCATGGACCAGAGCCTGGTCAGCGTGACTGTGGAGCTGCCGCGGGGAAGCACCCTGGAGGAGACCGACCGGGTGGCCCGCCGCATAGAGGAGGCGGCCCAGTCCCTGCCCGAGGTGCGCACCGTGGCCACCACCTTGGGCAGCGCCTTCGGGCAGATGGGCGGCACCCTGGGCGGCCGGGCGGTGGAAACGGCCACGATGGAGTTAGAATTGGTGCCCAAGAACCAGCGCCGCCGCTCCAGCGAGGAAGTGGCCGAGGCCCTGCGCCGGCAGCTTGCGGATCTGGCCGGAGCCCGGATTGCGGTGTCCGGAAACGCTTTGATGGGTTCGGGTAGTTCCCAGTACCTACAGCCGGTGGAGATCCAGATCCGGGGGGACGATCTGGATACCTTGAGGCAGGTGGCGGAGCAGGTGGCGGCCCGGGTGCGCTCGGTGCCGGGTACTCGCGAGGTTAAGAGTTCGCTGGAACAGGGACGCCCGGAGGCGGTGGTGCGGGTGCGACCGGCAGAGGCCGCCCGTTACGGCCTGACTCCGGCCCAGGTGGCCTCGGCGGTACGGACGGCGGTGCAGGGCCAGGTGGCCACCTACTACCGCGTAGGCGGGCAGGAGATTGCGGTGCGGGTGCGCCTGCCCGAGGGAGCGCGGTCGGACCTGGCCTCCTTGGAGGGATTGCTGCTTCTCACCCCCACCGGCGCCCGGGTGCCGCTCAGCAGCGTGGGAGAAATAGAAATCGGGCAGGGACCCAGCACCATCCAGCGCCGGGATCAGGCCCGGCTGGCCACGGTGACCGCCTCCCTGGCCGCGGGCTACAACCTGGGCCGAGTAACCCAGGCGGTTCAAGCGGCGCTAGCCGACTTAAAGCTGCCGGTAGGCTATAGCCTGGAGTACGGCGGCCAAGTGGAGGAGATGAGCGAGGCCTTCGGTAGCCTCGGCGTAGCCTTCGTGATTGCCATCGCCCTGGTTTACATGGTGATGGCCGCCCAGTTCGAGTCCCTGGTGCATCCCTTCACCATCATGTTAAGCCTGCCCCTGGCGGCGGTGGGAGCGGTGCTGGGGCTGTTGCTGACCGGCCGCAACTTTAACATAACCGCCTTCATGGGGCTGGTGGTGCTGGCCGGTATTGTGGTCAACAACGCCATCGTCCTAATCGACTATACCAACCTTTTGCGTCGCCGGGGTTTGGGGCGGGAGGAGGCCCTGCTCCTGGCCGGTTCCCGGCGGCTGCGGCCCATTCTCATGACCGCCCTGACCACGGTGCTGGGAATGCTACCCCTGACCCTGGGCTTGGGCGAAGGAGCAGAATATGAAGCCCCTATGGCCACGGTAATCGTGGGGGGGCTGTTAACCTCTACTTTGCTTACCCTGGTGGTGGTTCCGGTGGTTTACACCTGGGTGGAGGATCTGGGAGCCCGGCTCCGTCGGCGCCGTGCGGCCTGACCGGGGGGTGGGAGCTTGGCGCTGCGCAAACCTCAGGCAGAAAGGCGGCAGCAGATCCTGGAGGCGGCGGTGGAGGTTTTCGCCCGCCGGGGATATTATGAGGCCAAGGTAGAGGAGGTGGCCGCCCGGGCCGGGATCGGCAAGGGCACGGTGTACGAGTACTTCCGCAGCAAGCGGGAGCTGTTTCAGGCCATGCTGGACTACGTGGGCGAGTATCACCTCTCGGTGCTTCGGGCCAGCCTGGAGCCCGGCCGCCGTAGCCGGGAGAAGCTGGTGGCCCTGGCCCGAGCCCACCTGGAACTCCTGCTGAGGCACCGGGAGCTGGCGCGGCTGATTTTCTACAGTCACGCCATCCTGGGACCGCAGATCTGGGATTGGCTGCAAGGGCAGGAAAAAGCGCTGGTGGAGCTCCTGAGCGCGGTTTTCCGGGAAGGAGCGGCCCGGGGCGAGTTGCGGCCGGCGGACGAGGCCATGGCGGCGCGGGCCTTTTTGGGAGCCTTGTGGACCGCCGGCGGCAGCCTCATCTGTCGGCCGGGCGGCCCGGCGGCCGGGTACGACCCCAAGGAGATGGCCTCCGCGCTGGTGGATCTGCTGCTGCAGGGCCTGGCCGGCCCGGGTGGTTGCCGGAGCGCAACTCCTGAGCCGTAACCCGGGCTCTTCCTCTTAGAAGATGCGCGCCTGTATCCCCAAGGCCAGTGCGGCGCCCAATTCCCGGCACCGGGTGAGGATTTCCTCGGTGACCGGGCCTTTGGCGATGAGGACCTCCTGAACCTTCCTGAGCTTTAGGCCGGTGCAGATCCTTTCCACCGAGAGGCGGGCGCCGGCGCCGTCGTTGCCGGCACTTATGAAGAGTATGTAGGGCTTTCGAAACAGGCGGGGGTCGGCCACCGCCCCTTCGTATACCCGATCGAAAAAGTCTTTCACCATGCCGGCCATGTAGCCGAAGTACTCCGGCGTGCCGATGGCCAACCCGTCGCACGCCAACAGATCGGTCAGATCGGCCTCGCCGGACGGCTTCAGAAATACGGCAGCACCGGCCTGTTCTGCCCCCTGGGCCACCGCCTCGGCCATCTTCCGGGTGTTGCCGGTCTGGCTGTGATAGACCACCAGTATCTTGGGTTGGCGCTCTTTCGGTTCGTCCTGCATGCCGCGTCCGTCCTTCTCGGCGCCTCCCGGCCTTCCTGGGGCGGGCACTTAGACCCCCACCACTCCCACCTTTAGACCTCCATCATTACAGCTCCATTGGCACCGCGCCGGGGGCCGAACTGGGGATTGGTTTTAGGTGCGCTCCCGAGCGTAGCGGAGCAACGCCGCGGCCTCGGCCGCCTGGTCGGCCAAATGGGTGCAGCCTTGCGGGCCGGCCAGCAACTCGCTGAGGCGCCGTCGGTCGAGAGCTTCCAGCTTGAGGCCCACCAGGTTGTTGGCCCGGGAAGCGGCGCGGCCGCAAGCGGGGTCTAAGGCCCGGGTAGTGTGGGCCAGCGCGCGGCCCACCGTTCCTTCCGGGTCCAGCGATAACTGGAGGCTCAACTCCTGGTAGGAATCTACCAGTCCGGAAGTGATCACCCACCCTTCCCCCAAGGATAGGCGGGTGATACGGCAGCGCAGGAACAGGCACCCGTCCCGAACCTGATCGGCCAGGTAAACCGGCCAGGGCCTGACCCGCTCCGCCGGCAGGGCGTAGTAGATGCAGGTACCGGAAAAGGTCTCGCGGAAGTAGCGCTCGTAGGCCTCCAGAGAGGGATAACCCCGGGCCTCGAACACGCAATGTTCACCCTGGAGTAAGGCTTTGATTCCCTCCAGAAGTAACTCCACCCACAGTTCGGGCTCCTCCCAGGCCGCCAGCGCCCGCCGGAACTCCTTGCCCGCGCCTCGGTAGGCGGTGAGGCCGCAAAGCTCGGGCGCCTCTCTTTGGCCAAAGGCCCGGCCAAAAGCCTCCCGGTGAACCGCCAGCACGGCGTGACGAATACGGAAATCTCGCGTCCCCACTATTAAGGAGACCGCCTGTTCCGACCAGGTGTCCAGACGGTGCACGCGCACTTCCAGTTCCTCATCCGTCCTGGTCCAGAGACCGGACACGAGCTGGCGGTGGTATATCCTAAGCTCGCCGGACGGGGATGGCGGGAAGCTCCAATCGGCCATCGATTCTATCCTCCTGTCGGTAGGGACTGTTGCCGCGATTTCTCTTCACATTCGTTATCGATTGCTTGGTTTCCTCCAGCGGGCATGTTCATTCCTCGGGTATAGGATCCACCGTAAACTCGGCCGCCCCGGCTACCCTTAGTGTTTCGGGATCTCTGGTCGCCACCTCCCCGGCGAATTCTCCGGCTAGACCGATAGCAAAGGCGGCGGCAGGAACTGCTCTTGAGGGCAAGTGAGAACTGAGGGCTTTTCCTTAGGCGGTTTTTCGGCGGCTGGCAAGAACGGTAAGGAAGGAATACAGGTAGGCAGGCCTCCGTAGACGCTTGGTCGGTATCGGTTGCCTGGTGGCACCACCAGGGTGGTGGCGAAAGGCTTGTCCGGAGTCGTAGTCAACCCATCGGGCTACCCCGGAAATTAGGCCGCCCTACGGCATGGGCGTCTGGCAAAAGATCTACGGCGGATATGGGGGTTCGCCGTCGTTGCGTACCTGCTGGTGGAAGATATGCTCTAATTCCTCTCGGGGTTTGGGCGGGTGCAGGTGGCTTACCACCCGGCGCACCCCCCGGGCCTTGGCTGCGGCCCGGGCCGCCGCTTTCGCCTCTTGGGGGCTAAAGACCGTACCCTTAAGCACGGCCGTGCCGCCGTGCACCTCCGCTCCCACCCGCCGTGGGTCCACTCCGGGCGCGCCGGCCAGTTCCTGTCGCACCTCCCGGGTTACGGCGCGGTCGTTTACCGGGCCGTCGGTGCTGAGGGCGATACCGCTTTCCACCTCTTCTACCCCCGGCAACTGTCTCAGCAGTTCCTCCGCCCGCTGCTTTTCCGCCAGGGTGTCCACCACCCCGCTCACCGTTACCCGCGACCCTTGAACCTCGGCTTTGAGGCCGTAGCCGCGCAAGTCCTTGTCCGCCTCTAGAAGTTGCTGGGCGGGGTTGGGGGTGGGGGAGGACTCCAGCCGCGCCTTTTCGTCCCACTCACCCTGGCCGGTCTTGTAGCTCATGGATCGCTTAACGTCCTTACGGGTTCCGTGCCGGACCTCGCTTTCTAGCTGCGGTTTTTGTGAGGCATACTCTCGGGGCTGGGGCGGGCCTACCGGGCGGTGGGTATCGAAGAGGGTTTCCGGTTCCCGATAACCGCCGCGTTGACGATTCTTCTTGGACATTACCTATCTCCCCCTGGGGTTGGTCTGGCCTGGTTTTAAGGTGGCCGGGAGAAGAGGGCCCTATTCCCACCGGTAGGAGAAATACTGGGCCTTTGCGGCCGCGCATGGTGTAGACACCACGGCCTTCCCGCCGGGCTGGAAGCCCCTGTCTTCCTGTCCTTCCGCTTCGACGGAGTTAGCGGAGTGGGTATCTCTTTTGGGGCGAAGTTAGGGAAACGCACGTTTGGTGATTAGGGACGGGGACGGGAAGGGGGCGGGTCGGCCTCCTGAAGGGTGGTTAGGAGCCGGTTTAGCCAAGCGGGCGCGGGGAGACGGCCGCGCCACACCAGGTAAAGCCAAACGGCCAGGGCCGCAGTCAGTGTCAGGGCTGCGGCCAGCGTCCAGGGCGCCAGTTCCCGCAGCCAGGCGATGAAACCGATGCCGATATAGCTCCATACCGCTGCCCAAGCCAGGTTCACCCCGGCCATCACCGGAAAGAACCGCAAGGCAGGCAGCCGACTCAGCCCGGAAAGCCAAATCACCTGGCCCTGGCCCCAGTTGATCCAGCGAAAGAGCACGATGGCAATCAGGCCGTAGCGCCGGTACCAGCGTTCCACCTTTTCCACCTGGGGTCGGACGGTGGGAAACCGGTCCATAATTCTTTCCAGCACCATACGGCCCCCGAAATAGAACAGGATATAGCCGGCGGCATCCCCGGCCACGGTGGCGGCGAACACCAGGGTAACGGCCTCGCCCCGGTCGAGGAGCCCCCTATCTACCATGAGTCCCAGGGAGCCAAAGAGTACCAGCATGGGCAAGGGAATACCCAGGCCCAGCGCCGCAAAGCCGGCAAACAGGGCGTAGGGTCCCAGGTTTACTATAAAGTCTTCCGCCGGCTTCACGCTCCCTTCTCCTGCGCCACCGTGGTTCGGGGCGCGGCCTTCGCCGTCCGCACGCTCTTATTCTACCACCCTTTTTTCGCCCGTGCCGTGAGCGGGCTTATTCGGAACCCCTTTTAATTCTAACTGAACCGCGAGGATCAGCAAAGTGATCGAAGGCAGGGTCAAAGCACCCACCTGTGAGGAGCTTGCTGCCGCTCCCTCGGCATGCTAAGATTAACCCGGGGGTAGGGGCGGCTTCTAACCTGGCAGAAGAAAGCCTGGAGTAGCCCCTGAACCTTTTCTACTCCTAATGTGTTCCGAGGGCGAAACGGCCCGTGCTCCGGGGAGGTGCAGCATGGCGCTGTTTGGGAAGAAGGAACCAGAAACGGTACAGATCCTGGGAAAGAACCTGTCCTGTCACGTGTGCGGGCACGACAAATTCTGGCGTCGTCGCGCCCAATTGAATACGGCGGTGGCTACCTTCTTTGACCTGGACTGGGCCAACCCCTCGGCTACCTGCTTGGTCTGCGCCCGCTGCGGCTATATCCACTGGTTTCTGCCGGAGTAGGCTTTTTGACGGCTTACCCGGGCCTATCGAGTTCATTACCCCATCGCCGGTACCGGGCTCGCTCCTCCAGGTGCCGCCGCAAGGCGAGTTCTTGCTTTTCGAGAAACACCCGGTCTCGCAAATCGAAAAAGGCGTCAAGGTTTGCTGGCGGCGGGAGGGCAAGTTTGACCTTATACTGGTTGAGGAATTCGTTACATGCCCGGCAGCAGGTTACCAGATTGGCCAGGTCTTCTACCCAGGCGCTGGGAATACCTAGCCGGGCGGCGGCATGCCTGGGTACCACGTGGTCTACGGAAAGGTCCAACCAGGCCTCGTAAGGGGCGCCCAAAAAGCGCCCGCAGTAGACGCAGTTCAGCCCGCACTGCCGGAAAACCGCCGGGCCGTAGCCATGTCGGCACGTCCCGTCCCCCGGCGGGGGAGGGCCCAGCAGCCGCCGGCCGCCGCCCTCGTAACGGTCAAAAGGAAGCAAAGAACGTTTACCTCCCCCGCTATTCTCAGGCTGGTTAGGGGTACAGCCCCTCGACCCAAGATTCTGCTCCATGATTATAGCCGCTGCCGACGAGGCAGATCAACCGCAGGGCACGCTCTAAAGGGGCCGAAACCGGATTGGCGGGGGAACGCGCCGGGGGGCGTTCCCGTCTTTATATGTGGAAGGCCGTGCCGGGGGGATTCCGGCGCGGGGAAATGTGGACTGGGCGTATCATAATCCGGAGGGCAATTCTTGCCTGGCCGGGAGGGCGGTCCCTCAGGAGCCAGAAGGAATAACCGTTCGAAAGGGACCGGAGTAAGGGGGAGATGGTAAGCGATGAGCGCCCGCGCTGCCCGCGGCACCACCGGGATAGTGCTCGCGGCGTTGCTCCTGCTCGGGCTGGCGGCGGGTCGCCCGGCCTGGGGCCAGGAAGCCGCCGCCGGCGGGCCCGTTACGCTGGCGGTACAGGTGGGCTGGGACGGCAAGGCCGTTTCCGGCCAGACTGCCCCGGCTGTGGTTACCTTGGAGAACCGGAGTTCCCGGGATCTGGCGGGAGTAGTGGAAGCGGTGAGCTACTATAAGGAAGTGCCGCCGCCCCCGCCGGGCTCGCCCCCGGGCACCAAGCCCGGTCCGGCCCGTTACCGGCCGGCGTCGGCCTACGGGGAGCGGGTGAGCCTCCCGGCCGGCGGCCGGAAGGAGGTCGTCCTCTGGTTCCGGCTGGAGTCCCCGGACAAAATGCTCTTCCGCTTTCGCTCGGGCGAGGAGGTTCTGGTCGGCCATGAAACCTCCCTTCCCGGGGCCGGCCTCCTGAGCGGCGGGCCGCTGCCCCAGGCGGTGGGGGTCCTGGGACCGATTCCCCCCGCTCTGGAGAAGACGCGTATCTTGGCGCCCGACGGGGTGCCCCGAGCGCCCCTGATCATCCCGCTCACCGCCGGGCTTTTCCCGGAGGCCGGGGAAGATCTGGACGCCTTCCGCACCATCCTGGTGGCCGGCGGTGAGGCCGCAAATTTGAGCCGGCGGCAGCGCCAGGCCCTGGCGGAGTGGGTGGAGCAGGGCGGCCACCTGGTGCTGTCCGGGGGCCTGGCCCTAGCCGCGTCCCTGGAGGCTTTGCCGGAAGGGACAGGAGAGGTTGAGGGGGAGACCCTCGTCACCCGCCGCGACTGGCGGGCCGCGGCTGCCTGGCTGGGCGTGGCCCCACCGCCGGCGGGGGCGGCCGTGGTGGCGCGGCTGGCCGGAGCCGGCAGCGACTGGGGCCCCAACCAGGCCCCCCTGGCCCGGAAGGTCAAATTGGGACTGGGTGAAGTCACGGTTCTGGCCTTTGACCCCAACAGCCCGCCCTGGAACGCCGGTGATCTGGGCCAGGCCCTGTGGAAGCGGCTCCTGATGCCCGCCTCCGATCCTTCCTTGGTTTGGGGGCCGCCGCCGGGCGCTTATCTGGCCGCCAACCTGGCCGGATACAGCGCCCAGTTGCCGGAGGAGGCTTTTCCGGGCTGGCGGGTAGCCGGGGTTTACCTCCTGGTTTTCCTGGCCCTGGCCGGGCCGGCCACGTATTTCCTCCTGCGCTGGCGCCGGCGGCCGGAGTACGCCTGGATCGCAGTCCCGGCCCTGGCCGTGGCCTTTGCCGGAGCGGTCTACCTGTACACCTTCCAGACCGGCCGGAACGTGCTGATCAACGCCGTGCAGACCGTGGAAGTGGGCCCCGGCGCCCGGCCGCAGGTCTACACCGGCCTGGGCTTCTTCGCCCCTACGCAGCCCCGGTTCACCGCCGTTTTGGCCGACCCCGGCCATCCGGTACAGGTGCAGGTGAGCGGATATGACGGGGCGCTGTCTGGCAACCAGGAGCAGGACCCACCCTACAGCCTCATCCGGGGCGGCGACCTGGAAATTACCTTTAGCCGGACCTCCCAGTGGGGCATGCGCAGCCTGGCCTTCCGCCAGGAGGCCGGGCCGGAACTGGCCGGACTTAAAGCCGAACTGCGGGCCGAAGGGACGCGGGTCAAAGCCCGGGTAATAAACGGCAGCCGCCTGCGCCTGGATCACGTTACCCTGCTCTTGGGCCGGAACTACGCCGTCCTGGGGGAGCTGGCGCCGGGAGAAGAAGGGGCGGTGGAGCTGGAGATCACTCCGCCGCCCAACCCCAACCAGCCCGGCTACGGACCGCCGTACCCGGAAAGCTGGCGGATTTTTCTTTTGCCCGGCGGGACCGCCGCGGCGCCGGCCGGGGCGGCTTCGGCTGCCCGGACGGGGGCCGGGAAGACCCGGCAGGCGCAACCGGGAGCCATACCGGCGGCGCCCCCGCCCGACTTCTACCAGGGCCCGCCCCGGCCCCTCACCGTGGAAGAGCAGCGCCGGGCCACCATGCTCGACAACTGGAGCGGCCAGCAGCGGCGGGGTCCCATGATGGAGATGATGGGCTGGCCCCTGGCCGCGGTGGCCTGGAGCCAGGACCCGGCGGCCCCGGTGGGCGTGAAGGGCCTGCGCGCCGAGCCCCACTACCTCACTATGGTGGTGCTGCGGCCGCAACTGGTCCTCCCTCCCGGCCCTTTTAGCCTGCCGGAGGGCCTGGTGGTCCCGGAAGTGGTGCAGGCCAACGTCAAGAGCATGTTCGGTTGGAATAACTTCCAGGGCCTGGGCGGCGGCTCCGTCACCTTTGCCTTCCGGCCCCAGATGGGGGCGGGAGCCAGGGTAGAGGAAATAACCGTGCACCTGCCCTATTACCCGGTGCAGGCGCCGGCCGGAGGCCCCAAAGGGCCGGGCGGGCCGCCATCGCCCAACCCGGCGCCGGTGGAGCCGGGGGCGCTGGAAATTTATAACCCGCTCACCGGGGCGTGGGAGGAGCTGGCGGGCCGGGAACGCTTTACCCTGCCCGGTAGCTACACCACAGCCGGGGGCGAGGTGCAGTTACGGGTGAACGGCTTTGAGGAGAACAGCGGCCGCCAGTTCTACTTCCTGCCGCCGCGGGTCGGCTACCGGGGGGTGGCGAGATGATTCTCACCCGGGGGCTGATAAAGCGTTACGGTAGGGTAGAGGCCCTGCGGGGCCTGGACCTGGAGGTTCCTCCCCGGTCGGTCTACGGCCTGATC
This sequence comes from Neomoorellales bacterium, assembly GCA_049719955.1. Lineage (GTDB taxonomy): Bacteria > Bacillota > DSM-521 > Neomoorellales > SLTJ01 > JANLFO01. The sequence continues at coordinate 2,147 of JBNARC010000018.1, read as the reverse complement.
GGCCAGAACGGTGCCGGCAAGACCACCACCCTGCGCATCCTGGCCGGGTTGCTCCTGCCCGATGCCGGGACGGCCGAGGTGGCGGGCTGGGACGTGGTGCGCCATCCCCGGGAGCTGCGCCGGGCGGTGGGCTACATGCCGGACTTCTTCGGCGTATATAACGACCTGCGGGTGGGGGAGTACCTGGAGTTTTACGCCGCCGCCTACGGCCTGCGCGGCCCGGCCGTGGCCCGGCTGCGGGACGAACTGCTGGAGCTGGTGGATCTGGCGGCCAAAAAAGAAGAATTCGTGGACACCCTCTCCCGGGGCATGCAGCAGCGCCTGTGCCTGGCCCGGGCCCTGATCCACGACCCGGAGGTGCTGCTCCTGGACGAGCCGGCCAGCGGTCTGGACCCCCTGGCCCGGGTGGAGATGCGGGAGATCCTCAAGGAACTCTGCCGTCTGGGCAAGACCATTGTCATCAGCAGCCACATCCTCTCGGAGCTGGCCGACCTGTGCACCCACATCGGCATGGTGGTGGACGGCCGGGTGGTGCGCCAGGGAACCCTGGCCCAGATGCTGGCCGGGGCCCAGGTGCGGAACATCATTTTGCGCTGCCACGGGCCGGCGGCGCCGGCGCAAGAAGTTTTGGCCGGGTGGCCGGGGGCCCAGATTATCCGGGCCGGCGAGGAGCAGGTGGAGTTCCGCCTGAGCGGCGGGCCGGAGGAAGTGGCGGCCCTGCTGGCGGAGATGGTGGCCGCCGGGGTCCGGGTGGTGCATTTCGCCGAGACGGAAAGTAGCCTGGAGGATACCTTTGTGCGACTGGTGCGGGAGGCGAGGGCATGAAAAACTTGTGGCCGCGCTGGCCGGCCGGGTGGCGGTCCTTCGGCCGGGGCCTGGCTAACGGTGTCTTACCGATGGTGGGCAAGGAGATGCGGGGCCGCACCCGGGGCTGGCGCCCGGCGTTCTTGCTAACGGTTTACCTGGGGGTGCTGGCCGCCGGGATGATCGGCTACCTGTGGCTTACCCTGGAGCACGCCAGCTTTATCCATCCCCAGGTGGGGCTTAACCTCTACAGCTTCTTGGTGCTGGGCCTGGTGACGCTTCTGGCCTTCATCGCCCCGGCCACCTCGGCCTCGGCCATCAGCGGGGAGAAGGAGCGGCGGACCTACGACCTGCTGCTGGTCACCAATGCCTCGCCCACCGGCATTGTCCTGGGCAAGTGGCTGGCCTCGACCATCTATTTCGTTTACCTGGCGGTAGCCGCCCTGCCGGTTATGGCCCTGGTCTTCCTCTACGGCGGCGTGCCCCTGGCGAACCTGGGCCTGGCCCTGCTGGTGGCCCTGCTCACCGCCCTGGGCTACGGCGCCCTGGGCCTGGCCCTTTCGGCCGTGCTCAAGCGTACCCAGGCCGCCACCATCAGCGCCGTGGTGGCGGTCTTCTTCCTCCTGTTCGTTACCCTGGTTATGGCGGCCATCGCCGCCTCTACCGCTCAGGCCCGGGTGGGGGCGGTCTCGGCCCTGGAGCCCTACCGTTCTTTGGGCGCACCCTGGTACGTCTACCTCAGTCCCCTAACGGCTTTGGGCGGAGTGCTGCCAGCGGGAGGCCTGGCAGAGGTAGGTGGCGTGCCCTTGCTGGGCTCACTTCTGAACGAACTCTTGCGGCAAATTCAGGTAGGTGTCTACCCGGCGGAATACGCTTACCGGGTGGGGTACGCCGCATATGTGTCCGGCCATCCGGGCCCGTATTCCTCGGTTACCGGGGCGCCGCCGATTGTCGGCCTGGCCGCCTGGCCCCCGTGGGCCAGATTTGCCCTGTCCCAGGGGGCCCTTACCGCCCTCTGCCTGGCCGTGGCCGTGCTGACCATCACGCCGGTGAAGCCCTGGACGGCCTGGCGGGTTAGGCGGAGGGTGCGTTAGAAGCTAACAGACACCGGGATACAGGAAAGGGCGGTTCAAGTATGGTGGGCGAGGGGACCGCTACGGGCGCCGGCCACCCCGCCAAGGCAAACCGGGGAGGCGCCGAATTAAGCAGCGCCGAATTAAGCAGGGGGGAGCAACTTGCCTAGGGTCAGCATCGGGGGGCGATCGGTACCGGCCGGAGCCAGACCCGCCCGGGTGTCCCCATTCCGGGCCTGGGCGCTACGGTGCCCGGGCCGTAACCCCTGG
>JBNARC010000017.1:0-53284 GCA_049719955.1 Neomoorellales bacterium | reverse complement strand
CTACTAAACCTTGACACACACTGCAGCTGCCGGGGCACTTGACACCGGACCCGGCTTACGGTAGAGTCTAACCCGAAAAGCTCAGGCGCCTTTAACTGGTCCCGGCGAGGCCAGAAGGAACCAGGTAACCGCAGGATATCTTTAGGATATTGCGAGTGGCCTACTTCCTCTGGCGGAGGTAGGCTTTTTTCCGGCCGAGGAGCCGGGCCGCCCGGGAGGAAGTCCATGCAGAACCGGGAGAAAGCCGAGAAAGCCAGGATTTTGGACTCTCAGGCCATGCAACGGGCGTTAACCCGTATGGCTCACGAAATTGTGGAAAAGAACAAGGGAATCCAAGACCTGGTATTGGTTGGCATCCGTCGAAGGGGAGTGCCGCTGGCAAAGCGTCTTTCGGCGCGGATCGAGGCTATTGAAGGCCAAGCCGTTCCGGTCGGATCTTTAGATATTACTCTCTACCGGGACGACCTTTCCCGGTTAAGTGACAGCCCGGTAGTCCACGAGCCGGAGCTGCCCTTTGAGGTTTCAGGCAAGAAGGTGGTCCTGGTGGACGACGTGCTTTACACCGGCCGGACCGTCCGGGCGGCCATGGACGCGGTAATGGACCTCGGGCGACCTCAGTGCATCCAGTTGGCGGTGCTGGTAGATCGGGGACACCGGGAACTTCCCATTCGGGCGGATTACGTGGGCAAGAACGTGCCCACCTCGAAGACGGAGATTGTGGAAGTGCGATTGCCGGAGACAGACGGAGTAGAGGAAGTAGTAATTCTAGACTCCCCTCGCTAGAACAGGCGGGGGATTTTTTTTGCGGGGAGAGGCCGATGGGACTAAAGGGCAAGGACTTGCTCGGTCTGGAGGACCTGAGTGCCGAGGAGATCTATGCGGTACTGGACGCGGCTCGTCAATATAAGGCGACGTACTTAAGGGGGGAACGTTTGAGCCTCCTTCGGGGAAAACTGGTGGTTAATTTTTTCTTCGAGCCCAGCACCCGGACCCGTACCTCGTTCGAAGTGGCGGCCAAGTTCCTGGGGGCGGACGTGGTGAACCTAACCGCGGCCACGAGCAGCGTCACCAAAGGGGAAAACCTCTTGGATACCGCCGCTACCCTAGAGGCCATGGGCATGAGGGCTCTGGTCATCCGGCACAGTCAGGCGGGAGCGCCACATTTTTTGGCCTCCAGGCTCAAGGCAACGATAATCAACGCCGGGGACGGCTGGCACGAGCACCCTACCCAGGCGCTGCTTGATCTGTTTACAATCTTGGAACGTAAAGGCCGGCTGGAGGGACTCAAGGTAGCCATAGTGGGCGATATACTCCATAGCCGGGTGGCCCGCTCCAACTTGTGGGGGTTGCTCAAGACCGGTGCCGAGGTGTGGCTATGCGGTCCGCCCACCCTGCTTCCGCCAAGCTTCCGCCAACTAGGGGCCCGGGTTACCTGGAGGCTAGAAGAGGCTCTGGCCGGGGCGGAGGTGGTAGTGGCTCTACGGCTTCAGATGGAAAGACAGGCTCAGGGGCTACTACCTTCGCTGCGCGAATACGCGCGACTTTACCGCCTTACTCCGGAGAGGCTGGCTCTGGCCTCGCCGGAGGTCCTGTTGATGCATCCCGGCCCGGTCAACCGCGGGGTAGAGTTGAGTCCGGATCTGGTGAATGACCGGCGTTCCGGGATAGCGGAGCAGGTTACCAATGGAGTAGCGGTACGCATGGCGGTTTTGAGCCTGCTCTTAGGAGGGAAGTAGGTGGACTGGCTGATAAGAGGGGGACGGGTAGTAGACCCTGCCCAGGGTCTTGACGATGTGCGCGACGTACTAATCCTGGGGGGCCGGATAGCAATGGTGGGGTTTAACCTCAAGCCTCCTCCGCATGTAGAAGAGTTAGAGGCCGTCGGTAAGGTGGTGGCTCCGGGATTCATAGACTTGCACGTCCATCTGCGGGAGCCGGGGCAGGAGGATAAGGAAACCATAGAGACCGGCCTGCGCGCCGCGGCCATGGGCGGGTTTACGGCCGTGTGTTGCATGCCCAACACCGAGCCGCCGCTGGATAGCCCTACCGCAATAGCCTATGTGGTTAAGAGAGGCGCCGAGGTTAATATGAGCCGCCTGTACCCTATAGCCAACGTTACCAAAGGCGGCCGGGGCGAGGAATTGACGGAGATGGCGGAACTGGCTCAGGCGGGAGCGGTGGCCTTCTCGGATGACGGCCGACCGGTGGTCAATTCCCGCATAATGCGCTACGCGCTCGAATACTCCCGCCTGCTCGGGCGACCGATTATAGACCACTGCGAAGACCTGGAGCTCAGCCGAGGTGGGCAGATGAACGAAGGGCCTTATTCCTATCGGTGGGGGATTCCGGGGATACCGGCGGCCGCAGAGGAAATAATGGTAGCCCGGGACCTGCGGTTGGCTGCCCTAACCGGTGGCCGGCTGCACCTGGCTCACCTCAGTACCCGAGGGAGTATTAGGTTGCTGGAACAGGCCAAGGCCGAAGACCTGCCGGTAACGGCCGAGGTAACCCCCCACCACCTCCTGTTGACCGAAGAGGCGGTCCGAGGCTACGATACTTCGGCCAAGGTAAATCCACCGCTCAGAACCCAGGAGGATGTCACCGCCCTCCGCGAGGCCGTGGCCGGGGGATTGGTCGACGTTATAGCCAGCGATCATGCGCCCCATACTCGGCAGGAAAAAGAGACGGCGTTTGAAGCGGCTCCCTTCGGTATTAGCGGGCTGGAAACTTTGGTGCCTCTGATAGTGACTTTTATGGTGCTGCCGGGAATAATCAGTTGGTCTCAGGCGGTTTCCTTGCTGAGCTGGCGTCCGGCTAGGGTTTTGGGAGTGCCCGGAGGCTCTCTCAGCCCCGGACAGCCGGCGGACCTTACGATCGTTGATCCGGACTTGGAATTACCGGTCAACCCCGAGCAGTTTCAGTCGCAGGGAAGGAATACCCCTTTCCGGGGATGGCGTCTCCGAGGTTGGCCAGTGGCCACCATGGTTGGAGGAAGGCTGGTAATGCGCGGTCGAAGGATTACCTGGTCCTAGGAAAGGCGGGAGGGGTAGAACATGCCACGGTACAAAGACTTAAAAAGGGTAATGGTTATCGGCTCCGGACCCATCATAATCGGCCAAGCGGCGGAGTTCGATTACTCCGGTACTCAGGCGTGTAAGGCGCTTAGAGAAGAGGGGCTAGAGGTAATTCTGGCCAACTCCAACCCGGCCACCATTATGACCGACAGCAATATGGCTTCTAGAATTTATTTGGAGCCCTTAAATCTAGAGTTCGTTTCTCGGATCATTGCCCGCGAGAGGCCGGACGGGTTGCTCCCTACTTTAGGGGGGCAGGTAGGCCTCAATTTGGCCTGGGAACTGGCGGAAAACGGCATTCTGGAGCAGTATGGAGTACGGCTACTAGGTACCCCCTTGGAAGCGATTAAGCGGGCCGAGGATAGGGAACTCTTTAAGGAGTTAATGCAGCAGATCGGCGAACCGGTTCCGGAGAGCCGTATCGTCACCAGCGTGGAAGACGCGCTCAGCTTCGCTCGGGAGATCGGCTATCCGGTAGTGGTAAGGCCGGCCTATACCTTGGGTGGCACCGGCGGCGGAATTGCCGCCAGCGAAGAGGAACTGCGGGAAATCACCACCCGCGGTCTTAAGGCCAGCCTTATAGGTCAAGTCCTGATCGAGCGATCGGTGGTCGGCTGGAAGGAAATCGAGTATGAGGTCATGCGGGATTCGGCCGGTAACTGCATTACGGTATGTAACATGGAGAATATCGATCCCATGGGCATTCATACCGGGGACAGCATTGTGGTGGCGCCCTCCCAGACCCTGAGCGACCGGGAATACCAAATGCTCCGCTCTGCTTCCCTAAAGATTATCTCCGCTCTGGGCATTGAAGGGGGGTGCAACATCCAGTTCGCACTCGATCCCAGGAGCTTTCAGTACTACGTCATCGAGGTTAATCCCCGGGTAAGCCGCTCCAGCGCCCTGGCTTCAAAGGCTACCGGCTATCCCATCGCCAAGGTGGCGGCCAAGATTGCGGTAGGCTTGCGGTTGGATGAAATCGTCAATGCGGTTACGGGAAAGACCTATGCTTGCTTTGAGCCCACGCTGGACTACGTAGTGGTTAAGATGCCTCGCTTTCCCTTCGATAAGTTCTCCACCAGCGACCGGAAACTGGGTACCCAAATGCAGGCCACCGGCGAGGCTATGGCCATAGATCGGACTTTTGAGGGCGCCCTGCTTAAGGCCATACGCTCTCTAGAAGCCAATACCCCCGGTCTTTACCTTCCGGAACTGGCGGCCATGCCGGACGCGGAGCTGGAGGCTCGGCTAAAGGGAACCGACGACCGGCGCTTATTCTTTGCGGCCGAGGCCTTGCGTCGGGGTTGGGGCTTGGAGGACTTGGCCTCCTGGACTTGTATAGATCCCTTCTTCCTGCACAAGCTGAGAGGCCTGGTCGAGAGCGAAGAGGAAATCCGCCGCGCGCCGGAGCTGACCGAGGAGTTGTTGCGGCGTGTGAAGCGCCTGGGCTATTCCGACGCCCAGATTGCCGCCTTGCGGCAAGAGAAAGAGGAGGAAGTGGCCGCACGGCGCCGGCAGTTCGGGCTGCGTCGAGTTTACAAAATGGTAGATACCTGTGCGGCGGAATTCGAAGCCCAAACTCCCTATTACTATTCCACCCATGAGAGTGAAGACGAGAGTCGGGTCCAGGAGGGCCGTCGGGCGGTAGTGCTGGGCTCCGGCCCCATCCGCATAGGCCAGGGGATCGAATTCGACTACTGCTCCGTGCACTCGGTATGGGCCCTGCGGGAGTTAGGCTGGCAAGCGATAATTATTAACAATAATCCCGAGACCGTTAGCACCGATTTCGACACCGCCGATCGCCTCTATTTTGAACCCCTGGATCCGGAGGATGTTTTGGCGGTCTTAGAGATTGAGCGGCCGGACGGGGTGGTCGTGCAGTTCGGCGGACAGACCGCGGTTAACTTGGCCCAGACGGTGGCCCAGGCCGGCCATTCCATACTGGGCACCAGCGTGGATAATATTGACCGCGCCGAAGACCGGGATCGGTTCGATGCTTTGGTGGAGGAGTTGGGCATTCCCCGTCCCCCGGGTGGGGCCGCCACTTCAGTAGAAGAAGCTCGGGCCATTGCCGCCCGAGTCGGTTATCCGGTGTTGGTGCGGCCCTCCTACGTGTTGGGCGGCCGGGCCATGGAGATAGTTTATAACGAAGAGGAACTGCTTCACTATATGGTCACCGCCGCCCAGGCCTCTCCTAATCACCCGGTACTGGTAGACAAATACCTTCCCGGCCGGGAGGTAGAAGTGGACGCCATTTCCGATGGCCACGACGTACTCATTCCCGGAATCATGGAGCACATCGAGCGGGCGGGTATTCACTCCGGAGACAGTATCGCCGTATACCCCGCCTATTCTCTAACCCAGGCCCACCGACAGCAGATCGTTCTTTACACCACTTTGCTGGCCCGGGCTCTGGAGGTAAAGGGGCTGCTTAACATCCAGTTCGTGATCTACCGGGGCCGGGTATACGTGCTGGAGGTAAACCCTCGTTCCAGCCGTACCGTGCCTTTTCTCAGCAAGGTAACCGGCGTCCCCATGGTGAAGGTGGCGGTAGGAGCCATGCTGGGGCGGAGCCTATGCGATCAGGGCTACCCGGTAGGCTTGCTGCCCGCGCCCGGCCACGTGGCGGTGAAAGTACCGGTGTTTTCCTTCGCCAAGCTTCCGAAGGTGGACACCAGCCTGGGGCCGGAAATGAAGTCCACCGGCGAAGTTCTGGGGCTCGACCTCAGTCTGGCCAAGGCCCTCTATAAGGGGTTGGTAGCGGCCGGGTACCGCCTCCCGAGGAGCGGAAGAGTGCTGGCCACCATTGCCGATAAGGATAAGCGGCGGTCCCTGCCCATTCTTAAGCGGCTGGCCGATCAGGGATTCGAATTGTGGGCCACCGCCGGTACAGCGGGCTTTCTCCGCGAAGCGGGGTTGGCGGTGAAGAAGGTCCACAAGCTCCACGAGGGCAGTCCCAATATCGTGGATCACATCCGGGATGGCGAGATCGACCTGGTGGTCAACACCATCGGTCAGGCTCGCGGGCCGGAGCGCGAGGGCTACCAAATAAGAAGAGCGGCAGTAGAACTGGGAGTGCCTTGCTTTACCAGCCTGGATACGGTTCGCGCGCTGGTCCGGTCCTTGGAACAGATCCGCCAGGGCGAGGTCTTTAGCCTGCTGGCCTTGCAGGACCTAGAACTACCTTCTCAGGGGGAAAAGGCCATTGGTCGTACCTACTAGAGGGAGGGTGGTAGAACACCGGGCATTAGGCCGGGGAGGCTACTATCTGCTGCTGGAGGCTCCGCAGGTGGCGGCTACGGCCCAGCCGGGTCAATTTGTCCACCTGCGCGTGAGCGAAACCTACGATCCCCTGCTGCGGCGGCCGTTCAGCCTCCACGAAGTAGACCGGGCGGCAGGTCGAATAGCGGTGCTGTATCGGGTGCGGGGGAGGGGCACCTCGGGGTTGGCCAACCGGCAACCCGGAGAGTACCTAGACCTCCTGGGGCCTCTAGGCCGCGGTTTTCCCACACCCCAGGCCGGGACTTCCGCCCTCTTGGTGGGCGGAGGCACGGGGGTGGCCCCTCTTTACTTTCTGGCCACGGAACTGAAGCGTTGGGGGGTCGGGGCGCACCTTCTGCTCGGGGCGGCTACCGCCGACGAACTTTGGCGGCTTTCTGCCTTTGAGGGCTTGGGCCTACCGTTAGAGGTGGCCACCGAGGATGGAAGCTTGGGAATGCGTGGCCGAGTTACCGACCTACTCCCAGACCGACTGGGCTCCTCCCCGACGCAGGTGTTTGCCGCCGGTCCGTGGCCGATGCTCAGGCGGGTTGCAGATTGGGCCGCCGAAGCAGGAATTCCGGCCTTCGTATCCCTGGAACAAGTAATGGCCTGCGGCACCGGCCTTTGCCTGGGGTGCGCGGTGCCAGTGGTTGGCGGTTACGTCCGGGCCTGTTCCGAAGGACCGGTATTCGCAGCGGAAGAGGTGTTATGGGATGAAGCCTGATCTCAGTACCGGCCTGGGCCCGTTAAGGCTGACCAACCCGGTTATTCTGGCCGCCGGTACCTGCGGCTGGGGGTTGGAGTTGGCTTCGTATCTCCCCCTGGACCGATTGGGGGCCCTGACCACCAAGAGCCTGACCCTGGAACCCTGGCCGGGCAATTCCCCGCCCCGCCTGGCGGAAACGCCCGCCGGCATGCTTAATGCCGTCGGACTGCAAAATCCGGGGGTAGACTACTTCGTTACCCGAGTCTGGCCGGAACTCAAGCGGTACTCGGTTCCGGTAATTGCGAGCATAGGTGGCAGGTCGGCAGACGAATACGCAGCCGTAGCCCGCCGGCTAAATCGGGCGGCCGAAGGTTTGGCGGCCCTGGAAATCAATATTTCCTGTCCCAATGTCAAAGCAGGCGGTTTGGCCTTCGGTTCCCACCCCGACACGGCCGCCTCGGTGGTGGAAGCGGTGAGGCGGGAAACCTCGCTGCCCCTCCTGGTTAAGTTGGCTCCCATGACCGCCGACCCGGTAGGGGTAGCCAGGGCGGTGGTCGCGGCCGGCGCCGACGCCCTCACGGTAGCCAATACCATTCCCGGCATGGCCATCGATATTGAGAAACGCCGTCCCCGATTGGGAAACACCGTCGGGGGGCTCTCCGGACCGGCGGTCAGGCCGGTTATCTTGCGGTTGGTATGGGAAATCGCCGGCGCTCTTCCCGAAACCCCGATAGTAGGTTTGGGCGGTATCTTTACGGCGGAGGATGCTTTGGAATACCTCTTGGCCGGTGCCCGGGCCCTGGGTATAGGTACGGCCACTTTGGTCAATCCCCGGGCCGCTATAGAGGTGCTGGAGGGGTTGACCGAATACTGCCGAACCCACAATATATCCCGCCTGGCAGATCTGGTGGGGGCGGCCCGGGGCCAGCACCCGGAAGGCCATCCCTAAGAGAGGGGAGGTAAACTTTATTGTGGCCGCCAAAGACCGGCTGATAGTGGCTCTGGATGTATCCACCCTGGAAGAGGCCGAGCATTTAGTGCGCGAACTGGGTGGCGAGGTAGGCTGGTTTAAGGTGGGGATGCAGCTTTTCTACCATTACGGTCCCCGGGTGGTGGAGTCCATTCAGAATTGGGGAGCCAGGGTATTCTTGGATCTTAAGCTCCACGACATCCCCAACACCGTGGCCGAGGCGGTAAGGGCCCTGACCCGCCTGGAGGTAGGGATGATCACGTTGCACACTGCCGGCGGCCGGGAAATGATGCACCGGGCGGTGCAGGCGGTCCGGGAGGAAGCGGCGCTAATGGGCCTCCGCCCCCCGCTGGTGCTGGGAGTCACGGTGCTAACCAGCTTGTTGCAGTCCGATTTGGCGGAACTGGGCTTTAGTACCTCGGTTCGTGACGTGGTGGTACGGTGGGCCGGATTGGCCAAGGAAAGCGGCCTGGACGGAGTGGTGGCCAGCGCCCGCGAGGCCAAGGCCTTACGGCTGGCCCTGGGAACCGACTTCGTAATAGTAACCCCGGGCATCCGTCCCAGCGGGACCGCCGCCGAAGACCAACGGCGGGTAACCACCCCGCAAGAGGCGATAAGGGCCGGTGCCAACTACCTGGTAGTGGGTCGTCCGGTGACCCAGGCCCTTGACCCGGTAGCGGCGGTGCGTCGTCTGTTGCAAGAATTGGAGGAGTGAAACGCCCATGCTTACCCAAGACGCGCTTATGGATTTGTTTCGCAGCAGTGGGGCCCTGCTGGAGGGGCATTTCTTGCTGGCTTCCGGTCGCCATGCTTCGCGATACGTGCAGTGCGCGTTGGTATTGCAGTATCCGGCCTATGCCGAAGTGTTGGGTTCCCAGTTGGCCGCCTTTTTCCGCTCCCGGGAAGTGAGTGCGGTGTTAGGACCGGCCCTGGGGGGCATAGTCGTGGCCCACGAGGTGGCCCGAGCCCTGGGTGCCCGCGCCGTTTTTGCCGAGCGGGAAGGAGGAAGGTTAACCCTACGTCGAGGTTTTGCCCTTTCCGTCGGCGAGCCAGTGGTGGTGGTGGAGGATGTGCTCACTACCGGCGGCTCGGCCCTGGAGACCATTCGGTTGGCCGAAAGCCTGGGGGCGAAGGTGGTAGGCGTAGGAGCTTTGGTGGACCGCAGCGGCGGCCGTCTGGACTTGGGACGCCCTTATCACGCTCTGCTCACCCTGGATATGCCTTCTTACGAACCTTCGGACTGCCCCTTGTGCCGAGAAGGGGTAGGCCTGGTAAGCCCCGGAACCAAGGCCAGACAGACCTAACTATCATACCGGCGGCGCCACCGGCGGAACCACTATCGTACTCTGGTGAGTGTAGAAGACCATTCCCGGTCGCGCTCCCTTTGGTTTGTGCACGTATTTGGCCAGAGTATAGTCTACTGCTACCAGATGGTCCCGAGCCGAACGGCTGAAGTAGGCGGCCAAACTGGCGGCGAACTCCAGGGTGCGGGGCGGCAGCGGACCGCCCCGAGGGTTGCGCACCAGAACGTGGGCTCCAGGTACCCCCTGGGCGTGCAACCAAACGTCCTCCGATCGCGCTACCCGGGCGCATAGGTAGTCGTTCTGGCGGTTGTTCTTACCTACCAACACATCGTAACCGTCCGGGGAGGTATACCTTAGCAACAGGAGGGGCTGACGGGCCGAACCGCGGTCTCTCCTGCTCCCGGAAGCGATGGAAGGTAGTTGCGCCTCGATTTCCTCCCGGACTTCCGCCAGCTCCTCCGGCGTATTCACGCGGTCCAGGGCCAAATCTACCGACTCCCAATAGGCAATTTCGTGATGGGCCTGCTCCAGTTGGGAAGCCGCCTGCTCGGCTTGCGTCTTGGCCTTGCGGTACCGCCGAAAATACCATTGGGCGTTGTCGATTGGCTCCAGCGCCGGATCTAGGGCTACCCGCTCCGTCTCTTCGGGACGGTAGGGATTGGGAGCTTCCAGATGGGTCATTCCCTTGGTCAAACGGTGCAGGTTGGCGATGATAATTTCCCCGTAGAGGCGATAAGCTTCTGCCTTCCGGGCTTCGGCCAGCACTTCAGTCTGGGTTTCCAGTTTGCGAAGCCAGCGCCTCTGTTGCTCGCCCACCAGGTGCTTCAGGCGCCTTTTTTCTTTCTCCAGGTGTTCCTGCTCCAGACGTTCCCGGTAGAAGAGGTCGATTGCCGCACTCATGCCGGAGAATACCATCTGCTCCAGACCCTGGTATTGCCGGAGCGGCAGCGCCGCATAGTCCACCGCCCGACCTTCCCGCCTGACTAAGGTGGGCTCAAATCTTTGGCCTAACAGTATTTCGCACAGTTGTTGCCAGGCCTGCCACAGTCGGTCAAATTCGTAAGCACCGCAGAATTCCAAAGGCTGGGTGGGATCAATGCCGGCCCGAAAAGCCAGTTCACGAGCCAATACGGGACCGAACCCGTTAAGCTTTTCCACCAGGGCCTTCTCTAAAGGTTGGTCGGGTCCTGCCGAAACCAACAGCGCCGTCCACTGTTCTTCGGTAAGGCTTAACGGGTCTGCCTTGGTCCTGGGAGGCGCAAGATAGGGCCGACCGGGTAGCACCTCCCGATAGCGGCTGAGGGCGTGGCCGTATCGCTTTAGACCGTCTATAATCAGACCGGTTTCCGGGTCAACCAGGATTAGGTTGCTGTGGCGGCCCATGATCTCGGCCACCAACCGGTAGGATCTCGATCCCCGGATGGGGGGGCTTTGAAACTGAAGCGTAACCACCCTTTCCATGACCGGGAGTGAAACCTCCCGCAGTTGGGCGCCTTCCAGGTGATGCCGCAAGGTTAGCAAGAACGGAGTTACCCGGTTTTCGCCCGTCACCTGGGCCGCCAAATGCAGGCGGGCGTGAACGGCGTGGACGGAGAAGAGGAGCCAGGTTCTGCTGCGGCCGGTATATAGGGCCACGGCAATTTCTTCCCCGTTAGGCTGAACTATGCGGTCTACCCGGGTCCCCAACAACTGCCTAAGCTCCGCTACTACCGCCTGAGCTACCAGGGGATCGTAAGGCATATGGCCCGGCTCACCCCCTCCTTTTTTCGCCAGTATAGCAAAAGGCCAAGGCACCGGACAACCCGAGCATTTTCACCCCCCGGGGTACATATAATGGGGAAGGTCAAGCCCCGGATCGGCCCGGAGGCTGCCGCCGGGGTCACGCCCAGAATTCCAGCGGGAGGCGGGGGGAGAGGTAAATGCAGCCGGAGACTTGGTACCGCCTACGGCCGGCAGAGGTGCTGGCGGCATTCGGCACCCGACCCGGCTTTGGCCTTACCGAGCAGCAAGCCCGTCAACGCTACCGGATTTTCGGGCCGAACCGATTGCCCGGGGGCAAGCGGGTGAGCCCGGTACGGTTGCTGCTGAACCAGTTCGCCAATTTTATGGTCATAGTGCTGCTGGTTGCGGTCTTGATTTCGGCGTTGGCGGGTGAAGTCGTAGACGCCTGCACGGTGCTGGCCATTGTGCTGATTAACGCCGTCCTGGGCTTTATCCAGGAATACCGGGCGGAAAGGTCTTTAGAAGCTCTGCGGGAGATGTCCGCACCCCAGGCTACGGTACTACGAGGGGGAAGAGTGCAAAGGGTGGCGGCAGCAGAGGTGGTGCCGGGAGACATACTGCTGCTGGAGGCCGGCGACCGAGTAGCGGCCGACGCCCGGATCTTGGAGAGCAGTGCTCTGGAGGTTGACGAATCCCTCCTCACCGGGGAATCGGTGCCGGTGGCCAAAACTCCCGCCACCCTGGAAGGTGAGGTTCCGCTGGCGGAGCGCTTCAACATGGTGTTTCAGGGAACGGTAATAACCCGGGGCCGGGGATCGGCGGTGGTAGTAGCGACCGGCAAACGAAGTGAACTGGGCCAGGTAGCGGAATTGCTCCAGAGCGCGGTGGAAACCGATACTCCGTTGCAGAAACGTATGGGCGAGCTGGGTAGGTGGTTGGTATTGGCCTGTTTGGGCCTCTGCCTTGGGGTAGTGTTGGTAGGGATTTACCGGGGGATCGGGCTCTATACCATGCTAATGGCTGGAGTCAGCCTGGCCGTAGCGGCCATTCCGGAAGGGATGCCGGCGGTAGTTACCGTGTGCCTGGCCCTGGGCGTGCAACGTATGCTGCGGCGAAGGGCCATTGTACGCCGGCTTCCGGCCGTGGAAACCCTGGGATGCACTACGGTGATCTGCTCGGACAAGACCGGGACTCTGACGGCCAATCAAATGACCGTGCGGGAGGTATTCGTAGGCGACCGCCGGTATGAGGTTACGGGAGAAGGTTATAGCGAGGAAGGCGAATTCCTCAGCGCCGGCCGCAGAACGGTGCGGCCGGACCCAGACCTGGAGCGGTTATTGACCGCCGTAGTATGCTGCAATAACAGCCGTCGTCAGCGCCGACGGGGCCGGTGGGAGATTATCGGGGATCCTACCGAGGCCGCTCTGCTAACCGCCGCAGCCAAGGCAGGAATTCGCACCGAAGACGTCGAAGGAAAGAGCATCCGGGTGGCCGAACTGCCGTTTGCCTCCGAACGCCGCCGGATGACGGTGGTTTGCCGCGAAGGCGGCAGGCGTCTGGTGGCGTATGTTAAGGGCGCTACCGAGGCGGTCCTCCCTCTTTGTAGGCATTATCAGAATCACGGTCGCCTCGAGCCCCTGGGCGAGGAGAGGATCCGGGAAGTACTGGACACAGAAAGACGGATGGCCTCTCAAGGGTTGCGGGTGCTGGCGGTAGCTTTTCGGTACCTGCCCGAAGAGCGAGCGGTATCCGATCCAGAACGGGATTTGGTTTTTCTTGGCCTGGTTGGCATGCTGGATCCTCCCCGGCCCGCGGTACGTCGGGCGTTGGAGTTGTGCCGGGAAGCGGGCATCAGGGTGATAATGGTTACCGGCGACCACCGCGAAACCGCCTGGGCGGTGGCCCGGGAACTGGGAATAGCCGAGAAGGAGGAGCAAGTGGTTACCGGAGCAGAATTGGATCGGCTCGCCGATGTGGAGGTAGTGGCCGGCCTTAAGCACTGGCGGGTACTAGCCCGGGTTTCACCTCAGCACAAGCTCAGATTGGTGCGGCTACTTCGGGCTCAGGGCGAAATAGTGGCGGTAACGGGCGACGGTGTGAACGACGCGCCGGCCATCAAAGAAGCCGATATTGGAGTAGCCATGGGCGGAAGCGGAACCGAGGTGGCCAAAGAGGCTGCCGCCATGGTGTTGGTCGACGATAACTTTGCCACCTTGGTGGCGGCGGTCGAAGAGGGGAGGGCTATCTATAGCAACCTGCGCAAGTTCGTTCGTTATCTCCTCTCCTGCAACCTGGGCGAGGTGCTCACCATGTGGGGAGCCCTCTTGCTCGGCCTTCCCCTTCCTTTGGTTCCCCTGCAGATCCTATGGATGAATTTGCTAACCGATGGTCTTCCAGCACTGGCCCTATGTTTAGAGCCTGCGAGCCCCAGCCTGATGCAACGGCCTCCGCGGACACCGGGAGAGAGCTTGTTTGCCGGAGGATTGGGCAAGAGTATTATCTTGGGCGGTGCGGAAATCGCGTTGGTCACTCTTGGTGCTTTTGTTTTCTCGCTCTGGGCCGGCGGGGGAAACCTTGAGCAGGCCCGAGCCGTTGCCTTCAGCACTCTGGTCTTTTGCCAACTAGCCTACGTGTTTGTTTGTCGATGGGAGCCCGGCTCAGACCTCCCAGAGCTGCACTCCAATTCCTGGTTGCTGGCCGCAGTAGCGGTATCGGCAGTCATGCAGTTTCTGGTAGTGCAGTGGCGGCCTCTGGGCGGAGTATTCCACACCGCGCCTTTAGCAGTAGAGCAGTGGCTGATAGTGGTGCTGGCGGGAATGCTGTTAATGGGAAGGTACAGGTGGGTTAGGGGTGGAGACCGGAGTCAGGTACCGGCCTAGGGGCAGAAGGAGGGAGACCTTTATGACCGCACTGCGGTTTGTCAAGATGCACGGGCTGGGAAACGATTTCGTGGTATTGGACGGCCTCAATCAGTCCCTGCCCGAGGAGGGTACCTGGCCCGAGTTGGCCCGAAAGTTATGCGACCGGCACTTTGGCGTCGGGGGAGATGGTCTGGTGCTGCTACTCCCGGCCGGGGAAGCCCCGGTAGCCATGCGCATTTTTAACCCTGACGGCAGCGAGGCGGAAATGTGTGGTAATGCCATCCGTTGCCTCGCCAAGTACGCCTATGAACACCTAAACCTTCGGGAGGAGAACCTTCCGGTGTTAACCCGGGCGGGGATAAGAGAGGTGAGAATCAGGGCCGAACGGGGCCGAGTGCGATTGGTAGAGGTGAACATGGGCAAGCCCGTTTTGGAGGCTGCGGCCATTCCCGTGGCCGCGCCGGTCAGCCCGATTATTAGTTGGCCTCTAGAGGTCGAGGGAGCGCGGTTTCTTATTACCTGTGTTTCCATGGGTAATCCCCACTGCGTTATCTTCACCTCCGGTGGGGATCAATTCGATCTACTTTATTGGGGTCCCCGGTTGGAGGTTCATCCGTTGTTCCCGGCCCGAACCAACGTGGAAGTCGTAGAGGTTTTGGCCCCGGACAAGCTCCGAGTTAGGGTATGGGAAAGAGGGGCCGGTCCCACCTTGGCCTGCGGTACCGGCGCCTGCGCGGCGGCGGTAGCGGGGAGGCTGAACCGCGTCAGCGACAGCCGGGTAACCGTGGAACTGCCCGGGGGAGAACTTCAGGTGGAGTGGGGAGGGCCGAATGAACCGGTCCGAATGCTGGGGCCCGCGGTGACGGTCTTTCAGGGAGAGATTCCTGTTAACGGAGAAGCGGTGAGTCTGTGATGCCCCTAAGCATGACCGGTTTCGGGGCCGGCGAGGCCGAAAACAGCCAGTTCAAGGTGCGCATAGAGATTCGAGCGGTCAACCACCGGTTTCTGGAGATAAACGTACGTCTGCCCCGTCCTTACCTCTTGTGGGAGGAAAGGATTCGGGAAGTGGTAGCTCGGTTTGTCCACCGGGGCCATCTAGATATCTACGTAAACTTAGAGCAAGAACGGGCGAAAAAGCGCCAGATTAAGGTTGACAAGGACCTATTGATGGCTTATTATGAATACCTGAGGGAAATCGCGCAATTTTTGGATATTCCAGCGGAAATTGCCCTGCGAGACGTAATGGCCCTGCCCGGGGTACTGGAGGTGGGAGAGGAACCGGCGGATCCCGAAGGCGCGTGGCCGGTAACCGCCGAAGCTTTGGAGGCAGCCTTGAGGCAGGTGGTTGCCGCCCGGACTCGAGAGGGTCGACGTCTGGCTGCTGACCTGCGAGATCGACTGCACCGTTTGTACACCTACCTGGAGGAAATAGATTGTCAGCGGGAAGCCATTCTCACCCATTACCGACAGCGCCTGAGTTCCCGACTTACCGAATTACTCGGAGACGGTCGATTGGACGACAGGCGGCTTGAGGAAGAGGTGGTTTTATTTGCCGAAAGAAGTGACGTGACCGAGGAATTGGTACGACTGCGGAGCCACTTGGCGGAAATGTTGGCTTGTTTGGATGCCGACGGTCCGGTGGGACGCCGACTTGAGTTTTTGGCTCAAGAGGTGCACCGGGAGCTAACCACTCTGGGAAACAAGGCGGCCAGCACCGGAATTACTCCATTGGTACTGGCCAGCAAGGAAGAGCTAGAAAAGGTCAGAGAGCAGGTTCAGAATCTGGAATGACCCGCGCCACCGCGACGCCGACTGGGCGTCTCCGGCCGGAAAGGTGCAACCGGCCGAGACCTCGACCGCGCAGGAGGGAACAGAATGGAAATCAAACTCATCAACATCGGGTTCGGTAACATTGTTTCCGCCAACCGGATCGTAGCCATAGTTAGTCCCGAGTCCGCCCCCATTAAGCGTATCATCCAAGAGGCTAGGGAACGGGGGGTACTTATCGACGCTACCTACGGTCGCCGCACCCGAGCGGTAATAATTACCGACAGCGACCACGTAATCCTTTCGGCCGTCCAACCCGAAACCGTTGCCCACCGGCTCAGCACCCGGGAAGCCGCTTCCACTCTGGCCAGGGCAGAAGAAGCCGCCCAGTGACCGGAGCATGACCAAGGGCCTGCTGCTGGTTATCTCGGGGCCGTCGGGAGCGGGTAAGGGAACGGTTTGCCGGGAGCTACGTCGGCGAATTCCGTCCCTCAAGTATTCGGTCTCCGCTACTACCCGACCACCACGGCCGGGGGAGCAGCAGGGGGTGGATTATTTCTTTGTAGACGACCAGGAGTTTGTGCGTCTACGGGAGGAAGGGCAATTACTGGAGTGGGCCCGAGTGCACAGTCATTACTACGGGACCCCGCTGGCGCCGGTGCTGGAGGCCTTGGCGGCCGGTCAGGATATACTATTGGAAATAGACGTCCAGGGAGCGCTTCAGGTCAAGCACCGCCTTCCGGAAGCAGTAACGGTGTTCCTGTTGCCCCCGTCTTACGAGGAACTGCGACGCCGCCTGGTGGGACGGGGTACGGAGAACGAGGAACAGATTAGACATCGGCTGGAGGTGGCGCGAGCCGAGGTTCGGCAGGTCGCGCGATACGATTATGTGGTGATTAACGACCAGGTGGCCTTGGCAACCAATCGCATCGAGGCTATCATAATAGCAGAAAAGTGCCGTCCGGCGCGATTGGCTAACGAACTGTGGTTGGAGGGAAACTCGGGTGAACAAGCCGACCATTGACGAACTGATGAAGCAGGTCAACAGTAAATACGCCCTGGTGGTTTTGGCCGCCAAGCGCGCTCGTATGCTGACGCCGGAACAACTTACAACCCCCGACGGTAAGATGCTAAAAGCGGTTAGCGTAGCCCTGCAGGAAATAGCCAGCGGTAAGATCAAGTACGAGCTTTCCCGTGGTAGCCTGAAGTGAGGCCATGACGGGTATGTGGACCGGTAAACGCGTGGTGGTGGGGATAACCGGAGGAGTAGCGGCGTACAAGGCGGCCGAACTAGTCAGCCGGCTGCGCCAGCAAGGGGCAGAAGCAGACGTAGTAATGACCCAGGCGGCCATAAAGTTTATCAGCCCTGTAACCTTGGCCGCCCTGGCCGGGCGGCCGGTACTGACCGATATGTTTACCACCACGGGTCAGGTGGTGCATGTCGAAGCGGCCCAGGCTGCAGATTTGGTAATCATCGCTCCCGCCACGGCCGATTTCATTGCCCGTCTGGCCGTGGGTCTGGCCGACGAGTTGCTCTCGGCGATGGTCTTGGCTACCCGTGCTCCGGTTTTGGTATTTCCCGCCATGAACGCCAACATGTATGCCCATCCGGCTACCCAAGGTAACCTTCGACGCCTGGAGGAGTTGGGCTATTGGGTCATACAGCCCGAGAGCGGGTTTCTTGCCTGCGGGGCCGAGGGGCCCGGCCGCCTACCGCCTACCGAGGTTATACTGGACGTTGCCGCCCGTATTCTCGCTCGCCGGACAAGCCTGCAGGGAGTTAAGGTGCTGGTCACTGCCGGTCCTACCCGAGAATATCTGGACCCGGTGCGCTTCTTGAGCAACGCCAGTTCGGGTAAGATGGGGTACGCGGTAGCGGCTGAAGCGGCCAGCAGGGGGGCGAAGGTGGTGCTGGTTACCGGCCCTACCACGCTAGCCCCTCCTGCGGGGGTAGAGGTGGTACGGGTGGAGAGTGCGGCAGAAATGTTCGAAGCGGTGATGGCGCGGGCAGCCGAGGCCAAAGTGATTGTGAAGACGGCGGCAGTGGCAGACTTTCGACCCCGGCAAAGATCGACGGCAAAGTTAAAGAAGGGGGACACTCAGGTACTGCTCCTGGAGCTGGAGCGCACACCGGACATCCTGGCCGAGCTAGGGCGCAAAAAGCTCCACGGTCAGATTCTGGTGGGATTTGCCGCCGAAACTCACGATCCGGTCCGGCACGCGCAACAAAAGTTGCAGGAGAAGAACTTAGACCTGATGGTTCTGAATGACCTTGCGCAACCTGGCGCCGGCTTTGAAGTGGACACTAACGTAGTAACTTTGATTTATGGTGACGGACGAATGCAGGAGCTACCCCTAATGAGCAAGCAGGAAGTGGCCCGACGGCTTTGGGATGCTATAGAGACCCTACTATTACCGACCAGTAAGGAGTGAGGGCAATTGGCGGGCAAATTCTTCACTTCCGAATCCGTAACCGAGGGCCATCCGGACAAGATGGCGGATCAGATCTCCGATGCCATTCTGGATGCTTTGTTGGCTCAGGATCCTTTCGCCCGCGTTGCCTGCGAGACTACGGTGACCACCGGCCTGGTCTTGGTGGCAGGGGAAATTACCACCGATTGTTACGTAGACATACCGCGGGTGGTACGGGAAACCATAAGGGACATCGGCTATACGCGAGCCAAGTTCGGTTTCGACGGCGATACCTGCGCGGTGCTTACCGCCATAGACGAGCAGTCGCCAGATATTGCGCTGGGTGTTAACCGGTCTTTGGAAACCCGCGACTTGGACGGAGCACTGGATGAGGTCGAGACCTTGGGAGCCGGAGACCAGGGCATGATGTTCGGTTACGCTACAACGGAAACTCCGGAGTTCATGCCCCTTCCCATCTCTCTGGCCCATGCTCTGGTGCGCCGCCTGGCCGAGGCCAGGAAGACTCGAGAGATCCCCTATCTGCGACCGGACGGGAAGTCGCAGGTAACCGTGGAGTACGAGAACGGCCGGCCGGTGCGGGTAGAGGCGGTGGTGGTCAGCACCCAGCACCGTCCGGATGTGGACATGGATACACTCAAGGAGGAAGTAATGGAGAAAATAATCCGGCAGGTGATACCTCCGGGGCTCATCGATAAGCGCACGCGTTTCTACATCAATCCTACAGGTCGATTTGTAGTAGGTGGTCCCCAAGGCGATACCGGACTCACCGGCCGCAAGATTATCGTGGACACCTACGGGGGAATGGCCCGCCACGGTGGAGGTTGTTTTTCGGGGAAGGATCCTACCAAGGTAGACCGTTCCGGTTCTTACGCGGCTCGCTACGTGGCCAAGAACCTGGTGGCCGCGGGGTTGGCCGAACGCTGCGAGGTGCAGATAGCCTACGCTATCGGTGTGGCGCGACCGGTATCAATCAACGTGGATACTTTTGGTACCGGCCGTCTGCCGGACGAAGAACTGGTCCGGTTGATAGAAAAACATTTCGACCTCAGGCCCGGAGCCATTATTCGCGATCTCAACCTCCGACGCCCCATTTACCGACAGGTGGCGGCCTACGGCCACTTCGGCCGCCCGGATTTGGACCTGCCGTGGGAGCGCTTGGATAAGGTGGAGGATCTGCGCCGGGATGCAGGGCTATGAAGCCGGCCCGGAGGTAGAGAAGGGACCCCGGCTGGCCTGGGTATGTACCTATACACCAGAGGAGTTGATACAGGCTGCGGGTCTGGTGCCTTACCGGCTGGGCGCCCTAACCTGTCGCCCACGGCAGGCCGCTGCCTGGCTGCCTCCCGACTTCTGCTCCTATGCGCTAGCCCTGGCGGAAGAAGCATTTCTTGCCGAAGGGTATCGACTGGTCGGAGCGGTATTAGCTAACTCCTGCCAAGCCATGTTACACCTCTATAATCTGTGGTCAAGGATTCGACCTCAGGACGCGGTATATTTGCTGGAGGTGCCGCGGCAGTCTGGCGAAGAGGCGGTTACATATTTTGCTGCCGCCTTGCGGGAGTTATGGCAGCAGTTGGTCGTCCGTTTTTCGGTGGAGGTACCGGAGGAAAAGCTAGAACAGGCCATCCGGATCTACCGAGAGGCTCGGGTCCTGGTCCGAAGGTTGCTGGTCCTCCGGCGTCATCATCCTCCACCCCTAAACGGGGTTCAGATCGCCGAGGTATTGGCTTTGGCGGCCCGAACGTCCAAGGACCGTTTTGTCTCCTGGCTTGCCGACCGACTACCCTTCTGGGAGGAGGCGGCACGGCAGGGGCGCATAGTATCGGGCCAACCTCTTCCCGGTACCAGTACGGAGCCGGGTCCCAAAGCCGGTTCTACGCGGGTGTTGCTCACGGGGTGTGTAGCTCCCACCAGTCTGATTGCCTCTTTAGAGGAGCACGGCGTGACCGTGGTAGCCGACGATTTGTGCAGCGGCGGTCGCTACCTGGTGGAAGGAGAGGAACCGACCTACTCGTCCGCCGATCCTTTCCCGTATTTGGCCCGAGCGTACCTAAAGCGTCCGCCTTGCCCCCGAATGGTTCAAGGCGAGGAGCGCTGGAAGGAGCTGATCCGGCTGGTCAGAGAATATCGGGCCCAAGGCGTGATTTACTTTAGCCTCAAGTTCTGCGATTACCACCATTACGCCTTTCCCTTGCTCAGGCAGCGACTTCGGGCCGAAGGGATACCTTTACTGCGACTGGAGGGCGAGTATCACTCCCCGCCCGGTGGGCAGGTGAGCACCCGGGTTCAAGCCTTCGTGGAAGCTCTGGGTGTGCGGGGCGAGGTGACCGGATGAACCCGAAGTGGCGGCGAGTCCTCACCAGCCGGTGGCCCTATTGGGTGGTAAAGCTTTATCTTTGGCGGCGCCGCTACGGCTGTGAGGCCCTGCGTAGCCTGGCACTGGCCGGAGCCGATCAGGTAGCAGCCTGGTACCGACAGGAACGGCCGGTGGTGTGGACTACGGCCTTTGTACCTACGGAGCTGATCTATGCCCTGGACCTGATTCCTCTGGCGGTAGAGGTAGCGGCGGCTCTGGTCACTGGTCTGGGGCTGGCGCCGGGCTTGTTGGCAGAAGCGGAGAAGTCTTGGTACAGCCCCGACCTATGCTCTTTTCACCGTACGGTTATGGGCGGGGCCCTTCAAGACCTTTGGCCCCGTCCGGTAGCCCTGGTAGCCTCCAGTCATCTCTGCGACGGCGCCCCGCGACTCTTTTACAATCTCGGTCGCCTCTACGGCGTACCGGTCCGAATTATCGACGTCCCCGCCCGCAGGTCACCCGCGGCCGAGTCGTATGTGGCCGCTCAGCTATCTGAATTGGCTCGCTGGCTGGAGCGGGTTACTGGCGCCAGCCTGTCCGAGGCCGCGATCCACCGGGTTTTCCGCCTTTCCAACGAGGCGCGCTATTGGCTGGAAGAAGCAAACCGCTGGCGCCGGGCCGATCCTAGCCCCCTTCCCGGCCAGCAGGCTCTGGACTTCTTATGGTTGGGCTTCATGGGCCAGGGGAGCGAGGCAGCAGCCAGAATCTACCGCCAGTTGGCGGAGGAGCTAAAAGCGCGGGTTACCGCGGCACCGGCGGGCGCGGGTGACCGTTACCGGCTCCTTTGGCTACATCTGCGACCTTACTACCGGGTCGATCTCTGGAACTTCCTAGCCGAAAGGGGCGCGGTGATAGCCTTCGAGGAGTTTAGCCACGTGTACTGGCCGGAATTGGCGCCGGAGGCACCGTGGTCGAGTCTGGCCAAGAAGATGCTCTCCCATTTCGCATTGGGGCCGGTAGAGCGACGGGTGGAAGTAATTCGGCATTTGGCCCGGGAGTACCGCTGTGACGGGGTCATTCACTACGGTCACTGGGGCTGCCGCCAGAGCAATGGTGGGGCCCGAGCCCTGCAGGCGGCGCTAAGGAATGACGGCATTCCTTGCCTCTGGTTGCCCGGAGACTGCGTGGATACCCGCAATTACGCCGCCGGGCAAACCTTGACGCGGCTGGCGGCCTTCCTAGAAATGCTGGAGGCCCGCCGAAGCGCGGTCGCCGTAGGGGGAGGGAGCCAGTAATGATGGTGGCGGGAATTGACATAGGGTCGCTCTCGACCGAAGTGGCCTTGCTGGACGGCGAGGCAAACCTATTGGCGGTGGAGGTGGCCTCCACCGGCACTAGGGGCTGGGAAACCGCACAAATGCTATTGACCGCCGCCCTGCGCAGGGTTGGGGCCGGGCCGGAGGCGGTGGTACGGATAGTAGCCACCGGCTACGGCCGGCATAAGCTGGGCTGCGCGCACCGCACCGTCACCGAGATAAGCTGTCACGCCCGGGGGGCCTTCCACCTCTTTCCTCAAGCCCGTACGGTTATTGATATCGGGGGGCAGGATAGCAAGGTGATACGCTTAGACGAGCAGGGCCGGGTGATAGATTTCGTCATGAATGACAAGTGCGCTGCCGGCACGGGCCGATTCTTAGAAGTCATGGCCCGCGCCCTGGAGGTGGAAATAGAGCAGTTCTCCGACCTGGCGGCCAAAAGCCGCCGGTCCAGACTTATTACCAGTACCTGTACGGTGTTCGCCGAGTCCGAGGTGGTTTCCCTGTTATCGGAGGGAGTGGAACCGGCCGACATTGCCCGCGGTTTGGCCGAAGCCGTGGCCGCCCGAGTGGTGGCCATGGCCGAGCGAGTAGGGGTGGAACCGGAGGTAGTCATGACCGGGGGAGTAGCCAAAAATGCAGCCGTGGTAAACGCGCTGCGTCGTCAGTTAGGGCGGGCAATGTTGTTGCCTCCGGAGCCGCAAACCGTCGGCGCTATAGGGGCAGCCCTATTCGCTCGGGACGATGCCCTCCGACCGGCCTTCCGCCCCTAACCGGGGGAGGGGCGAAGCCAGATGCTTAGATTGCTCTTGGGTCGTGCGGGTCGGGGCAAGACCTTTCGCTGCTTGGAGGAAATTCGCCGGGAACTCCGGCGTCACCCTTGGGGCCCACCGCTACTGTTACTGGTTCCGGAACAGGCTACCTTCCAGATGGAGCAAGCACTGGTGAGCGGCGATGTCGCCGGAACGGTACGGGCGCGGGTGGTAAGCTTCCGCCGGCTGGCGGCGGAGACCCTGCGGTCCGGCCCAAGGGGCGGCCCGAAGCCGTTGGGCGAACTGGGGAAAAGCATGGTGCTGGGGCTGGTGCTCCGGCGGTGCCGACCGAAACTCAAGTTGTTGGGCGCTTGTGCTCACCGGCCCGGACTGGTCGGAGAACTGGCGAGGGCCTTTCAGGAATTCTGCCAGTATCGGGTGGAACCGGGGGAGATCATCCGGCGCTTGGACGGGGAAATTAGCTCCGTATTAAGCGCCAAACTGGACGACCTAGGAGTGCTTTGGGAGACTTACCGCGCTTTTTTGGCCCAGCGTTTCTACGATCCCGACGATCTGCTTACGCTGGCCGCCCGCAGGCTGGTGGAGACCCGTCCTCTGGCCGGAGCCAGTCTGTGGATTGATGGTTTTGCCGGATTTACTCCCCAAGAGTACCAGTTCTTAGCTGCCTTGCTGGTGCAGGTAAGTACGGCTACGGTGGCTCTCTGTTTGGATCCTGAGGAACATCAGGAGCCCGAGCTCTCTACCTTTTACCCTCCCCTTCAAACCCATTACCGCCTGCGGGACCTGGCCTCCCGACTGGGTCTGGAGTGCTGCGAGGAAAAACTGGGGACTCAAGGGGCCGCTACTGGATCCGGCGCGGTGCCGTCGCGCTTTACCGCCAATCCCGCCTTGGCCCACCTGGAGCAGGAGTTTACCCGCCCGGTGCCCCGCGCCTATCCGGGCCCACCCGTGGGTATACAACTTGTTTGCGCGCCCGATCCCTGGAGCGAAGTGGAGGCCGCTGCCCGCCGGATTCACCGTTTGGTGGAGGAGGGTCTTCGCTGGCGGGACATTGCGGTTACGATGCGCAATTTGGAGGACTACCGGGGAATCATTGAGGTGGTTTTCGGGTTTCGGGGGATTCCCTACTTTCTCGACTATCGGCGGCCGGCCCGGAACCACCCGGTGGTGCGACTGATCCTAGCCGCAACCGAGGTATTGGCAACTGGCTGGCAGTCTGAGCCGGTGATTCGGGCCCTAAAGACCGATCTGTGGCCGTTCACCCGGGCCGAGGTTGACGGGCTCGAAAACTACGTGATCGCCTACGGGGTTAACGGTTCGCACTGGACCCAGGAGGAACCCTGGGAATATCACCGTTACACGGAAATAGATACTAGAGGATTTGCTTGGTTACTGGGCCGTATCGATTCCCTTCGCCGCCAGGTAGTCGCCCTCTTCGGCCCCTGGGGCCAGAACTCCCCCACGGATCGCCGAAGCGTCCGCGAGTGGGCGACGGACTTGTGGCGTTTTCTGGAGAACCTCAAGGTGGCGGCCACCCTCGAACGCTGGCAGGAAGAAGCCGAGGCCGCTGGCAACCCGGAACCGGCGGAGGAGCACGGGCAAGTTTGGCGGCAACTGCTGTCCCTTTTGGAGGAGTTGGTTGAGGTACTGGGTGAGGAGCGGGTCCCGGCTGCGGATTTTGCCGAAGTGCTACAGGCCGGGATGGACCATCTCACGTTGGGCTTGATTCCTCCGGGGTTAGACCAGGTGCTGGTGGGAGCGGTGGAGCGCTCCCGGCAGCCGGAATTGAGGGCGACCTTTGTCCTGGGCCTCAACGAAGGTAGGTTCCCGGCCCGCCTCGTTCAACAGGGGCTAATTGACGATAACGAGCGGGAGGTTCTTCTTGAAAAGGGAATCGAGTTGGCTCCCGCACGCCATCGGCAGTTACTAGGTGAGGATTTCTTGGCCTACGTAGCCTTTACCCGACCCCGGGAGTTCCTGTGGTTGAGCTATCCTTCAACCGACGAAGAAGGCGGTCACCTACGGCCCTCTCCATATGTAGCCCGAATCAAGGCCATCTTTCCTGCTTTGGAGGAAACCCGGCTCTCACCGGAAGCGGAAACGGCACCGGATTCGGAGAACGGTGCTGTTCCGTCTTCCTCGGCTACTTTGCCGGGTCAAATAGTGGCCGGTTTCTATCCCGATCCGGTAGTACTGAGCGTATCCCAATTAGAGGCCTTTGCCCGCTGTCCCTTTTCCCATTTTGCCACCTACCTTTTAGACCTACGGCCCCGGGCTCGGGCACGCCTGGAGGCCAGTAAGTTGGGTTTGTGGTTGCACGCCGCCCTGCATCGAGTCAGTGTAGAACTGGAAAGTGAGGGGCTAGATTGGGGGGAGCTCAGCCCGGAAGAAGCTTACCGGCGCTCTCGAGCCGCCGTAGAAAGGTTGCTCCCTCGGTTTCGAAGCTTGCTTCCCGACGAAGGAATAGGACTGTGGACCGAATGGGTGAGCGGTTTGGTGGCCAAGGGGTTGCGGGTGCTCGCCGCTCACGCGCGGGCGGGACGGTTTCGACCGCTGGCTGCCGAGCTGGGCTTCGGACCTAAAGCCGATTTGCCCCCCTTACCGTTATCCTTACCCGACGGCCGGGAGGTATACCTGTCCGGACGCTTGGATCGCCTGGAGGCGGCCCGCGGTGCAACCCGATGGTACCTCCGGGTAATCGACTACAAGATCGGCGAAACTACCTTGACCTGGGAAACCGTCCGAAGAGGCCTAACCCTGGCCTTGCCTCTCTACCTGGAGGTGGCCAAAGCCAACCCCACTCTACTCCCAGAAGAGCCCCGTTCCCCCTGCCCGGCGGGACTGTTCTACCTGCCGCTGACTTCCTCTCCCGCTGCCAGCCGCGGACCGCTCGGTCCGGAAGAGGCTGGGAGTGCCGCCCACCAGGGTTTCCGGCTACCGGGGTGGGTACTAAAGGAGGAAGAGGCGCTCAGTCTGATGGTAAGCGATGCCACCCGTCGGGCGGACCTCCTGCCCCTCGGCGCGAGCCGAGGAGAAACCGTTAGAGCCCTAACGGAGGCGGCGATGCTGGATCTGCTGGCCGGGGCGCGGGATCGGGCGGCATCACTGGCCCTATCCATCTTGAGCGGAGATATATCCGCCCGGCCAAGCCGGTACGGCGGCAGGAGCGAATGCGAGGTTTGCCCTTATACGGCAGTTTGTCAGCGGGAGGTGAGGCCTTGAGAGAAGCGACCACCCGGTGGACGCCGGCGCAAGACCGGGCGGTGGAAAGGCGCGGCGGGCCCCTGATGGTGACGGCCGCGGCCGGCACGGGAAAGACTTCGGTGCTCATAGAGCGGCTGGTGCGGTGGCTCTTGCCGCCCCCGCGCCTAGATCTGGATAGGCTGTTGGTAGTCACCTTCACCGAGGCCGCGGCCTCGGAAGTCCGGGAACGCCTGGCCCAGGCGCTAAGCGCCGCCATTCGAGAACACCCCGAGGACGGGCACCTCCGCCGCCAGATGGTGCGTATCGGTCAGGCCATGATCTGTACTCTGCACTCTTTTTGCTTTCAGCTTCTTAAGCGCTATTTTTACTACCTGGGCCTGGATCCCGGCTTTCGGGT
This sequence comes from Neomoorellales bacterium, assembly GCA_049719955.1. GTDB lineage: Bacteria > Bacillota > DSM-521 > Neomoorellales > SLTJ01 > JANLFO01. The sequence goes on along the minus strand of JBNARC010000017.1, from coordinate 27,200 downwards.
AATGGAGGAAAGCGAGGATCAACTTCTGCAGACCCGCATCGCCGCCCGGGTTATAGGAGAAGCGCATGCCCGGCATCCCGAGACGGTAATGGGCTTGATTGAAGCTTACGGTGCCTCTCGGGGTCCGCTGGCCCTTCAGGATTGGTTACTGCGCTTGTACCGGTTTAGTAGAAGTCATCCTCATCCCCGCCGTTGGCGGCAAAGCCTGCCGGAGGCCTTCGAGTTGGCGGCCACCACCCACCCGGAGGAATGGGTCTGGACGGCGGAACTCAGACAAACCCTGGCCCTGGAATTGCTTGCCGCCGCAGAGTTGCTAGCGGCGGGGGAGCAAGTGGCTTCCGAGGAGGAAGGACTGGAACCGTGGAGAACGCTGCTGGCAACCGAAGGTCGCTCCCTGACGGCTTTGGCCCATCAAGCGGAGCGAAGGCCTTGGGAGCAATGGCGCCGGGACCTGTCCGGCTTTACCTTCCGCCGTCTGCCGGTGATCAGGTTAAAGCAGAACCAACCGGCGCCGGCCTCCGTTAAAGAACGAGTGCGTTCCTTGCGCGAGCAGGCAAAGGAACGGATAGCCGCGCTGAAGAACCAGTATCAAGCCCTCTCGACCGAAATCATCCGGGAGGATTTGGCCCAAGTAGCCCCGCTGGTGCGGGAGTTGGTAAGGCTGACCGACCGTTTTGAGGAAGCTCACCGTCAAGCCAAAGAGGCGGCCGGAGTCCTAGACTACTTCGACCTAGAACATCTTAGCCTGCGGCTTCTGGAGGACGAGAGGCTGCCGGTGGCGACCGATCTGCGCCGGCAGTTTGTTGAGGTACTGGTAGACGAATGTCAGGACCTTAATCCGGTTCAAGTAGCGCTGCTTAACTACTTGGCTCCGGAAAACCTCTTCCTGGTGGGTGATGAACGTCAGAGCATCTATCGTTTCCGCCTGGCCGAACCCCGCCTCTTTCAGGAAAAATGCCGGGAGCTTAAGGCTCAAGGCCGGGTTATTAACCTGAACGTTAACTTTCGAAGCCGGCATGCGGTAGTCGACGCCGTCAACTTCTTGTTTCGCCAGTTAACGGAAACGGTAGAGGAAGAGCAGGAAATGAGGGAAAAGGATCTGATATGCGGCGCCACCTATCCCCCGAGCCCCGGGGTGCCCACTTTCGGACGACCGGTGGAGGTCTACCTTCTGGAGGCCGGTGGACGGCACGAGGGAGACGAGGAGAGCGAAGAAGACTCGGCCGCGAGGGAGGCCCGCCTGGTAGCCTGGCGCCTGCGTCAAATGGTGGAGGAGGGCCCGGAGTTCGCCGTTTGGGAAGGCGATCGGTACGTGCCTTTGGCCTACCGCCACATCTGCCTGTTGTTTCGGGCCACCCGGGGCCGGGCCAACACCTATGTAGAAATGCTTCGGCAGGCCGGTGTCCCGGTACAAGCCGATCTGACCTATGGGTTCTTCGAGGCCCCAGAAGTTCAGTTGGGCCTTTGTCTGCTGCAGGTAATCGATAATCCTTATCAGGATATTCCTTTGGCCGCGGTCCTCCGATCTCCGGTGGTGGGAATGACCGACACGGAGCTGGCCGAGTTGCGTCTCCTCCGGCGCGGGGTAAGCCTTTACGAAGCCTTGTTGACCGCTTCTCGCGCTTTGGCTTCGGCGGCTCGCTTCGTAACCCGTCTCGAGGCCTGGCGTACCGTTCTCCGCCGGCGGCCCCTACCTGAAGGCATATGGCAGGTATTCCGAGAGAGTGGCTATTACCGGGCGGTTGGTGGTTGGTCGGACGGTTGGCAGCGTCAGGCCAATCTTCGGCAACTCATAAGGCGGGCGGCCGAGTTTGAAACCCGAGGCGGACAGGGACTTGCCGGGTTTCTTGCCTTCCTGGACGAACTGGCTCAGGCTGAGGCCGATCTAAGCCCGGCTTCGGCACCGGAAAGCCAAGACGAAGCGGTGCGGGTCCTCAGTATTCATAAGGCCAAGGGATTGGAATTTCCGGTGGTAGTACTGGCCGATCTGGGGCGACCGTTTAACCTGGAAGAGATAAGGAGCGACCTGCTCTTGCATCGGGATCTGGGATTGGGCCCCAAACGAGTAGATCCGCAAGGTGCATATAAGTACCCCACCTGGGCCTGGTGGGCCATCCGGGAGCGCAACCATCGAGAAATCCTAGAAGAAGAGAGGCGGATCCTGTACGTAGGCCTTACCCGAGCGCGGGAGCACCTAATCCTGGTAGGTTCGCTGAGGCATCTCTCCGCCCGAGCCCGAGAATGGTGCCTGGCCGCCCGGCGCCAAGGCTGGGCCTTGGGACCTACCTGGTTGCGCCGGGCGCGATCTTACCTTGACTGGTTGGGGCCCTGCTGGGTTCGACACGCGGACGGGTGGCCTTTGCGGCGGTTGGCCGGATACGCCTATCCGCCCGAAGACGGCCGGGTAACCTTTCATTCCTCGCGGTGGCGGCTCCATTGCCGGTTGCAACCCTTGCGATCGGTGGCAGAAGGCCATAGATCCCCGGCGAGAGGGTGGCGAGCGGTTCCCCCGGGTGAGGAGGTCGTAGCCAAGCCGCCACTACCGCTGGCGGCCAAGGTTACGGTAAGCGAATTGATGCTTACGCCGGAACCTGGCGGCGACCTGCCGGCCAAACCCCTATGGCGGAGTCCCCTGAAAAACAAGCCCGCCTTTCTGGGGCAAGACCCGGAGGTCCAGGCCGGGCAGGCCGGGGAACTTACCCACCGAATCCTGGAGCATCTCGACTTGGCCCGTCCTCTTGACTTCTCGGACCTGGCCGACCAGATCGCCTCCATGGTAAATGAGGGGCTGCTAACGCCAGAAGAAGCGGCCAGGGCCGACGTAGCTTCTCTGGAGCGGTTTTGGCTTTCCCCTTTGGGCGAGCGCCTAAGAAGACCCGGACAACGGCTGGTCCGAGAACTGAGCTTCAGCGCCTTCTTGCCGGCACCAGCGGTTTACCCTGAAATCTCGGATCCGACCGTCAGGCAAGAACGGGTGCTGGTGCAGGGCAAAATTGACCTTTTGGCCGAAACCGAGGAAGGCTTCATTCTGGTAGACTTCAAGACCGGCCGAGCTGCCGGGGCACCCGGTAAACTGAGGGCCTATCGTCGGCAGCTCTACTATTACGCCCGGGCGGTGGAGTCCATCTTTAGACGGCCGGTAACCCAGGCCTACCTGGTTTTTCTTCCCGAAGGTCGGACCCTACCGGTTCCGGTAGGGGAAACGGAGGCTTGAGATGGTGGAACGCAGGCAAAAGATATTGGAGTACCTGCGGCAGGCAGGAAAACCGGTGACCGGAAGCCAATTGGCCGAACTAATGGGGGTTAGCCGGCAGGTGATAGTGCAGGATATAGCCCTGCTGCGGGCTGAAGGCAAGACCGTATTGGCTACGCCGCAAGGCTACTTGTGGTGTCCGCCGTCACCGGAAACTGCGCCCCAAGCGGTGATTGCCGTTACCCACGCCCCTCAGGATACGGAACTGGAGCTCAACCTGCTGGTAGATTTCGGCCTCAGGGTCATAGATGTAATAGTGGAACACCCCATCTACGGTGAACTGCGAGGCTACCTTATGCTTCAGTGTCGTCGGGACGTACAACTGTTCCTCGAACGTCTGCGGGAAGCCGGGGCCGGGCTTTTAAGCACTCTCACCGGCGGCGTACACCTGCATACGGTGGAGTATCAACGCGAGGACGACTTGAGGCTCGCCTGCGAAGCTCTGGCCGCCCGAGGTATACTGTTGAAGGCGCGGGAATGAACCGAGGAGGTAGCGATGCCGCCGGCAGTCGAATGGCTAGGGCAGTACGGGCTGTGGGGATTGGCCTTGGTTTCCTTCATCGAGGCCGTGTTCTTTCCCGTCCCTCCCGATGTACTTCTAATTCCCATGGCGGTGGTAAACCCTGACTGGGCACTGTCGTACGCCTTAGTGACCACCCTATCCTCCGCTGCCGGCGGTCTGGCGGGACGCTGGCTAGGTATAAAGGCCGGCCGGCCGCTATTGTCCCGCTTTGCCTCCGCCGGGGTAATGCGCCAGGTAGAAACCTGGTTTGCTCATTACGGCGGGTGGGCGGTGGCCTTTGCCGCCCTAACCCCCGTCCCCTACAAGGTATTTACCATCGCCTCCGGGGTTTTCGGGGTGGGATGGCGGCCAGTACTGTGGGGCTCCCTGGCCGGTCGGGGCGCTCGCTTTTTCTTCGAGGCCGGAGTCATTATGGCCCTGGGCGACCGAGCCGTAGAGTTTCTCGGACGCTACACCGGCCCGGTTACGCTGGCGGCGGGGGTAGCGGTGATATTGTGGCTGCTACTACGGCGCCGACGTCGGCCCTGATCCCCGGCGCAGGTGGCCGCCATCTTGTTCCCTGACGGCAATGCCACTCAGGAGCCGGATTCTAACCAATCGCGTATTTCCTGCCTCACCGCCTCCACCAGTCGCGGCAGCGCTTGGGCCACGGTCGTAGAGAGTTCCAGGCCCCAAGCGATCTCCTTCGGCTCCACTCCGTAAATGACCACTCGGGTAGGGGCTCGGCCGAGGACCCGCAAAAGCCGCAAGACGTAGTTCAGGTCTAAATCGTGCAGGGACATTATCTCGGCCCCAGCGTTAGGAGAGGAATTCTCCAGTACCTCTAACGGAAAACGGTAAACGGCGCCGGGGGTTCCCTCGGCCTTAATGCAATCAATTATGATAACCAGTTCGGCGCCGTCAAAGAAAGGTAGCAAGTCTAGGCCGGCAGTGCCGGCGTCCACAAATTCCACGCCCGGGGGCCAGTCCTCCAGGCGACTTAGTTCGCGCAAGGCATGAATTCCTACGCCTTCGTCTCCCAGCAGCAGATTGCCTAAGCCGATAACCGTAATCTTTGGCGTTGCCGCCCCGCAGTCGCCGACGGTCACTCCCCTTCACTCCCGGCCGTAAGTAGGTGGTGTCTTACTTAGCTTCTCGCCTTTGCTCCAGAATCCTCTTAGCCAGTGGCCGCGCCAACGACTATTGATTTCAAGATCCATTCCTAGTAAAATAACTACGGTTCCAGTGCCAACAATGCTGACGTAGCTCAGGGGTAGAGCAGCGCACTCGTAATGCGCAGGTCGAGGGTTCGAATCCCTCCGTCAGCTCCAGGAAAATGAGGGCCTCCGGGGTTTCGCCCGGAGGCTTTTTCGTCGAGTTGCCGCCCAGTTGCCGCCACCGAGGTTCTGGTGCCCAGACCTTTACATCGCGGGCCTTCACTGCTCGCGGAGTAGCTCTCCGGCCTGCCAGGCATGAGGGGACGCTTTGGTTTCCGGGAAGGTTGGCCTCCCGATCGGCAGGGAGAAGACTCCCGAGCATCGAATGTTCCTACCAGGACGGCTGGGGGTGGTACCAGTTGGGAGAAGATAAGTACGCGGCGGTAGTCCTTAGTGTGGGTGGAGGCCCGGCCAGTCAGCCTTACTACTATCGGATCCCTACCGCCCTACGTTCGCGGGTTCGGGTTGGTTCCCAGGTGGTAGTGCCCCTTCGTAGCCGCCGCGTTCGAGGTTGGGTAGTGGAGCTGGTGGATGAGTGCCCGGTGGCGGAAACCAAAGAAGTAGAAAAGGTGCTGGGGGACCTGCCTGCATTCGGGCCGGAATTGCTTGAACTGGCCAAATGGATGGCCCGTACCTACCTTTGCCCTTTGGGGGTGGCGTTGAAGGCTCTGGGGCCGAGTTGGTTGCTAACCCCGCTAAAGGAGGAAGCGGCGGTGCGACTGGCGGTGCCTGAGGAGATGGCGCAGTACTGGTTAGAAGAGCTCAATCGGCGGGCGCCGAAGCAGGCCGAAGTGCTGGCCCGCCTACTCAGGGTTTCTGCTTCTTACCCCGTGCCTGTAGAGCAATTAGGAGCCGACCGGCGGACGTTACGCTGCCTTCAGGAGCGGGGCCTGGTGAGGATCGAGCCTAAAGCGGTGGCGCCTACCTTTTCTCCCGGAAGGCCTCCGTCTTACCCTCTAACTCCGGCTCAGCGTCAGGCTCTCGTCGATATAACCGAAGCGGTGCGTGCCCACCAATTTCGCTCCATCCTTCTACACGGGGTTACGGGAAGCGGCAAGACTGAAGTTTACCTTCAGGCCATCGCCGCCACTCTTGCAGCCGGCAGGCAGGCTATCTTCCTGGTTCCGGAAATAGCCCTTACTCCGCCAATGGTCGGCCAACTACGTGAGCGTTTTGGGAACCAGGTGGCCATTCTTCACAGCCAACTGAGTGCCGGGGAGAGACGTCAGGCCTGGCACCGGTTGGCCCGTGGGGAGATAGGCGTGGCGGTGGGGGCGCGCTCCGCGGTATTTGCACCGGTGCCGAGACTGGGGTTGATTGTAATCGACGAAGAACACGAAACTAGCTACAAGCAGGAAAACCCTCCCCGCTATCACGCCCGGGAGGTAGCCTGGAAACGGGCGCAATTGGCTTCCGCGGTGCTACTGATGGGGAGCGCCACCCCTTCCCTGGAGACTTACTTTTGGGCCCACCGGGGAGTGATTAAGTTGCTAACCCTGGGGGAAAGAGTAGACCGGCGGCGTTTGCCCGAGGCTTCGATTGTAGACATGCGGGAGGAACTGCGACAGGGTAACCCCGGCATCCTGAGCCGCTATCTGGAATACCGACTGGAGCAAACCCTGAACCGGGGCGAGCAAGCGGTACTGTTCCTCAATCGGCGTGGTTATCATACCGTGTTGGTGTGCCGGCAGTGCGGTCAGCCCTGGCGCTGTCGCTCCTGCGACATCAGCCTAACCTATCATCGGCAGGATCATCGTCTTCGTTGTCACTACTGCGGTTTCTCCACCACTCCGGCCGCCTCGTGTCCTGCCTGTGGTAGCCGCGATTGGATAGGACTGGGCACCGGAACGCAAAGGGTGGAAGAGGAACTAAAGGTGCGGTGGCCCCGAGCCCGAATCCTCCGCCTGGATACGGACGTGATTCGGCACCGGGGGGTCTATCAAGACGTCTATGAGGCCTTTAGAAAGGGTGAGGCCGAAATTCTGTTGGGCACCCAAATGGTGGCCAAAGGCTTCAATTTTCCCCGCGTAACCCTCGTGGGGGTGATAAACGCCGACGTGACGCTAAATCTTCCCGATTTTCGGGCGCGGGAACGCACCTTTCAGTTGCTCACTCAAGTAGGGGGGCGGGCCGGCCGGGGAGAGAAGCCGGGGGAGGTAGTAATTCAGACTTATTGCCCGGAAGACTACAGTATTGAGGCCGCCTCCCACCACAATTACCTGGCCTTCTATCACCGGGAAATCGAACAGCGCCGCAGCCTGGGTTATCCCCCGTTTAGTTATCTGTTACTGATAGTAGTGAGTGCTCCTAGGGACGAGCGGGCCCGTCGGGCGGCGGAGGAATTGCACGGCCGACTGGCTTCCTTTATCTCCGAGGGCGAAACCTTGCTGGGTCCGGCGCCGGCGCCGGTACCGCGGTTACAAGGTCGTTACCGCTATCAGATGATATTGAAAGGTAGACCCCCGAGCCGCCTTCGGGCCACCGTGCAAAGGGCTCTGGAGGGCTGGAAGCCCGCGGCGGGGGTTAAGATTACGGTAGACGTTAATCCTTTGTTGTTGATGTGAAGGAGGTCGCCGATGGCAGTATATGAGATCCTACGGCTGGGTAGCGAACTCCTGCGCCAGAAGGCCCGGCCGGTAACCAAGATTACCCCTAATATCGAGAAACTGCTAGACAATCTGGCCGATACCATGTATGCCGCCATGGGGGTGGGTCTGGCGGCGCCGCAAATCGGCATACCCAAGCGGGTGATAGTGGTGGACGTTGGGGAGGGGCTGCTGGAACTAATCAATCCGGTAATAGTGGAAAGAGAGGGGGAGGAGATCGGCGTGGAAGGGTGTCTGAGCATTCCCGGGCTGGAAGGAGAGGTACCCCGGGCGGCTCGGGTAGTGGTCGAGGGCTGGGACCGGACCGGTACTACCCGGCGGATAACCGGAGAGGGGCTCTTGGCCCGCGCCCTTCAGCACGAAATCGACCACTTGGACGGCATCCTATTCATTGATCGGGCGGTGCGAGTGTATAAAATCGACTATCGTCAGGCTCAAGGTTGATTGCCGCCAGCGAATCGCCGTATAATACAGCCAGAAGGAGGGAGCCAATCGTGTGGATCCCGTGGTACGATCCCACTCTCATATTGTTACTGCCGGCTATTATTGTGGCCCTATATGCTCAGGCCAAGGTGCAGTCCACTTTCCAGCGGTATCTTAGGGTTCCGGCCGCAAGCGGTTTAACCGGCGCGGCGGTGGCCCGACAACTGCTGGAACGGAGCGGTATTCGTAACGTCCGCATCGAAGTCATACCGCGCACTCTGGGCGACCACTATGATCCTCGGGCCAAGGTGCTCAGACTTTCGCCGGAGGTGTATCAGGGTAGCTCTCTGGCGGCTATAGGGGTGGCGGCCCACGAGGCCGGGCACGCCATACAACATCATACCCGTTACCTTCCTCTTTACCTGCGGTCGGCCTTCGTACCCGTGGCCCAGCTTGGTTCTAATCTGGCTTTCCCCTTGCTTTTTCTGGGTGTAATCTTGGGCTGGCCGGAGTTGGCCCGGGTGGGGGTCTATGCCTTTGTGGCCGTGGTGCTATTCCAGTTGGTTACCCTGCCGGTGGAGTTTAACGCCAGCAACCGGGCTATTAACCTTCTGGCCACCGGCGGCTACGTTCACCGGCAGGAGATTAGAGGCGCCCGAGAGGTTCTAAGCGCTGCCGCCCTCACTTACGTCGCCGCCGCGCTAATGGCAGTGCTCAATTTGGTTCGTCTCCTCCTCATTTCCTCGGCCATGGGAGGGAGGGAGGAATAGGAGAAAAGGGACTGGCGGTTAGGGAACTGGCGCTGAAAGTACTGTTCCAGGTTAACGAGAAGGGGGCTTACAGCGATGTGGCCTTAGCCCGGGCCTTGGCGGATAGCTCCCTGGGGCGTTTGGACCGTTCACTGGTTACGGAACTGGTAAATGGCTCCGTCAAGTACCGGCTAACGCTGGATTGGGTCTTGAATCAGTACCTCCGCCGGGGCCTCGGTCGGACTCCGGCGTGGGTCAGGAATATCCTGCGGCTGGCCAGCTACCAAATTCTATACTTGAACCGGATACCCGCCTCCGCCGCCTGCGATACTGCGGTAGAGTTGACCAAACGCTATGCTCCGCAGGCGGCGGGGACGGTAAATGCCGTCTTGCGCCGCCTGGTCCGAATCGGCCCCCCGGCCTTCCCCTCCTTTAGCACCGATCCCGTAACCTACCTATCCCTTAAGTATTCGCACCCTGCCTGGATGGTAAGAAGGTGGCTGCAGCGTTGGGGCAGGGAGTGGACGGAAGCCCTGTTGGAGGCCAACAACCGTCGGCCTCCTCTGGCGGTTAGGATAAACACCCTGAAGGCCGAACTGCAAGCGGTAGCCGCGCGACTCAGAGGCCAGGGCGAAGAGGTTTGGGAATCGGCCTTTGTGCCCGAGGGTCTAATCTTGGGCGGTTGGTCCTTCCTGGAACGGCGGCCGGAACTTCAGGAGGGGCAATTCGTATTTCAGGACGAAGGCTCTATGTTGGTAGGACATGCGCTCTCACCGCTACCGCAGACTCTGGTGGTAGACGCCTGCGCCGGACAGGGAACCAAGACCACGCACCTGGCCCAGTTGACCCATGATCGCGCCGACATCCTGGCCGTAGACCGAGATCCGGTACGATTGGTACGGCTGCGCGAGGCCTGTGCCCGGCTGGGAATAGGTTGCGTACGGACGCGGGCCGCCGATGCTCGCCGGCTGCGCGAGTTATTGGACCGGCCGGCGGCCTTTGTGCTTGTGGACGCCCCTTGTTCGGGTTTGGGGGTGTTGCGGCGTCGGGCCGATGCCCGGTGGAGGAAGACCCCGCAGGATGTTGCCGCTCTGCCTCGGTTGCAGCTCCAGCTCCTGGAGGCGGCCCAGGCGGTACTGGCACCGGGAGGCGTGTTGGTCTACAGCACCTGTACGGTGGAGCCGGAGGAAAACCAGGAAGTCGTTGCCGAACTCTGCCGCCGGCATAACGACCTGGTGCCGGAGGACCTGACCCCGTATCTGCCCAAGCCTTTGACCCGAGAAGAGGACCGTCGGCAGGCCCAGACCGGCCAGTTACAGTTGTACCCCCACCTTCACGGAACCGACGGTTTCTTCATCGCCCGCCTGCGGAAACGGTAAGAGGGGATGGCGCGGTGGATAAGCTAGACTTACGAGATCTAGACCTGCAAGAAATGCAGGCCCTGGTGGGGCACCTGGGGACACAACCTTATCGGGCCAGGCAATTGTTCGCCTGGGTGCACCGGCGCGGTGCCGTGCATTGGGAGGAAATGACGGACTTGCCTCGGAACCTGCGGGAGGCGCTGGCGGAAGCAAGCTACGTGAGTTCGCCCGAAGCCGAGCGGCAGTTGACTTCGTCGGACGGCCAAACGTTTAAGTACTTGCTACGCTTCTCTGACGGGAAAGCCGCCGAAACGGTGCTGATGATCTTTAGCCGGCGAAAGGCCCGCAACCGGGTGACCGCCTGTATCTCCAGCCAAATCGGTTGCGCGCTGGCCTGTCGGTTTTGCGCTACGGGAGCACTGGGGTTTGAGCGCAATCTGCGGCCCGCAGAACTGGTGGGACAGGTATATTTCTGGAACCGCTTGCTCAGGAAGCGGAATCTGGCGGTAACCAATGTGGTTTACATGGGCATGGGGGAGCCGCTGTTGAACTACGAGGCGGTGGTCAAGAGTATTCGTCTGCTGAGCCATCCCGAAGGACTAAACCTCGGCCAGCGCCGGCTCACCGTGTCCACCTGCGGGATAGTACCGGGAATAAGGCGCTTGGCCCGGGAGGGATTATCGGTCCGACTGGCGGTATCGCTTCACGCCACGGAGGATGAGTTGCGCAGCCGCTTGCTGCCCATCAATCGTCGTTACCCTCTGACCGATTTGTTGGCCGCCTGCAGGGAATACGCTCAGTTCACCGGACGAAAGATCACCTTCGCCTACTTGCTTCTGGCAGGAGTTAACGATACGCTTCGAGATGCGGAACGCCTGGGAAGATTATTGGCAGGTATTCCCAGCCAGGTAAACCTTATTACCTATAACCAGGTAGAAGAAAAGGAATTCCGCTCTCCGTCCCCGTCTAGCATCCGACGGTTTATGCAGAGGCTAATCGATCAGGGAGTAGAGGTAAGCCTTCGAGAGAGAAGAGGGAAAGACATCGAAGCCGCTTGCGGCCAGTTGCGCGGCCGGGGGCCACGGAGGGCGATAACGTGACCTGGTTAAAGCAGCTTGAAGAGCGGCTGGCCCGGTGGTGGGAGGGCGCGGGTCGGGGCCGCACAGGCTCGGAGATCCAACCGGTAGAGATTGCCAAGCATCTGTTGCGCGAGATGAACGCCAGAAAGAAAATCAGTGTCAGGCGGGTGTATGTGCCGAATCGCTACCTGGTTTATCTGAGCCCCACCGAGTGGACGGCGCTGAGCGCCGTAGAGCAAACTTTGTCCGAGGAGTTGGGCTCCTACTTAGAAGAGAAGGCAGCGGAGCGGGGCTACACGTTGGCCGGCCGCCCTCAGGTTTACTTGGAGGTGGATGAGAACCTGCCTCCCGGTCGTCTTCGCCTGCACAGCCGCTTTAGTGAGGAGGACCGGGTGACCGAGGTTTCTCCGGTCGAAGGAGAACGACGGTTGAAGGTGAGAGTGGTACAGGGGCCGGATGCGGGCCTTGCCGCCTCCTTCGGGGAGGAGGAGATCCTTATCGGACGCCGGCCGGGGTGCCACCTGGTACTCAGCGACCCTAACGTTTCGCGCCGTCACGCCGCTATCGAGCGGCGGCAGGAGGTTTATTGGTTGATCGATCTGGGCAGTACCAACGGCACCCGCGTGAACGGGCAGCAGATACAAAGGCAGGCCTTGCGTCCCGGCGACCGCATCCGAGTGGGGGACAGTGAATTGGAGGTAGAGTGGTAGCTCTGGTAGAGCTGGCAGTAGCCGTTTTCCGGTACCTCTTTCTAGCCTGGTTATACTGGTTTTTGTTCCAGGTGGTGAGGATGGCCTGGAACGATCTTCGGGAGGAGGCGTCTGCAGGCGGGCGGTCGACCATTAGCGCCGCCGGCCATCTGACGGTTTTGGCTCCTGCTCCCTACCGAGGGAAAGTATTTGCCCTGGGTGAATACGTTTCCATCGGCCGGGATCCTCAAAACCATATCGTGTTGCCGGTGGCCACCGTCTCTGCCCGACACGCCGTGATAGTAAGACGTAACGGCGGTTACTGGATTCAGGACGCGGGTAGTACCAACGGCACCCGTCTGAACGGCAGGCTGGTGCGGAAACCGGCCAGGCTTAGGGCCGGAGATAAGCTGGTCCTGGGAGAGGCGATCCTTGAGTTCATGGGGTGAGAGACCATGGAGGCAGAAGCACGCACGCATCCGGGAATGGTGAGGCAGGGCAACGAGGACGCCTACTTAGCCCGGGTAGAATTGGGGTTGTTTGCCGTGGCCGACGGGCTGGGGGGACACCTGGCGGGCGAGGTCGCCAGTTGGTTAGCCATCCGCACGGTGGAGGAACGGTTGAGCCGTCACCCCTCGGCTCGGCCGCTAGAGGCACTAAAGAACGCAATGCTGGAAGCTAATCGACAGGTGTTCCTGGAAGGACGCAATTCGGCCGATCGGCGGGGCATGGGGACCACACTCACCGTAGCCTGGCTTCGGGACGCGCACCTTTATTTGGGTCACGTGGGTGATAGCAGCGCCTACCACTTCCGCGAGGGACGCTTGCGCAAACTAACCCGCGACCATTCCCTGGCGGAGGAAATGTCCCGGCTGGGAGGCATAGCACCCGAGGCCACACGCTTTCACCCCCAGCGGCACATCCTTACTCGGGCGGTGGGCACGGAGCCGGAAGTGGCGGTAGATACTCTGGTGCTGCCGTTAGAAGCAGGCGATCTACTGTTGCTATGCACGGACGGTCTCTCCTCCTTGGTTTCACCTTCCGAACTAGAAGGGGTACTACAAACCACCACTGCCCTTGCGCCCTCGCTAGACCGGCTCCTCGACCTCGCCCTTGCCAGAGGCGCTCCGGACAACGTTACGGCCGTGCTGGTTCGCTATGAGTAGTCGGGCAGAAGTGAAGCTGGTAGCCTCGGCATCCCTGTTCGTGCTGCTAATTTGGGGTCTTCTATACCTCAACCACGAAACCGGCGGACGACTTTGGCGCTTGGCCGCCTTGGCCGGAGGACTGTGGGCTGGATACGGCCTTAAACGCCGGTGCTGGCCCGACGCCGATCCCCTTATCCTTCCGGTTATCCACGCACTAAATCTGCTGGGGCTGGCTCTGCTCTACCGGCTCGAACCCTCGCTGGCCGACCGTCAGATCCTTTGGGTGTTGGTGGGTTTGGCGGGGTTAGCCGTTATCGGTCTAATTCCGGACTATCGATTTTTGCTCGAGTACAAGTATACTGGCGCTGTCCTGACCCTGGCCTTGCTGGCAGCTACTTTGGCCGTAGGGGTTGAAGCCGGTGGAGCGAGAAGTTGGTTGGCGGTGGGCGTGCTGCGTATGCAGCCGGTGGAAGCCGCTAAACTGTTGATGGTGATTTTTCTGGCCGGCTACTTGGAAGAAAACCGGGAGTTGCTGCGCGCCAATTGGCGGCCCTGGGGAAGCATAGCTCTTCCCGCCCCTCAAGCCCTGGTGCCGCTGGCCACCATCTGGGGGCTGTCGCTATTGCTGGTGGCCTTCCAGCGTGACTTGGGGGGCAGCTTAATTCTGTTTTGCACCCTGGTAGCCATGTTGTACCAAGCTACCGAGCGTCGTCTTTACTTGGCTGCGGGCGGGTTGCTTCTTCTGTTGGGGTTCGGCACCGGGTATGTACTGTTCGACCACGTACAGAGCCGAATTCGGGCCTGGTTGGATCCCTGGTCCCAAGCCTACGGCACCGGCTACCAGTTGGTTCAGGGATGGTTTGCTTTAGCGGCAGGAGGGCTATTGGGGAGCGGAGTGGGTGTGGGATATCCCCACCTAGTACCGGCGGTGACTACCGACTACCTCTTCGCCGCCTTAGCCGAGGAGATGGGACTGTTGGGGGGGCTGGGGCTGCTGGCCCTTTACTTGGTATTGACCTGGAGGGGATTTCGTACCGCCCTTAGGGCGCAGGACTCGGCAGGATGCCTGTTGGCCGGAGGGTTAAGCTCTCTCTTAGCTTTACAGACCCTAATTCTTCTTGGTGGGGTAACCGGCATGTTACCTCTGACCGGGGTGGCCCTGCCCTATTTCAGCTACGGTGGTAGCTCCATGGTGGTTTCTTACCTCCTCGCCGGTTTGCTCTTGCAGGTAGGCCAGCGCGGGCCCTCCGGTAGAGGAGGGAGGAACTCATGAGGCGCTCGGTGCTCATTTCGGGGCTGGCCCTCTGCCTGGGTTTCGCCGCCCTAATGGTTTACCTCGGCTACTTTTACCTGCTCCGGGCGCCCCGGTTACAGGCCCACCCCCTAAACCCCCGCACCGAGTTAACCGCCGCTACCGTACACCGAGGAGGAATTCTGGATCGTAACGGCGAAATCCTTGCCCAAAGTGTCGGCAATAAGCGCCTCTATCCCCTCGGCTCAGCGGCTAGTCACGTTACCGGCTACCTTTCGCGATACCACGGCAGCACGGGCGTGGAACAGGCGGCGAACGGCTGGCTGGCCGGTCTAATGGGAACCGAAAACGCCCTGAACCGGTTGCGCCGTCTGGTGGGTAAACCGGGACGAGGCTACGACGTAATTCTCACCGTAGACGCTCGCTTGCAGCAACGGGCCTCGGAGTTGCTGGGCGGCAGACGAGGGGCCATAGTGGTGTTGAACCCAACGACGGGCGAGGTGCTGGCCCTGGTAAGCAGTCCGGCCTTTGACCCGGAGGAAGTAGATAGCCGGTGGTCGGAACTCGAAAGGCGTACGGACGCCCCCTTGTTGAACCGGGCCCTAAACGGACTTTACCCGCCGGGATCGGTAGCCAAGGTGCTTACCGCCGCCTTAGCCCTGGAGACGGATCCCGCCCTCGGCAGCAAGCGATATCCTTGTCCCGGGTATCTGGTCATCGAAGGTCGTCGGCTGGAATGCCCGGCAGCACACGGAGAGGTAGATTTGGCTCAGGCTCTGGTACGGTCGTGCAACGTGACTTATGCGCGCCTGGCCTTGGAGCTGGGGGTCGAGCGTTTCCGGTCGGTAAACTACCGATGGGGATTTAACCGGCAATTGCCGTTTGACCTACCGGTTAGCAAGAGCCGGCTTCCGACCGAAAGACTTTCGCCCAATGCCTTGGCCGAAATCGGCATAGGGCAAGGGCGGCTAGTAATGACGCCCTTTCACATCGCCTTGGTTACCGCGGCAATCGCCAACCAAGGCATGACCGTGCCGCCTAGATTGCTTTCCGGGGTGCGCCTTCCCGGCGGCGGTGTGACTCCGGTTTCTAGTCCCGCACCCCCGTGGCCGATGTTTGGTTCCCTGGCCGCAGCCTATCTGTCTCGGGCCATGACGGCGGTGGTGGAAGAGGGGACCGGAAGGCAGGCCCGGATACCGGGGTTGGAAGTAGCGGGAAAGACGGGAACCGCGGAGAACCCTCATGGCCCCCCCCACGCTTGGTTTACCGGGTTTGCTCCGGCGGGTGCGCCTCGGGTGGTGGCAACCGTGCTGGTGGAAAACGGTGGGTCGGGTGGAACCGTAGCCGCGCCGCTGGCACGAGAGTTGCTGACCTTCGCCTTAAGTCTAACCGAGAGGTGAACTCCTAGCTTGCGGGATTTGATTCTGGGTGGACGGTACCGCATTACCGAGCCGATTGGCAGCGGTGGCATGGCCGTGGTGTACAAAGGGGAGGACATTCTTCTCAACCGTACGGTTACCGTCAAGATCTTGCGGGATCAATACGCCTCCGACCAGGCCTTCATACGGCGTTTCCGACAAGAGGCTCAGGCGGTAGCCCGATTGTCTCACCCCAACATTGTAAGCATTTACGATGTGGGGGAGGAGGGCTCCTACCATTATTTGGTGATGGAATACGTGCCCGGCGGCACCTTAAAAGATCTCATTCGTGATCGTGCTCCTTTGCCCGTAGGCGAGGCCATAGGTTACCTCCTGCAGTTGTTGGAGGCCCTGGAGCACGCCCACGCCAACGGCATCGTCCATTGCGACATTAAGCCTCACAACCTGCTGGTAACGCCGGCGGGCAGAATAAAGATTACCGACTTCGGCCTTGCCCGAGCGGCCACCGAGGCCACCATAACCTTCCCCGGCAGCATAGTGGGTTCGGTGCACTATCTTTCCCCGGAGCAGGCCAAGGGAGAACCGGCTACAGTACGTTCTGACCTTTATTCCCTTAGCGTGGTCTTCTTCGAAATGCTAACCGGCCGGACACCCTTTCAGGGGGAGACGCCGCTGGCGGTGGCCATGCAACATCTGCAGGCTACCCCGCCCTCGCCCCGCTCCTTTAACCCCGATATTCCGCCGGCCCTGGAAAGGATAGTCCTAAAGGGACTGGCCAAGGATCCGGCGGACCGTTATGCCACCGCCGCAGAAATGCGCTCCGACCTAGAAAAAGTGTTTCTGGGCGCCGAAGAACCTACTCGGGTGCTGCCCAGCCAGGTCTCGACCGCTACTGTCACCCTACCGACGACTCAACCCGAAGAAGACCCCGTACCCACCCGGCGGCGCTTACGCTGGTGGGTGGCACCCCTGCTGGTGGCCATTATTCTTTACGGTCTGTATAGCGGCTGGCAGATCTATTGGCGGGTTAGCGAGGTTGAAGTGCCGGCGGTGGTGGGGTTACCTTTGGATGAAGCGCAACGAGTGTTGGTCTCCACTGGGCTACGCTGGCAAGTAGGGGAAAAACGCCACGACCCGCGGGTAGAGGAAGGGGTGGTGTTGGAACAGGATCCAGCGGCGCACGAACGGGTGAAGCGCTTCCGAGTAGTAACCCTGGACGTAAGCCTGGGGCCGGCGCTCACGCAGGTCCCTCCGGTTGCCGGCCTTACCGAGAGGGCGGCCCGGCTTGCCCTGGAGGAAGCCAGGCTTAAGGTAAGCCCGGACAGACAAGAAGTCTACGACGAACAGACGTCCGCGGGAACCGTGGTCCGCACCGTACCTCCGGCGGGGAGTTCGGTGGCCGAAGGCTCTGAGATCATCTTGGTAGTCAGTTTAGGTCCCAAGCCCAAACCGGTTACTGTGCCGGATTTGGTCGGCCGTAGCCTGGAGGAAGCCAAGAAAGAACTGGAAAGAGTAGGGCTTAACCTCGGACAGGTGATAAGAGCCAGTGAGGAGAACTCGGAGTTTTTCGCCGGCACGGTTATCGATCAGCGGCCTAAACCGCAGACTGCGGCGCTGGCAGGCGACAAGGTAGAGTTAATCATCAGCCCCGGCCCCGGTCCTCCGGCCAGGACAGCCCTGATAGAGAATATTCTCGTGCCTAATGACGGTCGTACCCACCGGGTAAGGGTGGTAATTAGCGACGCCAAAGGCCAGGGTCGGGAGGTTTATGACCGCCAACACAGTCCGGGAGAAACGGTCAGCGTTACGGTTACCTTCTATGGGCACGGCAGTTTAGACGTGTACTTGGACGATCAGCCTTACCTGCTTAACCACCCCCTGGAGGGTTAAGAACGTATGGCCTACCGGGAAGGATTAGTAGTGCGCGCTCGCGGCGGGTTCTTAGACGTAGAAAGCAACGGAGAGATATGGCGGTGCTACTTGCCTGGCAAGTACCGGTGGCTTAGGCAGGAGGTGGTTCCGGGGGATCGGGTGCGCTTTCGACTCCTGCCCGACCGCAGCGGAGCCATCGAAGAAGTGCTACCGCGGGAAACCTACCTGTTGCGACCGGCGGTAGCCAATGTGCGCCAGGTAGTGATCGTCATGTCTCTTCTCGAACCCCCGGTAAACCGCCTACTTCTTGACCGGCTTCTGGTATTGGCCGAGGCTGCCGGTATCGCCCCGGCCATAACTTTCAATAAGGTGGATTTGGTGGGGGGTGAGCCCGGTTCTCTTCCCCCGCTATACCAAAATCTAGGGTACCCGGTCATAGTTACTAGTGCCCTCAGCGGTCAGGGAGTGAACGAACTGGCCGATCTACTGCGGGATACCGTATCGGTGTTTGCCGGACCCTCCGGTGCGGGAAAATCCAGTCTTCTTAATGCCATACATCCGGAGTTGCGCCTCAAGACCGGGGCGGTGAGCGAGAAGCTAGGTAGGGGCCGGCATACCACCCGGCACGTAGAGCTCTTGCGTCTACCTCAGGGAGGCTGGGTGGCGGATACTCCCGGCTTCTCGCAATTGTATCTTCCGGCCCTACGACGCGAGGAGCTAGGATACTGCTTTCCGGAAATTGCTTCTCGCCTGGGCAACTGTCGGTTTAGTTCCTGCCTTCACCGCCAAGAGCCGGGCTGCGCCGTAAGGGCGGCTCTGGAGGCCGGAGAGATTGATCCGGAGCGCTACTCTCATTATCTGGAGTTCCTAGAGGAGATAATTCGAGCGGAGCGAAACTACTAGGCCACACGAGAGAGGAAGAGCGCGCTTATGGAACCCAGGACCACGGTAAGGATTGCCCCATCCATTTTGGCCGCCGATTTTAGTCGCCTGGCGGAGGAGGTGGCTCGGGTAGAGGCTGCGGGTGCGGACTGGTTACATCTAGACATCATGGACGGCCATTTCGTACCCAATCTCACCATCGGACCGGCTGTAGTCAAGGCCTTGCGCCCTCATTCCGGACTTTTCTTCGATGTGCATCTCATGGTGTCTAGCCCGGAGCAGTTTATCGAAGCCTTTGCGGAGGCCGGGGCCGATCTGCTAACCGTACATGTAGAGGCCTGTCCTCATTTGCACCGGGTGATTCAGAAAGTGCGGGAAACCGGTTGCCAGGTTGGGGTAGCGCTGAATCCCGCCACGTCCTTATCCGCCATAGAAGAAGTGATAGGAGCAGTAGATCTTATTCTGCTCATGACCGTGAATCCCGGCTTCGGCGGTCAAGACTTTATCCCGGAGGTGCTCACCAAACTTAGGCGGCTAAAGGATATGTTGGCCCTGCGGGATCTACACCCAGAGGTAGAGGTAGACGGGGGCATAGGCCTAGAGACCGGGCCGCAGGCAGCCGAGGCCGGGGCCACGGTGCTGGTAGCCGGTACCTATGTCTTCGGTCGCTCGGACCCCATGGTAGCCGTTGCCGAACTGCGTCGGGCGGTGGAAAGGACGGTAGGGCTGCTTAGGCGTTAGGGGGGCCGTAAAGGAGGGTTCTGAGGCGGGTTACCACCGTCGGAACCTGGTCCCGATGGCGCAGGGGAGAGGTAGGTTGCCAGCCGGGCCAGGGCCCCAGGAGATGCTCGTAGGGGTCGGCGCAGCCTCGAGATACCCGCAGATCGAGGACCGGTTCGGTGGCCCCAGCACACTGTTGGACCTTGGGCAGAAGGCGGACCAAGGGGCCGATACCGTCCAGATGAAACACCACTACCCGAGTAGGACGGCGGGGATCGGAAGTACCGAGTTTACCGTACACATATTCGTGGGGGAAGAACTCCTCGAACCGGCCGAGAAAGGCCCAGCACCGGTCCAGGTCGGGCAAGACCACCGTGATCTTCCAGCAGTCCCAGGCGGGGCCCAGATTGATTTCGGAGACGTCCCCCTCCAACTGCCTCAGCAACCCTTCCAGACAGGGAAGGCAGCGTTC
Organism: Neomoorellales bacterium; assembly: GCA_049719955.1. GTDB lineage: Bacteria > Bacillota > DSM-521 > Neomoorellales > SLTJ01 > JANLFO01. Next base: position 7,596 of record JBNARC010000017.1, on the reverse strand, counting down.
GTTTAGTCGCCTCTTGCTGTGCGCCAGATAAGGGTGGCTTTCGAAGGTAGTCCAGCCGTCCTCTTGGACCCGGCGAGACAGATACAAGGTCACGGCTTAATCACCCTCTTGATGATCTTCGGGGAGCACCACCAGCAGCATTTCTTCTTCCTCAGTCAGTTGAAGTTCGGCCTTAACCTCTACCGGGCAAAGGAATTCGACGATGGTGGAGTAATAACCGCCCACTAAGGGGAAGACCAAAACCCCATCCAAAAACCGCGAGCCTTCTTTTCTTTTCAGCCGGGTGGTCAGACACAAGGCGTCGCAATAAGCCGCCGACGGGGAGATCAGGCGCACCCCCTTGCTTTCGGCCAGTTGGCGCAAGCGGGCCGCTTCCTGGGGCTCCACCCGTAGATTGGCCGTTCCCGGATAGGGGATAAAGCCTAGCTTCTCCCGGCATTGACTTTGTACCCATTCCAAAGCGGTGAAGGCCGCCGCTTCGCCTTTTCCCTTACAATACCGACCGATTAGATGCGTTGCCGCCCGCCCCTCTCCCGGTAGAACTGTACTATCTCCGCCAGGTCCCAAATAGCCATGCCCGCCTGCCCGGCCCAAGGCTCCAAAGCGGTAAGACAAAAGGGACAAGCCACCGCTATAGCGTCCGCCCCCGCCTCTCTGGCCTGCTCTACTATTCGGCGGGCCAGCGACGGCGGGCTACCGGGGGGGCCGTACCACATCCTGCCGCCCCCGGCCTCGCAACAGAGACCTTTCCGGGCCTCGGTCGCCGTGGTGACCCGAATAACGCCCGGAAGGGCCTCCAGGATCCGCCGGGGAGGCTCATATATGCCTTGACGGCGGCCCAAGTGACAGGGGTCGTGGTACCACACCCTAAGAGCGGGCCCATCCCGGGGAGGAACGGCACCTCCGTCTAGCAGCTTTTCCAGCACTTCGGTGTAGTGGTAGACTTCCAGCTCCGGGGGATAAAGGGTCTTGAAGGCGTGATAGCAGTGCGGGCAGTAGGTGATAATTCGCCTCACCCCACGGCGGGAAAAGATCTCCAAATTTGCTTGCACCAACTGCTCATACAGTCCTTCTTCTCCCATTGCATAGGCCTCTCCGCCGCAACAGGGTTCATCGTCCGGCAAGACCGCGAAATCTACCCCCCAGTCGGCCAGTATCCGAACCAGAGCCGAAGCGGCCTGGCCGGCCCGACGATCGTACCCGGCCAGACACCCCAAGAATAATAGGGTATCCGACGACCGCACCGAAGAGGGGAAGAAACTCCCGGCCATCTTCTGTCTTTCGGCTGCCGGTCTACCCCAAGGGTTGCGGTGAAGCCGGAGGCGCCGCAGCGACGCAGCCGCTCCAACCGGTACCTTGCCCCTCTCCACCAGGTACCGGCGTGCCCGGACTACCAATTCCGTAACCGGTACCAGGGCGGGACAGTCCAGCTCACAGCGAGCACACAGTGTGCACCGATACCAAAACTCCGCCTCGAACGTCTCGTCCGGTTCCAGACGCCCGGCCAGTATTTCCTCCAGCATGGCTACCTTGCCTCGCGGGGTAGACACCTCCCCCTGCGGCCACCAGAGATCGCTAAGCGGGCACGAGCCCCGGCACAGACCGCACCCCAGGCACGGGTTTGGTACCGCCTTTGCCGATTCCACTATCTAGTCCTCCAGTCCCAGCTTGCCCGGGTTCATTATCCCGTGGGGATCGAAAACAGCCTTGATTTGCCGCATAAGCTCTAAAGCGGGGCCCAACTGAAGGCGGCCAAAGCTGGAACGTCGGGCCCCTACCCCGTGCTCGGCGGTTATGGTGCCTCCCAGCTCCAATACCCGCCTGTACAGTTCTTCCCGAAGGCGACGGGCTCGCTCCATTTCCTCCGGATCGCTGGGATCGACGGAAATGACGCAATGTATAGTTCCGTCTCCGGCGTGACTTACGAAGCCTGCCGACACTCCCAGTTCTCGGGCCCGGTTCTCCGCCTCCTTCAGGAGGCCGGGCACCGCCGCCAAGGGCACCCCCAGGTCCTCCGCCCAGAGCGCCGGCCGTAATCGGACCAGACGATAATAAACTTCACTGTACCATTGCCAACGCCGCGCCTGTTCGGGTTCACTCCTCCAGAAGCAGATCTCGCTATCGGGCAGGAGCGTCCTGGCCAGCGCTTCTGCCGCTTCAATCTCGGCTTCGGATCCCTGGAACTCCACCATTAGCCATGCCTCTCCGGCCTTCGGCCGCTCGCCCACCGTCACCAGGCTACCGGAGGGTATCAGCTCGAAAGCCGAAGGGAGCACTCCGGCCTGGCGCAGGCGCCGAAAGACTGCCGGGACCTCCTCCAACCGGGCCGCTGCCGCCTCTACCAGCAATGTTGCCGGCGGGCGGGGCCACACCCGAAGGGTAATCTCGGTAATGACACCCAGGGTTCCCTCCGAACCCACCAGCAGGTCCTTGAGGCTGTAGCCGCAGGCAGACTTGAAGGTTTTTCCTCCTACCCGGAGGGTTTTCCCCCCGGGCAGAACCACGGCTAACCCCAATACCTGCTCCCGTATGGTTCCGTAACGCAAGCTACGCATGCCGCTTCCGCCCGCGGCTACGGTGCCGCCCACGGTAGATACCCGCCCGCTACCGGGAACCGAAGGGGCGAGAAGGGAATGAGCGGCAAGGGACCGGTTAAGTTCCGCCCATACCACTCCGGGTTGTACCACTACCAGGAACTCCTCCGGATCTACCCGGAGCACGCGGTTCATCAGGGAAAGGTCCAGCACCATTCCCCCCCGTATGGCCACCGCTCCTCCGGCTACGCCGGTGCCGGCGCCCCGCGGAACCACGGGAACCCGCTTCCGGTGGGCCAACTCTAAGACCGCCACCACCTCTGGCTCGTCGCGGACCATTACTACCGCCTGCGGAAGATATGACGGCTCGGTTGGGGCGAAGTCCCGACCGTAGCACTGACGCACCACGGGAGAGGTGAAGATCCGCTCTTTTCCCAGCCGGCGCTCTAGCTCCTTAACCCATTCCGTCACGGTCCGCCTGCTTGCTCCTTTCCTGCCGCTGTTTTGATTTTAGCACAACTACGTCTCCGGGCACCAAACCGAGCATAGGTCAACCACGCGAGTTTTCCTCGGGATATTCAGAAGTTTGAGCGATAGACGCGCAGTGGATAGTCTGATATGATATTTCCGGCAATAACAAAACATTTGGAGGTCCTTGGTATTGGGCTTTGCGGTCGAGGTTAATCTAACCGAGGGAGCGGTGGAATGGCTGCCGCACCGTCGTCTGCGTCGAAAGGACCTGGAACGCTTTTGGTTTCACGACTTCCTGCATAACGAGCCGCCGGCTACGCCCATGGGAGCCTCCTTGCTGCATTGGCCGGACGGATCACGTTACGCTGCCGTTACCCTGTCCTACCCGTATTCCCACGGATATGACTACCGACTCTACTACGGGCGAATATACGCCTCACCGCTGCCGATAGAAGATCCGGAGGAGATACGCGAAAGAGAGCGACGTTTTACCTCCATCGTCACCGACCTGTTTAGCCGGTGGTCGCAATGGTATTCCTCTTGCGTGCGGGAATGGGTGAGTCTCCTGGAATACCTAAAAGGCATACGCAAAGAACTACTATCCCTGCCCAAGTTGACCGAGGTGTTGAAGGAAACCATCGAAGCCTCCAAAAGGGCCTGGGAACTGCATTTCTTCGGGCAGTACGCCGCTCTTAGCGCCTACACCGACTTTGAGGAACTGTGCCTGCGTAACGGCATCAGTGAAAAGGAGATCCGGACCTTCTTGCAGGGGTACGACACCAAGGTATACGAAACCGACCGGGCGTTGTGGGGCTTGGCCAATCTGGCCCACGATCTCGGTCTGGAAGAGGCGTTTGTGACCGCGGAGAGTACGGAAGCCCTGGAGAAATACCTGGAGCTTTCGCCTCGGGGGCGGGCTTGGCTCAAGGAATTCCGAGATTTCCTGGAGTACTACGGCCGCAGAACCACGGCCGCGGTGTTCGATCCTTATTATCCCACTTGGCGTGAGGAGCCCTGGCCGGTGCTGTTCACACTGAAGACCTACATCTTGAAAGGCGGATTCAGTTTTGAGGACCATACCAGGAAGGTAATCGAGGAGCGGGACCGAGCGGTGCAATCGACCATGGCCCGCCTGGGCGAGCAGGCGGCGGAGGATTTTCGGTTGCGCCTGGGTCCGGCACAGGCCACCTATCCTTTCTTCGAGGACCACAATTTCTATGTGGACCAGTGGGCCTACGCCGAGTTGCGCTATACCCTGTTGGAGTGCGGCCGTCGCCTCACGGAACACCGCATTCTGGCCCGGCCCGAGGATGTATTCTTCCTGACCGCCAACGAACTGTTAGACGGGATGCGCTCGCTCAGCCGGGGACGACCTTCGCCGGTGGGGGGGCTGGACCTGTTCATACCCCAGTTGGTAGAGGAGCGAAGACAACGTTGGCAGGAGCTTCACGATTGTCATCCCCCGCGAGTATTGGGCACTTCCCCTGAGGTGGAAATTAGGGATCCCCTATTTACTAAGGTGTGGGGCTTTACCCGGGAAACTATTGCCGCCCTGGAGGCAGAGGAAGAAGATTCCGGTACTTCGCGACGGAGCAGTAGTCGCGCCGTCCAGTTGATCGGGTTGCCCGGATCGCCGGGAGTGGCGGAGGGTAGAGCGCGGGTTATCCTGGGGTATGAAGGTTTTTCTGAGGTCCTACCGGAGGAAGTTCTAGTGGCTCCTTTCACCACCCCGGCCTGGACGCCGCTATTTTCCAAGGTAAAGGCGGTGGTAACCGACTGCGGGGGGCTACTGGCTCATGCCGCCATATGCGCCCGGGAATACGGAATTCCGGCGGTAGTGGGCACTACCACTCGCGGTCAACGGGCCACCGAAATGCTTAGAACCGGACAGTACGTGCGAGTTAACGGGAGTAAGGGGGTGGTAGAAGTCCTGAGCGAATCAACGCCGGTATTACCTATGTGATTGTTAACGAGATAGTCAGTATGAGAGGAGGTTAACAGCATGTCAGAAAATTCCAGGAATGTTTGGTCCAATCCGGGAGTAGCCGGGATTCTCGGTCTGTGTTGCGTGGTGATTCCTCTGTGTTGCATGAATCTGGGCTGGCTCCCACCTCAAGGAGCCCCGGTCCTGTTGGGATGGCTGATTTTCGGCGGGATAGTGCAAATCGTAGCCGGCATCATAGAGCTGCGGAGAGGAGGGGGGATACTCCTAGGTACACCCCTAATCGTATTCGGGTTCATGCTCTGCGTTACCCCGGCGTTCGGCGAAATGGTTAAGATTTGGGCTAACGCCCCGGCAGCCCCGGCGGCCGCCAACGGGGTGGGCTTCATGGTAGTAGCGGCGTACGTCATATCGCTGTTCGTGGCCGTGGGAACTATCAGCGGGTTATTGCTATTCCTGTGCGTGCTGCTGGATATCGGACTGTGGCTGGCAGGGCTAACTTTCCTGGGGGTGATCGGCGGCGCACTGTCGGCCGTTGGTTGGATTGCACTACTGGTATTCGCCCTCGGAATGCTCTACATGGCCTGCGGCATATACCTGGCTGAAGTATTCGGGAGACCGGTACTACCTATAGGCAAACCGATCTTTGCTCCCAAACAGTAAGAAGGAGGGGTTAGGATGGCTGAGAAGAGACGCTTTCCCATGCCTTGGGAGGTAGAGGTGCCGCCGGAGCTTGAAGGCTGGGAGGAGATGTACCCACCGTACTATCTATTTAGCGAGGAAAGGAAAGACTGGGAAGGCAGGCACTTCTGGTATCGGGACAAGATCCATGCCGCCGATCCCATGCCTCCTTGGGATCTAATCTTCCAGGAAGCATGGCAGATGGCCCTGTCTCAGAACAATACCCGGGTCTACTGTCTTCCCCCGGCGCAAGGAGTAGCCCACCGCATCGTCGGCTGTTATATGTACATTACTCCGGTAGAATCTCCCTCACCCGAAACCGTAGAAAAGAAGGCAAAGGTATTCCAAGAAAGACTCAACTACATGCTGGAACACTACCCCGAACTGTGGCCCAAATGGTTGGATAAGTTTACCGCCACCGGTAAGGAGCTTCAGTCTATAGTCATACCGGAGAAGTTACCGGAAATCGAGCCCGATGAACTCATTTATCCGGCGCCCCGGGGCTATTACTCTACCTACAGCGTAATCGAGGCCTACGACCGGGTAATCGACCTTACCTTTAAGGCCTGGCAGTACCACTGGGAATACCTAAGCCCTTGCTACCTGGCCATCCTAACCTTCTCCGACGTGGCCAGACAGCTTTTCCCGGGCATTAACGAGGCCGACCTGGCCCGTTTCATCAGCGGCGTTTCCGTTTCCATGCTTCGTCCGGAAGAAGAACTCTATAAACTGGCCCGGATGGCCATGGATATGCCCAAAGTAAGAGAAATCCTGAAACAGGATATTCCAGCGGTTCAAAAGATTGAACTTCTCAAAGAATCACCCGAGGGACGCGACTGGCTTAAGGCCTATGACGAGAAGAAAGAACCGTGGTTTTACATGTCCTGCGGCAGCGGCTGGCTCCATTACGAGGGAAGCTGGATTACCAAGCCGGACGTACCTTTCGGATACCTCAAAGGATACGTCGAGCGGCTGGAGCGCGGGGAGGCGATCGAGCGGTCCGTAGAGGAAGTGCAGGCGGAACGCGATCGACTGGTACGGGAATACACCTCTCTAATTCAAAACGAGGAGGACCGCAAGAGCTTCGAGGACTTATATCGGACCTGCATGCGGATTTACCCCTTCGCGGAGGACCACATCTTCTGGGTGGAAAACTGGTTCCACACCATTTTGTTTGAGAAAATGCGGCAATTCGGCCGTCTGTTGACCAACTACCAATTCCTCAACGAACCGGAGGACATATTTATCTTCAACCGCTTCGAAATACCGGTCATGCTCGAAGATCTGGTTACTGCCTGGGCCTTGGGTGAAGGAGTGCCCGGACGCGCGGCCATGTGGAAGAAGAAAGTCCAAAGAAGAAAGGAAATCCTGGCGGCGGCCAAACAGTGGGCCGAGCCGCCGGCTTTGGGCATCCCGCCGGAGGAAGTCACGGAGCCGGTAACCATTGCTAACTGGGGCGTTACTACTGAGACCGTAAGGAAGTGGCTTGATGCCATGGGCGGAGCCGCCGGCGAGGAAGAGGTCAGGGAATTGAAGGGATTTGCCGCCTCCGCAGGTGTGGCTGAGGGCCGGGTACGCATATGCCGGACGCTGGAAGAGGTTGCGGACATCCAGCCCGGAGAGGTGCTGGTGGCCCCGTATACCAACCCTTCCTGGTCGCCGGTATTTACCAAGATAGCGGCCACGGTAACCGACATTGGCGGAATGACCACCCATGCCGCCATTGTAGCCCGCGAGTACGGTGTCCCGGCGGTAACCGGAACCGGTTCGGCCACTACCGCGCTAAAGAACGGAGATCTGGTGCGAGTGGACGGTAGTACGGGAGTGGTGACCATCCTGCAAAGAGCCTAGGGCTAGAAAGCTTAGTTTCCTAAGTAGTGATTGGAGCCCTCCCCGACAAGAGGAGGGCTCCATTTTTGTGCGCCCGGCATGGGCGTTAACCTGGTGGTGAAAGTCCACCGCAGGCGA
>JBNARC010000016.1:0-57991 GCA_049719955.1 Neomoorellales bacterium | reverse complement strand
CACCGCCGTCACCGAAAGGTCGGTCTCCATGCCCACCGCCCGCCGGGCCTCGGCAACACGCAAGGAGAGTTCCGCGCCTTCCAGCTCCAGCCTCTTCAGCTCCAAACCTGAAGCCGCCTGCAGCACCGCATAGTACTTTTCATATACCTGGCGGACCACGCTCTCTTTGGTGGCCTCAAGCTGTCTCTGCGCCTGCTTCCAGGCATAATAGGTCTGGTAGACGGCCGGTGTGGGATCGCCGACCTTGGGTAGAGGTGTGTACGTTCCGGTTTTAGAATCGTACATCATCGCCAGTATTACCCCGTAGGCGTCCCAGGTATCGTCCTTCTGCATCCTGGCCTGCTCCAGGCTGCGCTCGGCCTGCCGCACTTCCCGGCTGCTCGCCAGGGCCAGGCTCACCGCCCGCTCCAGGCTCAGCGCCTCCGGAACCGCCGCCTCCTCGCCCGGCGCAGTACCCGTCTCTGCCCGCGCAGCCGGCAAAAAGCCCCAGACGGTTACCAGCGACAAAAGCGCCGCCGTAGCGATAGCCCTCGCCGTTATAGACTTCCGTTTCCTCACCCTGCTCATCTCCCCGCCGAGTATTCGCGGCAAGCGCCGGCAACGCCATTGTAGTCGGCGAAACTTAAGATAACCTTAGAAAACCCAACCCGCTCCGGCAGCACGACCTCATAAGAGCCTGACAAACAATAAGCAGGCCCGGGGCCGGACCTCGCGACCCCGGGCCGGATGCGCCGCGGCTAGCGGCTTATTCCACGCTCATGGTTACGGTCTTGGTGGCCTCGTCCCAGCCCACGCTGGCGCCGAGGGCGGTGGCCACCCAGCGGAACGGCAGCATGGTGCGGCCGGCCTGGATCTCAGGCGCCACGTCCATGGTGATGGCCACGCCGTTGACCACCATGGTCTTGCTGCCGATGGTGAGCTGCACCGCGCGGCCGCCGTTCAGGATGGAAACCTGGCCGTTGGCGTAGAAGATGTTGTCCTCAGATACGCCCAGAGCGTAGGCCACGTACCGGACCGGCAGGTAGGTGCGGTTGTCCTTGATGTACGGAGCCACGTCCATGGTGCACTCGGTGCCGTTGACGGTGTAGGTGGTGCTGCCAATGGTGAACACCGCAGTACGGGCCGCAGCCTCGCTGACGACCTTCGCGTTGACCGCCTTGGCGAGCGGCTTGGTGTCTGCCCAGTCAGCCGCCGGTGCCTTCCCGTCGTCGTAGCCGGCAACCGTGACCTCAACGTCGCCATCGAGCGCCAGGCGGGTCGCGTCGTACTTGATATCGGTGATCTCGATCGTGGCGGCCTCCGAACTTGCGCTGCTGACCTGCAGTACCAGGGCGCTGTTGTCGTCGGCCAGGCTCTTGGTAACGGTAAGCTTGCCGCTGGTAACCTTCACGGTCGGCAGAGCGCTGAACTTGACGCCGTCGGGCAGGCTGAGCTTGAGCCCGTCCGCAAGAATGGCGCCGTCCTTCGCCTCTTTGATGGTGATGCTACCCGCCGCCTGGCCGCGGCCCAGGTAGGTGATCTCCGGCGCTCCGGAAGCCTGCACCGAGATGGGCTTGGCGACCTTGCCGATCACCACTTCCTCGGTGTCGAAGCTGCCAAGGTTGCTACTGAGCTTGAGCACGATGTCGCCCTCCGCGGCGTCGCTTGCGGCAGACACCTTGAAGTCATACAGGCGCACCTTATCGCTCGTAGATGGCGCGGTAAACCAGGCGCTCTTCCCATCGTTGTAGATCGTCACGTCGCTCACGCCTGCACTAGCCGCAAAGGCCGGCGCTTCGAACTTGGCTCCAACAATGTCCACGTAGATGTACGTGCCGTTCGGGAAGTTGCCGCCTAGTGTCTTTATCGTGAGCTCAGCCGCCTTGCCCGCCTCTTTGACAACGGCCGCCTTATACCCGGCGTAGACCTTCCCGCCGGTGTTCTTGACATCGCTCACAGCGAAGGTAACCTTCTCAGAGACCTTAGCAACCGTGACCGTGCCGCTCACCGTGCTTCTGTCGGGCTTATACGCCGTCACCTTGATCTTGACGTCGCCGGACGCGGCCGGTGAAACGTCGAGATTGGGAGTGATCTCTACCTTGCCGGGCATTCCAGTAACGGTGCGTCCGGATACGGTAACCAGCGCTACCGTATCATCAGTAGTCTGTCGGACCGGGTTGGCCGCGTTCAGGCGAATACCGCTCGCCGTCCCGGCGGTGGCGTTAAACGTTACGCCAGGGCTGAGAATCTCCAGCTTTATGGCCTCGGCCGTGCCGACGTAAATGGCGTTTACCACCGTTTCCGCCACCGTTATCTTGGCCGCCTCCCGGCCCTTGCCCACGGTGACCAGCTTAGGGTCAGCAGCACTGATCGTTATGGGGTCGGCCGAGACTACACGGGCGATGGTGATGTTCTCGCTCTCGCGGAACTTGACGTTGCCACTGGCGAGGCCGATAACCTCGACCGTGGCCTTTATGTCGCCCGTCACATCACTGGCGATGTCCAGCGCGGAGGCGCCGCTCTTGCTAAAATCAAAGCTCACGTTCACCGGTTGATTAAAGCCGACGGTCGTAGCATCTAGTTTAATCTCTACGCTAGACCGACTGGCCGACGTAAAGCTGGTAGGCGTCTTGTCGGCTCCGCCAGCCAGCACGTATACGTAATCCTTAACGGGCGCGCCGGAGGCGCCGGGGTCCCCATTATACGTGACATCGTCAGGTAAGGTCACGCTTATCAGGACCGTGTCGACGCCAGCCAAATTCCACTCCCAGCCTGCGGTAGCGGATTCCGCCTGCCTTACCTCGGCCTCGCCGGCCGCCACGTTCGTGCCGGTCTGTACCTCCTTGTACGCCCCAGTGAAGGTGCAGTAGGTGCCCGCCGCAGCCGGGCCCGCATACGCCAGGACCAGACCCAGCAGGAAGGTCAGCGCCACCAGCATGGATACCGCTTTATTGCGCGTCTTCCTCACTCAATTCTCCCTCCCGAATTGGTTTGCTTGGTTTGCTTCGGGCCTTGCGCGGCCCATGTACTACTTTGAACTGCACCGGCGAAAGTACCCGCTCTGCCTTGCCGCTGCTCTGCTTCCCCGGGTCGGCCTCGCCGCGGCCCGCGCCCCTCCGCGGCCAACTATGTACCGCGCTGCCGCTTCGGTGCGCCGCTCGGGCGCGCCTTCCGGGCCTGCCTCCCCCCTTTCTGCGTAATGCGCTTGCGGGCCTTGCCCGCCCTGGCGCTCTATCCTCAAGCCGCCGGCCGCATTTGACGGCTAGCGGACCTTGAGCCAAACGTTCACCACTTCCCGGCCCGCCTCAAGGCTCTCCCGATCCAGGGCCTCCAGCACCTTCTCCGCCGCCCGCGCCAGGGCCTGGGCCTGCGGGTCGTCCTGCGCCGCCAGTTCCCGGTACTCGGCGAGGCGGCGCTCGAACTCGGCAGTAACGTCGGCGGTGTCGGTGGTTCTGCCCAACACCTCGCCCAGGCCGGAAACCTCGGCCGCAAAGCGCGGCGCACTACCCACCGGCAGCACCACCCGCAGCATGACCTGCTCCTGCTGGTAGCTCCAGGCCGCCTGCACGCTAAGCGCGCCCGCCCCTATGGCCGCAGCCGCCACTTCCGCCCGGGCCGCCTCCAGATCCGCCACCGCCAGCCGCAGCACGGTGGTGCGCACGTGCCGGCTGTGGCTTAGAAAGGTCTTCACCGCCGGGGCCGAAGCCGTATCCGCCGAGGCCAGGCGGGTAGCTTCGCCAGAGGTGGTAGCGGGCTCCGCGGGCCGGCCGGCTTTAGGTGCCGCGGGCCGCAGGCCTGCTGACCCGGTTACTGCCCGCGTTTCCCCTACGGTAGCGGGCCCGCCCGGCGGCTGGGCTTTGGGCGTCACCGCCGGCGCGCCCGCCGGCTCCTCCGCCTCGTCCGGGGCGGAAAGTTCAGGCGCGGCCTCTAACCCCGCAGGCAGCACCGGGGACGGAGCCTCTTGGTTGGCCGCCACCTGCGGGGACCCTTCCGGCGTTCCCGGCGCATTCAGGGGCCAGAACCCCGTCCGGCCCAACCCCAGGCAGGCCAGACCCACTGCCGCCGCCAGACCGGCCACTGCCGCCGCCCGGCGCAGTCCGGGCCACCACGGCTGCCGGGCCCTACCGGCCGGCCGCGCGCCGGCCTCCGCTTCCCGCACCCGGGCCATCAGCCGCTCGAAGAGGTCCGCCGGGGGCTCGGCCGCGGCGAACACGCCGGCCAGCGCTGCCTGAGCCGCCTCCAGCTCCTCCGCGTATTGGCGGCAGGCCGGGCAGGAAGCCAGGTGCGCCTCCAGTTCCGGGCGCTCGGCTTCCGCCAGTTCCCCGTCCAGGTAGGAGGATATTAGGTTTTCGGCCTGCCGGCAATTCACGGCTGCTGCTCCTTTCCGCGGCCCGGCAGTCCCGGGCTTCTGTTAGGAATCACGATGGAAACGGGGAAAAGTTTCGCGGGGCGCACAAAATTTTTGGCGCTGTCGGGGTCTGTTAAAAGATGGCCTCTTGCGGGTTATAATGTAGCCACCGGAGGTGGTTTTGTGGTGGCGGGTATTAGGGAGGTCAAAAACCGCTTCAGCATGTACCTGCGGCGGGTCAAACAGGGGGAAACAGTCCTTATTACGGTGCGCAAGGTTCCGGTTGCCAAGCTGGTGCCGGTTCCGGGAAAGGAGCAGCTCCCCGTCTTGGCCCTAGGGGAGCAAGGATTGGCCTCCTGGCGCGGGGGGAAGCCGCAGGGCATGGCAGCGCCGGCACCGGTCCGCGGTGAGGCGTCAATCGCGTCGCTGGTCGCGGAGGACCGCCGGTGATTTATCAATTGTGGGGCCGGGTTCACACGCGGGAATCGAAGCCGCGGCGGCGCAGCTTCTCTTTAAGCAGGGCCCGGCTGCGGTTAAGCTTGGCCTTCACCGCCGCCTCGCTCTCGCCCAGGGTGGCGGCAATTTCTTTATAGGACATCTGGTCCACCACCCGCAGCTTCAGCAGCACCCGGTAGTTTTCCGGTAGCTCGCCGAAGGCCTGCCAGACCGCCGACCAAAACTCCTTGCGGTGCACCTCTTCCACGCCGGCCTCGGGGTCGGCGGGCTCCAAGCCAGCGGCGCCTTCCTCGCGGTCCAGGGCCCCGTCCAGGGAGAACTCCGGAGTGCGCTTGCGGCGGCGCACCCAGTCGATCCAGAGGTTGACGGTCATGCGGTGCACAAAGGCCTCCAGGCTTCCGGCCCTTTGGGCGTACCGGGAGAAACCCTGGTAGACCTTCAGCAGCACTTCCTGGGTGAGGTCTTCGGCGTCGGCGCGGTTGCCGGAAAGGCTTAAGGCCAGGGCGTAAATTTTGCGCCAATAAGCGGCGGCGAACTCCTCGAAGGCCGAGGCGTCGCCCTGCCGCAGGCGGTTTATGAGGTCGGGCGGGTCGGCCATGCGGGACGCCCCCTCGCGCCGGGCACCGCTCAGGCCCGGCCGGTTTGCGGCCGGGCCGGTTAGGGTGGGTGCCGCTTCCGTCTGTCTATCCTATGTTCGACGCGGGGGCGGCGCTTACCTGCCGGCGTAGCGTTTGGACCTCACCCATGCCGGGCGGCTATAGAAAGGCCACGATAGGGCCGGTGAAGACAATGAGAATCAAGGACGGAAAGCAACGAGGGCACGTCCGTACCGGAGGCCAGGAGTCTTAAGCACGAAGGCGGCTGTAATCCGCCTGCCGCGGATAGCGGCTTACCGGTGCTTGGTCTGCTCCTTAAGGATGGCCTCGGCTATCCAGGACCGAAGCAAGGTCTGATAGCGAACGCCCTTTGTCCGGGCGATCTCTTTCGCCGCCTCGACCAAGGGCGCCTGAAGGCGGAGCGTTACCCGACGAGTGCTAAGCCTATGCGCAAGCTCGGGAGCTGCCTCAATGGGTTCCTCTGGGGGCGCCAATACTCCCCCCTCCATGGCTTCGGCAAAGCTATGGCTATCCCAGAACTCCCTTTCTTCTTCTTCGCTGGCGAAATCGGGTATCTGGTCACCCTTGTATTCCGGTAGTTTCCTTCTCCGCACTACACTACTCCCCCCTCTCGCGCCTATAGTAGCGCCGCTCGCTCGCCGTCATATCTCGCGCGGTGATTACGCGCGCGATTCCGCCCCGAACCTCAAACACGACGAACAGGTACCTGCCGCCGTCAGTACGCCCCAGCACTACCCGGCGGTCTAGGCGCGCTTTACGAAACAACGGACGGTTTATAAAGGCCTGTTCAGCCTCAACGGGGTCTACCCCGTGCCTGGCTATGTGAGCCACGTTCTCCGAGTCCCACCGGAACCCTTGTATCCTCATTGCCGATCCCTAATCTATATCCTACGTGACCACCTTACCCCGGTCAACCCCGAGCTTCCACCAGCCTTCGCTGCGCCTGACGATTGCGCCTACCAAAACGAGGCTTTCCTCGTCGACAACTTGGTAGAGAATCCGCATTGGACCGACCCTGATCCGATAATAGTTCTTCTCCAGACACAGGGACCCTCGGGGCCGCGGGTTTTCGGCCAGGGCCAGAAGGGCCTCTCGGACGCGCTCCCGCTCATCGGGGGTTAACCGGGCAATATCGTGCCGAAGACGGTTTGCGTTCTTAGGACGGACCTCGTACACCTTTCGTGGCTCCCTAGTCCTCGAATTCCTCAAGGATGTCAAAGACGGTCTTGCCCTCGGGGTTATCGGTGGGCTGCTCAAAGACTTCCCGGGCCAGGCTCAGGTCCTGCAGAACTTCGTAAGCCTCGGCTAGCCGCCGGTAATGCTTGATGCCCACCAAGACCGCCTCCACCTCATTGTTCCTGAGGATAAAGACCGGCTCCTTCTTGGACCGCGACAGGAAGCGGCCAAAGGACTTGGAAACCGCCGTGGCGCTGGCCAGGTTTTCGAGGCTTACCTCCATAGGGCGATACCTCCTTCTACGGAGGATTATATGAATGATGTTACGGAAAGTCAAGACCGAGACGCTCCGGCCCTAACCTAACCACCGAATGGACAGCCGAAGGGTGGCCTCGACCGTCTCTAGTTCCGGATCGCCCGTGACCAGTGCGGCCTTGTGCACCAGGCAGGCGGCCACCGCGTAGGCGTCGGCATAGGAAAGCGCGTGGCCGGCCTTGACTCCGGCGGCAGCGACCGTGAGGGTTTCGTCGGCGGCCAGAAGTGTAACCGGCCACTCCTTGACCACCGCCAATACCTCCTGAGCCTTTCTCTCTCCCAAGGTGCGGCAAGTTCGGTAGTATACCTCGCCCAGGTTAACCCAGGGCAAGAGTAGGCGGATCCTTCCCGCCCGTGCCTGCTCTAGCAGCCGCTCCACCTCGTCCGCCCCCGGCTCATCCTGGAGGTAGCAGAGCACGGCATAGGCGTCCAGTACGAAAACGGGCGCCGGCGAGGTTGCCGGGGGCCTAGGGGATTCGCGGGAGGTGCTTCTCATGTTCGGCCTCCAGGCGGCGCTCTTCCTCCTTGTACGCCCGCTGCTCAGCCGCTAACCCCTGCCTCCGGCCCAGCATTCCCCTGGCTCCCGCGACCGGATCGGCGGGAAGCGGCCGCAACACCAGCTCACCGTCCCGCTCCAAGACCAGTGCCCGGCCGGGGGCCGCTAGACCGCATTTTTCCCGGAGAAGGGCCGGAATGACCAACTGGCCTTTGGTAGAAATCCTCACCGTCGTCATCTACCATCACCCCTGCAATTTTACCCTATCGGTATTATACTACGGCTCGCGTTACGGTACAACTAAAGCCGGCACCCGGGTCAGGGCCATTCCTGAGTGACCGGTACGGGGGAAGCCACGGCTGCTCCGGGGCGGACTGAAGACGACCCTGGGGGCTGAAGCGCTGACACGTTGACATTGCGGTACTTAAGAGTATACAATATTCCAAAAGGTAACAAGGGGAGATGGGGGCTATGCCCGAGCCGGTGTACAGCCCGAAGGAAGTGGCGGAAATGCTGAAGGTGAACGAGCGCACCGTGCGGCGCTGGGTGCGAGCCGGGCAATTGCGAGCGTACCGCTTCGGCCGCCAGTTAAGAATTCCCGCCACCGCGCTGGAGGATTTTGGACGGCCGCCCGCACCAAAGGCAGACGGGGACTGGCTGGAGAGATGCCGGCAGGTCCGGCGCCTGCTGCCGCCCAGTGCCGACAGCGGGGAACTGCTTAGGCAAGTCCGCGGGGAGAGGGCTAGGCCGTGAGCCCGGCGGCCAAGGAGGTCTGCGTGGATGCCGGGCTGGTGCTTAAACTGGTGCTGAACGAGCCCGATAGTGAGCAGGCGGAGGCCCTATTCTCCCGGTGGCGCGCTCTGGGGGTGCGGCTTGTAGCGCCTGCCTTCTGCCCGGTAGAGGTAGACAGTGTGCTCCGGCAGAAGGCAATGCGGCCGGTGGATGCCGGGGGGCTGACCGAAGAGCAGGCGGAAATCGCGTTTGCCGCGGTCCAGGCAATTCCCCTGGCCGTACTCGTGGAACCGGGACAAAGGCAAAGAGCCTGGGAACTGGCGAAGACCCTGGAGCTTCCTACCGTATACGATGCCCATTACCTGGCCCTGGCGGAGTTGCGCCAATGCGAGTTCTGGACCGCCGACGAGCGCTTATACAGGAAGTGTGCACTGAAGAGGCTTGCCTACGTTCGGTACCTTGGCGAGGCAGCCGTGATATCGAGCTAATATCTGTTTTCAACCTGCCGATGTCGCACCAGAAACCACGCAGAATAATCCCGTAAAGGGGCAGGCCCTCACGCAAAAGCAAGGGGAAGAGGTCCTTGCTGAAGTCGAAGGGCCGGTCGGATGGGATGTACTGCAATACCTCCGGCTCCAGCACGTAAATGCCGGTGTTCACCCGGTCGCTGAACACCTCCCCCCAGCCGGGCTTTTCCAGGAAGCGGCGGATGCGGCCGTCGGAATCGGTGATCACCACCCCGTACTCCAGGGGATTGTCCACGGTGGTGAGCACCAGGGTGGCCAGGGCCTTGCGCTCCCGGTGGAAGCGCACCGCCTCCTCCAGGGGGAAGTCGGTGAGGGCGTCGCCGCTCACCACCAGGAAGGTCTCGTCCAGGTAGGCGGCGGCGTTCTTCACGCTGCCCGCAGTACCCAGGGGGGTAGCCTCCAGGAAATAGTGAAGCCTAAGGCCCCAGTCCTCGCCCTCCCCGAAGTAGTCGGTTACGTGCCGAGGCAGGTACTGCAGGGTGACCGCCACCTCCTTTAGGCCCAAGCGGGAGAGAAGCTCCAGCGCGTAGGCCATTACCGGCCGGTTGGCCACCGGCACCATGGGCTTGGGCCGGTTGCAGGTGAGGGGCCTGAGCCGCCGGCCCTCGCCCCCGGCCATGATTACCGCCTTCACAGCCCGCCTTCCCTCCCGGTGGAGGCGTAGCGGCCCGCGCCCAGAGCCATACGGGCGGCCACCGGGCTATAAGCCCGGCGCCAGCGGTCCGGTGCCGGCCGGGCCGCCGGGCGGCCCCAGCGGCTGGCCCGATAGGAGCGCAGGACCTCCCGGTATACCTGCAGGGTGAGGCCGGCCACCAGGGGCCAGTTGTAAAGCCGGCGCACGGTTTCCCGGGCCCGGTCCGCCATCTCCCGCGCCCGGTCCGGGTGCTGCAACATATAAGTAATCTGGTTGGCCAGGGAGAAGGCGTTGCCCGGCAGGGCCTTCAGGCCGGTTTCGGCGTGGCGCACGATCTCGCCCAGCCCGCCGGTATCGCTCACCACTACCGGGCAGCCGGCGGCCATGGCCTCCAGGGCCACGATGCCGAAGGGCTCGTACAGGCTGGGGAACACGCTCACCGCCGCGCAGGCGTAGAGTTTATGCAGGGTCTGGTCGTCGATGTAGCCGGTAAGGTAGACCTTGGGGCCAATGCCCAGCCCCTGGGCCTGGCGGGCCAGCTCCTCCTTCTGCGGCCCCTCGCCGGCGATCACGAACTTGGCCTGGGGACAGGCGGACAGCACCTGCGGGGCGGCCTCCAGCAGCACCTGGGCGCCCTTTTCCCGCACCAGCCGGCCCACGAAGAACACGATCTTCTCCGCCGGGTGGGCGAAGCGCTCTTTGAAGCCCGGCTCCACCGCCGGTGGGTCTTCTTCCTCCACGGCGTTGGGTATCACCTTGATTTTGTCTTCGGGCAACTGGAACAGGCCCTGTACCTCCCTCCGCATGTGCCGGCTGCAGACGATCACCCGCCAGGCCTCGTAGGTGAGCCACCACTCCACTCTGGAGATGTAATGCTGCAGGGGGTTGTGCAGCCCCTGGTTGCGGCCGGCCTCGGTGGCGTGAATGGTGGCCACCAGCGGCCGGCGCCAGGCGTGCTTCAGCGCCCGGGCGCAGAAGGCCACCAACCAGTCGTGGGCGTGCAGCAAATCGAACGGCCCCTGCCGGGGCCAAAGCTGCATCACCCGCTCCAGCAGGGCCAGATTCATCTGCAGCACCCAGGTGGGAAAGTCCAAACTTTCTACGTCGTAGGGCCGCACCCGGTGCACCCAAATCCTGCCGTCCCGCTCCTCGCCGTCCTCGCCCCGGGTGAGCACGTGCACCTCCGGGCCCAGATCGGCCAAGGCCCGGGAAAGACCGGCCACGTGCCTCCCCAGGCCGCCTACCTGGTGGGGGGGATACTCCCAGGTAAGCACCAGTACCCGCAAAGCCTCTCACTCCCTGGTCAAAACTTACTCCGGGCTTATTTTTTGAGCGCCCGCCGGACTTTTATGCCCGGGGGGCAAGGAAAAATATTGCTGACATATCGGCCCCGGCCCCCGGCTACGCTATGAATGCTTAGTCCGCGCGAGGAGCCGATAGGATGCCTGAGCTGCGCTACGAACCGGTCACCGATACCTGGGTGACCATTGCCACCGAAAGGGCCAAACGGCCCAAGGACTTCGTCCCCCTGGTGCTGGCAAAGAAAGAGGGCAAGAACTGCCCCTTCTGCCCGGGAAACGAAGACCAGACTCCTCCGGAGGTGATGGCCTACCGCCCCGGGGGTACCGCCCCCAACGCGCCCGGCTGGCAGGTGCGGGTGGTGCCCAACAAGTACCCGGCGCTGGACGCCGCCGCCACTCCCGGGCCGCCCCAAGAGGACTTTTTTCGTTCCGTCCCGGCGGCCGGCCGGCACGAGGTAATAATAGAAACGCCCGATCACGACCAGTCCTTTGCCCGCCAGGAACCGGAGGAAATACTGCTGGCCCTGACCGCCTGGCAGGAGCGCTACCGGGAACTGGAGGGCGACGGCCGCGTCGCCTATACCCAGATCTTCAAGAACCACGGGGTGGTGGCCGGGGCCTCCCTGGAGCACCCCCACTCCCAGCTCATCGCCACCCCCCTGGTACCGGCGGCGGTGAGAAGCCGGCTGGACCGCACCCGCGCCTACCACCACCGGCACGGTCGCTGCTACTACTGCGAGGCCTTGGCCCGGGAAGAGGCGGCGGGGGAGCGGGTGGTTTACGCGGACGGGAATCTCGTGGCTTATTGCCCCTTTGCCTCCCGCTTCCCTCTGGAAGTGTGGTTCCTACCCCGGCGGCACCGGCCGGGCTTCGACCAGGCGAGCCGGGAAGAACTGCAGTCCCTGGCGGCAGCCTTGCGGGCGGTGACCCGCCGCCTGTTGGAGGGCATGCAGGACCCGCCCTTTAACCTCATGCTGCATTCCGTTCCCTACCGGGAAACCGGTTATCAGGAGAGCTTTCACTGGCACCTGGAGATGGCCCCCCGGCTGACCGTGCTGGCCGGGTTCGAGCTGGGCGCGGGCATGTTCATCAATCCCACTCCGCCGGAGATGGCGGCGGAGTTTTACCGGGGCTGAGGAGAGGCGGCCATGAATACGAAAGAGAAGCTGGCGGTGCTGTTCTTATCTTCAGAGGTGGCGCCCCTGGCCAAGACCGGGGGCCTGGCCGACGTTTCCGGCAGCCTGCCCCGGGTGCTGGCAGCCCGGGGGCACGACGTGCGGGTGGCCATGCCCCGCTACAAGTGCGTGCACACCGGGGAATACCTCACCGACCTGCCGGTGGAGATGGACGGGTCTCTGGAAACCGCCATTGTGCGCAAAACCGCCCTACCCTCCCAGGCGGAAGGGGGCAACGGCCTGCCCGTATACCTAATCGATAACTACCGCTACTTTTACCGCGACGCCCTCTACGGCTTTGCCGACGACGGCGCCCGCTTCAACTTCTTCTGCAAAGCGGTGCTCACCATGCTGCCGCGCCTTTCCTTCCGGCCCCAGGTGATTCACTGCAACGACTGGCAGACCGCGCTGGTGCCGGTGTTCTTGAAGCTCAAGTTCGGCGACGACCCTTACTACCGGGGCATGGCCACGCTCATGACCGTGCACAACCTGCAGTACCAGGGGCTCTTCCCGCCCGAGGCCATGCGCCTGTTGGGCCTGGATCACAAGCACTTCAACCCCGAAGAACTGGAGTTCTGGGGCCAGGTGAATTTCCTGAAGGGCGGGCTGGTCTACGCCGATCTCATCAACACCGTAAGCAAGAAGTATGCCCTGGAGATTCAGACTCCGGAGCTGGGAGAGGGCCTGGACGGGCTGTTGCGGCGCCGGGCTCCGGACCTGTTCGGCGTGCCCAACGGTCTGGACTACCGCGAGTTCGACCCGGCCACCGACCCGGCGATTTATGTAAACTACGACCGGCAGAACCTGGACCGCAAGAAAGAAAACAAGGCGGCCCTGCAAAAGGAGCTGGGCCTGCCGGTGAAGGACACGCCGCTCTTGGGCGTGGTGAGCCGTCTGGTGGACCAAAAGGGGTTCGACCTCTTGGCCGAGGTGGCGCCGCGGCTTCTGGCCGAGGACCTGCAGTTGGTGATCCTGGGCAGCGGCGAGGACCGCTACCAGCGCTTCTTCTCCGAGCTGCAACTGGCGCGGCGGGACAAGGTAGCGGTAAGAATCGGCTTCGACCCGGTGCTGGCCCAGCGCATCTACGCCGCCGCCGACCTGTTCCTGATGCCCTCGCGCTTCGAGCCCTGCGGCCTGGGCCAGTTGATCAGCATGCGCTACGGCACCCTGCCCCTGGTACGGGCCACCGGGGGGCTGGAGGACACGGTGGTGGATGCGGCCGCCGGGCCGGAGCGGGCCACGGGCTTCGTGTTTGGCCCTTACGAGGCCGAGGCCTTCTGGGAGGCCATAAAGCGCGCCCTGGAGGTGTACCGCCGCGACCCCGCCCTGTGGCGGCGCCTGCAGGAGAACGCCATGGCCGCCGACTTTTCCTGGGAGCGCTCGGCCGAGGAGTATCTGCGCCTGTACCGCCTGGCCATCAAGCGCCGCCGCCTGGCGCTGTAAGCCTTAAAGGGCGGAGATGATGGCGTCGGCCATCTCCCGGGTGCCGGCCTGGCCGCCCAGGTCGTAGGTCACGTGCTTGCCTTCGGCCAGCACCTTTTCCACCGCCCGCCGGATGCGCTCCGCCGGCTCCTTCTGGCCCAGGTGCTCCAGCATCATCACCCCGGAGAGGATGGTGGCCAGCGGGTTGACCTTGTTCTGGCCCGCGTACTTGGGGGCGCTGCCGTGCACCGGCTCGAACACCGCCGCCTCGTCCCCCAGGTTGGCCCCCGGGGCCACTCCCAACCCCCCGACCAGACCGGCGGCCAGATCCGAGATTATGTCCCCGTAAAGATTAGGCATGACCAGCACGTCGTAAAGCTCGGGCTTCTGCACCAACTGCATGCACATGTTGTCTACGATGCGCTCTTCAAACTCGATGTCCGGGTAATCCTGAGCCACCTTGCGGGCGCAGTTCAGGAAAAGCCCGTCCGTGCACTTCATGATGTTGGCCTTATGCACCGCGGTCACTTTTCGGCGGCCGTGGGCCCGGGCGTACTCGAAGGCGAAGCGCACGATCCGCTCCGAGGCCCGCCGGGTGATGATCTTGATGCTCTCCGCCGCGTCCTCGCCCACCATGTGCTCCACCCCGGCGTAGAGGTCCTCGGTGTTCTCCCGCACCACCACCAGGTCCACGTTCTGGTAGCGGCTGGGCACGCCCGGCCAGGTGCGGCAGGGCCGCAAGTTGGCGTAAAGCCCCAGCTCCTGGCGCAGGGCGACGTTCACGCTCCGGAATCCCGTGCCCACCGGCGTGGTGAGCGGGCCCTTAAGGGCCACGCGGTTCCTGCGGATGGACTCCAGCACCTCCGGCGGCAGGACCGTCCCGCGGCCGGCCAGGGTTTTCTCTCCTGCTTCTACCACTTCCCAGGTGATTTCCGCTCCGGCGGCCTCGATTACCCGGCGGGCCGCCTCCGTAACCTCCGGGCCGATACCGTCTCCGGGAATTAAGGTTACCGTAGCCAAGATTAAGGCCGGCCGCCCCGGGGACGACCGGCTCCGCACCTCCTTCGCCCGGTCCTACGCCTCCGCTTCCGCCCGGCCGGCGCTCTTGAGCGCCCCCTTATGGGCCAGATGCAGGAGGTAGTCCTCGTAGAGGTAGATCAATTCCTTATCGAACAGGGAGCGTTTCAGGTCCACCGCCGCCGCCCGCACCCGCTCCAGCAGGGCGGCCGCGTCCTCCTGAGTGAGGGTAATACCGTACTCGGCAAACTTGGCCTTGATGGCCGCCGTGCCCGAGTGCTTGCCGATGACGATCTGCCGCTCCAGCCCCACTTCCTCGGGCGAGAAGACCTCGTAGGTCTTGGGGTTCTTTAAGGCGCCGTCGGCGTGGATGCCGGACTCGTGGGCGAACATGTTGGTGCCCACGATGGCCTTCCAGGCCGGCAGGTCCCGGCCGGAAGCCCGGGCCACGTACTCGGCGATCTCCCGGAACTTCTCGGTCTTGAAGCCCAGGTCGATGCCGTACAGGTGCTTCAGGGCCATAACCACTTCCTCCAGCGCCGCGTTGCCCGCCCGCTCGCCCAGGCCCATTACCGTTACCCCGGCGTAGGTGGCGCCGGCTTTAAGCCCGGCCAGGGTGTTGGCCGTGGCCATGCCGAAGTCGTTGTGCATGTGCATCTCGATGTCTATGCCCACTTCTTCGATTATGGTTTTTATCTTTTCGTAGGTGGTGAAGGGCTCCAGGCACCCCACGGTGTCGCAAAAGCGCAGCCGGTCGGCCCCGGCTTCTTTGGCCACCCGGGCGAACTTGAGCAGGAACTCCATGTCCGAACGGGAGGCGTCCTCGGCGTTCACCGATACGTAGAGGTTGTGCTTCTTGGCGAACTCGCAGGCGGCAGCCATGTCGGACAGCACTCGCTCCCGGGTACTCTGCAGTTTGTGCTCGATGTGTATGTCCGAGGTGGAGATGGAGATGGCCACCGCGTCCACCCCGCAGTCCAGGGAGTGCTTGATGTCCTCGATCACCGCCCGGTTCCACCCCATGATGCTCGCGTTGAGGCCCGCATCCACGATCTGCTTTATGGCTTCTTTTTCGTCCCCACCCATGACCGGTATCCCGGCCTCTATCTGGTGTACGCCGATTTCGGCCAGCATCTTGGCGATCCGGATCTTTTCGTGGTTAGAGAAGACTACTCCTGCGGTCTGCTCGCCGTCGCGCAGCGTGGTGTCGCAGACGTAAATGGGCTTGTTCATGCGCTCGTCCCTCCCCTGCGTGCAACTTAAAAGAAAAAAATTCACCTCCTCTCCCCGGATCTCCTGCCTCCGCCCGGCCAAGGGTCGTGTATACAATGGCGGTGATAGTCATCCCTTCCCACGAAGGACCCAAAAGCTCGTCGCGCCTGCAACAATTATTCCATAGCGGTACCGCCTCAGGCAAGGGTCACCGCCTTGAGCAGCGCAGGGAGAAGTGGTAAAATCAAGCGGGAAGACAGGGAGCCAAATCTGGTCTTAAACGACGACCTGGAGATTCACTTCTTAGAACTTCCGAAGCTGGAGGTAGCACCCTACAGTCTGGAGGACCGGCTGGTAAGGTGGCTAGTGTTTATCAGGGGCGTGGAGAAAGAGAGGTGGGAGGAATTGGCGAGTAGTGAACCGGCTCTCCGCAAGGCGATGACCACTCTGGAGTTCTTGAGCCAGGATAAGGAAGCGCGGATACTCTACGAGATGCGACAAAAGGCTTTGCGTGACCACATATCTTTAGTCGAAGACGCGAAGGAACGGGGCAGGGCTGAAGGCAGAGCCGAAGGCCGGGCTGAAGGCAGGGCTGAAGGCCGGGCTGAAGGCAGGGCTGAAGGCAGGGCCGAAGGCAGGGCCGAAGTGGCGAAGAACATGCTGGCCAGAGGTATGGACGTTGACCTAATCGCCGAGCTGACCGGTCTGAGTCGGCAAGAGGTCGAGAACCTAAAATCGAAAACTTGACTTAAGGAGGAAGGAGAAGTAATGGGTAGCGCGGCCCGCCGGACGCCGGCGGGCCGTCATCCCTTCAAGGCGGCAGAAGTAGTGAGGGGTTACTCCTGCGGGCCTTGCAGCCGCTCCCGTAGCAGCCGGTTCACCAGGGCCGGGTTGGCCTGGCCCCGGGTGGCCTTCATCACCTGGCCCACCAAAAAGCCCAGGGCCTTCTCCTTGCCGGCCCGGAAGTCCGCCGCCGGACCGGGGTTTTCGGCCAGCACCTTGTCCACTATCGCCGCCAGGGCCGCCTCGTCGCTGATCTGCACCAGGCCCTTTTCCTCCACTATGGCCCGCGCCGACCGGCCGGAGGCGAACATCTCCTCGAATACGGTCTTGGCGATCTTACCGCTGATGGTGCCCTCGTCGATGAGTTTAAGCAGTTCCGCCAGGCCCTCGGGCTTTACCGGTGTCTGCTCCACCTCCAGGCCCGAGGCGTTTAGCAGCCGGGAGAAGTCGCCCATGAGCCAGTTACTCACGGTCTTGGGCTGGGGGTAGAGGGAGGTGCAGGCCTCGAAGTAGTCGGCCATGGCCCGGCTGGCGGTGAGCACCCCGGCGTCGTAGGCGGGAAGACCGTACTGCTCCACGAAGCGGCGCCGCCGCTGGGCCGGCAATTCCGGCAGTTCGGCCCGGATGCGGTCGATCCAGGCGGAGTCGATCTCCAGAGGCACCAGGTCCGGCTCGGGGAAGTAACGGTAGTCGTGGGCCTCTTCCTTGCCCCGCATGGTCACGGTCACTCCCCGGGCCTCGTCCCACATGCGGGTCTCCTGCTCCACTTCTCCGCCCCGCAAAAGTACCTCGATCTGGCGCTCGATCTCGTAGGCCAGGGCCCGCTGCAGGGCCTTGAAGGAGTTCATGTTCTTGAGCTCGGTCTTGGTGCCGAAGGCGCTGCTGCCCCGGGGCCGCACCGAAACGTTGGCGTCGCAGCGCAGGGAGCCTTCCTCCATTTTGCAGTCGGAGACGTCCAGGTACTGGAGCACGGCCTTGAGCGCCGTGAGGTAGGCGTAGGCCTCCTCCGGGGAGCGCAGGTCCGGCTCGGAGACGATCTCCAACAGGGGCACGCCGGTGCGGTTGAGGTCTACCAGGGAGTAGGCGCCGGGGCCCAGGGCTTCGCCCTGGTGGATGAGCTTGCCCGCGTCCTCCTCCATGTGCACCCGGGTGATGCCGATGCGCCGGGTCCGGCCGTCCACCTCGATTTCCAGGTAGCCGCCGGTGGCCAGGGGCAGGTCGTACTGGGAGATTTGGTAGTTCTTGGGCAGATCCGGGTAATAGTAGTTCTTGCGGTCGAACTTGCAGCGCGGGGCAATGCGGCAGTTCAGGGCCAGGGCCACTTTCAGGGCGTAGTCCACCATCTTGCGGTTGATCACCGGCAGCACCCCGGGCAGGCCCAGGCAGACCGGGCAGACCTGGGTGTTGGGCTCGGCCCCGAAGGCGGTGGGGCAGGAGCAGAAGGCCTTGGAGGCGGTCTTAAGTTCCACGTGCACCTCCAGGCCGATTACCGCCTCGTAGTCGTGATTATTAGGCAACGCTCTTCACCTCCAGCCCCGGAACCAGGGGACCCAGGTTGCAGGCCTTCTCCACCGCATACCCCACCCTAAGCAGCAGCCCCTCGCTGAAGGGCGGGCCGATTATCTGCAGGCCCACGGGCAGGCCGTTGGCGAGCCCGCAGGGCACGGACAGGCCCGGCAGGCCGGCCATGTTCACCGGAATGGTGCAGAGGTCGGAGAGGTACATGGCCAGGGGATCGCCCACCTTCTCTCCCAGGCGGAAGGCCACGGTGGGGGAGGTGGGGGTAATGAGCACGTCGTAGCGGGAGAAGGCCCGGTCGAAGTCTTCCTTGATTAGCCGGCGCACTTTCAGGGCCTTGAGGTAGTAGGCGTCGTAGTAGCCGGCGCTTAAGGCGTAGGTGCCCAGCATAATGCGGCGTTTCACCTCCGGCCCGAAGCCCAGCCGCCGGGTCTTCCGGTACATGTCCACCACGTTGTCCGCCGGGCTGCGGAAGCCGTACTGCACCCCGTCGTAGCGGGCTAGGTTGGAGCTGGCCTCGGCCGGGGCCACCAGGTAGTAGGCGGGGAGGGCGTAGGCAGTGTGGGGCAGGGAGGTTTCCTCGCAGCGGGCGCCGACCTCCTCCAGCCGCCGCAGGGCGCCCTCTACCGCCTCCTTCACCCCCGGCTCGATCCCCGGGCCGAAGTACTCCCGCGGCACGCCGATCTTAAGCCCCTTCAAGTGGCCGTCGCCCAGCCCGGCGGCGTAGTCCGGCACCTCCACCGGGGCCGAGGTGCTGTCCCGGGGGTCGTGGCCGGCTATGGCCGCCAACACCAGGGCGCAGTCGGTCACGTCCCGGGTGAGAGGGCCGATCTGGTCCAGGGAGGAGGCAAAGGCCACCAGCCCGTAGCGGGAGACCCGGCCGTAGGTGGGTTTCAGGCCCACCACCCCGCAAAAAGCGGCGGGCTGCCTTATGGAGCCGCCGGTGTCCGAGCCCAGGGCGTAGACCGCCTGACCCGCGGCCACCGCCGCCGCCGACCCGCCGCTGGAACCTCCCGGCACCCGCTCCAGGTCCCAGGGATTGCGGGTGGGGAAGAAGGCGGAGTTCTCGGTGGAGGAGCCCATGGCGAACTCGTCCATGTTGGTCTTACCCAGCAGCACCAGGCCCGCTTGCTGCAGCCGCTCTACCACCGTGGCCGAGTAGGGCGGCACCCATTCCGCCAACATGCGGGAGGAGCAGGTGGTGCGCAGGCCCCGGGTGCAGAGGTTGTCCTTCAGGGCCGCGGGAATGCCCTCCAGGGGGCCGATCTCCTCCCCCCGGAAAAGCTTCTTATCCACCGCCTCCGCCTGCGCCAGCGCCAGCTCCCGGGTGACGGTGACGAAGGCTTTTACCCGCTCCTCCACCGCCTCCAGGCGGGCGAGGAAGACCTCGGCCAGCTCGCGGGCGCTCACTTCTTTCTTGGTCAAGAGCCGGTGCAGCTCGTGCGCCGGCCGGTAAAGCAGATCCAAACCCGACACCTGCCTTTACGCGCTTCAATTTGCCCTGGGGTTCCGGGTCTTCCCGGAACCCCCTCAATTCAGAGCCGGGGATAACTGGCGTACTACTCCGTGCATTCGGCGGCTATACGATCCTGGGCACGCGGAACTGGCCCTGGTCCCGGTCCGGGGCGCCGGAAAGGGCCTCCTCCCGGGTAAGCCCGGGCCGCGCCTCGTCCTCCCGCAGCACGTTTACCAGGGGCAAAACGTGAGCCATGGGCTCCACGGCGGTGGTGTCCAGCTCGTTCAGCTTCTGCATGAAGTCCAGGATGCTGTTGAGCTGGCGGGTGTAGGCTTCCTTTTCCTCTTCGCTCAGCTCCAGCCGGGCCAGGTAGGCCACGTGCTCCACTTCCTCGCGGGAGAGAAACATTATCGTCCACTCCTTTGCCGTCTCTTAGCATTGTCATGGCCTTCGCATTATCCAACCAGCCGTATTCCCCTCGAGCCTATGGCCAAAACGCATGTCTACCCTGCGTGATCCCGGGTCTTCCCGTTCGTACTGTCACCTTCGCCGGCCGAGCTAGGGCTCGGACTTCGCCCTCCGGCGGGCTCCCGGCGGAGGCGCCGTCCATGCCGCCCCACCGGCTGCGTTGCCGCCTCCTTATTCCCGACCAGAGTAGCGGGAAATCAGTTCTTTGAAAGCCGCTTCGTCCAGCAGGGTGATCCCCAGGGCTACGGCCCGGTCGTACTTGGAGCCCGGGTTCTCGCCCACCACCACGTAGTCGGTGTTCCGGCTGACGCTGCTCGTCACCCGGCCGCCCAGGCGCTCGATGAGCTCCTGGGCCTCCTTGCGGGTAAAGGAGGAAAGGGCGCCGGTGAGCACGAAGGTTTTGCCCGCCAACGGCCCGGTCCCATCTTCCTCCTGGAGCTCCCGGGTGTTGACCCCGGCCCGGACGATCTTCTCCAGTACCCGCAGGTTGGCCTCCTGCCGGAAGAATTCTACCACGCTGGCGGCGATTTTGGGGCCGATCTCCGGCACCTGCACCAGCTCCTCCTCCGTGGCCTGCCTCAGCCGCTCTAGAGAGCCGAAGTGCCGGCTGAGCACCTGCGCCGCCCGGGTGCCCACGTAGCGGATGCCCAGGCCGAAGATAAGCTGGCTCAGCCGATTCCGCTTACTCCTCTCGATGGCCTCCAGGAGGTTTTTGGCCGACTGAGGGCCAAAGCGCTCCAGTTTAACCAGGTCGTCGTAACGCTGGTGCAGGTAGTACAGGTCGCCGGCGTCCCGGATGAGGCCCGCCTCTAATAACTGGGTCACCACCGCCGGGCCCAGGTGCTCGATGTCCATGGCCTCCCGGGAGGCGAAGTGGATTATCCGCTCCCGCACCTGGGCCGGGCAGGCCAGGCCCCCGGTGCAGCGCACCGCCGCCTCCCCGGGCGGCCGCACCGCCTCCGAGCCGCACTCCGGGCAGCGCCGGGGCATGCTATAGGGCCGCTCCCGGCCGGTGCGGCGCTCGGTCAATACCCGCACCACCTCGGGAATCACGTCCCCGGCCTTGTGGATCACCACCTGGTCGCCCAGGCGGACGTCTTTTTCCCGTATGTAATCTTCGTTGTGCAGGGTGGCCCGGCTGATGGTGGAGCCCGCCAGGCGCACCGGGGTGAGCACCGCAGTGGGGGTGAGCACGCCGGTGCGGCCTACGCGCACGATTATGTCCTCCACGGTGGTGACCGCTTCCTCGGGCGGGAACTTGTAGGCCACCGCCCAGCGCGGGCTCTTGCTGGTGCTGCCCAACCGGCGCTGCAGGCCCCGCGGGTTGACCTTGATCACCAGGCCGTCGATCTCGTAGGGCAGTTCGTGGCGCCGCTCCTGCCACTGGCGGCAGCGTTCCTTGACTTCTTCCAGGTCCCGGCACAGATAGCGGTGGGGGTTGACCGGAAAGCCCAGCTCCTGCAGGTACTCCAGCACCTGGTAGTGGGTGGGGGGCTCGTCCTCGCCTTCCAACACCAGCAGGTCGTAGAAGAAGAGCCGCAGGGCCCGGGAGGCGGTTACCCGGGGGTCGAGCTGGC
The DNA here is from genome assembly GCA_049719955.1 of Neomoorellales bacterium. Classification (GTDB taxonomy): domain Bacteria; phylum Bacillota; class DSM-521; order Neomoorellales; family SLTJ01; genus JANLFO01. The sequence continues at coordinate 36,782 of JBNARC010000016.1, read as the reverse complement.
GCAAGCTGCCGGCGGCGGCGTTGCGGGGGTTAGCGAAGGTGGGCTCGCCCGCCTCCTCCCGCTCCCGGTTCAGCTTGGCGAAGGCTTCTTTGGGGAGGTAGGCCTCGCCCCGGGCGATGAGGTAGGGCACCGGCCGGCGCAGGCGCAGGGGAAGGGTTACCACGGTCCGGAGGTTCTGGGTCACGTCCTCGCCCACCCGGCCGTCGCCCCGGGTGGCGCCGGTGACGAAGAGCCCGTCCCGGTAGGCGGCGGAAACGGATAGGCCGTCGATCTTGAGCTCCACCACGTACTCCACCGGCCCGCCCGCGGCCTGGCGCACCCGGCGGTCGAACTCGGCCAACTCGGCTTCGTTGAAGGCGTTGGCCAGGCTAAGGAGCGGCACCGGGTGGTTCACGCTGCCGAAGGCCTCCAGCGGCCGGCCCCCCACCCGCTGGGTGGGAGAATCCGGGGTGACCAGCTCCGGGAAGCGCGCCTCCAGCGCCTCCAGCTCCCGCACCAGGGCGTCGTACTCGGCGTCGCTGATGCGGGGCGAGTCCAGGACGTAGTAGTAATAATTGTGCTCCTCGATCTGCCGCCTTAGCTCTTCCGCCCGCGCCCGGGCCTGCTCCAAGGTTAGCTTGCCCGCCGCTTGGCTCATACTGCTCACCTCTGTCCGTTCCTGAACCACCCGGGGCGGCCCCGGGGTCTCCCCGTTCGTACTGTCACCGTCGCCGGTCACACTAGGAAGCAGGTTGCGCATGAAGATCCGGCCCGCACCCGTGTACCGGGCCTGACGGGCGTTCCCGGTTTCCCGTTAGTACATTGGCACCTCGCCGGGTGCCGAACTTGGCGAGGACGAGCGCGAAGGCGGGCCGGAGGCCACGGATGGCCGAAGCGGCGGGGCGCCACGGATGGCGCTTCCGCCGAGAGCCCGCCGGAGCGCGAAGCCCGAGCCCTAGTTCGGCCGGCGAGGGTGACAGTACGAACGGGAAACCAGGAACGCCTTAGGCAAGCCTGGAACCCGCCAAGGTTCACCCGTCTTCCACCCGCCTGAGGGGCGCGTACTCCAGAAGCAGGTGCTTGATCCCCACCTCGGGGAAGGCCACGGTCACCTGGCCGGCCGACACCTGCACCACCACGCCCCGGCCCCAGCGGGCGTGCTCCACTACCTCGCCCAGCCGGAAGCCGTCCTCCGCCGGGGGCGGGGCCGGCGCCGCCTCCGTGGTTTCTTCCATCATTATAAGCGAAGGCGGGATCTCCTGCACGAAGCGCGACACCGGGTGGGCTTCGGTGTAGCCGTAAAGGGTGCGCACCCGGGCCCAGGTGAGGTAGAGCCGTTCCCGGGCGCGGGTCATGCCCACGTAGCACAGCCGCCGCTCCTCTTCTAATTCCGCCCGGTCGCTCAAAGAGCGGACGTGGGGGAAGATCCCCTCCTCCAGGCCCACCAGGAACACCACCGGAAACTCCAGGCCCTTGGCCATGTGCAGGGTGAGCAGCACCACCCGGTCCCCGCCCTGGTAGTGGTCCAGGTCGGTCACCAGGGCCAGCCGGGCCAGGAAGTCCTCCAGGCTCTTTTCCGGCCCGGGCTCGCGGTCGTAGGCCAGGGCTACGGAGAGGAACTCCTCCACGTTCTCCAGCCGGGCCCGGCCTTCGGGGCTGCTATCCGCCTGCAGTTCCGCCAGGTAGCCGCTCTCGTTCAGCACCCGGTCCACCAGTTGGGTGACCGGCAGGCGCTCCTTCTCGGCCCGCAGGGCCTCCATGAACTCCACCAGGCGCGATACGTTGCGCCGTACCCGCTGGCTTACGCCTTCCACCCGGTGGATGTCCGCCAGCACCTCCCAGGCGGTGCGGTTGGTGGCGGCGGCCCGGGCCAGGATGCGGCTCCAGGTCACGTCCCCCACCCCCCGCCGGGGCACGTTGATAATTCGCTCCAGGCTCACCGTGTCCGCGGGGTTGACCAGCACCCTAAGGTAGGCCAACAGGTCCTTGATCTCCTTGCGCTCGTAGAAGCGCAGCCCCCCGAAGATCTCGTAAGGTATGCCCAGGTGCAGGAATACTTCCTCCAGAGCCCGGGACTGGGCGTGGGTGCGGTACAGCACCGCGAAATGGCCGAAAGGACGGCCCTCTTCCTGCCGCAGCCGCAGGATTTCCCGGGCCACGAACCGGGCCTCGTCGTTTTCGTCCAGGGCCTCGTAGCCGGTGAGCGGGGCGCCGTAATCGTTTTCCGTCCACAACGCCTTATCCTTTCGGCCCTGGTTCCGGCGGATGAGGGCGTTGGCGGCTTCCAGGATGGCCTGGGTGGAGCGGTAGTTCTGCTCCAGCAGGATAACTTTGGCCTCGGGGTAGTCCCGCTCGAACTCCAAGATGTTCCTTATGTCCGCCCCCCGCCAGCGGTAGATGGACTGGTCGGGATCGCCCACCACGTAGACGTTGCGGTGCCGGGCACCGAGGAGGCTTACCAGCACGTACTGGGCGTGGTTGGTGTCCTGGTACTCGTCTACCAGTATGTGCAGGAATTTCTCCTGGTAGTAGCGGAGGATTTCCGGCCGCTCCCGGAAGAGGAGCACCGTCTGCATGATGAGGTCGTCGAAGTCCAGGGCCAGGTTCTCTTTGAGCTTCTCCTGGTACCAGGAGTAGACCCGGGCCACCTGGCGGGCGTAGAGATCCCGGGCCTCGTGCAGGGCCCGCTCCGGGGTCCAGAGCTGGTTCTTGAGCTGGCCGATGGCGGCGGCCAGGGTGCGCGGCGGGTAGCGCTTCTCGTCCAGGTTTAGCTCTTTGAGGCCCCGGCGCAAAAGGGCCTGCTGATCGGCCTCGTCGTAGATCACGAAGCTACGGGGATAACCTAAAGCGGGGATGTCCCGGCGCAGGATGCGCACGCAGGCGGCGTGGAAGGTGCTGACCCAGAGGTCCTGCACCTGGCTGCCCAGCAGGGCCGCGAGCCTCTCCTTCATTTCGTTGGCCGCCTTGTTGGTGAAGGTGATGGCCAGGATGCGGCTGGGAGGCACCCGGTGCTGCCGGATGAGGTAGGCCACCCGGTGGGTGAGCACCCGGGTCTTGCCGCTGCCGGCTCCGGCCAGCACCAGCACCGGCCCTCCCGGATGCTCCACCGCCTCCCGTTGCCGGGGATTGAGACCGCGCAGGAGATCGTCCGCGGCCAGCATGCCCCTCACCGCCGACGCCTTAATAGTTCCTCCCCCACTTCCGCCGGGCTGACCCCCGTGGCCCTCAGCAGCACCAGCAGGTGGTAGAGCAGGTCGGCCGCCTCGCGGGTGATTTCTTCCCGGTCCCCGTTCTTGGCGGCGATGAGGGTCTCCGCCGCCTCTTCCGCCAGCTTCTTGGCGATCTTGTCCACCCCGCGCTCGAAAAGGTAGGTGGTGTAGGCACCTTGCGGCCGGTGCTCGTCCCGCTCGGCGATCACCGCGGTCAGCTCTTCCAGAGCTTGGGCCAGGGGATTGGGGTGGTCCTGCGCCGACTCCTCCCCCTCCGGGCTAAGGAGGTGGTGAAAGCAGGAGTACCGGCCCTCGTGGCAGGCCACCCCTTGCTGGCGCACCCGGATCAGGAGGGCGTCGGCGTCGCAGTCGTAGGCAATGGAGCGCACGTACTGGTAGTGACCGGAGGTTTCGCCCTTAAGCCACAGCCGGCCCCGGCTGCGGCTGAAGAACCAGGTGCGGCCCTCGGCCAGGGTTCGGGAAAGGGCCTCCCGGTTCATATAGGCCAGCATGAGCACCCGGCCGTTCTCGTCCTGCACCACCGCGGGGATGAGCCCGCGCTCGTCAAACTTTAGGGCGGAAAGGTCTACTCCCACGGCCGCACCCGCACCCCCTTTTGGGCCAGATATTCCTTGGCCTGACGGATGGTGTACTCGCCGTAGTGGAAGATGGAGGCTGCCAGCACCGCGTCCGCCTCGCCCAGCACCAGGGCCTCCCACAGGTGCTCCAAGGTGCCGGCGCCGCCGGAGGCGATCACCGGAATGCTTACCGCCCGGCTGACGGCCCGGGTGAGCTCCAGGTCGTATCCGTCCTTGGTGCCGTCCCGGTCCATGCTGGTAAGCAGGATTTCGCCCGCGCCCAACTCCTCTACCTGCCGGGCCCAGGCCACGGCGTCTATGCCCGTGGGCCGCCGGCCGCCGTGAGTGTAAACCTCCCAGCGGTCGGGGCCGCAGCGGCGGGCGTCGATGGCCACCACGATGCACTGGCTGCCGAAGCGCCGGGCCGCCTCGGCCACCAGGTTGGGGTTCTGCACTGCAGCGGTGTTAAGGGAGACCTTATCCGCCCCGGCCTCCAAGATGCGGCGTATGTCCTCCAGGCTGCGCAGGCCTCCCCCCACGGTGAAGGGAATGAATACCTCTCCCGCGGTGCGCCAGACCACTTCCCGCATGATGTCCCGGTCCTCGGCCGAGGCGGTGATGTCCAGGAATACCAGTTCGTCCGCGCCCTCCCGGTCGTAGTGGCCGGCCAGCTCCACCGGATCGCCGGCATCCCGCAGGTTCACGAACTGCGTGCCTTTGACCACCCGGCCCCGGTCTACGTCCAGGCAGGGGATTATACGCTTGGTTAGCACGGCCAAAGCCGGCCTCCCTTCGACGGTTTGCTCTGTTGCGTGCTCGCCCGAGACCAAGGTTCGCTCCGCCCCGGCCCTCGGCAGGTTAGGTGCCCGGCGAGGCTTTACGTACTGGCTGAAGCCGGGACAGCCGGGGGGCAGTAAAACCCCTCTCGGCGGTTGTCAGCCCGCGGCTAAGGCTAGGGCGGCCTTTAAGTCTAGCGCCCCGGTGTAGAGGGCTTGGCCCACGATCACGCCCTCCACTCCCAGAGGCTCTAGCTCTTTTAGGGCCCGGATGTCCTCCAGGGAGGATACGCCGCCGGCGGCTATCACTTTGAGACCGCTGGCCCGGGCCACCGCCCGGGTGGCCTCCAGGTTGGGGCCGGTCAGAGTGCCGTCCCGCCGCACGTCGGTATAGATGATGCGGGCCAGCCCCCACTCGCGCAAGGAAATGGCCAAGTCCAACACCGAGGCCCCGGCGGTGGTTTCCCACCCGGCTACGGCCACCCGGCCTTCCTTGGCGTCCAGGCTCACCGCCACCGCCTCGCCGAACACGGCGCAGGCCCGCCGCACCAACTCCGGTTGGGTGACCGCGGCGGTGCCCAGGATCACCCGCTTCACGCCCAGGGCGATGGCCCCCTCCACCTCCTCCCAGGTGCGGATGCCGCCGCCCAGCTCCACCGGAATGCTTACGGCGGCGACGATTTGCCGCACTACCTCCCAGTTCTGCGGCCGGCCGGTAAAGGCCCCGTCCAAATCCACCACGTGCAGCCAGGTGGCTCCTTCGGCCTCCCAGCGCCGGGCCACGGCCACCGGGTCGTCCGAGTATACGGTTTCCCGGTCGGCGCGGCCCTGAAACAGGCGCACGCAGCGGCCGGAGCGCAGGTCGATGGCCGGTATTACGAGCATCGGGCTACCATCTCCCCGAAGTTAGAAAGCAGCTTCAAACCCCAGCGACTGCTTTTCTCGGGGTGAAACTGCACCCCGAAAACCGCGCCCCGGCCCACGGTGCAGGCAAAGCGCCCGCCGTAGTCGGTCCTGGCCAGGACGAGGTCGGGATCGGCCGGATCGGCGTAGTAGGAATGCACGAAGTAAAAAGGCGTGCCGTCGGGGATGCCGGCGAAAAGGGGGGAGGGGCGGACCTGCTCTACCTGGTTCCAGCCCATATGCGGGACTTTCAGCCCCGGCCCCAGCCGGCGCACCCGGCCGGGAAAGATGCCCAGACCCTCGTGCCAACCGTTCTCCTCGCTACCCTCGAAAAGAAGCTGCAAGCCCAGGCAGATGCCCAAGAACGGCCGGCCGGCGGCCACCGCCCGGCGGATGACCTGGTCCAGGCCCAGTTCCGCCAGGCGACGGGCGGCGTCGGCAAAAGCGCCTACTCCGGGCAGCACGATGCCCCGGGCCCGCTCTACCTTGTGCGGATCGGAGGTAATTACCGCGGCGTAACCCAACCTCTCCAAAGCCTTATGTACGCTGCGCAGGTTGCCCATGCCGTAGTCGATTACCGCCAGCACGCTTTCACCACCCCAGCCGCCCCTTGGTGGAGGGCACGTCTTGCCGGCGCGGGTCCGGTCCGGCGGCCTCGGCCAGAGCCCGGGCCAGCCCCTTGAACACCGCCTCCGCCAGGTGGTGGCCGTTTTTCCCCGCCAGCCGGCGCAGGTGCAGGGTAAGGCCCGCCTCCTGCACGAAGGCCCGCAGGAACTCGGGTATTAGTTCTGCGTCCAGGTCCCCCAGCCGGCAGGGAGGCAGGTCTACCTCGTAGGCCAGGTAGGGCCGGCCGCTCAAGTCCACCGCCACCAACACCAGGGCGTCGTCCATGGGCAAAAGCAGGCTGCCGTAGCGCCGGATCCCCCGGGCCTCGCCCAACGCCTGGCGCCAGGCCCGTCCCAGGCAAAGGCCCAGGTCTTCTACCGTATGGTGGGCGTCTACCTCCAAATCCCCGCGCACGGAAAGGTCCAGGTCGAAACCGCCGTGCGCCGCCCAAAGACGCAGCATGTGGTCGAGAAAACCCACTCCCGTACTGCCGCCAAACCTACCTTCACCGTCCAGGCACAGGGTGAGGCTGATGTCCGTTTCCGCGGTGGCGCGGCTTACTGTAGCCCGGCGCTCCATCAGGCTTTTCCCTCCAGCCGCTTTCTTACCGCCCGGGCGTGGGCGCTTAAACCCTCGGCCTCGGCCAGGCGCACTATGTTCGGCCCGGCCCGGGCCAGCCCGGCCGCCGAGTAGGCGATGACGCTGATCCGCTTCACGAAATCCTCCACCCCCAAAGCCGAGGCATAGCGCGCCGTGCCGCCGGTAGGCAGTACGTGATTGGGCCCGGCCCAGTAGTCCCCTACCGGCTCGGGGCTATAAGGCCCCAGGAACACCGCCCCGGCGTTTTGCACCCGATCCAACCACCGCCACGGTTCGGCCACCAACAGCTCCAGGTGCTCGGGGGCCAGGAGGTTGGCCAGCTCCAGGGCCTCCTCCAAGTCGGCGGTAATCAGAAGCCAGCCGTTATCTTCTATGGCCCGGCGAGCAATGGCCCGGCGCGGCAGCTCGGCCAACTGGGCCTCCAGTTCCCGGGCCACCGCCGTGGCCAGTTCCGGCTCGGGGGTGAGCAGCACCGCCAGGGCGCGGGCGTCGTGCTCCGCCTGGGAGAGCAGGTCGGCGGCTACATAGGCGGCCGGGGCGGAGGCGTCGGCCACCACGGCAATTTCACTGGGGCCGGCCACCATATCGATGTCCACCCAGCCGTACACCAGCCGCTTGGCCAAGGCCACGTAGACGTTGCCGGGGCCGGTGATCTTGTCCACCGGTGGCACGGTTTCGGTCCCGTAGGCCAGGGCGGCTATGGCCTGGGCGCCGCCCATACGGTAGATTTCCGTTACCCCGGCCTCGGCGGCGGCCACCAGGGTGTAGGGGTTAATGCTTCCGTCCGGGCCCGGCGGGGTGACCATGGCCACTTCCTTCACCCCCGCCACCCGGGCGGGCAAGGCGTTCATCAGCACGGAAGAAGGATAGGCGGCGGTTCCGCCGGGCACATAGATACCCACCCGAGACAAAGGCCTAATTAGATGACCCACCAGATTGCCGGCGCCGTCCGCCTCCAGCCAGCCCCGCGGCAGGCGGGCGCGCTGGTAGGCCTCGAGGTTCTTTTTGGCCTCCAGCAGCGCGGCCAGGAAGGCGGCGTCCACCTGGTGATAGGCCTCGGCCACCTCCTCTTCGGTTACCCGCAATTGCCGCGGCTCCAGTTCCACCCCATCGAAACGGGCGGTGAAGCGGCATACGGCGGCATCGCCCTCCGCCCGTACGGCGGCCAGGATGACCCGCACTTCTTCCTCCGGTTGCTCCCACCCCTGACGGCGCGCCGCCGCCAGTTCCTTCAGCACCTCCTTGACCCCGGCCGCCACTATTCTCATTTGCCCGTCTCCTCCCTCGCGCTTTCCTTGAGTCCGGCCACCACCCGCTGTAACTGCTCGTGCTGCAGGTGAAAGCTGGCCCGGTTGGCGATCAGCCGCGCCGTGCAGGTGGCGATTTCGGCCACGGCTACGAGGTCGTTGGCGGCCAGGGTCCGGCCGGAGGACACCAGGTCCACGATCAGGTCCGCCAGGCCCACTTGCGGGGCGAGCTCGATGTTGCCGTGCAGGCGTATGATCTCCACCTGCAGCCCCAGGGAGCGGAAATAGTTACCCGCTACCCGGGGGAACTTGGTGGCCACCCGCCGGCCCTGCAAAAGGCGCAGGTTAAACTCCCGCTCCCCGCCTTTTTCCTCCCAAAGGCGCCGGGGTACGGCCACCACCAGGCGGCAAAAGCCCACCCGTAGGTCCGCCAGTTCGAAAACCTGAGCCTCGGACTCCAAAAGGCTGTCCTTCCCGGCAATACCCAGGTCGGCGGCGCCGTACTCCACGTATACCGGTACGTCGGCCGGCCGACACCAGAGGTAGCGGATGCCGGCCTCGGGGTAGTCGATCAACAGTCGCCGTCCGTCTTCGGCCAGGTTCTGAACCGGTAGACCGGCCTGAGCCAGCAAGGGAAGGGTTTCTTCCGCCAGGCGGCCCTTGGATAAGGCGATGGTCAGCAACTTGATCCCTTCTCTCTCATTCCACCCATTCCACTCTTGACAGCCCCCGGCGGGCGGCATAGCCTTGTGCCTCCTCGCGGGTGCGGTGCTCGAGATCCATCTCCACCCGCCGCCCCTCCCGGCGCAATTCCTGCGCCCGGGCCAACACCGCGTTCAGACTTCGGCCCGCCACCAGTACCGTTGTCCCTTCCGGATCGGGCTCGCTCCCTTCGGGAAGGGCGCTCAGGACCCGCTCCAGCCCCAGAGCAAATCCCGTAGCGGGTAGGTCCAGGCCGTAGCGACAAAGAAGCTGGTCGTAACGGCCCCCGCCCAATACCGGGAAGCCGAGACCGGCAACGTAGCCCTCAAAAACCACGCCGGTGTAGTACTCGAAGTCCCGCAACAGGGCCAAATCCAGAAACAAATACCCGGCCAGTCCGGCGGCTTCCAGGGCCTCCCACACCTGGGCCAACCCGCGCACCCCCGCCCGCACCTCCGGATTCTGGGCCATGGCCCAAGCCCTTTCCAGCACTTCCCGGCCCCCGCGCAGGGTCAGCAGAGCCTCCAACTCTTCTTTCACTCCGTAGCGGGCCGCCGCGGCCTCCAGAGCCACGTAATCGCGGGCGGCCAGAGCCTTCTTGAACTCCTCCTCCGCCTCCGGCCCCGTGCCCAACTGGCGCAACAGACCCAGGGTGACCCGGACCTGGCCTATACCCAGACGAAACTCCCGTACCCCGCTCTCCCGCAGGGCCTCGATGGCCAGGGCTATCACCTCGGCGTCCGCCCAGGCATTACGAACGCCCAACAACTCCACCCCGGCCTGGCCGAACTCCCGCAGCCTTCCCGCCTGGGGTGGCTCCCGGCGAAAGACGTTGCCGATATAAAAAAAGCGCAAGGGCCCGGGAGTATCGCGATAGTAGGTGGCTACCGCCCGGGCCACCGCCCCGGTCACCTCGGGCCGCAGCACCACCACCTCGCCGCCGTCTACCAATCGGAATACCCGCTCGCCTTCCGCGGCGAAAACCGGCTCTAGCTCCAGGGTGGGGGTGAGGATCTCCCGGTAGGACCAACGGCGGAAAAGGTCGGCCAGGGTTTGCGCGAGGTGGCGGCGACGTTCGGCTTCGGGCGGCAGATAATCCCGCATTCCGGCCGGCAGCCGGCAGAACAACTCCGGGTTCATAGTGGGCCCCGCGTCCTCCTCTACGAATTCTTTCTTATCATAGCATCAAGAGCTGCTGCCCCGCAAGCACCCCGGCAGCAAAGCGCGCTGTTGGCGGCGAGAACCGCCATCTAGCACCGCACTTACGACAATCAAGCCGATTGCCAACGTCCCCAAATTATGGTACACTTATGATATAATTCACAATGATATAATAGACTATAAAACTGAGACGGGGCAGAACCTTGTGGAACACCCCGGTTAGGGAAGGAGGTGAGACCACGAGAGGTGAGACTACCGTCAGGCTATCGGTTCGTGAATGGTTGCTTTTGGGTGCCGTTAGCTTGTTCATTATCTTGTAAGAGGAGGAGGGACCGTGTTCAAGACTATCTCTAGATGCCCCTGGCCGGCACTGTTGCTGCTGGTATTCTTTGGCCTTACGGCCTCGGTCGCGGGAGGGTGCGCAAAAACGGGGCCAACCACATCACCCGCTCCCCCCTCTAATGCCGTCTCCGGTACGCCCGCGCAACCCACCTTTACCCTTAGGTTCGCCAACTATTTCGCCCCGGAGAGCGGCCCGGGCAAGATCGGGCAAGAGTTCTGCGACGATATCGCCCGCATTACCAACGGGCGGGTAAAGGTGGAATACTACCCCGGCGGAACCCTGCTCACCGCACCCAAGATGTATGACGGCGTGGTGCAGGGTATTGCCGACATCGGTTTCTCTAATCTGGCTTATACCTTCGGCCGCTTCAAGGTCACAGAGGTGCTGGATCTGCCGTTGGGCTTTCCCGACGCCTGGGTGGCCAATCACGTGGTAGCCGACTTCTATAAACAGTTCAAGCCTAAGGAATGGGAGCAGACCTACGTGCTCACCCTGCATTCCTCGCCCGTTAACAATATCATTACCGCCACCAAACCGGTGCGGCGGCTGGAGGATCTGAAGGGCCTTACCTTAAGAGGCACGGGCTATATCGGAACGCTGGTGGAAGCCTTCGGCGCAACCGCCCGGCCGGTGCCCATGGCCGAAGCCTACGATAACCTGGCCAAGAAAGTGATAGACGGGTTACTCATCCCTTACGAAACCACCCGAAGCTTCCGGTACGGCGAGGTAACCAAGTACGTTACCGAGATTTGGCCCTTAGGCCAGGTTTACACCTTCTACCTGGTTATGAATCGGAGCAAGTGGGATAGTCTGCCTCCGGACATTCAGGAGGCCATAATCAAGTACGTGGACCAGGAGTACCTGGAGAAATTGGCTAAGATGTGGAACGACATCGACCTTGCCGGCAAGCAATACGCAATAGAAGCCGGTTACGAGATCATCGAACTTCCGGAGAATGAGCTGGCCCGCTTCCGGCAAGCCGCGGAGAAGGTAATAGTTACCTACACCAAGAATATGAGCGCCGCCGGTTATTCGGAAGCGGAGATAAAGGGATGGATTGATTTCGTGCGTCAGCGCATCGATTACTGGCTGGAGAAGCAGAAGGAGATGGGCCTCAAGTCCTCCACCGGCCCGGCGGAGGTGAGGGCGGAGTTTAAGAAGTAGAAAACCCGATTGGGGCGGACGGCACCGGGCGGGTCGGCGGAACCTCACCTAAAAAGGGAGGACCCGGCCACCCGCCCGCCGTTTTCGATGGAACCGGGGCCCTTGCCGACTATTTTGCGGGGGCGCAAGACAGCGTCGCCGACCCCTACGACCTTCCGGGAAACCGACCCCGGGCCTCCTCACCGTAACCCCTCACTCCCGGGATTGCCCGCCGGATCAGGGGTCAACCGGCTGCGCAGGCGGGCACGAGTTCGATAGCCCAGGCGTCCCTGGTTGGCCAGGCTGCCGATCACCCGGGTAACCGTAACCCTATTTAGCCCGGCCAAGAGCGCCAGTTCCTCGTGAGTCAAGCCCAGGCGCCGGTAGTTTCTAGTTTCCCAATGCCCGAGGCACGCCAGCAGGTAGGATACCCTTTCTTCGCTGGTATCCAGAGACATGTGCTCAATGTGCTTCACCAAGGAACGAAATCGACGTGAAAGGTCACGAACCAGCCGGTTCGATAGGTCGAGGCAACTCTGACAAAGTTCCTCGATCAGGCGGGTAGGCAATAGACACACCTCTACCGGCGTCTTGGTATACACCATTACGGCGTCCGGTTCGGTCAATTGGGTAAAGAGGTAACCAAGCCCTATAACGTCCCCCTCGCTCAGGTACTCAATGCCTTTTTGCCTACCGTCAGGGCGGGTCATCAGGGTGATGACCGACCCCTTTCTTAGCAGCATTACCTGGTCACCGACGGCCAACTGAACGGTTTGACGGGGCTTATACCGTACGCTAAGCCTGCTTTTGCACAGGGCAACTCGTGTAGATGTTGATAGCGAACTACAGAAGTTGTTATGGCAGTTTGATCCGATGGCCTCCTCGCCGAACATGAATTCCCTCCTCTCACCGGCCTCAGGAAGTCGCCGCCTTCCGCTATCAGGAGGTATAGGGGCACCCGCCGTGGCCCGAGACCGACCGTTCGGCAACGCCGTGGTGCGTTCGGGCCAGGTTTGGCTACTTTGGTTAGAACTCTAGTAAAAAGGTCCAGAAATGACTGTATAACGGACTACAAATCTTCGGTCATATCCCATAGCTCATATAATTTTGGTGACGCCTTATTTCGTTGGGTCTTTGTCTCTAATTCTAGGCCCTCTCGCTAGTTCCTGCCGGTTCTTACCCTTGTTGAGCTTAACATCCAACCTGCTGTCCCGGAAAACGACGAATAGCAGGCGCGAAACCCAACGAACCGGCTCGTACTCGAAATTATGGTAGCAATATAACATGATTGAATATTTGTAGCCCGATATACAGTTTCCTCCGCTCCCCTGTACTAAACTTCCTACTACCAGCAATAAGGAAGGAGGGTCAATCCTTTGGAAACGCAGGTGCCCGAGGTATTCAATCTGGCAACCTTCCTGCTGGACCGACACCTAAGCGAAGGCAGGGGTAATAAGGTAGCCCTATATTTCCGCGACCGATCCTATACCTACTCCGAGCTGGCCGACCAGGCCAATCGCTTGGGAAACGCCCTGGCCCGGTTGGGGGTGGAAGCAGAAAACCGGGTAGTCCTCTGCCTACCCGACAGTCCGGCCTTTTACGTTGGCTATTTTGCCGCCATGAAAATCGGCGCCGTGCCCGTGCCGGTCAGCACCGCCGCCGTGCCTCAGGACTACGTGTACTTCCTGAACGATAGCCGGGCCAAGGCCCTAATAATCGATGAGACGCTAGCTCCGGTAATACGCGGAGTGCGCGATCAGCTCCGTTTTCTCAAGCACTTTATCGTGGTGGGAGAACCGGAAGCAGGGGAACTATCCTTTGAGGATCTGCTGCAACGCGGAGAACCTACTCTAGAAGCCTATCCCACCTCAAAGGACGACATGGCCTTCTGGCTCTACAGCTCCGGAACCACCGGCCGACCGAAGGGCGTAGTTCACCTCCACCACGATCTCCTGCATTTCATGCCCCCCCATTGCCGGGAGGTGGTCCGCCTCGAACCCGGTGATAGGGTGTTCTCCGTATCCAAGCTCTACTTCTCCTACGGGCGCAACAACTCGCTGGATTCCGTTTTTCTAACCGGCGCCAGTGTGGTTCTCTATCCCGGCAAGCCGGACCCCGACAAGGTACTGGACGTGCTGGAAGGGTACCGGCCCACGGTTTTCTACAGCGTACCCACCTCCTACGCCGGCATCCTGCGCTACTTGCAGCAGAGCGGTCGTCGTTGCGACCTCTCCTTCCTGCGTTGCTGCGTTTCGGCCGGCGAGGCTCTTCCGCGTACGGTCTTTGAGCAGTGGAGGGAGCGGTTCGGCCTGTCCATCCTGGACGGCATTGGCTCTTCCGACGTGGGCGCCATCTTCCTTTCCAACCGGCCCGACTGCCTGCGGCCCGGCGCAACCGGCAAACTTCTCCCCGGTTTCGAGGCGCGCCTGGTCGACCCCGAGGGCCGGGAGGTAGGTACGGGAGAAATCGGGACCCTTTGGGTGAGAAACGACGGCATTACTGCCGGTTACTGGAACAAGCACGAATTGACCAAGAAGAGCTTGGTCGGCGATTGGTTCATTACCGGCGATCAGTTCTACCGCGACTCCGACGGTTTCTTTTGGTACGCGGGCCGGGCCGACGACATGATCAAGGCGGGAGGGATCTGGGTTTCGCCGCTGGAGGTAGAAGGGGTGCTTAGAGAACATCCGGCCGTGGCCGACTGCGCGGTAATCGGCGCGCCGGACCTCGACGGCCTGGAGAAGCCCCTGGCCTTCGTAATCACCAATGACGGTTACGCCGCCTCCTCGGCCCTGGAGCAGGAACTGCAACAGTACGTTCGTAGCCGCCTGGCCCACTACAAGTACCCGCGCTGGGTGAGATTCGTGGAAGACCTGCCCCGGACGGCCAGCGGTAAGGTGCAGCGGTACAAACTCCGCGCCCAAATCCAGGAGGAACTAAGGGGGTGATAGGAGCTCAGGGGGCCTACTACCTCGTCAAGCGGCACCACTCTCCACACTACCAAAAGGAGGAGGACATTCATGAGATTCGGCTCTTGGCGGCGCGCCTATATCGGCGCAATGCTACTTACCCTGCTTACGCTAAGTATCGTCTTGGCTACGGCGGGATGTGGGTCAAAGCAGAGTGAGGCCTCCGGGAACGCCTCTCCGGGGGGGAAAAGCGCCACCGTAACCCTGCGTTTCGCCAGCTACCAACCCCCGGAAAGCGGCCAGGGTAAGCTTAACGAAGAGTTCTGCCGAGACATCGAAAGAGTCACTAATGGCCAGGTGAAGGTGGAGTATTACCCGGGCGGAACCCTGCTTACGGCCCCCAAGATGTATGACGGCGTGGTTCAGGGCATCGCCGACATCGGTTTGTCCAATCTCGCCTATACCTTCGGTCGCTTTAAGGTCACGGAACTTCTCGACCTGCCGCTGGGGTTCCCCAACGCCTGGGTGGCGAACCACGTAGTGGCCGACTTCTACCAACAATTCAAACCCAAAGAGTGGGAGCAGGCCCACGTCCTCACCCTTCACGCCTCGCCGCCAAACAACATCATTACCGTCAGTAAACCGGTGAGAAAGGTTGAGGACCTGAAAGGCCTTACCATCAGGGGTACCGGCTACGTCGGCTCCTTGGTCGAGGCCTTCGGCGCCACCGCCCGGCCGGTGCCCATGGCCGAGGCCTACGACAACCTGGCCAAGCGGGTGATAGACGGGCTACTGGTCCCCTATGAAACCACTCAAACCTTCAAGTACGGTGAGGTAACCAGGTACGTTACCGAAGTATGGCCCCTGGGTCAAGTCTATACCTTCTACCTGGTCATGAATAAGGAGAAGTGGAACAGCCTGTCGCCGGAAGCGCAGGACGCCATTACCAAGTACGTACAGGATGAGCTGGTAGAGAAGCTGGCGAAAATGTGGAATGAAATCGACGTCCGCGGCAAGCAGTATGCAACCGAGGCCGGCTACGAGATTATTGAGCTGGCTCCGGACGAACTGGCCCGCTTCCAGCAGGCGGCGGACAAGGTCATAGCCGAGTACACCAAGAACCTGGTGGCCGCCGGCTACTCCGAATCCGAGGTAAAGGGCTGGATTGATTTCGTGCGCCAGCGCATCGATTACTGGCTGGAGAAGCAGAAGGAGATGGGCATCAAGTCCTCCACCGGCCCGGCGGAGGTGAGGGCGGAGTTTAAGAAGTAGACCCTGCAAATCCGATTGGGGCGGACGGCAGGGGGCGGGTCGCCGGCAACCTCACGTTTAGGCAACCGGCGACCCGCCCGTCGGTTCCGGTGAAACCGGGGTTTCTTCCGGCGGTACCGGGTGCTCGCCTGAGTGGCCACCCGCCGGGCACCGAGCCGGGCGAGGGCGAGTGCAGAGGCGGGCCGAAGGCTATGGATGGCCGAAGCCGAGGGGCGCCATGGAAGGCGCTTCCGAACGGAGCCCGCCGTAGCGCCAAGGCTGAGAACTGGGAGCACCCGGTACCGCTTGAGGGAAACCGGGGACAGATCGGGTACGGCCGCCGGTTACCGCAACCTAGCCGTTACCGCCGCGGGCCAGGGCCCGATGACCGATATCCCGGCGGTAGAACTTGCCGGCAAAGCGAACGGCTTCCGCCACCCGGTAGCATTTTTCCAGAGCCGCCGGTAGGTCCTGCCCCCGGGCGGTAACCCCCATCACCCGGCCGCCGGTGGTCACCAGCTTCCCCTCCCGCCGGGCGGTCCCGGCGTGAAAGATCACCGTGTCTGGCGGTAGTTCTGGCGGCAGTTCGATCTCCTCGCCGGTGCGGTAGGCCCCGGGATAGCCTTCCGAGGCCAGCACCACGCAGGCGGCACTGCCCCCGCGCCAGCGCAGGTCCGCTCTTTCCAGCCAGCCTCGCGCCGCGCCGTATAGCGCCCCGAGGAAGTCACCTTCCAGGCCCAACAGGAGAGGCTGGGCCTCGGGATCGCCGAAGCGGCAGTTAAACTCCAGCACCTGCGGACCTTGGGCGGTGAGCATCAGCCCGGCGTAGATTACCCCCCGGTAGGTGATGCCCTCGGCCTTCAGAGCGGCCAACAGCGGCCGCAGGATCTTTTCTTCCACCTCGCGGGCTCCCTCCGGGGTGAGGAAGGGGCAGGGGGCGTAGGCCCCCATGCCGCCGGTGTTGGGCCCGGCATCGCCGTCGAAGGCCCGCTTGTGATCCTGGGCGGGAGGAAGCACCACAAGTTCCCGGCCGTCGGTTATGGCCAGGACGCTAACCTCCTCGCCCTCCAGCTTCTCCTCGATGACTACCCGCTCCCCGGCGGCCCCGAAGACCCGCTCGGCCATAAAGGAAATCAGCGCCCGCTCCGCCTCCGCCCGGTCCTGGGCCACGATTACTCCCTTCCCGGCGGCCAGCCCGTCGGCCTTGATTACCCAGGGGCCGGTCCCGGCGGCCAGGTAGTCGCGGGCGGTCTTTAGATCCGAAAAAACCTCAAAGGGGGCGGTGGGCAGGCCGTACTTGGCCATGAGGCGCTTGGCCCAGACCTTGCTTCCCTCGATAGCCGCCGCCGCCCGGGTGGGCCCGAAGACCACCTTTCCGGCCGCCGCCAGGGCGTCCGCCAGTCCGGCCACCAGGGGCGCTTCCGGGCCCACCACGGTGAAATCGATTTCTTCCTGGCGCACGAAGGCCACCAGGCCGTCCACGTCTTCGGCCTTGATGGGCACGCAGCGGCCGAGCTCATCCATGCCGGCGTTGCCGGGAGCACAGTAGAGCCGGGTGACTTCCGGGCTTTGGGCCAGCTTCCAGGCCAGGGCGTGCTCCCGCCCGCCGCCTCCCACTACCAGTACCTTCATAATCCGTCCTCCACTCCCGCCCCGGGCAATTCCACTTCCCGGTTGCCCGGCTCGATCCGGCCCACGGGGTAGCACTGCTCGCCGGCGGCGATGAGCCTTTGCCGGACGGTTGCCGCCTCTTCCGGCGTCACCACCAGCACCAGGCCCAGCCCCAGGTTGAAGGTGCGGGCCATCTCCCGGGAGGCCACGTTGCCCGCCTCCCGGATCAGCTCAAAAATGGGGGGTACGGGCCAGCTCCCCGGCTCCAGCACCGCCTTGGTTCCCGGCGGAAGGATGCGGGCCAGATTGTCCAAAAGGCCGCCGCCGGTGATGTGGGCCATACCCCGGATACGGCCTTCCCGGGCCAGGGGCAGCACCGAGCGCACGTAAATACGCGTGGGCCGCAGCAACTCTTCGCCCAGCTCGCACCCCAGGACCGGTATCCGGTCCCGCAGGGAGTAGCCGGCCACCTCCAGCAGCACCTTGCGGGCCAGGGAGAAACCGTTGGAGTGCAGACCGCTGGAGGCCAGGCCCAACAGCCGGTCTCCCGGCCGGATGGCGGAACCGTCGATCAGCCGCTCCCGCTCCACCACCCCCACGGCGAACCCGGCCAGGTCGTAATCCTCCCCCGGGTAGAACCCGGGCATCTCCGCCGTTTCCCCGCCCAGCAAGGCGCAGCCCGCCTGACGGCAACCCTCGGCCACCCCGGCCACGATCTCCGCCGCCTTCTCCGGCACCAGGCGGCCCATGGCCAGGTAGTCCAGGAAGAACAGGGGCTCGGCCCCGTGCACCAGAATGTCGTTCACGCACATGGCCACCACGTCGATGCCCACGCTGCGGTGGCGGCCCAGCTCTATGGCCAGCCGGAGCTTGGTGCCCACCCCGTCCGCTCCGGCCACCAGCACCGGCTGCCGGTAGCGGCCGACCTCCAAGGCGAAGAACCCCCCGAACCCGCCGATGCCGCCCAGCACCTCCGGCCGGCGCGTGCCTTCCACCGCCGAACGCATCAATTCTACCGCCCGCTCCCCGGCGTCGATGTCTACGCCGGCGTCGCGGTAGGTCCAGGCCGGTTTACGCTCTTTCACCCCAGGCACCCCTGCCGCCTAGTGCTTAAAGTGACGCTTGCCGGTAAAGACCATAGCCAGGCCGTAGCGGTCGCAGGCGTCGATGGCCTCCTGATCCCGCACCGATCCGCCGGGCTGGATTATGGCCGTAATCCCGGCTTGGGCGGCCACCTCCACCGTGTCCGGGAAGGGGAAGAAGGCATCCGAGGCCAGCACCGCTCCTTTGGCCGCTTCTCCCGCCTGCTCCAGGGCGATCTTGGCCGCGCCCACCCGGTTCATCTGGCCGGCGCCCACGCCCAAGGTGACCCGGTTCTTGGTGACCACGATGGCGTTGGACTTGACGTGCTTGACCACCTTCCAGGCGAAGGCCAGCTCCTGCTTCTCCGCCTCGGTGGGAGCCCGCTTGGTGACCACCCGCCACTCTTCCGGAGCGGCGTCTACTAGGTCGGCTTCCTGCACCAGGAAACCGCCGCCCAGGGTCTTTACGTCCCACTGCCGCCCTTCGGGTGCGGTCGGGATTTCCAGTAGCCGCAGGGCCTCCTTCCGGCCCAGCACTTCCAGGGCCTCGGGGCTGTATCCCGGAGCCACCACTACCTCCAGGAAAATCTTGGCCAGCTCCTCGGCCGTAGCCCTGTCCACCGGCGCGTTAAGGCCCACGATACCGCCAAAGGCCGAGGTGGGATCGGCCTCAAAGGCCTTGCGGTAGGCCTCGCTCAAAGAGTCGGCCAGCGCGGCGCCGCAGGGGTTGTTGTGCTTGATCACCACCGCCGCCGGGCTGGGGAGTTCGCGCACCAGGGCCCAGGCGGCCTGCGCGTCCATCAGGTTGTTGAAGGATAGTTCCTTGCCCTGAAGCTGGCGGGCGAAGGCCAATCCGCCGGCCGCGCCCACTTCCCGGTAAAAGGCGGCGCGCTGGTGGGGGTTCTCGCCGTAGCGCAGGTCCTGCACCTTCTCGCCCACCAGGGCCACCACCGGCGGGAAGGGAGAGCCCACCCGGACGTTAGAGAGGTACTGGGCGATGGCGGCGTCGTAGGCGGCGGTATGGGCGAAGGCCTCCACCGCCAGGGCGAACCGGGTTTCGGCGTCCACCTCGCCTTGGGTGCGCAACTGCTCCAGCACCAGGGGGTAGCGATCCGGGTTGACCACCACGGTAACGTAGGCGTAGTTCTTGGCCGCGGCCCGGACCAGGCTGGGCCCGCCGATGTCGATGTTCTCGATGGCCTCCTCCAGGGTTACGCCCGGACGGCTAACGGTTTCCCGGAAGGGATAGAGGTTAACCACCACCAGGTCGATAAGCTCAATCCCCTGAGCCGCAACCTGCTCCAGGTGCTCCGGCACCCGCCGGGCCAGAATGCCGCCGTGAATCTTGGGATGTAGGGTCTTTACCCGGCCCTCCAGGATTTCGGGAAAGCCGGTAACCTGACTTACCGGCGTTACCGCCACTCCCCAGCCTTCAAGCGATTTGGCCGTGCCGCCGGTAGAGATGATCTCAAAGCCCAGCTCCTTTAGCCCCCGGGCGAACACGTCTAAACCCCGCTTGTCCGAAACGCTGATTAAAGCCCGTTTGGCCATGTTTTACCTTCCTCTCCTTTCCGCTTGGCAACCTACTTCTCAGGGGTTTATCCTTGGCTACCTCTCCAAACCCGGGCCGGTGCTCCTGCCAGGCCCCATCAGCCTAGGGATCCTACCGCCTCGCCCCGCACCCGGCGGCGCAGGGCCTCGCTTCTGAGCGCCAGGGACCGAAAATCTTGGCCTTCTATAAACAGCATTTCCGCCGCGCCGTACTCCGCTTTCCACTCCGGGGGCAGAATTTCCGGAAACGGGATTTGCGGCCAGGCGGCCACCAACTCCCGCACCGCTGCCGGCCCCCCCCGGGCGTGGGCCGCCGCCAGCGCCAGTATGGGCCCGGCGTGCGGGGAGAGAACGGCTATTTCCGCCGCCGCCAGGGCGTAGCGGTTGGCGTTAAAGGCCACCGCCACCCCACCGGCTTGGCGCACCAGGGAAAGCGCCTCTACGTCGGTAATGCTGTCACCCAGGTACAGGGCTTCGCCCACGGACGCGGACGTGCCTTTGGCCGCCTCCTGCAGGGCCCGGGCCTTGGCCGGGCCGCCCACCACGGTAATGGCGCGTAGCCAAGGACCCACCGAAAGACTCTCCAATTCGGCTATCGCCCGCGCCAGCACCTGTACCGTCTCCCGATCCTCCTCTTTCAGGTCCGCCGCCTGCATCGCGCCTTCCGGCCACTCCGGTAGGGAAAGCCCGGCCAGTTCGGCGGCCAGACCACGCAGGCGCTCTGCCTCCCCGGGCGATAAGGGGTGGGCATCCAGGGGAAAGGGGGTGGAGAAGGTACGCTCGACGGGAAAACCCAGCCGGTTACACAGCGCCTCTATGTAAGGCCGATAGCTGGTGCTGATGACGAAGGCCGGTAACCGCGCGTTGACCGCCGGTAGGACCACCGGCACCTCGGCTAAGAACCGTAGGGTGCGGGCGGAGAACTCCCGCGCGCCGGCCTCGGTAAGGCCGAAGGCCTTAAGAAAGGGAGCCACCCAGCGCAAGGTGGAGCCCGCCGGGTGCCCCGGGCGGCGCTCTACCTCTACCAGGTAGTCATCGTAGCGGCTCAGAAGCGCAAAGAGGCGGTCGCCTTGAGGTATGTAGGCGGAGCACAGTTCATAGGCGTTGTCGTTCAGAGTCAGGGGACCCTCGCAGTCCGTGGCCAGCCACCACCGCGACACCGGCTTCACCTCCCGTCAACCTCTCGCCCGGTTCCGCCAGCCGACCTTTCCTCCAGCCAGGCCTCCACTTCCCGGTTCAGGCAGTACCCCCGGGCCAGCTCCGCCCCCCGGCGGTCCAGCACCCGGTGGTTCTCCAGCCGCACCTCGCCCCGAGCCAAGAGGTCCAGGGTGAGCACCAAGAGGGGTACCTCCCGCCGGGTCTGCTGCTCCCGCACCGCCCAGAACAGCCGCTCCTCCGGGCCGGGCGTGGCCCCCCGGCCGCACGCCTCCAGCCGGGCTAGGGTACGCTCCTTGTCGGCCTCCCATTCCACCCAAAGCTCGTCCCATCCCGGTCCTCGGAGGGAGAAGGAAAAGTAGCTTACCGCCGGGCCCCGGTCCAGTTCCGGAGTGACCAGATGCATCATGGCTCCGGCTTCCTCCATACGGGCAAACAGGGTTTCCCAGATTACCTCCTGCCAGGTGCCCACCGGGCCTCCGGGTAAGGCCGGGTGCAAATTGAGAAAGTGGTGCTGACGGCAAAGCTCCTCCCCCAGCACCAGCATGTACCCGGCCAGGACCACCACCGGGCAGGCAAAGGGCGCAATCAGCCGGTTCACCTCGCGGTCGTAGGCCAGCCGCCAAAGCCGCCGGGCTTGGGGGTCGCGGCGGCCCTGCTCCCACAGTTCCGGAGCAAAGGAGCGGGAGCTAAGCGTAATAAGGGGCAGGCCCAGGCGGCGCACCAGACCGTGGAAGGAGTCGCTTGCCGGGCTTTCCCCCGGAGCGCGGTTGGAAAACACGAAGCGCAGCCGGCAGGCCAGCCGGCCGGCCGCTATCTCTCCGGCCACGGTCTCGAGGAGATCCTGAGCCGCCCGATCGCGCCCGGTGGAGAACCACCCCAGATCCAGCAAGGCCTACTGCCCCCCTAACGTCTCCTCTGTTTCCCTCAGGCGGTACCGGGTGCTCCCCGTTCGTATTGTCACCTCGCCGACGATACTTGCGCTCGGCCTTTGCGCTACGGCGGGCTCCCCTCGGAGGCGCCGTCCATGGCGCCCCTCGGCTACGGCCGTCCATAGCCTCCGGCCCACCTTCGCGCTCGTCCTCGCCCGGTTCGGTGGCCGGCGAGTTGCCAAGGTACTCAGGCGAGCACCCGGTACGGCCAGCCAACTCAAAAGTGGGGACAACTCAACTGCCTCCCTCTTGCTGCCAACGGCGCAGGAAGCCGGAGTCCGGGTAGGCCGCGCGCCCCCGGCCGGTAATACTCTGCGCCGCCGCTGCCGCCGCCAGCCGACCGCAACTTGCCAGCGGCAGTCCCAGCAGCAACCCGGCCAAAAAACCGGCGTCGTAAACGTCCCCGGCGCCGGTGGTATCCACCGCCGTTACCGGGACCGCCGGCACCACTATTTCCTCCCGGCGGGTGAAAATCACCGACCCCCCCGCTCCCCGCTTTACCACCACTACTTCCGGGCCCAGATCCAGGATTCTTTGCGCCGCCGCCGTCTCATCCTCGCCCGGCAGCAGGAGTTCGAGCTCGGCCCGGGTAACGAATACCAGGCGGCTGTGCCGCAGCAGGGGTTCCAGGACTCCCAGGCCCTGGCGGGCGTAAATCTCTCCCGGGTCTAGACTCACCTCCACTCCGGCGGGCAAGGAAGCTACCAACTGCTCCTGCACCGCCCGGGCCTCGGCGCAAACAAAGGAGGAAAGGTGAAGGAAGCGCGGGCGGTCGGTGGCTTTAGGCCCCAACCCTACCGCCTCCGGCTTCAGACCGGCTTCGGCCAGCCGGGCGTTGGCCTGAGGAAATACCGCGATGGTTCTCTCCCCGGCCCGGTCCAATATGATAAAGGCGGTGCCGGTGCGGCCGTTAACGGTCTTCACGCCTCGGGTATCTACCGGGGCCAAAGAGCGGCGCAAATAATCCCCGGCCTCGTCTTCGCCCACGGCCCCCAGGAAGGCGGTGCTGAAGCCCAGGCGGGAAAGGGCGTACACGGTGTTGGCCGCCGAACCGCCGCCGTCCACCCCTAGGTATTGCCCGTGACGGCGCAGGAAGTCCTCCAGCGCCGGCATTTCCTCGTCCGGAAGAAACACTTCTCCTCCCGGCACTACCGGCCAGCCGGCCTCAACCAGCCACCGGGGATCCGCCAGGCGGTAGAACACATCCCGGTTGAGAGATCCCATACCCACCACCTGCGGGCCCGCCATCGTCTCCACCCCCTAACCCCGGCTCCCGCCGCTTCCACCCGTCCCGGCCCCCTTCCGGCCCTCGGCCGGGCCGCGAGCGCCCGCTCCGACCCCTTTTGCCGGAGCGCAACCCCTACCGGTTCAGACCTGGCGGGAGCCCAGGGCCCGCTCCAGAACGTCTTTAACCCCGTCCTCCGCCGGGGGAACGGGCGTGGGGTAGCGGCCGCTGAAGCAGGCGGTGCAGAAGCCCCGTTTTTCTCCCCCCACCGCGGACAAGAGCCCTTCCAGGCTCAGGTAATGCAGAGTGTCGGCGCCGATGTAACGCCGGACCTCTTCCACCCCGTAGGTAGCGGCAATCAGTTCCCCCTGACTGGAAGTGTCGATGCCGTAATAGCAGGGATAAAGGACCGGCGGGGAACTCACCCGAAAGTGCACCTCCCGGGCCCCGGCTTCCCGCAGCATCTGCACGATGGCCCGGCTGGTGGTGCCTCTGACGATGGAATCGTCCACCAGTACCACCCTCTTGCCGGCCAGTACCTGGGGCAGGGGGTTGAGCTTAAGTCTTACCCCCAGGTCGCGCAGGGACTGGGAGGGCTGGATGAAGGTCCGGCCCACGTAGCGGTTCTTAATCAGGGCCTGCTGAAAGGGAATACCGCTGGCCTCGGCGTAGCCCAGGGCCGCCGCCGTGCCGGAATCCGGCACCCCCAGTACTATGTCCGCCTCCACCGCGGCCTCGCGCGCCAGTTGCCGGCCCATTTCCCACCGCACCACGTTCACCGTGCGACCGCATAAGATGCTGTCCGGTCGGGCGAAGTAGACGAACTCGAAAATGCAAAAGGCCGGCTCGGGCGCGGCCAGGGACTTTATACTGCGTAACCCCTTGGCATCGATAATAACGATCTCCCCGGGGTCCAGCTCCCGCACCAGCCTCGCCCCTACCGTATCCAGGGCGCAGGACTCGGAAGCCAGCACGTACCCGCCGGCAATCTCCCCCAGGCACAGCGGCCGAATGCCGTGGGGATCCCGCAGGCCGATCAGCCGGTCTTCGGTCATAAGCAGCAGGGAGTAGGCGCCCTTAAGGTCGATGAGGCATTTCATCAGCGCCTCTTCCAGAGGACTTTGGCCGTAGCGGGCCAAGAGATTAACGATAATCTCGCTATCGGTGGTGGACTGGAATATGGAGCCGGTGGCCGCCAGCATCTGCCGCAGGGCCAGGGCGTTGGTGAGATTCCCGTTGTGGGCCAGGGCTACGGTTCCGTGAAGGTAACGGAAGACCAGGGGCTGGGCGTTTACCAGGGTGGGAGAACCGGTAGTGGAGTAGCGCACGTGGCCCACCGCGGCGTGGCCGCGGTAGTGGGCCAGCAACTCGTCACTGAAGACCTCGGTAACCAATCCCAGGTTCTTGTACAGGTGAACCTCCCGGCCGTCGGCCACGGCCAGGCCGGCGCTCTCCTGTCCGCGGTGCTGTAGGGCGAACAGGCCGTAAAAAGTGAGCCGGGCCACCTCCTGCCCGGGCGCATAAATGCCGAAGAGCCCGCACTCTTCCCGCGGTTTGTCCTCGAACAGGGGCATGAAACGCCTCCTCGCTTTCCCGATCCCAACTGCATTGTACTACGCCGTAAGGGCCTTGACCAGACCTCCCCGCCACCACGCTTGCATCTGGGCCAGGGAGACGTCCAGGCAGGTCTGACCCCCGATTCCTACCGTGAGGCGCTCCCCGCCGGTTCGGCCCAGTACGGCCAAGGGCAGGCTCAAAGAGGCGGCCAGCTCCTCCACCCGCTGCCGCTTGGCCTCCGGGAAGGATACCACCACCCGGCCCTGGCTTTCGCCGAAGAGCAGGACGTCCGGCCGGTTCTCCGGTGAAAGCTCCGCCCGGGCTCCAAGAGCGCCCGCCAGGCAGCACTCGGCCAGGGTTACGGCCAGCCCCCCCTCGGAGCAGTCGTGGGCGGAGGAAAGCAGGCCCTCCCCGGCTGCGCTCAAAAGGAAGCGAATCAGTCGGGCTTCCAGGTCCAGGTCCAGTGCCGGCGCCGATACTCCCAGACGGCGGTGACAGAGCCAGAGGTACTCGCTGCCGTTGAGGTCTTGCGCCGGCGGCCCTACCAGGGCAATTACTTCGCCCTCCCGGCGCCAGCCGGGCAGCACCCGCTTCTCCAGGTCCTCCAGCAGGCCCACCAGGCCCACCACCGGCGTGGGATATACGGCCACGCCGTTGGTCTCGTTATAAAAGCTTACGTTTCCGCTCACCACCGGTATGCCCAGCACCCGGCAGGCTTCGGCCATGCCGGTCACCGCTTGGGTAAACTGCCAGAAGATCTCCGGCTTCTGGGGATTGCCGAAGTTGAGGCAGTCGGTTATGGCCAGGGGTTTGGCGCCCACACAGGCGGCGTTGCGCGCCGCCTCGGCCACGGCGATGGCCCCGCCCCGGTAGGGGTCCAGGTAGCAGTAGCGGCCGTTTCCGTCAGTGGTAAGGGCCAGACCCTTGGTGGTTCCCTTTACCCGCAGCACCGCCGCCCCCAGGCTCGGGGGTACTACGGTGTTGATCTGCACCATGTGGTCGTACTGCTGGTAGACCCACTGCTTGCTGGCGATGGTGGGTGAGGCCAGCAAGCGGGCGAAAACCGCCTGGTAGTCCTCGGGCTCGGGAACCGGCTCCGCCTCCCGTTCCCACAACTCTACCAGGTAGTCGGGCACCCGGGAAGGCGGATAATACACCGGGCACTCCTCGGTGAGCGCGGCCACCGGCACCTCGGCCACTATCTCGCCCCGGTGCCGCACCCGCAGGATTCCGTCCGCCGTCACCCGGCCGATGACGCTGGCCTCCAGACCCCATTTCTCCAGCACCGCCCGCACTTCTGCCTCTCGCCCGGGGCGGGGAACCACCAGCATGCGCTCCTGGGATTCGGAAATCATGATCTCGTAGGGCGTCATGCCCGTTTCCCGTAACGGCACCCGGTCCAGATCCAGCTCCATGCCCGTGCCGGCGCGGGCGGCGGTTTCCGACGTGGCGCCGGTGATACCGGCCGCACCCAGGTCCTGGATTCCCACCAGGAGATCCTTTTGCACCAGCTCCAGACAGGCCTCAATGAGCAGCTTTTCCTTAAAGGGGTCGCCCACCTGCACCGAGGGCCGGCGCTGCTCCGAGGCCTCGCTCAATTCCTCCGAGGCAAAAGTGGCCCCGTGAATACCGTCCCGGCCGGTACGCGCCCCCACCAGCATGACCG
The DNA here is from genome assembly GCA_049719955.1 of Neomoorellales bacterium. Taxonomy (GTDB): domain Bacteria; phylum Bacillota; class DSM-521; order Neomoorellales; family SLTJ01; genus JANLFO01. Next base: position 10,596 of record JBNARC010000016.1, on the reverse strand, counting down.
CGTTGCCCGGGCCGGCGGCCGCGCCCCGCTGCATGCGATCCCGGGGGAGCAAACCCACGCACATGACGTTTACCAGGGGATTGCCGGAGTAGCAGTCGTCGAAGTAAACCTCGCCGCCCACGGTGGGCACGCCGATGCAGTTGCCGTACCAGGCGATTCCGGCTACCACGCCGCTAAACAAGTAGCGGTTGCGGGGGGAGGTTAATTCCCCGAAGCGCAGGGAGTCCAGCAGGGCTATGGGCCGGGCGCCCATGGCGAAGATGTCCCGCACGATACCGCCCACCCCGGTGGCCGCACCCTGGAAGGGCTCCACCGCCGAGGGATGGTTGTGGCTCTCCATCTTGAAGGCCACGGCCAGCCCGTCGCCGATGTCCACCACCCCGGCGTTCTCCCCGGGGCCCTGCAACACCCAGGGAGCCCGGGTGGGAAACTGGCGCAGCACCGGCCGGGAGTTCTTGTAGCCGCAGTGCTCCGACCACATGACCGCGAACATACCCAGCTCCACGTAATTGGGTTCCCGGCCCAAAAGCCGGCATATCCGCTCGTACTCTTCGTCGTTAAGGCCCATTTCCCGCCACGCAGCTTGTCTATCAGCCACCATTATGACCTCCAAACGAGGCGTTCTCGATCGGGTTCGCTTGCCCCCGGAGAGAGCCTATACCGCCCGGGCCTTTTGGGTCTGGCCCCAATGCAGGATCGACTGCCAGATCACCAGGCCGTCCCGGTTGCCCAGTACCGCTTCGGCGCATCTCTCCGGATGGGGCATTAGCCCCAGCACGTTACCCCGGCGGTTAACAATGCCGGCGACGTTGGCCAAAGAGCCGTTAGGATTGGCCTCCTCGGTTACCTCCCCGGAAGGCTCGCAGTAGCGGAGCACCACCTGCCCGTTGGCCTCCAGCTCCGCCAGGGTCTGGGGGTCGCAGTAGTAGTTGCCCTCCTTGTGGGCGATGGGCAAACGCAACACCTGGCCCGGCCGGGCAAGCAGGGTATAGGGGGTGGAGGCGTTTTCCACCCGCACCCAAACGTCCCGGCAGATGAACTGCACGGTCTTGTTCACCCGCATGGCTCCGGGCAGGAGTCCTGCCTCTAACAGAATCTGAAAGCCGTTACAAATGCCCAGCACCAGCCCGCCTTGCCGGGCGAACTCGCTCACCGAGCGCATTACCGGCGAAAAACGGGCGATGGCCCCGGTGCGCAGGTAGTCCCCGTAGGAGAACCCGCCCGGCAACACCACGCAGTCGTAGCCGGACAGGTCCTCGTCCCGGTGCCAAATGTAGGCTACCTCCTGGCCCAGGACCTGGCCCAGCACGTGATAAACGTCGGCATCGCAGTTGGAGCCGGGGAAGACCACCACTCCGAAGCGCACCTTACCGGCCCCCTATCTGGGCTACTTCCAGCAGCCGGTACTCTTCGATCACCGGGTTGGCCAACAGCCTCCGGCACATTTCCTCTACCTGTTCCCGCGCCGCCTCGGCGCTGGCGGCGTCCAGCTTTATCTCCAGATACTTGCCCAGGCGCACTTCTTCCACCCCGGAGTAGTTAAGGCTGCACAGGGCCTCGCGCACGGTATTCCCCTGGGGATCGAGCACGCCCGGTTTGAGCATGATCTGCACCTTAACCAGATACATTTTCACCCACTCTTTCCGTTTCTGACCGAACCTTAGTGTTCCTGGGGCGGTTCCGGGTGCTCCCCGCCCGTACTGTCACCTCGCCGACCGAACTAAGGCTTGGGCTTCGCGCTCCGGCGGGCTCCCCTCGGAAGCGCCGTCCGTGGCGCTCCTCGGCTTCGGCCGTCCGTGGCCTCGTGAGCGCCTAGCGCGCTCGCCCTCGCCGCGTTCGGCACCCGGCGAGGTGCCAATGTACTCCGGGGAGACCCGGAACCGCGGTACGAACTCCCACCTTGGGTCCAATGGTACTGCTCCCCGGCGACGAAGCAAGTCTGGGCCAGAATTATTGGCGTTGCAGGCGCCGCCAGACTTCGGCGTAACCCTCCACCAGATCGCCCAAGTCCCGGCGGAAGCGGTCCTTGTCCAGGCGGTCCCGGGTGCGGGCGTCCCAGAAGCGGCAGGTATCCGGCGAGATCTCGTCCGCCAGCAACACCCCACCGCGGTGGCGGGCGAACTCCAGCTTGAAGTCCACCAGCAGGATTTCCACCTCCCGCAGGAAGGCGGAAAGCACCCGGTTCACCTCCAGGGCCTGCTCCTTCATGTCCGCCACTTCTTCCTCCGTGGCCCAGCCGAAGGCGAGGATGTGGTATTCGTTTACCTGAGGATCGTGCAGAGGATCGGACTTGTAGCAGAACTCCAGCACCGGACGGCTTAACTCCGTGCCTTCCGGCACTCCCAGCCTCTGGGACAGGCTTCCGGCGGCGAGATTACGCACTATCACCTCCACCGGGATTATCTCTCCCGCCCGCACCAGCATCTCCCGCTCGCCCACCATCTCCACGAAGTGGGACGGCAAGCCGTTTTCCCGGAGGAGGCGGAAGAAAAAGGCGCTGATCTGGGCGTTGTAGTACCCCTTGCCGGCAATCACCGCCTTCTTGGTGCCGTCGAAGGCGGTAGCTTCGTCCTTGAACTCCATCCAGAAAAGCTCGGGATCCTCGGTGCGGTAGATCTTCTTGGCCTTGCCCTCGTAAAGCAGCTCGCCCTTAACCGCCACGACTGCCTCTCCTTCCCCTGCCGGGCTTACAGTCCCGCCCGGGCGAAAATCTCGTCTATCCGGCGCAGGTAATAGCCGTAATCGAAAAGCTCGTCCAGTTCTTCCCGGGTAAGGTGGCGGCCGATGTCCGGATCGGCGGCCACCAGTTCCCGGAAATTCAGTCCTTCTTCCCAGGCCCGCATGGCCTGACGCTGGACCCAGCCATAGGCTTCCTCCCGCACCACTCCCTTGGCCACCAGGGCCAGGAGCAGCCGCTGGGAGTAGACGAGCCCCCCGGTCTTGTCCAGGTTGGCCCGCATGCGCTCGGGGTAAACCTGCAGGTTCTCCACAATGGGAATAAACTTGGCCAGCATGTAGTCAATTAGGATGGTACTGTCGGGAATGATCACCCGCTCCACCGAGGAGTGGGTGAGGTCGCGCTCGTGCCACAAAGCCACGTTTTCCAGCCCCGCCAGGGCGTTGGCCCGCACCACCCGGGCCAGCCCGGCCACCCGCTCGCACATTATGGGGTTGCGCTTGTGGGGCATGGCCGAGGATCCTTTCTGCCCTTTGGCAAAGGGCTCCTCTACCTCCAGCACGTCGGTCCGCTGCAGATTACGGATCTCGGTGGCAAACTTCTCCAGGGAACTGGCAATCCCGGCCAGCACGCAAAGATAGTGGGCGTGCCGGTCCCGCTGGATGATCTGGCTGGAAACCGGAGCGGGTTTAAGGCCCAGCTTCTCGCAAACGTAGGCTTCCACCCTGGGGTCCACGTGGGCAAAGGTGCCCACCGCGCCGGAGATTTTGCCCACGCTGATCTCTTCCCGGGCGTTCTTGAGCCGCTCGAGGTGGCGTTCGATCTCCTTCACCCACAGGGCCAGTTTGAAGCCGAAGGTTATGGGCTCGGCGTGAATGCCGTGGGTGCGTCCGATCATAGGCGTGTACTTGTGGCGGCGGGCCAGGTCCGCCACTACCTCCCGCAGCCGGGAAAGCTTGGCCAGGATCAAGTCTGCGGCCTCGCGCATCTGCACCGCCAGGGTGGTGTCCAGAAGATCGGAAGAGGTCATGCCCAGGTGGATGTACTTGGAGGCTTCTCCCACCTTCTCCGCCACCGCGGTAAGGAAGGCCAATACGTCGTGCCGGGTAATCTCCTCCAGGGCCTCGATGCGCTCGATATCGTAGCCGGCCCGGGCTTTGATTTCCTCCAGGGCCTCCCGGGGAATATTGCCCAGCTCCGCCTGGGCCTCGCAGGCATAGATTTCAATGGTCAGCCAGAGGTCGAACTTGTTCCGGTCCGACCAGATCCGGCCCATTTCCGGCAAGGTATAGCGGGAGATCATGATCCAGCCCCCCAAAGTTCTCCGATTCTCCGCTCGGCCTCGGCCTCCAGGTCGGCCACCGTCCGCTGCCGATAGTCTTTCAGGCGTTCCGCCAGTTCCCGATCCTTCAGGGCCAGAATGGAGGCGGCCAGAAGGGCGGCATTCTTGAAGGCATCGATGCCCACCGTGGCTACGGGCACGCCGGAGGGCATCTGCACCACCGAAAGCAAGGCGTCCAATCCCCCGAGACTGCCCCCGCTCAAGGGCACACCGATCACCGGCAGGTGGGTATGGGCGGCGACCACTCCCGGCAGGTGGGCGGCCAGGCCCGCGCCGGCAATAATGACCTCCAATCCCTTTTCGGCGGCGCGGGCAGCGTAGGTGGCGGCCTTCTCCGGGGTACGGTGGGCGCTGGCCACCACTACCTCGTAGGGGACTTCGAGTTCCTCCAGGACTGCGGTGGCCGCACGCAGCTTGGGCAAGTCGTTGGGACTACCTACCATTAGGGCTACTTTAGGCCGGCCGGGCACCGTCTCCCTCCTCACTCCCACTCGATGGTAGCCGGGGGCTTAGAAGTAATATCGTAAACCACCCGGTTCACGTGAGGCACCTCGTTGACCACCCGGGAGGCGATTCTTTCCAGCACCTCGTAGGGTAACCGCGCCCAGTCCGCGGTCATGGCGTCCTCGCTGGTTACCGCCCGCACGATTATAGGATAGGCGTAGGTGCGCTCGTCACCCATGACTCCCACGCTCCGGATCGACGGCAGTACGGCGAAGACCTGCCAAAGCTGCCGGTACAGGCCGGCGCGGCGGATTTCCTCGATCACAATGGCGTCCGCCCGCCGTAGAATTTCCAGTTTTTCCGGCGTTACCTCGCCCAGAATGCGCACCGCCAGCCCCGGTCCGGGGAAGGGGTGGCGCCACACTACCTCTTCCGGCAACCCCAGCTCCAGCCCCACCTGGCGCACCTCGTCCTTAAAAAGCAGGCGCAGCGGCTCGATTAGCTTAAGCTCCATGTCCGGGGGCAGACCGCCCACATTATGGTGGCTCTTGATGGTGGCCGCGGCTCCGGTACCGCTCTCGATCACGTCCGGGTAAAGGGTCCCCTGCACCAAGTAGTCTACCCGGCCCAGTTTCCTGGCCTCCTCCTCGAACACCCGGATGAACTCATGACCGATTAGACGCCGCTTGGTTTCGGGATCGGTGACCCCGGCCAGCTTGGAAAGAAAGCGCTCCGCCGCCTCCACGTAGATAACTTTTAGACCTTGCGCGGTAAGCCTCCGGTAAACCGCCTCCCCCTCACCCTGGCGCAACAGACCGTGATCCACGAACACGCAGGTCAGCCGATCCCCTACCGCCCGGTGCACCAGCGCCGCCGCTACCGTGGAGTCTACCCCACCGCTAAGGGCGCAAATCACCCGGCCTTCGCCTACTGCGGACCGGATCTGCTCTACCTGCTCCTCGATAAAAGAGCGCATGGTCCAGGTGCCGCGGCACCCGCACACGTTGTAAAGGAAGCGCTTGAGGATTTCCAACCCCAGGGGGGTATGTTTTACCTCCGGATGGAATTGCACGCCGTACCAGCGCCGTTCGGCGTGGGTCATGGCGGCCACCGGCGCGTATTCGGTACTGGCGGTGACGGCAAAGCCCGGAGGCGGAGACTGGATGTAGTCACCGTGGCTCATCCACACCTCCTGCTCCTGGGGCAGGCCGGCGAATAAGGGATCGTCCGGAACCAGGACTTTCAGCCGGGCCCGGCCGAACTCCCGACCCGGCGCCGGAGCTACCTCTCCGCCCAGCTTCTGGGTCATGAGTTGCATGCCGTAACATATGCCCAGGATGGGGAGGCCGCTTTCGAACACCCGGGGGTCGCAGTCCGGAGCGTCGGTCCGGTATACGCTGGCCGGTCCCCCGGAAAAAATAAGGCCCCGCGGCTGGCGCTGGGCGATTTCTTCCCAGGGAGTATTATGGGGGAGCACCTCGCAGAAGACCCGGCACTCCCGCACCCGACGGGCGATAAGCTGGTTATACTGAGCACCAAAATCTAACAGGACTACCGTCTCTCGGCTCTGAACGTTCAAGAGGCATCTCTCCCTCTCCCCGGCTCGGGACCGCACCCTTTACGTTGGTGTAGTTCGCCTTCACCTCCCGTTTTCCTGCCCGCCGACCCCCTCCCCGGACTCCAAAACCGCGATGAAGGGCAACTGCCGGTACTTCTCGGCGTAGTCTAACCCGTAGCCCACCACGAAAATACTGGGTATGACGAAGCCGCAGTAGTCCACCGGCACAGAAACGCGCCGCTGCTCCCGCTTGTCCAGCAGAACGCAGGTGCGCAGGCTGGCCGGTCCCCGGGCGGCGAGCAAATCCAGCAGGTAGCGCAGGGTGAGGCCGGTGTCTACTATGTCCTCCACCAGAAGCAGGTGGCGGCCCAGCACCGGTCCCTCAAGATCTTTCAGTACCCTTACTACCCCCGAACTCTTGGTCGCCGCTCCGTAGCTGGAAACGGCCATAAAGTCCATTTCTAAGGGCAGGTCAAGGTGGCGGATCAAGTCGGCAAGAAACAGCACCGAACCCTTTAGAACCCCGACTACCAATAGCTCTTGTCCCCGATAATCGGCCTCGATTTCCCGGGCCAACTCCTCAACCCGCCGGGTGAGCTGCTCCCTGGAGATAAGAATCTGCACCTATGATGCGGCAAGAATTCCTACGTCGCCTTCCCGCCGCTACCTCCCCCCAATAAACTATCATCATCTTCGCCGCCAATCCTGCTGCTGTCAAGCCCAAGCCGCCGCCGATAGGTCAGGCGGGTTTCCTCAGGCGGTACCGGGTACCCCGGCGCGAGTAGTTACCTGCCGGCAGCCGCCGGCCGCGGCGGAATCGGGATCACCGACCTCGCCCAGGCGGGCCAGTAACCGGATGAAGACCGGAACCAACGTGGGATCGAACTGCTTTCCCGCCAGAGCCCGGAGCTCGCCTACCGCCTGCTCCCGGCTTAGGGCCGGACGATACGGCCGGTCACTGGTCATGGCGTGGTAAGCGTCGGCAATGGCCAGAATGCGGGCCTCCAGGGGTATCTCCTCGCCTTGCAGGCCGTCCGGGTAGCCCTTTCCGTCGTAGGCCTCGTGGTGGTGGAGAATGATAGGGGCAATAGGCCTCAGGTAGGGCGTGTGCCGCACGATAGCCTCGGCGATATGCACGTGCCGCTTCACCGCCTCCCGCTCGGGCGGGGTGAGGCCTCCGGGCTTGTTGAGAATGTACTCCGGAATGCCTATCTTACCTATGTCGTGCAACATGGCGGCAAAGCGGACGATCTTCCTTCGCTCTTCAGACAAGCCCAGGGCCTCCGCCAGGCCCAGGGCGTAGTAAGTTACCATCTCCGAATGCTTAAAGGTATAGTTGTCCCGGGCATTGATGGCTGCGGCCAGGGTATACACCGTCGCCAGGTAGGCCTCCTCCAACTGCCGTTTCAGGAAACCTTTCTCCGAGGCAGAGCTCTCCTCCCCCGGAGACCCTCCGTCGGCATCGCCGGCACCAATGGCCCGGCCGAAGACGCAAATTCGGTCTCTCCCGGAGTACTTGGCCTGATAAAGGGCGCTATCGGCGGCAGTCAGCAACTCCTGCTTACTCTGGGAGTGCTCCGGGTACGAGGCCACCCCCAGGCTGACCGTGAGCAGGCCGCTACCGGTTTCCGTGCCGGAGAAACAGCGTTGTACCGCCCTCATTATTCTTTCCGCCACCCGCAGGGCCTCGGAGGAGCCCGCTCCGGGAAGGAGCACAGCAAACTCGTCTCCGCCATAGCGGGCGGCCACGTCCGCCGCCCGGATGGACCCGGATACAGCCTCGGCCAGCCGGCCCAGGGCCTCGTCCCCGGCCAGGTGGCCGTAAACGTCGTTATAGGCCTTGAAGTGATCTACATCTATGAAGATCACCGAGAGGCTCTGCCCGGTCCGACGACTGTGTTCCACCTCTTTATCCAGAAACTCCTGGAAGAACCGGTAATTATAGAGCCCGGTAAGTTCATCCCGAGTAGCCTGAGTGCGGGCCTCGCAGTACAGACGGGCATTATTGATGGCCACCGCCGCCTCGTTGGCCACGGTAAGCAACAGCTCCAAGTCTTCCTTGGTATAGGGATCGCCCGAGCTTTTTTGGGACAGCAGCAGGACTCCGATAAGGTCGCGCTTTATCCGGATGCCCGCCAGTACGCTGATCCTAATGCTTTCCAGCATTTCTCTTTCCCCCTGCCACAGACCCTGGAACTCGGGCAGGGTTTCCACTTCTTCCCAGAAAAGCAACGGCTCGGGCCGCTGGGCCAACCACCGCAGGATGGGACTGGTTCTGTCCATCCGAACCCCCCGGCCGGTTTCCGCCTCGCGCCCGATCGTAGCCTGAGCGCAAAAATTACCGTCGCGGTCGGGCAGCAAAAGCAGGGAGGTCTCGGCCTGAAAGGCCTTGGTCACCAGATCGAGAGTGGAAACGGCAAGCTCGTCCAGGTTGAGGATGGAGGTCATGATGTGACTGAAGGCCTTGAGCGTCTCTCGGTAGCCGTACTGCTGGCCGAAAAAGGCCTTGTCCACCCACACGCGCAAGGCCTCCTTCGCCGGCTCAAAGAAGAAGGCGATGATGGCCGCCACCGGCACGGCCACTATTAGGGTACTGTAGCCCAGCCTGGCCCGGACCAACTGCTCCAGGACGAAAACCAGAAGCAAGTAGGCTCCCGTGAGGCAAATAGTGAGAACGGTATACACCACGCCTTTACGAAGGGTGATACTCACGTTTAGCAGCCGATAACGGTAGATGGCGTAGGTCAGGAGAAAGGCATTGGCGGTATTGGTGGCAATATCTAAGGGGTACTTTCCTACCGGCGGCAGCAGGTTAAGTACCGACCCGCAGAGCATCAGCACCGCTCCCACCGACGGGTAAACCAGCCGGTGGGACCAAAAGGAGGAGGGATTACTTACTCCTTCCCTGACCAGCAGCAGGGCCGAAAGCAATATGTAAACTCCGCCGACCGCGCCAAAGGCTTGGGCCAGCGGGCCCAAGGAGTAGCTGAACCCGCCCTCAAGCGAAGCCTCCCTAACGATAAGCCCCAGGAAATTGGCGGCCAGGAAGAAGCAGTAGAAACCGTACCCCAACCCCACCAAGAGCTTCAGCCGGGGCCGCTCCAGTATTTCCTTGGTGAAATGGAAGAAGATGAAGGGAATTCCTAGCGTTCCGCATACCATGATGCGGTTCCAGACCAGGGGCCCCGGAAACAGTCCCGTACGCATCATGAACGACCCCAGGCTCCACACCAGCATGGCCACCAGGTAGACGATAAAAATCTCGGCCACGCGCGAGCGCGGTCCCCTCAAGGCTAGGGATAGTAAAAGGCAGTAAGAGAAAAAGGATAGCAGGGGAACGGCCAGGCACAAGGAGGCTTCTAGTGCCACGGCGAGTTATTCTCCCCCCTTTCCGTCCGGACCAGGACCTCCGGCACGAATTCCGGCGGATTAACCCTTCGGACCACCGCTTCCAGATCCCATCCGTCTCCCGACCGGGCCAACTCCTGTCTCCACAAGGACTTGATCGTTCCCTCTTCTACGGCTACCAGCCGCAAGGGCCGGTAGCCCATGATTTCCTCCAAGTCCCGGTAGTCCGGATCTACGGAACGCAAAGCCCGGTGCAGCCGTTCCTCTATGCGAGCGGCATCCACCCCGGCAGGGACCTCCAGGTAGAACTCCACCACGGGATGGGAACCGGAAAAGGCTTTTCGCGCCACCCACTGTTCGCCGGCAATTCCCGAACTCCTCAGGGCCTCCCAAAGGGTTCTCTCGGTAATGCGGGTGAATCCGGCCAGATCGATTACGTCGTCAATTCGGTCTTCATAAACTATCTGGGGCAGGTCAATGTTTAGCTGCTCGTTTCGTTTGGACAAGGTCTTAATAACGTCCCCTATACGATAACGCACGAAGGCCCCGCCACGGAAGCTGGTGATAACCAGCTCGTAGCGCCTTCCCGGCTCCAACTCCGGCAGCAGGACGGTCTGCGGGACGTAGGCGGAATCGCGTTCCGACCGGCGCTGTTCCTCCTCGGGAATAAACTCCCAAAAATTGGCATCCGGAAATAACACCATGCCTCCGTAATCCCAGATCTGAGTTGCCGCCATGCCGATCTCCGTACCTCCGTAAATGGCCAGGGGTTTCCTGCCCCAGTAGAATTCGATACGATCCCGGTAGAAGGCGGTATCGGTGCCGGCACAGATGATTCCCTTAGGCCTCCACAGGTCCTTGGGAAGGAGTTGACGGCGGTGAAGGCGCGCGGCGGCATAGCCCGAAGCCAGTCTCAGTAAAGCCGCAGGATGAACAGTCTTGAGCTCACCACCGCCTCCCTGCCCCCGGTGGGAAAACTTCTCTCCCATGCGCACCAGCACGTTGGAAAGCCCGAAGAACAGATCAAACCCCCTCACCAGCGCCAGGCGGAACCCCTCGCGGTTACGCTGCTCAAAGTCCATTCTTTCGGCCAGCTTCAGGGGCGGAAGGTACTGGATGGGTATCTCCTGCTCCAACCCGTAGGGCACCATGCCGGTAAGGTAGGGTGGGGGAGCCATGGCGTAGAGGAACTTAAAATTCTCCTCCAACCCCACCTCCCCGCGGGCG
>JBNARC010000015.1:0-58136 GCA_049719955.1 Neomoorellales bacterium | reverse complement strand
TCGCCTGCGGTGGACTTTCACCACCAGGTTAACGCCCATGCCGGGCGCACAAAAAGAGGTGGCGGAGGTTCACTCCGCCACCAGTTTCAATCCCTCGTAGGTAGGCTGCAAACGGCCTCACGCTTTGCTTGGTAGAGCTGGCGGCCGGGGTTTCAATCCCTCGTAGGTAGGCTGCAAACCACTTCTGCTCCCTCCGGGGCCAGCAGCTCTATCTCGTTTCAATCCCTCGTAGGTAGGCTGCAAACTGGAGATTCGGGAGCGCCCAGAGTTGCACAAAACCTGTTTCAATCCCTCGTAGGTAGGCTGCAAACGCTTGCCGGTTTCCCACATGCCGACCGCGGCCTCGCGTTTCAATCCCTCGTAGGTAGGCTGCAAACGGTGAAGGAGTATTGGGAAGCACCTTCCTTGCGTTATCCGTTTCAATCCCTCGTAGGTAGGCTGCAAACGGAGCAGCTTCCAGCTTCCTGGCACTCCCCCCAGAAGTTTCAATCCCTCGTAGGTAGGCTGCAAACTCTCGAAGGAAATGTAATAGACTTCTTTACTAATGCGTTTCAATCCCTCGTAGGTAGGCTGCAAACCCTAATACGCCCGCCTAGTGCCGGTTTTATTTTGCCGTTTCAATCCCTCGTAGGTAGGCTGCAAACTTGGAGACATTCACTACTTCGCGCTTGGTGGTGGTGCGTTTCAATCCCTCGTAGGTAGGCTGCAAACCAGAGGAAGCCATTAGCACGCTGGCCGAGTTAATGAGTTTCAATCCCTCGTAGGTAGGCTGCAAACAGCTTTCCGCACCTTTGGCACGGACACTTTCTTTACCGTTTCAATCCCTCGTAGGTAGGCTGCAAACCAGCGAGCAAGCGGCGCGGGTGGCGGAGTTGAGCAAAGGGTTTCAATCCCTCGTAGGTAGGCTGCAAACCCGGGAGGCTAGCAGAAATGACTAGCCCCTACCCCGGTTTCAATCCCTCGTAGGTAGGCTGCAAACCTAATCAATACTGGAATCAGGACCTGATTAGGAAAAGGTTTCAATCCCTCGTAGGTAGGCTGCAAACTGGGTGGCAGGAAGGCCACGTCCCTGCCGAGCAGGGGTTTCAATCCCTCGTAGGTAGGCTGCAAACTTCCAGTTTCTTTACCTTCGCCCTGGCCTTCTCCAGTGTTTCAATCCCTCGTAGGTAGGCTGCAAACGTGGAAGAAGAACAGGGCAGCCACCTCGTCCATACCGTTTCAATCCCTCGTAGGTAGGCTGCAAACTGCCGGTCCTGCTGCTCTATCGGCCCCCAGGGGTACTGTTTCAATCCCTCGTAGGTAGGCTGCAAACAGGAATAAGAAGACTGCCGCATTTGTTTCTATATGTATGTTTCAATCCCTCGTAGGTAGGCTGCAAACTGCCAAGCAGGGTCAGGAGTTTGTGACCAAGGAAGAGTGTTTCAATCCCTCGTAGGTAGGCTGCAAACCTGAGGGTCGCGTAGATGCGGCCCTCATCCTGAGTGGGTTTCAATCCCTCGTAGGTAGGCTGCAAACGCTTTCTTCGCTAGCGAAGAGAGGTTTGGCCAATATGTTTCAATCCCTCGTAGGTAGGCTGCAAACTCCCGCCATATACACACTCTAGTTATGAGTATATGCTGTTTCAATCCCTCGTAGGTAGGCTGCAAACGTAGGCAAGGAAAGTAGGGAAGAAAGGATTATGCGTGTTTCAATCCCTCGTAGGTAGGCTGCAAACCGATGACGCTAGATAGCGCTAGGATATAGATGGTTTCAATCCCTCGTAGGTAGGCTGCAAACAAGATTTTAGCTGCGATCTGCCCGAGCATAGCCCACGTTTCAATCCCTCGTAGGTAGGCTGCAAACTGCCTCGTTGCCGCGACTGCAAATGGTGGTTGGGCAGCGTTTCAATCCCTCGTAGGTAGGCTGCAAACGCGCGGCGGTAGCGTCAGAAGCTCCCGCTTCTCCTTGGGTTTCAATCCCTCGTAGGTAGGCTGCAAACATGAGGACGGCTAAGAACGAGCGCGTGCGGTGTGCGGGTTTCAATCCCTCGTAGGTAGGCTGCAAACAGCCTACCCCTATTCTACCAGACTCTCCTAGGGAGGTTTCAATCCCTCGTAGGTAGGCTGCAAACCGCCACCGCCAGAGCCATAGCTACCGTTGCTGGTGTGTTTCAATCCCTCGTAGGTAGGCTGCAAACGGCCGATTGGGACCCATGGGCCGATAATGCCGGTGAGTTTCAATCCCTCGTAGGTAGGCTGCAAACGCAGGTCTTTCACCGCGCCGCCCGTGGCCTGCTTGAGTTTCAATCCCTCGTAGGTAGGCTGCAAACGCAAGGGAATCCTCCGCAAACAAGGTCAACTGGCTCGTTTCAATCCCTCGTAGGTAGGCTGCAAACGGCCCTGGCGGCCCGTAAGGGCCGCTCTGTTACGGAGTGTTTCAATCCCTCGTAGGTAGGCTGCAAACGAGTGGGGCATCCGCCCCACCCTAAACGACCATAACATGTTTCAATCCCTCGTAGGTAGGCTGCAAACTAAAAGTGCCGAGAATAAAGGGGGCTTAAGCTTGTGGGTTTCAATCCCTCGTAGGTAGGCTGCAAACATCGGGTGTCCTGGTGAAGCCGGAGCGGTTGGAGATGTTTCAATCCCTCGTAGGTAGGCTGCAAACCGTGGGAACTGGAGCCGCCGCCGGTCCGGTTCATCGTGTTTCAATCCCTCGTAGGTAGGCTGCAAACCGCTGGCCGAGCTTCTGGAGGAGCACCTGCCCTACGGGTTTCAATCCCTCGTAGGTAGGCTGCAAACGCATGTAGTTCCTTTTCCAACGGGTAGCGTGTCACAGGTTTCAATCCCTCGTAGGTAGGCTGCAAACCGCCCACCCGCCGTCCCCGCCCCGGGGCGGGTGGGTGGTTTCAATCCCTCGTAGGTAGGCTGCAAACCGCTGAGTTCCTCGTCGGGGTACGCTTGTACCCCTGGTTTCAATCCCTCGTAGGTAGGCTGCAAACTGGCGAACTACGGCGGCTCCCGCGACTACATTGACACGTTTCAATCCCTCGTAGGTAGGCTGCAAACGTCGAGGATCGAAGCCATCTCCGCCCGCGTCAGGAATGTTTCAATCCCTCGTAGGTAGGCTGCAAACGTTCGTCCCACGCCTCTTGCCAGCTTTCTTTTACCCGTTTCAATCCCTCGTAGGTAGGCTGCAAACAGCTCGGTAAGGCTCCTGTGCAGCGGACCCTTCCAAAGTTTCAATCCCTCGTAGGTAGGCTGCAAACGGAAGAGAAAGAGGCTGGCGAAGAAGCTCTCCAAACACGTTTCAATCCCTCGTAGGTAGGCTGCAAACAGAGTAAGGCGGATACGGACATACGATCAACCTCCTCCGTTTCAATCCCTCGTAGGTAGGCTGCAAACCCGTTAGGAGCCTATCGTAGCTACACCGGAAGCCGAAGGACCTTCAGTATTGCTTCCCGGTTCGGCTGCCAGCCAGAATCCTGCCGCGCCCGCTCCCTGGCGCACCGCGCGGCTTTCCCCGTCTCCGGCCCGGTACGGGAAGGTGTCGTCGACCTCCAGCCCTTTTTACATTATTCGAGGTCGACGACAGCTTTCCTGCTAGTAAATCCACTCTTCCCCGCCTTTCTTAACGCCAATTAAAACCCTTTTGGCGTAACGCTCGTTGCCCAGAACGTAAAAGAGAAGTGAATCTTCTTTGCGGTTGATAACCCGCTCCAGTTCCAACTGAAGCGCCCGAAATTTTGCCTCGGTAATCTCGCCTTCCAACACTGAATTTTGCACCCAGGTAAGGTACCTCCTGGCAATCTTCAGCACCTTAGCTACTCGCTTGACGTTAACGTCGTAGACTAGGATCACATACATACTCTCATGCGGTATGGTGGGTGCCTGACCAGAGATATACCACTCCTACCAGCGGCTGACGAAGGGTCGGTACTCTTCCTCTCCTATCAAGTGCTTCTCCAGCTTGTACAACTCTAGCCGCAGTAGGGTCTGGTAGCTCACGTTGCGCTTCAGCCGGCGGTGGTGGAAGGTGGTCTGCAACTTTTCTTCGAATTCCTTCACGAAAACCTTCCGGCCCCGCTCCCTGAGAAGCACGGCCCCACCGTGACGTTCGAAATCGTCCGGGCCCAGCTCCCGTCTTCCCAGCAAACTGAATATTACCCGGTCGGCAATGACCGGCTTAAAGATTTCGGCCACGTCTAGATTTAGGGTAAACCGCCGGAAGTTGGTGGCGTGTAGGTAGCCAATACGCGGGTCAAGGTGGGTTTTGTAGATCTCACTAAGCACCTTGACGTAAACTAAGGAGTTTCCGAAGCTTATTAGGGCGTTTAGAGGGTCGGCGGGAGGGCGCTTGCTCCGTTTGTCCAAACTAAAGCGGGTACCCTCGAGGATCACGTTGAAGCTATCGTAGTAGTAAGCACGAGCGTTGCCCTCCAACGCCATTAGCTCTTCTACACTACCGCACCCGGCAAGGTCCTCAGCAAAGCGTCCCACCGTCTCCGTGTACGCTGCTAGGTCCTTTCCGCGGTTCTGGTAGTAGCGGAGCACCTGCAGTATGTTCGCCAACGCTCCTTCCACGAACCGGCGGGCAAGATCCAGGCGGCGGGTCGGGTCCAGGTAGAATTCGGCCTGCTTAAGCAACACGTAACCGGAGTTGTAGTGCTCGCGAGGATAGAAACTGCCCACATAGTTGCCGTGGTAACCGAAAAAGTGCAGGATGATCTCGTTGTCTTCGGCAAACTCCAGGAACTTCTTGTTCAAGTCCACCTCGCCGAACACCACTATGTCGCGCAAATTGACTACCGGGAAATACTTAGTGCCTTCTTCGGTTTCGACGGCAATGGTGTTATCCTTGCGTTTGAGCCTTCCGCTCTGAAATAGGTATAGGGTTTGCTGCATCCCGCCCCACCCCTCTTAACTAGGCCCAACAAAGCTCCAGGTAGGCACATTTCCCGCAGAAACGGTGACGCTGGGGAGGCGGAGGCAAATCCGCAGCCACCAGCGCCGCTATCCGCCGCTTGGTTTCTTCCACCTTCTGAGACAACTCCTCGTCCAGTACCACCCGCTCCCGACGTCTCTCCTCAGGAAACAGTAGCTCGCCCTCGGCCTCAATCCCCATCTGCCGCAATTCGTATAGATAAAAGGCTAACTGCATACGCGCCGCCTCGTGGGCTCGGGACGAGTGCTTCACCTCCCCCACCACCAACTGGTGGTCGCCCCGCCGTACCAGATCGATGGCCAGGTGACCAAAGTGTACTTCCCTGCGCTCACGGCCGTAGCTGGTCTGGGAGGTAAGGCGCCCCAACTCCAGATAGACGTTATCCTCATCAGGACAGATCTGCCGTGACTGCAGCCAGACCTGCCGGGGGCAGACGTAGTAGGCCTGTACCCAGCTTCCTATTACTTGGAAGGCGCCCTCCATATCCGCCCGGCCCTCCAGTCTCCTAACCTGCGGGAAAAGGTAGGCTAATAAACAATGGCCCCTTCGTGACCTTCGTACTTAAATCCAGTCGCCGGATCGTAAAACTCCTCTACCAGGTACGCCGGAACGTGAAGCGGCTGGGTGTTGGCGTCAAGGCGGTGCACAAGCGATCGCCTGGGAACACTTAGCAAGTAACGCCGAAAATCCCGCTTAATAGCCAAAAAGGCCTCGGCGCGCCGCCGCAGATCCCGCTGCCCCAGCACCTCGGTGCGATAGCGCTCCCAAACCTCCTGGGCGCGGGCATCTAGGCACAGAAAAAGGTCCGCGTAGTGGGGAAGCGTTTGGATTAGGGCAAAGTCGCTCACCGCCCGCGGTTCTTCATCCCGCCGGCGGGTGAACCTCAACCCGCTCATGGCCTGGCGAATCTGTTCTCCCTCCAGAGAAGACTTAGATTCGCTTACTAAACGGAAGTAGTCCGCTACCGCCCGGTAAAAGTCGGGCTCGCGGAGTTCCGTTTGGCCCTCGAAGAGCTTCCTGGCGGCGTGGGTATGGATTGGCCCGTAAACGTAACTGCTCAATAGCCGCCGCTCCCTACCGGGCGTCTCGTCTACAAGGAAGAATAGCCGAACCGTACCGCGCTCACGGCGAAGGTGCCGGTTACACCTACCCGCCACCTGCACTACTGCGTCCACCGGACCCAGGTCCCGCCATACCTCATCGAAATCCAAATCCACCCCGGCCTCCACTACCTGGGTGGAGACCAATACCAGCTTCTCGCCCCGTTCCCGCCTGCGGCGGATTTCCAGCAGCCGGCGCTCCCGCTCTGCCGGTACGACATTGGTAGAAAGGTAGTAAAGGGGCGGCCCTAGTTTCCCCCAGGCTTCCCGCAACGCCTGATAGAAAGCCACCGAACTCCTAATGGTATTAAGCACCACCAAGTAGGCCCGGTCGGAACGATAGTTTTCGAGAAACCGGGCCACCGCCTGGCTTACGGTCATGGGATCGGGATCTATCTCCACCCCCACCCGGTCCAAACACCGGAAGCGGTGCTGCACCACTTCCGGGTCTCCGGCCAACTCCCATGCCTCTCCCGGCGAAAACCATTCCGGTCGGGTAGCGGTCATGAGAACCACGCTGAGGTCGAGACTTTCCGCCGCCTCCCGCAAGGTGGCGGCCACCACCGGCCAGTATTCTACCGGGAGGTTCTGGACCTCATCCAGAATGAGGACCGAGCCCGCCAGGCGGTGAAACTTCTTCAGCATGCGGTTTTCAAAGCCAATCAACGTGTGCAGCAGTTGGACGAAAGTAGTGACTACCACCTCGCTCTGCCAGCTTTCAATTAGCAGCAGAGAAGCGTCCAGCGGTCTCTCCTCGCCGGCGGAAACCGCGTCGAGATAGACCGGGTCGGCCAGGTGATGGTGCTTAAGTAGCCAGGAAGTAGGAAGGCTCCCCACCAGCGCTCGCCCTTCCGACCCGGCGCCGGCCCGCAATACCGCCTCGGCTACGGAGTAAACCTGGTCCACAATGCTGGTGAAAGGCAGGGCGTATATGATCCGACCGGCAGGAACCCTCCCGGACTGGCGCCGTGCCCGCAGACGAAAGGCCGCCGCCAGTCCGGCCAGGGTCTTACCGGTGCCGGTAGGAGCGGTGAGGGCAAACAAGCGCTGCCCGCGCGGGGCCTGCTCCAGCCGCTCCTGCACCGTGCGGAAGAGGTCCTCCCGTAGTTGGTCCATTAGGCCGCAAGGCGCGGTAAAGCAAGCCCTTCGGTAGGCGCCGACCGGATCTGCCGGCAGGGAAGGCAGGGCGGGCTCTGCCACCCGAGCGGAATGTATCTTGTCCGCGTCTATAAGCGCCGAGAACAGGGCCAGGACCTGAAAATAGTTCTTTAGGCTCAGGTCTTCCCCCTCGCGCTTCGCCGCCCGTGCCGCTCGGTATAATTCCCCGTAGGTTCCCACCCACTCCTGCAGGAAGCCCCAAAGGGTCTCGCTCCAGTCCGCACCAGCCCACTCCGGCACCGGCAGCCCCCGCCGCCGTAACCTGCCCGCCGCCCGGCGGGAAGCTACGGCGAGAGATCGCGCCACCTCCGGGATCTGCGAACGCAGATCCTCCACCTGGCTTTGTGTCAGTTGGAGACGGGAAGCCAGCTCTGGCTCCAGCTCTTGCCAGTCCGCCGCAAGTTCCCTGGGCGGCACTAAATAGGTCTCCGGATCCACCAACTCCTGGTGGTGCCGCGCCACCACCAGGAAAACCGCCAGGCGCAGGGAAGGGGCAAAGTTGGCCCGGGCGGCCAAGTACGCCGCCCAGAGCGCGGAAAGAAAAGCGTGCTGCTTCTCCGGCCCACCCTTTCCGGTGCGGAGATAATGCTGAAAAAAGCTAGTGTACTTTCCAAAGTCGTGCGCCAGTCCCACCAGGAAGGCGGCTTCTCCCAGCCTTCCCTCGCCCGGCCACGCTTGCAGACGCTCCACCGCTCCCACCGCCACTTGCGCCAGGTGGGCGCTGAGCCGGTACCAGCGGTGCTCTTCCCGGTGGGCGAAGTAGGCCATAGCTACCCCTCCAGAAACGCCACCGTCTCTTCTTCGGTTACCGAGCCGCCCAGGCGAAAGCGGTAGGCCGGAACCCCCAGCCGAACCTGAATGGGCCGGCCGTCGCTCTCGTAAATCACGGAAGCGGGCGGCCTCAAGGTCCGTCCCGGTCCAAAACTGTGCGGCACCCGCTCCCGTACCAGGCGACCGGTCGCGCCTCCGCCTCCCACCAACACTTCCTTCACCAGCTCCACGTTGACCACCGTGTTGAGGGCTACCGCGCTGCCGGCGGGGATCACCTCCCAGGAGGAACCCTCTACCTCGTCTACCCAAAGAGCCAAGGCCGGACACTCGGTAATGCCCAAATAAAGGGGATAGTAGGTACGGCCCTGGCGGAGCCTGACGGCCAACGCATCTAGCAGTGCGCTGTCGGGGTGGTTAAAGAATACCCGGAAACGTAGCGCAGGGCAATGCGGCGCCGGCAAGAGAAACTCCAGGGGGGTCTGGGTTCCGGGTACCCGGCCCAAGCGCCGCAACTCCAGCAGATCTTCTTTCTTGGTTCGCACGTAGTTTACCGTCTGGAGGAGCCGGCGGGTGGGCGTCTTTATACCTATGCCAAACCGGCCCCGGTCCAAGATTTCGTAATAGCTGTCCCGCTCCCAGCCCACCACCGCGGCCACTATACCCATAAGCACGGTGCGAGGAGGAAAGCCGTAGGTCAGAGCCGAGGTGTTGGTGTAATACTTGCGGAAATGGGCCATGAAGCCGGTCAGGTCGAATACTATCACTCTTTCCAAGGCCATCAAGCCCTTTCCCAGCGGCGCACCCGGTTGGCTCCCAGTATTCCGGCAAGCCACTCCCCTAGGCCGATTTCCCGCCCTTCTACGGTGGTAATGAGGGCCGGATCCTGCCAAACCACTACCCGGTCCAGCCGATCCTTCACCCGCCCGATTCTTTCCGCCAGTCCCCCGATCTCCAGCCGATAGTCGCGTACCGAGCGCAGACCCTCGGCCACGTCCAGGCTCAGGTCCTCCCGGGGATCGCCCATAAAGGTTTCGGCGTCACGGAAGACAAAACGGGCGTACAGGCGCGGATATTGCCCGATCTTAGAGCGGGTGGCCATCAGGGGGATGGCGCAGACCAGGGCCTCGTCCAGCAGGGCCACGTCCGCTTCACTGGTAGCTGAAGTATCGTTTTGGGTCCGCGCCCTCATGGCCTGAGCCCTACGGGCGCTGATTACGCCGTGGAAGGCAATAAGAGCGTAGTAGAGGCGGTAGTCTTTACCGAAGGTGCCCTGACCGGCTTGCTCCCGGGTGGCGAACTGCGAGGAAATGGTTACCGAGTCTACCATCTGCACCCGGTTCAACGAATACCCCCAGGAGAACTGCACCGGTCCGGTGAGATTCACGGCTTCGCCCTCGCCGCGTCTAGCCCCCTTAATAGGCATGGTGGCCCCAAACAGGCGCACGTCCACCAGCTTGGCCAAGAGTTCCGGTAGGTCGTCCGCCGTGGGGTTGTCCTCCCGACCTAGCACTTTCTTCAGGCGATCGGTGGCCTGCACCACGCCCTCCGACTTGGTAACGTAGATGGTATAGCCTTTGTCCTCCAGGTACTCTCGCAGATAACGCTTCAGTCGCACATCGGAAACCAGGCAGCGCTCCCGATCCGGGTCCATGCGCGGACGGTTCTCGTCGTCCGGATCGCCGTTGGGATTGCACATCTTGGCATCGTAGAGAAACAGAATTTCACTGTTGCGGTCGATTAGGCTCACAGTTCGGAACCTCCCTCTGCAGACTGTTTCTGAGCCCAGGCCTTAAAGGCCATACGAGTGGCGTAAGCATAACCAGAAAGGAGGTAGAAAACGTTTTCTTCGGGCGATAACGGCCAATTTATCCGGTAGGCGTCCAGCAAGCGCTTCATGGCCGCATATAGTCCTTCGTAGTAGCGAAGCAGGTCGTGCTGCCGCAACTGGTCCAGCACTTGATTGGAAAGCCGCACCACCTTCGGCCAAAGCATACCCTGATAGTTGATCTTCTCCAACACCGGCTTGTTGGCGTAACCTCGCTCGCCCTGAGCCCGCCCTACCTGGTTAATCAGGTAACCGAGCAGGAACAATCCCGCCTGCGGTCCGTCATAGGCCATCTCCGTGAGGTAGGCGCGCATGTCCTCGGGCAGCAACTCCGGTTCCAAGGCTAGACCGCGGTCGCTCAAGAACTTCCCTCCCTCCAGCAGTCCCTCCACGGTCAAGAGTCTTAGCAACAGATTGGCCTGCACCAGACTGCGTGCCAGCGCCAAGCCTTCCGCTCCCGCTGCCGGTGGTCGTACGTTGGTGCCGGCAAACTTATTGGTCAAGAATATCCGGGCCAGGCTCACGAACTGACGGATCAAGAAATCGTAGGCCAGGGGACGACCGGTCAGAAGCGCGGTGTACACGTGCACTACCTTCTTGAACTCCGCCGTCCTACCCCCTTCCGCCAGGGGAAGCAGTTGGTAGATGCGGGTAAGGTCCAGCCACCACTGGTCGGGGCCAAAATACTTTGTCGCCCAGTTGGCCAGGCGGTTACTCTGCCGCAGCAGGTGCGACAGGCGCCCCGGCGCCACGTCCTTGGCCAGTCCCAAAACCCGGAACTCGGACTGAGTCTTTCGGTAGAAAAGGAAGTTTAGCAGAGCCACCTCCTCGTAGGGAAGCTCCTCTAGAAAGTTCAGCAACTCTTCCTCCAGACTGCCCTTACCCGCCAGTCCTTCTAGCCACTGGGATACGTTGGCCAGGGCCCCCACCCGGCCCTTAAGCTTGGCCGCCCAGTTTTCCAGGTCCGCCCGGCCGAAGGCGGGCTGCTGTAAGAAAGCCGGCAGCACCAGAAAATCAAGCGCGCCCACCCTTAGACCTAAATGCTGGCGTACGTACTTCTCGGCCACCACCAGGGCTTGAAAACACTCCGGGCAAGCGGCGTGGTTGCGCCAGAATCCGGCCTCGCTTACCCCGGAAGCGGCGCCTATCTTATCGTTGATGTAGTACTTGAGAAAGTCTAGCCGGGCAAAGTCCACCACTACCGGCCGGTCTTCGGCCCCGCATATGGTGCAGACCCCCTTGGGCGCCCCCCCGTTGGCCTCGCCCAATGCCGCCCCCTTGTCCTGCAGTATGAAGGCCCGGTAGTCCGGATCGAGGGCCAAGGGCTCGTCCTCTATCACCAGAGTCCATAGCCCGGCCGCGGCGGTCGACAGGCCGAGTCGTTTTAGCGCCCACTGCCGCAGGTACCCGGCCACCGTTTTGGCAACCGCTCTGGCGCGTTCCCGAGGCTTCCCCTGACTGTGCTGCCAGGCGTCCTCCAAGAAGGAATCTTCGGCCAGACCCAGGCGGGCCGGATCTAACACCGGGGTCCCTTCCGGCAGGGGCCGGAAGAAGCCCTTCAGCAAGGCGGAAAGGCGGCGGTACAGGTCGGTCCCTTCTTTGCCCATCTCCGCCAGGGCGGCCAGCAGGTTAACCGGGGCCGCGCCTACCAGGTATTCCAGCGTGTTGGTGGTTACGTATTTCTGGGGCCGATTACCTACGGCGTTACCCACCCAGCAGTAGCGCCTCAGGGCCGCCGGATCCGCCTCCACCGGCTCTGCCTCTAGATGCGGGGAGCGCCCGAAATGAAAGTTGAGGCGTATGATGTGCGTCTTTTGGCCCTTGGGTGCCGGCGGTGCCGGCTGGATCAAGTCGGTTAACTGATCTTTGTCTTCGCTTAGGACCCGGCCGATCAAAGCAATGGCCTCGAGCAGCGCTAATCACCTCCCTTACATACGCTTCATACCAGTGTACAGCAGCCGTACCCTTGAGAGTTCTTAGCTCCCAGGCCGGCATCCAGGGCCAACTGAAGTAAGTCGGGTTCACCGTTTAGCTCGTACTCGCCCATCCAGCCTTTTACAATAGTGTCCTTATAGCGGGTGACCTTGAGGTGACGGTTCTCCACCCGCAACGGTCGTAAGCTAAAGCCCTGCCCCAGGGACGGCCGGCCGTATACCAACAGGTACTTCTTGGCCAAATTGGCGCCCGCCAGTTCGGCGAACCGGGGCTCAAAGGGCGAGTAATAATACGTGTAACGACCGCCGCTGGCAGTGGGCAAGGTACTGTAAATTACTGCCGGAGAGAGCATGCGTATCCTTACGCTGCTGCCGGACACCCGCGGCTCGGAAACCGCCATTTCCTTGACCTCCAGGACGCAGTCGCCCAGCCGCACCAGGCCCTGCCGGATCAGTCCGGTACCCAACTCCTGCAAGATGAACGGTACGGGTGAACAGATGGTCAGCCTGACCGGGGGAGTAAGCGCAAGTTGTCCCTGGTCCCGCCGGTAGTGTACGCCGGAAGCCAACAGGCGCGAAAAGGTAAAGAGCTTGAACCGGCGTTTGCCCAACATGAATCCCTGCTCGTGCAGGTATTGCCGCAGAACCGGGCTCTCCATCTGCCGGTAGATCAAGCCCTGCACCAGGTGGCCGTAATGCACCGGCAAGCTTACCGGTCCCTGGTGGTCAAGGACTACCGTGAGCTGCACTTTGTCTACCTCCCTTAACTCACCCTCACCCGAATGCCTAAAGGCGACCTCATTCGTCCGGAAGATACCGGCGGATCTCGGCTATCTTGGCCGCGTTTTTCTTGTTAGGCCGGTGCCACTGTTCCGGTCGGAACTGCAGATACCAATCTCTTAACCGCCGGGCGATCTCCTGCTTGGTGGCTTGGGGCAGGTCGGCCTGGTTCAACCTTCCCAGCCACTTGGTAGTCAGGGCGGCCATGAACCGGTTTTCGTCGGTATCGTATCCGTCCGATCGCATCTCCGCCAGGATGGGAGTCTCCGGGAGTTCCCCTGTGGGCGGTCCATTTGGATACTGGGCCGGCGGCGCGTCGACTTGCAAGACTGAGGATAGGCCCCCCAAGCGGCCTCTTTCCCGGATCTTTTCTCGGCCAAACCGACCGTAGCCGGAAGCCGTTTTGGCACCCGCGCCGATAACTGCCAGCGCCTCCTCCAACCATAGAACCGCTCGGCGGCAGTCCTCTTGGCAGACCGGATCGTTGATATGCCGGGGGGCCAGCGCGAAGAGAAAGGGCTGGCCCGGGGCCACGGTGAGAAAAGGAATGGGCACCGGGGCAAACCAGTCTCCGGGAGGCCCTTCGCCCTCTTGATAATAGGGAGCGTAGTGGGGGGTCATGACATCCGCCTTTAGTTCCACCGGCTGAATCGGCAGGGCGTCGAAAAAGATGACCGTACCCACCCGTTTGGGACGGTCCTCCCCCTCCGGGCCGAAAACCCGCTCCACCTCCTGAGGGGTTGCTCCCGCCCAAAGACCCGCCCAGGCCCGCACCACTCCTTTTACGGAGGAACCGCGAAGATAGGGCACTCCTAGAGTGGGATGCCAGGCGAAACCGTTCTCTACCGGATGCTCCCGTCCTAGCCCGGTAACAAAACGCCACTGGGTGGCCATAACCCGAAGCTCTCCGCCCAAACTCAACACCAACTGCCCCAGCCGCCGTGTCGCTTCCGCGAGCAACTCTCGATCGCCCGCCGGCCAGGCGGCCGCCCGATTGACCCAGGGAGCCTTCTTGGTGGGCTTCCAACCTTCCTCGTACTCAAAGAACTTGTCGTACCACAGCCCGCGGTGGCTGTCGGCCTCACAGCGCGGTTGCGCTTGTACTGCCTCGGGGTACAACGGCAGGATCAAGCCCATTTTTACCCTCCTAACGAACGGCCTCACGTTCCTTCAGGAAAGCCACGGCAAAGGTCTTGAGCCATTTCAGGTAGGCCAAGGTCTCTTCCTGCGCCCAGATGTACGCGGTGCGGCTGCCATTAACCAATGCGTCTACTAGGCTAGCTGCACCCCGGTAGGGAGCCCTAGGATCATCCCGACATAGCCACTCCTGCAATATGCCGTAGATCCTTCCCGGAGGCGTAGCCGAATCGTTATTGGCCTGGGCCAACAGGATAGCTAAGGCCTGCCCCAGCCCGTTAGCAAGCACGCCGGCCGGCAAGCTCTCTACCTTGCTAACGAAGGCGCGCCTGTCTTCGGCCCGGGTCAGGCTTCTCTCCACCGTCCTAATGCTTTCCAGGGCATGTCTCGCCCTAAGCTGATCCAGCGTAGGCGTCATCCCTCCTCACCCCCGCTGCCCCACCAGGACACCGCGCACCAGCCCTGCCCTACCGTTTCGTTACCTCCCACCCGCACATGCGGTCGCTCGTCAAAGAGAGCCCGCAGTTGTTTCAAGGCCTCACGCCGGTCGGGACGGGCGAGAAGCAAGGCGTAGAAAACAGTATCCGGCGGAACGACTTCTTCGTACCAGAGGTTCCGGCTGGTCTTGGTTTCATCGTCCAGCACGTTGCGCGCATCTACCGGCAAGCCGTAACGAGCGAAGTAGGAAAACTCGTGATCGTTTACTATTACCAGGCGCCGTCGCAACCGCAGCCGCAGTTCCGGGTGGTATACCAGGGGTTCGAGGGTGCTTACGACCGCGCTGAGGTCAAAGGCTCGCGCAGAAAAAGTTAGCTCCTCCAGGAACAACGTCTCGGTTTCATCGGCCAGGGCGGCGCCGTTTTCAATTTCCGCCAACCGAAACTCCGGTAGAGGCCGTTCCGCCAAAACGCAGTCGCGACGATATCTTTCCAGGATGTAGGGACAGGTAACCCAGCGGAAGTGCCCCTGCAGAGAGCGGACGGGTAGCAGCAACAGCCGGGCATCGGAGAAACTGACGTCGCCCGCTCGCTCCGGTTCTCCGAAGACTTGCAGTACCCGGCGGTCCTCTAACCCCCAGGCCTCCTCGGCCCGCTCCCGTAAGGCACCCTTAAGCCCGGAGCCGGGAATAACCGGATAATCGGTAGTTTTCTCCCGCGCTACCGGCAGGTCTATGGCGCCGGCCGCCTGCCCGCTACCCACGTGAATGCTGGTCTCGGCAACCAGGCCGATAATCGCGGCGTTCACTTGTCTTTCGCTCCTCCTTCCCACCGGCCTACGGCAATCTGGCCGTAACCGTGATTAGTGCGATCCCCCAAACAACGACCGTGTAAGGCGGCTATACGGCCGATTTCGTGCGCTGGGGCCTCAAAAAACCAGGTGGACCCGGCGGGGAGATAGGGCTCTAGAGCCCGGGGCCGCCCCCATTCTAGACTCCAGCCGCCGATTTGTCTCAACTTGCCGATGCAGGCGGAAACACAGCGTCCGGGTATTTCCGGCGGACCCTGGCGGATTACGGCCGCCGGATCGGCGTAGCAACCGGGGGTAAGAAGGGTTACGGTAAAGCGCACGGTACCATCCGAGTCGGCTTCCAGCCCGGGGCAAGGAGGCAAAGTAGCTACCACCGCCTCCTCGCTCACCGCCTCCACCGTAACCGCCGCCGCCCGGCCTTCTCCTCCCAGGCGTACCCATTTCGGGAGCTGGATACGCTTAGCCGGGAGCCCGCCCACGTACACCCTTACCGCCACTCCCCGGCAGGGTCGCACGTGGACCGCCTGATAGAGCCGGCCCTCCTGCGCCGTACGGGTACTCCTCGAACGCTCGAGCCCCACCCTTGGTTCCTCAACCCAGAACCGGCCTGCCGGCAGGAGTTGATCCGGCGCGGGCACGCCGCCGGCCAGTACTGCCGCCAGTCCTTCACCGGTCAGGAACCGGCCTTCGGGAAAACCTCCGCCCGCCCGACCTTCTCCGGCCGGCCTGGGCAACCGTACCGCCGGCCCAAGATCGCAAGGCACCGGTTCTCCCGGCACTAGTCGACCTACAACTCCCCCCTCGCCTAACCACAGGTGCAGCGGGGCGGCAAAATACAGTTCACCATTCTTGAGAAGATAGGGCCCTCGCAGCCGCAGCACCCCCAGGTCATCCGGCCCTCCCAACCACTCGGGCCAGGTTTCGGGCGCTTCCGGGCGCCAACCTTCGGCCTGGGCCAAAGCAGTACGAATGGCGCCCTGGAGGGTGGCAGCGCTGGGAGGGAAAACGGATTGCACCCGACTGTAACCACCTTCGCCGGCGTGAAAGGGCTGCCCGTCCCGGAAAAAGCCGGTATCCAGCAGCGAGAAAGTCCACGCTTCCCAAATCACTCCCCCACCCCCTTTTGGGCCAGGAACTTAACCAACAATGCCCCACCCGGGTTTGGCCGCCCTACTATCTGCCGGATGCCGCCATCCGCTTCCCGCCGGTATTCAAAGCAGAGCCGCAGAAGGGCTCTTACCCTCTCGCGAGCCCGCTCCGGCTCTACCTTAAGCTCCCGGATCCGAAGATACTGGGCGGTCAGCACCTCTACCAGGTCCGACAGGGTCCTTTCGTCTTCGGTTTCGGGTGTCTTTAGCCACTCCAGATACTGATGTAGCCGGTAGAAAAAGCTGGTGGTGAACTCCCTTTCGGATTCCTTCTCCGGATCGGCGCCGCCCATTTGGGTGGCCAGTCGATCAATTAAATTGCCCTCGCCTTCTACAAAGACATCCCAAGGCGCGGCCCAGGTGAGTACCGGTCCCGGACCCCGCCAAACGGTAATGGCCAGGCTGTCGCGGCCGATTTGTTCTTTGGCCACCTCATCCAAGAGGCGGTGAGCTTCCCTTACCACTGTGGTGAGCGGGGTACTATAATGGGCATAGACAATCGCTCCGGAAATGGTGGCCGGGATCTTCCTATTG
This sequence comes from Neomoorellales bacterium, assembly GCA_049719955.1. Taxonomy (GTDB): domain Bacteria; phylum Bacillota; class DSM-521; order Neomoorellales; family SLTJ01; genus JANLFO01. The sequence goes on along the minus strand of JBNARC010000015.1, from coordinate 41,581 downwards.
GTGCTCTCCTCCCGGAAGCTGTCCCCGTAGGCCCTACGTAAGGCAATGGCCGCCGGTAACGCCCCATCCAGAGGTAGCAAGGCCAGTACGTCGTCCCCTCCGGCGTAAACCGTAACTCCGTCGTGCCTCCGAACCAGCTCTTGTACCTGCTCACTGAACCTCTGTAGGGCGGCGCTCACCCGGCTGTGCCCGTACTCGCCCAACAGCCGACCGAGCCGGTCACCGTCCATCAGCAACAGGCCGTAGAAGGGGCTGGCCGGAGGGCCTAATTCCCGCAGCGCCCCGCTCAACTCTCTCCGGAGTTCTTCGCTCTCCGATGGACTTGCGCCCCAAAGCCGGGGATTGGCCAGGGCGGCCGGGAAGAAACAGTTGGCATCCAAAGACGCGAATTCGCGTGCCTCCGGCCGGTTCTTGAGTTCCTCCTTCAGCCCGGCGATGCTGTCGGGATCCTCCTTGTAGCCCCCAAGCTTTACCGCTTTAGCCGCATAATGCCGAGCAGCCTCGGGGTGGGCGCGAATGACGCCCCGAATCCAGGGAACGGCAGCAATAAAGGGCGTGGAAGGATAGCGAGCGGGCAGCTCCCACAATACCTCTCGAGATACTAGGGGCAGCAGCCGCTTGATCAGGGCAATGGCGCACAAGCGCTCTTCTTCCCCCAGTTCGTGGCCCCCTATACGCTGGCGTATTGCCGCCCAGAAAGCCTCTTGTGGCTCCCGTTCCCGGGAGCGAACGTACCCGGATAATTCCTGCCAACTTCCCATCAAAGTGCATTTATCGCCTTCCTCCACCGGTGGCACGTAACTGCGCCAGTTCTTGCGCCGCTCCAGCAGCGCCGGTTCCGGTCCTACCACCCAGCTCAAATCCCAAAACCCGCCGACCTGTCGCTGCCAAATAGTAGCGGTAGCGCGGCCCTGGGCAGCTACCGGCTCTACGTACCGCCGCCATACCGCCGCGGCCAGTTCCTCCCATGCCCGGCGCACGGCCCGGACGCAAGCTTCGGGATCAAACCCCTCCGGCACCCGGGCCTGGAACCGGTTGGGTAGGGTAGCCAGGCTTGGCCCCTCTAGTACCTTCTCGGCGGCGTTAAGGCGCAGTATCGCCGCTAATAGAGGATCGGTGACGCGGTCCCGATCTTCCGCTACTGCCGGTAAGATCAGCCTGCCCCCGGCCTGTAGCACGCAGGCCATGGCCTGGCCGGCCAAGTAAGAGAGCAGAAAGGAGCCCGCCCAGAAATCGCGAGTACGCCGGGCCTGGGCCACGAATCCCTGAACCGGCCCCAGGGTAAAGTGAAGGACTTGGCTCAACTCTCCGGCCATACCGACACCGCCCTTCCCGCTATCGCCGGCCGACGGAAGAAGTCCTCGATAACGCTGTAATCCACCCGACAAGCCACTTGGGCCGACCGCCTCCGTGAGGTCTCAAGGACCAAACGCTGGCCCGAGGGTAGGAAGGCCGCCGGCAAAAGAGTCATCACCGCGGTATACTCCCCAGAGGCCAGACCGTGAATGTGGGTGAACAGAGGGCTGGCCCGACGGTCGTATCCGGTTCCCGCCGGTTTTATTTCCACCTTCCGACCGGTAGACCCGAAGAAATAGTTGTGAGGCAAGCCGAAGACCACCCGGCGGGGCGGGCGGCTCACCCGCTGCCCCTGCAGGAAATCAATAACCAGGTCGTGGTCGTCGGCAAAGTTTTGCTCCGCGACCTCCCCCCAGGGTAGTTGATGTTCCGAACGCCCCCTGGGAGCCCGGCCGTAGCTCCGGTAGCGCAACAGTTCCCGGCCCAACCAATCCAGCAGGCGCCGGGCGTCGCGATCCTGACCTACCAACCATACCTTGGTTTGCGGTCCCACAGCCGTATAAGGCGGCAACGAACCTTCCCGGGGAACGGCCAAAGCTCCCAAGAAGGTGCGCAAGCGCCCGATCAAGTCTTCCTTGGTGGTAGGCGCCTCCCACACTTCCTCCCGGTCGCACCGCAATCTCTCCAGGCAGAGCGAACCAAAGCCTTTGCGGGCCCGAGCGCCGGCCCCACCCAAGAGGCCCAGAGCGGTCAGCGCCGCCAGAAGCAGGCGCCTATCTGTATCATCTGTGTCAGATGAAGTCTGGCGGGTGGCAAGACAAAGTCGAAAGCGCCCTCCCTCCCGGAAATAGGGCCGCTTTATCTTCTGAGGCTCCACCACCCCGTAACCCAGATAGGCCAGGCCGTATTGCCGCTCCCAAAGCTCGCCGGCCGGCACCGAAACCAGGCCTTCTACACCGCGGACGCTGAGATGCCAAGCCGCCTGGCGCCGGGTGCTGCCGAAAAGGCGCTCTTCAACCTCGGCCACTGCCTGCCAGCTTCCCAGGCGGGGCCAGGCTACGGCTCGGAGCCAGAAGCGCAAAAGCCCCTTCAATGAAGGGGGTCTCAGCTCAACCGCTTGGGTGGGCTCGGCCCCACCCAGAAACAGCGGACTGGTAACCCGATAGGTGGCTTCTATCTCCATACGCTCCCCCCTAATTGGCCCTCTCCTCCCCGTGCTTTCAAGGCCGTGCGGGCACCCCGGCCGGCGGACTCCTACCCCGAGGGCACACCAGTCAACCGGAAAGCGAGGCCGGGGCAACCCTCTGGGCAACCGAACACTGCCCGCGTACCGGGGCAAAGGCTAGCGCCCGAAATCCGCCCGCTTTAGACGGGCTCTTTCCCGAATAGCCTGCAGGTTAAGGATCTCCGCCACTTCAAACCGCGCCGCCACCGTCCCGCCTCGGGGCCGCAGCCGCAGTACCGGCGGGAAGTAACCCATGCGTCCGTGGAGCTGCGCCACCAGCACCACGGCACTGTAACTTAACGCCGGCAGATTAAACAACAGTAACTCTGTCTGCCACTGTCTGGGTGTCAGGTTAAGACCTTCCAGCCAGGATTCGACTTGCGGCTCTAGCGGCTGCTGGGGATCGACCTGACTGGGAACCTCTATCACCTCCGAGACCGCGGTACCCACCAGCGCTTCGACCTCCGCCAGGTTTTCCGCGGTTAACGGGTGCGAAAAATTAACAATACGCATTCTTACCGCCACCCCTTTTCCTGCTCCAAGGCGGCGAAATAAGGGGCAAACTGGGCGATCAGCACCCGTCGGTCCACCGGCCCTTCCGGGTATCCCAGCCATTCCCGCAACTTCTCGTAGACCCGCCTGAGCTGATTGGCCACCGTCTGCCGGCTCTTGTTAAGCGCCCGCGCAATGGCCTCGTTGTCCAAGCCTTGGCAGGCCAATCGGACCACCGCCCGTTCGGCCGGCGATAGTTCGTAGCGCAGAAAGTATTCCTTCTCGCGCTCTTTGGCCCGTAGGGATAGGCGTTCGTACCAGCGCACCACCTCCTCAGGGTCGTCCAGCTCGGCTACCGCGCTCAACAGGGTTGCGGCTTCGCTCCAGCGCAACACCGGCACCGGAACCAGCCAGCTTTCCTCCCCGGGCGACCAATGTAACCGCCGCGATCCCCCGGGCTGCCAACCCTCAGTGATAAGGTGCCAGACCCGGTCCTCGGGGCCGAACAGCAACTGGGCCACCACCATGGCCATAATTCCCATCACCTTGCGGCCACCCGATACCAGAAGGTGCACCGTCCCCCCTTCACCTCGGACCCTTCTCACCTCGCGGTACAAAGTCCCCAGCAGGGCCCGCAAGTGGCCGGGGTTCCGGAAGTCCTCAACCGGTCCGTCCGTCCCCACTACCAGTACCGGCCGTAAAGTTACCGCCGGATAGCTTCCGGACCGAAACTCGGCCTCAACGATTCGGTATGCGGCCAGCACCGCCCGGTCCGTGGTGTGAACCACTACCGCTTCGGTGATGGCCTCTCCTTTGGCCAGCAACCAGTCCAGCGCCAGCGTAACCACCTGAGGCTCTACGCCCAAAGTGGCAATTAAGTTGGCCCGGCTACCAGAGCGCAACTGCCTCTCTCCTTTTCACCGGGCGGCTTGCGCCGTGTCGTACTGAGCCTGGCCTGCTTCCACGAAGCTGTGAGCCTGGCTGCAAGTGCTACTGGGCTTCGATATCATCATCGCTCACCCCCGCCCGTTGGAAAAGGCCGGCAGTTACCAACTATTTTGGTATACCAATACTACCGCCCGGCACCAACCCTGAGAATAATTTCGCTATTTGGTTGCTCTATCCTCCCAAATTGGCATGATTAGCCATGAAATTCCCGGAAGGGATGTAAGTTCGGAGAGACTCTTGTATAATTATTTCCAGGACCAGTGAACAACAGAAGGGAGGCTTGGGAAGGACGGTGAAATCCGCACTGATTCTTACGGTTGGTACTACCGCCGAACCGCTTAGGCGGGCTCTGGAAGAAGTGTCGGATCTGACGCGTCCTATCGTGGTGTTTCTGGTCTACGGCCGCCCGCTGCCCGGCCAACATCCAGATCCATTCCAGGTGGCAATGGATATCACAGCATGCGCCCAGGCCATGGAATTGGAGGTCAGGCCTAGGGAGATTAGTGACCCTGAGGATCTCGACGAATGTCTACGGGTGTTGAGAAGGGTGGTAGTTGAGGCTGCATCGGCCGAAAGGATAATAATCAACCTCACCGGAGGCACCAAACCCATGGCCGGGGCGTTGGTGCACGCGGCGCTATCCGAAGGCGTAAGCGGGAACGTGGAATTCCATTACGTGGGCGGCCAACTTCGTGATCAGAACGGCCGGGTAATCCGAGAGGCCATGAGCGTCCGCCGATCACCCCGAACCGCCACCCAGTCACGAATTGAGCAGGTGGTCACGGCCCTTCGCGGGCACCGTTACGAACTGGCTGCGGAGACGGCGTCACGGCTGCCCGACACCGGGCGGCCGGGTTTCTTGAAGGCAGCAGCACAGGCGTGCCTGTGTTGGGACGAATTTCAGTACGAACGCGCGGAACAAATCCTGAGGCTCATAAACCAGCAGGCCAAAGTGCTTACAGACGATTATGAATTGGGAGCTCTGGCTGAAACCTTACTCCGGCTTCGACGATTGGCTGACCACTTCGTTGCGGCCACCCGATCGCTGCGATCGCTCCAGAACAAGGGCCCAGAAGAAATTGGTGGCGAACGAATCACGTACCTATGCGCGGACGTTTTGGAAAACGCCGCCCGGCGTTTGGCTTCAGGGGCCTACATTGAGGCCGTGCTCCGGTCCTACCGAGCGGTAGAAACGGCTATCCAGGCTCAGCTTCTGGAGGCGGGGATCAATCCCTGGCGGCCCCAGTGGGAAGCGTTATCGTCGAGAGCCGTGCAAATAATAAGCGAAAGGCTGGGCAAACTGCCCAACGAACTGGCCCTTTACACCGGCCTGGTGGCCCTGGAAGCAGTTTCTGGCCAACGTTTGGACGGGACCCAGCGCCAAAGATTACGTGACCTTCAGCGGACGCGCAACCATAGTATGCTAGAGCACGGTTATGAGTTCTGCGATGAAGAAGATGCCCGCCGCTGTCTGGGTATTGCCCAGGAACTGACGGAACGTTTGTTGGACATAAGCCTTGAACCTCTGCGACAGGAGGTACGCCTTAAGGCCTAGCCTTCACCTCCCTAAGTAAACCAAAGAAAACCTAGGGCCCGCTGCCTTCCCGGCGCCTCGGGAGCAGGGGCCCGCTCTTGTCTTCATTTTATCGCTTCATTTCACCGGCTGTGCAGACCCGCCTTCTCTACGATTGTAGGTACGATTTCCTCCCACATTACCGCCATGATATGCACCCCCGCCACCCCTTCGATAGAGCGCAGCCTCTGGATCTGCTCTACGCAGATCTCCACGCCCTCTGCCTTGGGATCGGAGGCCTTCTTCATGCGCTCGATAATCGCGTCGGGAACGATCATTCCGGGAACGGACTGCATGTACCGAGCCGCTCCGGCCGACTTTAAGGGGGTCACCCCGGCCAGGATGGCCGCACGCTTGTGCAGCCCCCGCTCGCGTACCAGGGCCATCCAACGCTCGAACCGATCCAGGTCAAATATGCACTGGGTCTGGATGAACTGGGCGCCGGCGTTGATCTTCTTTTCCAGGCGCAATACGCGGAACTCAAAGGGGTCGGCAAAGGGGTTGGCCACCGCGCCGATGAAAAAGCGGGGCTCGTGCTCTTTGATCTCTTCGCCGCAAAGGAACTTCTTCTCATCCCGCATCATCTTGACCAGGGCTATAAACTGCACGGAATCAATGTCGAAAACGTTGCGGGCGGTGGGGTGGTTTCCGAAGGATTGGTGATCGCCGGAGAGGCACAGCACGTTCCTTATTCCCAGGCTGTAGGCTCCCAGGAGATCGCTTTGGATGGCAATACGGTTGCGGTCCCGTACCGTCATCTGAATGATGGGCTCTACGCCCTTCTGCAAACAGTGCACCGCCGCGGCTATGCTGGAAAGCCGCACCACGGCGGTCTGGTTATCGGTGATGTTGACCGCGTCCACGTAGTCCTTAAGAAGTTCTGCATGGTGCCGGATGCCTTCTGCCGACGCGTGTTTGGGAGGACCGATTTCCGCCGTGACCACGAACTTGCCCTCGCTGAGTAACTTCTCCAGCTTACTCTCGGTAGTCAGCGCACTCACGGCAACATCACCTCTTCTTTCAGCACCCTTCGCGGGCCGCCGTCCTTAGCCTTGGACCAATCCTTAACCGGCTCTACGTTTAGCAGTTGGTCAAGCTTGCCCAAAAGTCGCATCCGATCATAAATAAGTTGCCAGGCACAAGGGGTATCTTTGCTTACCTCGCACTTGCCGTTCTGAGAGCCGCCGCAGGGGCCGTTGAGAAGACTTTTGGCACACCGGATGATGGGGCAGATGCCCCCGGTGCGGTGCAAGAGGCAATCCCCGCAAAGCCCGCAGCGCTCTTCCCACTGACCGTGAGCCACCGCGCCGCCGGCGAACTTGGTATTCAGCGCCGGTACCACCCACTTGGGATAACGCTCCGCCAGGAACTGCACCCCCACTCCGCAGGCCAAAGACACGATACAGTCGATGTCGTCCGTCACGTACCGTTCCAGTTGCTCCACATACTCGGGATCGCACTGACGGGTAAGGGTTACTTCCACCGTTTCTAGGGGTTGACCGGCCAACTCCCGTTTCATCCTCAAAGCGGCGGCCAAAAGCCCGGTCTCCTTCTCTCCGCCGGACAAACAGACGGTTACGCACCCACCACACCCTACCACCAAAATCTTCTTGGCGTCGGCAGTCAGATTATAAACTTCCTCCAGCGGTTTCCCCTCAGCCACGATCATGCCGTGTTCCCTCGCTTTCTAGTCCCTTAACTCCTTAAGGCTCCGGTCTGCTGCCGGGCCCGGTTGAGCGGGCTGGGCCCCAGAGCCCGGATCCGTTCCGTCATTTCCCGAGCAATCTCGGCAAAACGCGGCCCCATAGATCCGGACAGGTTGAACATTTCCAAACGCTCGGGCTCCAGACCAATTTCTGCCAAGAGCTTCTTGACCGCCGCCACGCGTTTCTTAGCCCGGAAATTGCCTTTAAGGAAGTGGCAATCTCCTTCCAGGCACCCGGCTACGTAAACCCCGTCTGCTCCTTCTTCAAACGCCTTTAGAATTACTAGCGCGTCGATTTTACCGGAGCAGGGCATCTCTACCAGGCGCACATTGGGCGGATAAGGTATCCGCATGGAGCCCGCCAAATCCGCGGCGGCGTAGGCGCAGTAGTAACAGCAAAAAGCGACGATTTTAGGCTCAAAGTCGACCATTCCGCCCCACCCCTTTCAAGCCGAGAAAAGTCCGGCCACCTTGGCGATCAACTGCTCGTCACGGTAGTGCTCCAGTTGAATCGCCTTGGCCGGGCACTCACCGGCACAGGTCCCGCAACCCTGACATTGCACGGCATTAATTTCGGCCACGTTCTGCTCATTGATTCGCGGCACCCCGTACGGGCACACCCGCACACAGGTCAGGCAGGCGGCACATTTCTCCGGTTCAACCACCGCCACCACGCCGCCCACCATAAGTTCCGCTTGCGCCAAAATGGTGGCCGCCCGCGCTGCGGCTCCCTTGGCCTGGGCAATGGCCTCACCCAGGCTCTTGGGCGCATGCGCGCTTCCGCACAGGAAAATGCCCGAAGACGGACAGTCCATTGGCCCCAGCTTGGCGTGGGTTTCCACGAAGAAGCCGTCTTCGTTACGGGTCAACTTCAACTGATTGGCCAGCTTCTCAATTCCGGCCGGCGAAACCGCACCCGTAGCCAGCACGAGAAGGTCCGGCTTGAGTAGCAGTTCCTCGCCCAAACCCCGATCGTACACGCGAACGCATAACTCATTTTCCTCCCGGGCCACCTCAGGCAACCGGTCGTCCGGATAGGGCACGAAAACCACTCCCTTGGTCCTGGCCTCCCGGTAGTACCGCTCCAGGAAACCGTAGGCCCTAAGGTCGCGGAAGAGCACGTACACCTCCGCATCGGGGTTTAGGTCCTTTAGCCTCAGAGCATTCTTCAGGGTGTGGCTGCAGCACACCCGGCTACAGTAGGCGTGCTCCGCATTCCGGGAGCCCACGCACTGGATGAATACTACCTGGCGGCAGCTTCGAGTTAACGCGGTAGCTGCGGCTAACTGCTGCTCGAACTCGGTATTGGTCAACACCCGCCGGTCTTCCCCCAGGAAGTACTCCTGGGGTCGGTTTTCCTCCGTACCGGTAGCCACTATGACCACGCCGTGCTCCAGCCTTTCCGTCCGGCGCACGTGTTCCCTGCCCGCTTCGCCAACGGAGATGGTGGTGACGAAGTGACCCTGGTGGCCGCCAAAATCCTCAATAACGGCCCGCGTGTATACCTGGATGAGCGGGTGCTCCCGTACCCTCTGCACCAGACCCAGCAGGAACCCCTGCAGGTCAACCCCTTCCAGGCTGAACCGCAACGAGCGCAGGTATCCGCCCAGTTCGGGCTGCCTCTCCACCAGGAAGGTGGGGTAACCCTGATCGGCGAGGCTCAGGGCGGCGGTCAGGCCGGCCACACCTCCGCCGATGACCAAGGCCTTCTGTACCACCGGAACCGGGTTGAGACGCAAAGGCCGGTGGGTCCTAACCTTGGCCACGGCCATGGCCACCAAATCCTTGGCCTTTTCCGTGGCCGGCTGCGGCTCGCTCCGGTGTACCCAGGAGCACTGATCCCTAATGTTGGCCATTTCAAACAGGAACTGATTTAGTCCGGCCTCGCGCAGGGCCTCCCGGAACAGGGGCTGGTGGGTTCTGATGGTACAGGAGGCTACCACCACCCGGTTAAGGTTTTTCTGCTCGATTATATCCTTTATCCGCTTCAAGCTGTCCTGAGAACAGGTGTATAGGTTATGCTCCGCGTAGACCACTCCGGGGAGACGTTTGGCAAACTCGGTTACTGCCTCTACGTCTACCACGGAGGCAATGTTCAGGCCGCAATGGCAGATAAACACCCCCACCCGGGGTTCTTCGGAGCTAACATCCCGCTCGGGCGGATACTCCTTAGGTCGAACCAGTTGCCCTCGGGCGGAAGCCAGAAACTCGGCGGCGGCCGCCGCGGCGGCACTGGCATTCATTACCGTTTCCGGAATATCCCGCGGACCCTGAAAAGCACCGGCCACAAATACGCCCTCTCGGGTAGTGGCCACCGGCTTTAACGAATCGGTAAGCGCAAACCCGTACCGATCAAGTTCAATACCCAAGGCCCGGGCCAGTTCCCGCGCCGCGACCGGCGGCCGAACCCCTACCGATAGAACCACCAGCTCAAACTCTTCCTCCTTAAGTTCGCCGTCGGCCACGTACCTGATGGTGAGGTTCCTCGTCACCGGGTCCTCTTTGACCGCCGAAATCATAGAGCGAACATAGCGCACCCCGGCCGCCTTGGCCGAATCCACATAGCGGTCGAAGTTCTTGCCGTAGGAACGCATATCCAGATAGAAGATGGTGGGCTCGACCCGGGGGTCGTGCTCTTTGGCGATAATGGCCTCCTTGGTAGCGTACATGCAGCAGATGGCCGAGCAGTACTCCGCCGCCCGCGCCTCGTCCCGGGAACCCACGCACTGAATGAAAGCTACCCGTCTGACGTGCGCGCCGTCGCTGGGTCGTACCAACTCGCCCTGGGTGGGGCCGGTAGAGCTAAGCAGCCGCTCGAACTCCATGCTGGTAATTACATTAGGATAGACCCCGTAGCCGTACTCTCCGCTGCGTTCCGCCTCGTAAAGCGAGTATCCCGGGGCGGCGATAACCGCCCCCGCCTGAAGCTCCAGCACCTCTTCCTCCTGCCAGTGCTCAATTGCCTTTTTCTGACAGGCGGCCTCGCACTGACGGCACTCGCAACAAATACCGCAGTTAAGGCAGCGTTTGGCCTCCTCTATCGCCTCTTCGGGACTATAGCCCTTATCCACCTCCGTGAACCCACCCAGGCGCTCGGAAACCGGAACCACCCGCTGTTCAAGGCGCGGCTTAACCGCCACTTTGAGGTTGGGCGGCGGACCGAGTCTCTCTTGGTTCTTCTTCGTCCGGCCCGCGGCCATATCTTCGCCCCGCAGGAACCGGCTGATGGAAAGGGCGGCCTCGTGGGCCGAGGCCACGGCCTCTACTACGGAAGCAGGCCCGAGAGCCACGTCTCCGCAGGCGAACACTCCGGGAGCAGTGGTGGCCAGGGTCACCGGATCCACCTTTACCGTTCCGTCGCGGTTCAACTCTACCCCGGCCTCAGGGGTGAGGAAGGAGAGTTCGGTTGCCTGCCCCACGGCCAGTATTACCGTATCGGCGGGGAACACCCGCTCGGAGCCCGGCAACTCCTTGGGAGCAAACCGCCCTTGGGCGTCCACCGCCGGCTCTACCCGGATGAACTCCATTCCGGTTACTTTGCCGTTCTGACCCAAAATCCGACGCGGTACCCAACAGGTATGGATGATTACCCCTTCATTCTCCGCTTCGGCAATCTCCCAGTCGTGCGCCGGCATCTGCTCTTTGGTGCGGCGGTAAACTATCTCCACCTTTTCCGCACCCAGACGGAGAGCCGTGCGGGCGGCGTCCACGGCTACGTTGCCGCCGCCCACCACCAGAACCCTCCTGCCCACCGGTGGCTTTTCCCCCAAGGCCGCCTGCTTAAGTAAGGAAAGCCCCGGTATTACCCCATCTAATTCCGTACCCGGCACCTCCAGGGAGCGGCTGGCGCTGGCACCGGCGGCAATCAGCACCGCTTGATAATCCCGGCGCAGTTGCTCGAAGGTTACGTCCCGGCCTACCTGGGTACCTAGTCTGAGCTCCATTCCCCCGGCCAGCAGCCACCTCAAATCCCGCTCTACCGCTTCTTCTGGCAGCCGGTAGCGGGGTATACCCGCCCGCAACAGCCCTCCCGGCACCTCTAGGGCTTCGAAAACCGTCACCTGAAAACCTTCCTGCGCCAGATCAAAGGCCGCCACCAGCCCGGCCGGCCCGGCACCGATTACCGCTACCTTTTCGGGTCGTTTTTCCGCCGGCGGGGACGGCAGACGGTCCTCGCCGTAGTCGGCGGCCGCGCGTTTCAGCCACTGAATGGCTATCGGTTCGTCGTATGCCGCTCGGTTGCACTCCGCCTCGCAAGGATGGTGACATATCCGGCCGCACACGGCGGCGAAAGGCATGCGCCGCCGCACTACCTCCAGGGCCTCGGTGAACTTGCCCCGAGAGATAAGGGCCACGTAGCCCTGCACATTAGTGCCCGCCGGGCAAGTAGAGCGACAGGGAGGAATACCGCGTTTCTCGATCAGGTACTTGTTGGGAACCGCCTGCGGGAAGAGCTTGTAAATGGCCTTGCGGGTATTCATGCCTTCGTTAAAGGTATCGGGCACTTCCACCGGACAGACTTCTTGGCAATCCCCGCAGGCAGTGCACTCCCGCAAATTGACGTAACGGGGCTTTTGCCTCACCTTGACCCGGAAGGAACCCGGCTCCCCTTCCACGGCTTCCACGGTGCTGCAGGTGTAAATAACTACGTTAGGATGGTTTAGAACATCGGTCATTCGGGGCCCCAGAAGGCACATGGCACAGTCGTTGGTGGGGAAGGTCTTGTCCAATTGGGCCATGCGTCCGCCCAGGGAGGGGCTTTCCGTAACCAGGTGCACGAAGAAGCCGGAGGAGGCCAGGTCTAGCGCCGCCTGCATCCCGGCGATGCCCCCGCCTACCACCACCACCGCTCCCACTTTGGTCTTAGCACTCATTTGCTCCCACCCCTTCCGGTTACGCGGATATGGACCGAGGCAGAGACTGTAGTAGCGGGCGTGGATCAAGCAGGTGACGGCCCAGCCACCCCTCAGCCCCCTGGAGGCCCAAGGCAATTCCCACCACTTCGGAAACGTAGAAAACGGGCATATGGGCGTCTACCCTGGACTGTCGACCGTCCAAGTTAGACTGGCACAAGGGGCAGGCCGTCACCAAGGCGGCGGCACCGGCCCGGTACGCCGCGGCAACGATAGTGCCTACCAAACGGGACACCAGATCCGGCCGGGACAGGCTCAGTGATGCCCCGCAACAATCGGTCCGGCCGGTCCAGGAAACCGGGGTGGCTCCCACCGCCTCCAAAACCTTTTCCATACGGGTGGGTTGCTCGGGGCTCTCCTCAAAACTCACCACTGCCGGCCGGTTAAGAAGGCAACCGTAATAAGCGGCTATACGCAAACCGGTCAGGGGCCGTCTTACCCGGGACCTGATCAACCTAAGCATTTCGGGTGTACTGAGGACATCCAGCAGGTGGCGAACCACCGCCCGGCCCTCGTAAGGGTGGCCCACGGTGGCTTTGAGATCCCGGTTAATACGCTCGGCTGCCTCGGGATTCCGGGCCATGAAATCCTGGGTAACCCGCAAGAGGTTGTAGCAGGCGGCGCAAGGCACCACCACCGCCTCACCCTGCTGCTCGGCCAGAATTAAGTTGCGTAAAGGCAAAGCGTGCGCCAGGTAGGGACTTAGGGCATGGCCGGAACTGGCGCCGCAACAGTTCCAGTCGGCCAACTCCTCCACCTCTATTCCCAAAGCGGCAAGCACCGCCCGAGTAGAGGCATCGTACTCTGTAGCCGTAGAATGCAACGAACAACCGGGATAATAGCTAAACCGCGGCATGGCCACTACCCTCCCGAGCCCTGGCAAAAAGCGCCTGAATTTCGCGCTTGCGTCTGACACCCTCCGGCCATAACTTAAGCTTTCCCCGGCGCAACATGGCCAGGCCGAGGTCTAGGTCCTGGGTAAGATTTCCGCTGCGCAGTTTGTAGCGTACCAACATGCTTAGCTCGTGAAGGCGGCCATTACTTTGGAGGGAGGATAAGAAAGTTTGGTGGAAGGCTTGGATCTGCGACTCTTTGGCGGGAAGGCCTTGTCGTAGCATCTCTTGCTTTATGGCGTCGGCCACGGCGGCGATGTCAATGCCGTTGGGGCACCGGGCTCCACAGGTCCGACAGGCGGCGCAAAGCCAAACCGTCCGGCTTTGGTAAACCCTGTCTCTTAGCCCGAACTGAACGTAACGCAGGAGTTGGTGCGGCAGCACATCCATGGCAAAACTGAGAGGACAGCCACCAGAACACTTCTGGCATTGGTAGCAGCGGCTAACCGGCTGGCCGGATTCCCTCTCCACCACCCCGACCCAACCGGTGGACGGCCTCACCGGTGAAGAAGCCGTCTCGGTACCGGCGGCATCTACAGTCACGTTCCTTCCCTCCCCACTCAACAGCCCGTAAGGCTGCGATAAAACCTTGTGCCCGAGGCCCAATAGTTCCAACCCTCCGCCGAGAGCTCGCACCGCGCGCTGCCAGCACCGGTTCAGCGGTTACGTAAGAACGTACTAAAAACGGGTTCGGAACCACCGTCCGAGCCCGCCGCTAAAAGCCTCGTTTGGTGCGTCCGAGAGGATTTGAACCTCTGACCCCCTGCGCGTCAAGCAGGTGCTCTCGCCCCTGAGCTACGGACGCACGCTTTATATCTTAATTATTAACCCGGCGGCGTCCCGCTGTCAAGTCGCCGTCACGGACGGAGCGCTACTAATTTTTCCGCCGGGGGAAAGCCCGCATCCGTGTATCACCCTTATCCTTCTTTACGTAATATAACCAGATTATGGTGAGTAATATTGGGTGCAAAGCTCGTGAACACCGCATAAGGTTTGAGGGGTCGCTGAGTAGCCTTGTTACACCAAATTCTTATGCCCTTAAGCTTGAAACCCACCGCTCGCATCTCTTGGGCCACCATAAACCCCAACGGCAGATACTCTCCGCGGCGATATCGATCGCCAATAATTAGCACCAAGTATTTTCCCGGCTTGAGTACCCGCTTCACCTCCCGGCCCAGTCGGCGCATTTGACTCAGGTAGGCGTCCAGGGTGGGAGCGTTACCGAAATCCCTCTCCTGACCCGGATTGGTCATAGCGAAGTTAGTTTCGCGGGCAAAGCCGCCGGGCCCGTGTTCTTGCCCGTAGGGAGGATCGGTAATTACCGCGTCCACGCTTTCTTCCTCCAGTTGCTTTATCAGCTCAAGGCAATCGCCTGCGCGCATCTCCGGCTGTATCGGCAAGCCCACCTCGCCATCAGGCAGTTCCGTGCGCTCCACCAGCCGACCTTCCCATACTACGAATTCCTGTTGAATCCGCCGATAGACCTCCACCCAGGCCGGGTTAAGCTCAAAACCTACGGCCGCCCGGTTGGCCAAGGCGGCTCCAAGCAAAGTCCCGCCCACTCCGGCCATAGGATCCAGTACTAATTGGCCTTCCTTGGTAAAAAACCGAATAATGTCCGCCATGACCTCCGGAGGCTTCATCGCGCCGTGCACTTTTCGCAGGCTATGAGTGGCATCCGGAGGGTAGTGAGTGATGTATAGCGTGTCCGTCCAGTAGAGCCACTCGGAGGCAGTCAGGTCATTAAGGCGGTTCTCCCGGCCTCGAGGAGTCCGAGGGCGAAGAGACTGACCGCCGGCCTCTGGGCTTGAGCACTTACCGTGTGGCATCATGCTGCCTCCCACCCTCACTGGTCGTAATAGCTTACAATGGGCCGAGCCAGGAGCGCCAGGCCCGAAATCCCTAGTGAGCAATCACTAGTTTCTGCCCTCCGTTACCGAAAACTCCTAGTTATAAACTCTCAAACGGAGCAGGACCGCCAGGAACAAGCGGCGAAGTAAAGCTAGGGGTTTAAGAATGGGAAAGCTACGGCTCTTGTTGGCCGATGACCAAGTACTATTTCGTCGGGGTCTGCGGCTTTTCCTGGAAGGATGTCCGGACCTGGAGGTAGTGGCCGAGGCCGGTGATGGCTGGGAGGCCGTGGAAAAGACCGCGCGCTTCCGGCCGGACATAGTGCTGATGGATCTCTTCATGCCCCGAGTGGGCGGGATTGAGGCTACCCGCATGATCGCGGAACGGTACCCGGAAACCCGGGTAATAATACTGACCGTGTCCGAGGCCGAGGAAGACCTGTTTGCCGCCGTCCGCAACGGCGCCCAGGGCTACATACTAAAGACCGTAGAACCGGAGCAGTTGACGGAAATGCTGCGCAGTGCCGGCCGGGGAGAAGTTCCTTTGTCACCCGCGCTTACCAGGAAGCTTCTGCAGGGCTGCACCCGGCGGATGGATTCTTCCGCCCGATACCGGCTACTCGAGGGGTTGACCCCCCGCGAAAGACAGGTACTGGCTTACGTGGCCCAAGGCGCTACCAACAAGGAGGTAGCCCGTCGCCTGTTTATTAGCGAGAACACGGTGAAAAACCACCTGCGAAATATCATGGAAAAACTACAGGTAAAAAACCGAGCGCAAGCGGTGGCATTGGCGGTAGAGCACGGGTTAATTGGCCCTGACACCAAACTTGATTAAGGCGGAAAAACATGCACGAATTCGCGCTGGTACAATCCTTGCTTACTCTAGTGGAACAGAAGGCCAGAGAAAACCGATTGACCCGAGTGCACCGGGTAAAGATAGTGGTGGGAAGACTTACCATGGCCCTGCCCGAGGCGCTTCGGCTGGCCTTCGAGGCCCTAAGCCCGGGAACCGTGGCCGAAGGTGCGGAGCTTGAGATCGAGGAGCGGGAGGTCCAACTGCATTGTCCGGATTGCGGGCTTGATTTCTCGCCCCGAGAATTCCGCTTCTCTTGCCCCCGCTGCGGGCACCCTCGACCCTCGCTGTTGCAGGGAAGAGAACTCTACCTTGATTTCTTAGAAGGGGAGGACGGAGAGTGAAAGTCTTTGTGGTGGAGAATCTCTTGGCGGCAAACGAAGAGGTGGCTCAAGAAAACCGCCGTCTTCTGGACCGGTACGGACTGACCGTGGTCAATCTCATCGGCGGCCCCGGCGCCGGAAAGACCACCCTCTTAGAAAAAACTGTAGCCACCCTGGGCCGGAGCTTGCGCCTGGGCATCATAGAGGGTGACGTCTACACCAGTCGCGATGCCGAACGGCTGGAGCGGCTGGGAGTGGAGGTGGTGCAGATCAACACCGCCGGCGCCTGTCACCTGGACGCCGCCATGGTGGGGAGAGTATTGCCGGAGCTTTCGCTGGCCGATCTGGACCTGGTGGTGGTAGAAAACGTGGGCAATCTGGTTTGCCCGGCGGAGTTCGATCTGGGCGAAGACATAAAGGTGGCGGTAATCAGCGTGGCCGAGGGTAGCGACAAGCCGGCGAAGTATCCCTTAGTCTTCCACCAGTCTCAGGCTTGCGTGCTGACCAAGATGGATCTTCTACCCTATACCGACTTTGACCTGGCTGCCTTTGAGGCGGAAGTAACCCAAATTAACCCGCTCCTAAGGATCTTTCCGGTATCGGCCCGAACCGGAGCGGGGATGGAAGCGTGGTGCCAGTGGCTGACCGAGCAGGCGCGCCAGGAACGCCCCTCCGCTTGCGGCTCCTAATCACGGGTACGGTACAAGGGGTGGGTTTCCGCCCGTATGTCTACCATTTGGCCCGGAAACACCGTCTGGGTGGAACCGTGCTCAATACCAGTACCGGCGTGATTATCGAAGTGGAAGGGCCGGCGGAAAGAGTGCAGGCGTTCTGTTCCGACTTGCGTTTCCGTCCCCCGCAATTGGCCCGTATTGAGACTTTCCGGCTCGTGGCCGTTCCGCCCCAGGGCCAACGGGACTTCAGCATTGCCGAAAGCCAAGTTGAAAGCGAGCGGGAGGTAAGCGTTCCCCCTGACGTAGCCATATGCCCGGATTGCCGGCGCGAAATCTTTGATCCGGCAGACCGGCATTACCTTTATCCTTTTACTAATTGCACCAACTGCGGCCCCCGCTTCACCATCGTTCGGGAGGTACCTTACGACCGCGCCCGAACTTCTATGGCCGCTTTTACCCTATGCCCGGACTGCTCTCGGGAATACCACGATCCGGCCGATCGCCGATTTCACGCTCAGCCGGTGGCCTGCCCTCGCTGCGGACCGCAAGTGGAGCTGGTGGACAGTCGGGGGCGTCCGGTAGCCGGCCCGCAAGATTGGCGCCGGGCGGTGTGGGAACGCTTGGTC
Source organism: Neomoorellales bacterium (assembly GCA_049719955.1). Classification (GTDB taxonomy): domain Bacteria; phylum Bacillota; class DSM-521; order Neomoorellales; family SLTJ01; genus JANLFO01. The sequence continues at coordinate 24,210 of JBNARC010000015.1, read as the reverse complement.
TCGGGTGCGATTGTAGCGGTAAAAGGTTTGGGCGGGTTTCACCTGGCCTGCAACGCTACCGACTCCGGGGCAGTGGCCAACCTTAGACGACGCAAAGGACGGGACCGCAAACCGTTCGCGGTAATGGCCCGAGATCTGGCGACCGTGAGGCGCTACTGCTTGGCGAATCCCCTGGAGGAAGAGCTTCTCACCTCGCCGGCCGCTCCCATAGTGATTCTCGAGCGTCGACCGGATTGCGGCCTTCCCCCGGAACTGGCCCCCAACTTGCGCACTCTGGGAGTAATGCTTCCCTACACCCCTCTTCACCTGTTATTACTGGAGGAGGGGCCGCTGGACCTGTTGGTTATGACCAGCGCCAACTTGAGCGAACTGCCGCTGGTGAAGGATAACCAGGAGGTCTTGAATCGGTTGGGTGAAGTGGTAGATTTCGTGCTGTGGCACAATCGACCCATAATCAACCGGTGCGACGATTCCGTAGTAATGGTAGTGGGGGAGGCGGTACGCTTCTCCCGACGTTCTCGCGGCTACGTGCCCCAGGGTTTGATAGTTCCCCGTTTCTCCGACCGAGTGGTTCTGGGGATCGGAGGAGAAATGAAAAACGCCTTCTGCCTGCTCAAGGGGGAGAGAGCCTTCCTCAGCCAGCACCTGGGCGAGATGGAATACCTGGAGGGGCAAGACTTCCTGCGCGAGGCCTGCCTCCGTTGGCAAAACCTGCTGGACGTTAAGGCGGAGGTAGTGGCTTTCGACCTTCACCCGGACTACGTCACCCGGCGCCTGGCTTTGGAAATGCCGGCAGAAGCCCACATCGGCGTGCAGCACCACCACGCCCACCTGGCCAGTTGCCTGGCCGAGAACCGGGAAACGGGACCGGCGCTGGGCCTTATTCTGGACGGTACCGGCTATGGCAGTGACGGCCACCTGTGGGGCTTCGAAATTCTGAGCGGGGACTACTTGGACTTCACCCGCCATTTTCACCTGCGTTACCTGCCCCTTCCGGGCGGCGAGGTAGCGGTCCGGAACCCCTGGCGAACGGCCGCAGGAGCCCTGGCCGGCTGGTTGGGAGAAGAGGGGCAGGCCATAGCCAGGCAAGTCTGGGGGCCCGGCCGAGGCCACGAGCTAGAAATGGTGCTCAACCTGGTGCAAACCGGGTTCAATACCCCCCTGGCCTGCGGTTGCGGCCGTCTGTTCGACGTGGTAGCCGCCCTGCTAGGACTGGGCGAGGTAAGCTCTTACGAAGGACAGTTGGCAATTGAACTCTCGGAACTGGTGCCCGCAGAGGCCGTCTCGCAACCTTTAGAGCCCTACCCTTACCGGATTTCCGGTGAGGAGCTTGACCTGGGCCCGGCTCTGGCGGCGCTTTGGGAGGATTATCGGGTCGGCACGGCGAAACCGAAGGTGGCCAAGAGATTTCACGATACCCTCATCCAGGTCCTGTTGGAAGCAACGTTAAGAACTGCGGCAGCTACCGGGCTACGCCAAGTGGTGCTGAGCGGAGGCACCTGGCTGAACCGTTACTTGCTTCAGCGTACGGAAGAAGAATTGGTCCGCGCCGGTTTTACCGTGCTGACCCACCGTCAGGTTCCTGCCAACGACGGAGGTTTGGCCCTAGGACAAGCGCTAATAGCGGACCGGAGGTGGCGGCAAGCATGTGTCTAGGCATTCCCATGCGGGTGGTGGAGGTAAGATCGTCCGACGTGGCCTTGGTGGAAGCTCTCGGGACGCAGCGTCTGGTCCGTACCCGACTGGTAGAGTCGGTGAAGCCGGGAGACTACCTAATGGTGCACGCCGGATACGCCATTCAGAAGATCGAACCCGAAGAGGCGTCGGAGAGCCTGCGGCTGTGGGAGGAATTGCTGGCCAATGAGGAGGCGGGCCCGGATGGCGTTTGAGCGCTTCCGGGATGCCCCGCTTACCCGGAGCCTGCTCGGCCGAGTGCGGGAATCGGCCCGTACGGCCGCCGACCGCCTGGGCCGGCGGCCAGTAATAATGGAAGTGTGCGGCACGCATACCGTGGCCCTCTCGCGCTACGGTCTGCGGGCGGCGCTGGCCGACCTGGTGGAACTGAAAAGCGGCCCCGGTTGCCCGGTATGCGTGACCGATTACCGCGACTTGGATACCATTATCTTGATGGCCAGGGTACCGGGTGTCACCATAGCCACCTTTGGCGACCTGGTCCGGGTGCCGGGGAGCTTCTCCACTCTCGAGAAGGAGCGGGCCCGAGGGGCGGAGGTGTTAGTGTTCTACTCTCCGGCAGATGCAGTAGCCTGGGCCGGCGAGCATCCCGACCGCGAGGTGGTATTCGTAGGAGTGGGGTTCGAGACCACCACTCCCGCGGTGGCCGCGGCCCTGGAGGAAGCCGACCAACAGGGTATCACCAATTTCAGCCTGTATTCTGCTCACAAGCTCATACCTCCGGTGATGCGGGCCCTAGTTGTCGGTGCCCGAAATCGCCTGGATGCTTTCTTATTGCCCGGGCACGTAAGCACCGTTATCGGCCGGGCCGCCTTCGACTTTCTGACCCGAGAGTTTGCGCTTCCGGCTGCGGTCACCGGTTTTGAACCCCTGGACCTGGTCCTGGGGCTCAAAGCCGTGCTGGAGCAGTTAGCCCAAGGGCGGGCGGAGGTGACTAACTGCTATCCCCGAGTGGTAAAGGAGCAGGGAAACCCGCGGGCCAGGGAAGTAATGGATCGCTTTTTCCTGCCCACCGAGGCCACCTGGCGGGGCATAGGCCCCGTACCGGACAGCGGTTTGGCCTTACGCCCGGAATTCGCCCACCGCGACGCCGGCCGCCGGTTCCCGGTGGAGGTGCCGGAGCCGCGCATTCCCGCCGGTTGCCGCTGCGGGGAATTGCTGCAAGGAAACCTGCAGCCGCCTGAATGTCCCCTCTTCGGCCGTCGCTGCACCCCGGAACACCCGGTAGGCCCCTGCATGGTTTCTTCTGAGGGGGCTTGCGCGGCCTACTATCTTTATGAAGGTAACGCGCACCAAGCGGACGAGGCGGCGACATTTGACCCGTGCTAGAGCTCGGTTAAGGGGGTGAGGCTCCTGGAAGATCAAGTAATTCTGCTGGCCCACGGAGACGGAGGCCAGCTCACTCACCGGCTTATCGAAGAGGTATTCTTGGCGTATCTAGATAACCCGGTTCTGGCCGACCTCTCCGATGCCGCCGTAGTTGAGGCTTCGCTTGAAGGGCGGCTGGCACTAACCACCGACTGCTTCGTGGTTAGCCCCCTGTTTTTCAAGGGGGGAGATATTGGCAAACTGGCAGTGAGCGGCACGGTGAACGACCTCGTGGTAAGCGGTGCCCGACCGCTTTACCTCACCGCCGGCTTTATTCTAGAAGAAGGTCTGGAGCTATCGATATTGAAGCGGGTGGTGGCTTCCCTGGCCGCTACCGCCCGCCAGGCGGGCGTGACGGTGGTAGCCGGTGACACTAAGGTAGTGGGAAGGGGACAGGCGGACGGTTTATATATAAACACTACCGGGCTGGGGATAATTCCCGCGGGCAGGCATCTGGGCTACGATCGCATCCTACCCGGAGACCGAGTGGTAGTAAGCGGCTACGTGGGAGACCACGGTCTGGCCGTACTGGCCGAAAGAAAAGAGTTGGGCATTCTCGAAGCACCTTCGAGCGACTGCGCTCCCTTGGCCGATCTGGTACTGCCCTTACTGGAAACCTTCCCCGGTATAAGGATGCTCCGGGATCCCACCCGCGGAGGGTTGGCCACCACGCTAAAAGAAATAGCGCTGGGGGCGAAGGTAGATATTTGGCTGGACGAAGAAGCCATTCCGGTGCGACCCCAATGCCGCGCCCTGGCGGAAATGTTGGGTCTTGATCCCCTTTATTTGGCTAACGAAGGCAAGTTTGTGGCCGTAGTGGCTAAAGACCAGGCCGAGGCCTTGGCAAAAGCCACTGCCCGCCACCCCTTAGGTGAGGCCGCGGCCGTAATAGGCGAGGTGCGCGCCGGGGAGGGCCGGCTGCTCCTTCGCACCGCCTACGGCGGTACCCGGCGGCTGGAGATGCTGGCCGGCGCCCCCCTACCCCGCATTTGCTAAAACCTAATCTCGTTAGAACTTAGTAAGATAGCGATTTATCTCCCACGGGTGAACGGTCTCGCAGTACTCTTTCCACTCCAGCTCCTTGGCTTCCAAGAAGCGACTGACAATGTGCGGACCGAGGGCGTGCTTAATGACTTCGTCCTTCTTGAGCTCTTCCAAGGCCTCCGCCAAGCTCCCGGGCAGAAGCCCGATGCCGTAACGCTCGCGCTCGGCCGGAGTAAGGTCGTACACGTTGCCATCAAAGGGCGGCGGCGGCTCGATACGATTGCTTATCCCGTCCAGACCCGCGGCCAAACAAACGGCAAAGGCGAGGTAAGGGTTGCAGGCCGGGTCCGGACTGCGGAACTCAATTCGCGTGGACTTGCCCTTCTTGGCGGGAATGCGGATCAGAGGGCTCCGGTTCTGATAAGACCAGCAAATGTATACCGGGGCTTCAAAACCGGTAATCAGGCGCTTGTAGGAGTTCACCGTACAGTTGGTTATGGCCGCCACGGCCCGGGCGTGTTTTAGCAGACCGCCGATGAAGTAGCGGGCTACGTCGCTGAGCTGATCCGGGGTAGAGGGATCAAAAAACGCGTTCTCCTCCCCCCGCCGCAAAGAAATATTAAGGTGCATACCCGATCCCGGAACCCCGGCGATGGGTTTGGGCATGAAGGTGGCATGAAGGCCGTGGCGCTGGGCGAGCGCCCTCACTACGAACTTAAAGGTCATGACCTTGTCGGCCATCTCCAGAGCCTCGGAATACTTGAAGTCGATTTCGTGCTGCCCCGGAGCCACCTCGTGGTGCGAGGCTTCCACCTCAAAACCCATCTGTTGTAGCGCTACTACTATTTCCTGACGGGCTTCCTCGCCTAGATCTACCGGCGTTAAGTCAAAGTAACTTCCCTGGTCATGAGTTACCAGGGTGGGCTTACCTTCGGCGTCGGTATGGAAGAGGAAGAACTCGGCCTCCGGTCCCACATCCATCACAAAGCCCATTTCTCTGGCCTTTTCCAGCATGCGGCGCAATCGGAAACGCGGACACCCAATAAAAGGAGTGCCATCCGGATTGTACACATCGCAGATGAGCCTCCCCACCGCTCCATCGTGCGGCCGCCAGGGAAAAATTACGAAGCTTGCCGGGTCCGGGCGCAGGTACATATCCGACTCCTCAATACGTACAAAGCCCTCGATGGAGGAGCCGTCAAACATAAGTTCCCCCGCCAGCGCCTTATCCAGTTGCTCCACCGGTATAGCCACGTTTTTCAGCACCCCGAAGATATCGGTAAACTGAAGCCGGATGAACTGCACGTTACGCTGGCGGACGATTTCTCGCACCCGTTGAGCGTCAAGCTTGTCCATAGATATGAACCTGCCTTTCTTTGCCTTCCCTAATCGGGGGTATTATAGCATAACCGCGCCCGGCCACCAAGGCAATTCCAACCTCTCGTATCCCCACTCTTGAGTTGGCCGGCGGTACTGGGTGCTCCCCTGTAGGTGCCGGCCCCTGCCGGGTATCGACCCGAACCAGCGCCGGCCAGAAGGCGAACGCCGAAACTTCGCAGCGCTCGCCGGCTCCAAGGCGTGGCGGGCGGCGCTGCGCCCCTGCTAGCGCCCGCCAGGGCGCGAAGCCCCGGCCTGAGCCGAATCGATGGGGCGACGGTACCAACGGGAAGCACCCGGTAGCGCCTAAAGAGAACCGAAGAGGCGCTAGAAGCCAAACCCGGAAAAACGTGCTCTAGCGCGCCTTAACCCAGGATACGATCCACCTCTGCCGCGTCCAGATCCATCACGTAGGCTATGCCGCTGACCTCGGCCGCCTCCCGGGTGAGGGCTACCAGGTCGTCCCGGCTCAGGTACTCCAGAGCGAACTTCCGGGCGCCGCACATAAGCTGCCGCAGGCCCTGAGCCACCCGCTCGAAGTAGGTGTAGACTCCGATGGCCCCTACCGGCAGCTCGTCGAAGGCATCGCCCACCATCTGCTTGACTTCCTGGGCCAGGATGAAGACCTGCTCCAGGGTCTCGCCGTAGGCCTTGTATTCGTTGGACACCTTGCCTTCCTTGAGGCGGGTGCCGATGGTCTTGCCCACCATGGCCGCGGCCAGCGGCGCCCGGGCCATACCTACCGCCTTCACGTAGGGCGCACCCAGGGCCAGGCCCTTAAAGATGTTATCTTCCAGGGTGAACCCGCCGGCAATGGCCACGGGCGGGATGTATTGTCCCTTGGCGGCCAGGCGCTCCAGGTAACGGTACAATAAAGACTCAATGTAGACCGTGGGAATGCCCCACTCGTTCATCATGCGCCACGGGCTCATGCCGGTTCCGCCCCCGGCGCCATCCACCGTCAGCAGGTCCAACCGGGCCAGCGAGGCCAGCTTTACCGCCCGGGCCAGGTCCGCCGGCCGGTAGGCGCCGGTCTTGAGCATAACGTACTTGGCCCCGGCCCGCCGTAGCTCCTCCACCCGAGCCAGGAAGGCCTCCTCGTCCACCATGCCGATGCGGGAATGCCGCTCGAACTCCCGGAAGGCCCCGGCCTTGTAGGCCGCCTGCACCTGGGGATCCTCCGGGTCGGGCAGGATGATGTAACCCCGGCTCTTTAGCTCCAGCGCCCGCTCCAGGGTGCCGAGCTTAACCTCGCCGCCGATGTCCTTGGCTCCCTGGCCCCACTTCAGCTCCACTACCTCTACTCCCAACTTCTCAATGGCGTACTCCTGCACGCCCAGCCGGGTATCCTCCACGTTGGCTTGAACGGCTACGAAGCCGTAGCCCCGGTACCAACGCCGGAAGCCTTCCACCCGCCGGACCAAATTGGGCGAGTGCACCACCCGGCCGTTCTTGATCTCCGCCTGGGGATCCATGGCGCATACGTTCTCGCCGATGGCCAGCCCTACTCCGGCTAGGGCCGCCCCTGCCGCCAGGTGGTCCCAATTCCGGGCCGCCACATCGGTGGATCCCATGGCGGCGATAACTACGGGGAGTCGGAGTTTCAGGTCGCCCTGGTTCCCCAGCCTGGTTTCCAGGTTCACCGCCGGAAAGATGGCTTTGTCGCTGTCGGCCTCGATCCCGTAAGCGCCGGTGGCGCTGCCCATGATATTAAAGTGGGAGAAGTCCACCGGATAGTCCTTCTGGGCGGCAGAAGTAATCTGCCCGAAGGGCTGGGGGTAAATGACTTCTTTGCCCCGAACCGCCGACTTACCGATCTCGCAGAAACCCACGCAGCCGTCAAGGCAGGTAACACACATGCCGCTAAACGGACACCAGTCTCCCTTAGTCCTTCTGGAAGTACGAGTGGCTTCGCTGGCATTGATACCCAGGCTGTAGCTCATATTGTCAACCTCCTATCCCTTGATCTCCCGGTTTTCCTCTCTTCTTTCCTTAACCTATCCGGACCACCTATCCGAACCGGCTCCGGGCCCGTACCGCCATATGTGCGCTTCTCTTCCCTTTGGGCGGCCCACCACCTCCCTCAGTACGCCTTCAGGTATTCTTCTAATTCCCAGGGATGAACCTCGGCGATAAACCGCTCCCATTCCCGAAGCTTGGCCCGGTAGTACAGGTCAAAAAGGGTTTCCCCGAGCGTCTCCCGAACCAGGTCGTCCTCCCGCATGGCCTCCAATGCCTGCTCTAAGGTGCGGGGCAGGCAGGCCCCCCTCGGTTCGCGGTGACCGCCTCCCTTAGACCGGTATAGGTTTTCCGGCACCGGCGGCGAAGGCTCCAGCCCCTGACTAACGCCCGCTAAACCGGCCCGGAACAACACCGCCAAGGCCAAATAGGGATTACAGGTGGGGTCAGGGTGCCTAACCTCTATCCTGGTACCCGCCCCTCGGCCGGCGGGGAGGCGGATAATAGCGTTGCGGCTCTCCTCCGCCCAGGCTACAAAGGTGGGGGCGGTATCACTGGGTATTAAACGCTTGTAGGAGTTAACCAGAGGATTGGTCAGGGCGCAAGTGCCCCGAGCATGCCGAAGAATACCCCCGATGAAGCCGCGGCCGGCTCGGCTCAGTCCCCACTCTCCTTGAGGATCCCAAAGGCAGTTGCGGTCACCCTGCCAGACCTGCAATTGCAGGCAAAGACCGGAACCGTTTACTCCGGATAAGGGCTTGGGCATGAAAGAAGCGTGTAGCCCGTGCCGCTGGGCAATAGTGCGCACCACGAATTTGAACGTGACCAACTGGTCGGCGGCCTGTAAGGCGTCGGCAGGTTTCAGGGCGATTTCGTGCTGGCCGGGACCCAATTCGTGGTGAGAGGAGGCAATATCAAAGCCCATCTCTTGGAGGGTTAGAACCATGTCCCGGCGGGCGTTCTCGCCTAGGTCTATGGGGGTGAGGTCACAGTAGCTCGCCAGGTCATGGGTAAGGGTAGTAGGCTGCCCGCGGTCGTCGAGCTGAAACAGGAAAAACTCCGCCTCGCTGGCTACCATTAGCTCCCAACCTTTACTGCGCGCTTCTTCCCGCACCTTCCGCAGTACCGAGCGGCTACAACTGGGAAAGGGCTCTCCTGCGGGCGTATAGAGGTCGCATAACAGGCGCGCCACCGCTCCCTCTCGAGGTCGCCAGGGAAAAACCACGAAGCTACGGGGGTCGGGCCGCAACACCATGTCCGTCTGCCGGTGGGGAATCAGGCCCTCCACTACCGAGGCATCAAAGAGCATGCCCTCGTTCAGCACCCGCGGCAAGTCCTCCACGGTGATAGCTACGTTCTTGAGCGCCCCGAAGATATCGGTAAACTGCAGCCGCACGAACTTTACGTTATACTCTCGGGCTTTTTCCAAGACCTCTACCTCATCGCTGCACTGCACCACCGCACCCCCCAGCGGTACAAAGAAAAAAGCTGCCTTCTGGCAGCCATCCGTCTGCCGGTGAGGACCCCGTTGCCCTCCCTGCCTCCTATCCCGTTGTTCCGGGAACAGATTTTATCCTGGCCCACACGAAAAGTAAAGGGATCGTGAGCATGTATACAGTATTTCCTCACCCCCTACCCCAGTCGGCCTTCCAGCACCGCCCGGGCCACCCGCCGCAAAGGCAGGCCCTTATCCATACTGGTCCGCCGCAAGAACGAATAGGCTTCTTCCTCGTTCCAACCCCGGGTTTGCATCAGCAGACCCTTTGCCCGCTCCACCAGCCGTCGCGTTTCCAATTCGTCCTTCAGCCGCCGGTTCTCCAGTACTACCTCCCGGTAGCGCCGGAAGGCGCTGACCGCCGTTTCCAGGGCCGGTATCAGCACCGTGTCCGTAAGGGGCTTGAGCAGCAGGGCTTGGGCGCCAACGGCCCGGGCCTGTTCCAGTACCTCCCAACCAAGCTCGTCCGTGGTCAGTACCACAGCGCTCACCAATTGCTCCCCTACCACCCGCGCCACCTCCAGCCCGCTGCGTAAGGGGAGCCGGAGGCTGATTATTGCCACCTCCGGCTCCCGCTGGAAGATAAGCTGGGCGGCCGTGCGGCCGTCCCCAACGCTGGCCACCACCAGATAGCCGTATCGCTGCACCAGCTCCCGTATTTCCCGGCGGCTGGCCCCGTCGGGATCGGCCACCAGCACTCGCGTACCCTGCATGGGTGGTCAACCGCCTTAAAATCCGAAGAGGTAACGGGCGATATTAAAGTACAGTAAGAGGCCTACGGCATCGCCAATGGTGGTAATTAAGGGTGCCGAGGCCACGGCGGGGTCAATGCGGATCAACCGAAACAGGAAGGGAAGCAGCATGGCCACCAGCCCGGTGGCGTTCACCGTACCGGCCAGCGCCACCGCCACCGTGAGGGCCACCCGGCGGTCTCCGGCCATAGCCAGGGCCACCGCAAAGGCGACCATCCCCAGCAGCGTCCCCAAACAGATCAGGGTGACCACCTCGCCCGCCACCTGGCGACGGGCCCGGGAGCGGTCCAGCTCGCCCGTGGCCATAGAACGCACGATTAGGGTAGTGGTCTGGGAACCTACATTCCCGGTGGTGTCCATGATCATGGGTATGAAAACGGACAGCACCAGCACCGCCTGTAGGGCGTGCTCGTAAAAACCGATGATACTGCCGGAAACCACCTCGGCGGCCAGCAGAGCCGCCAACCAAGGCAGCCGACGAAGCACCCGGGAAAAGACCCCCAAATCAAAGTAACGCTCCCAGCCCCGTTCCGACACCTTAGCTACGGCCATGATGCGCTGAAAGTCCTCGGAAACCTCTTCCTCCAGCACATCCACGGCGTCGTCCACGGTGACGATGCCTACCAGCCGCCCCTCCCGGTCCAGGACCGGAACCGCCAGAAGGTCATACTCTTGAATGAGACGGGCCGCCACCTCCTGGTCGTCCTCGGTCCGAACCGCCACCACGCGCCGGTCCATGATCTCCTCTACGGTGCGGGTGGGATCGCTCAACACCAGGTCCCGGAGACCGACTACTCCCTCCAGGCGCCTTTCGTTATCGGTAACGTAGCAGGTGTAGATAGTCTCTTTCTGAAGCCCTACCTGGCGTATCTTTTCCAGCGCCTGGGCTACCCGCATATCCTTGTGCAGGCTTACGTAATCGGGAGTCATGATCCGGCCTGCGGTGCGGGGCGGATAACCTAAGAGCAGAGCCGAAATTTCCCTTTCCTGGGGGGTAAGCTGCTCCAGGATGCGTTTGGTAACCTTGGCCGGCATCTCGTCCAGCAGCCGGGTGCGGTCGTCGGGGCTCATCTCTTCCAAAATCTGTAACATTTCCCCGCTGTGTAGGTTTCTCAATAGCTCCTGCTGCTGCTCGCTACCCAGATTTTCGAACACCGCGATGGCCTGATCCTTCTGCAACGAACGAAAGGCCAGCGCCCGCTCGGCCGGCGCCAACTCCTCCAACAAGGTACTCAGATCGGTAGGAAGAAGCTCTGAGGCCAGCCTCCTTATCCCTTCTACGTCTCTCTTGGCTATCAACTCCCGGAACTGCTCCAGCACGCTCTCACCTCCTTACGGTCCAATTTGCCACCCATTTTCGCCAATATACCACCCGCCGGAAGAACGTGTCAACGCAAAACCCAGCCGTCCCGCGGTTGAAGCGGGCTTATACCTAGTTTCGGCCTCAGGGGATAACTAAATCCCCGGGCACCTACGGTGCGAAGGGCTTCCGGTTGGAACCTTTGTAGTTGAGGCTACAGGCGAGCTTACCGGGATGGGATTAGAGACTCCTAGCCTCGGACGCACGCCTCTGCCGGGCGGCCAGGCGCACCACCCAGACACTAACCTCGTACAACACCAGCAGGGGCCCGGCCATACAAAGCTGAGAAACCACATCCGGCCCCGGCGTAAGCGCCGCCGCAACGATGAAGACAATTACCACCGCGTAGCGGCGGTTCTTTACCAGCCAGTCCTCTTCCACTATGCCCCACCGGGTCAGCAAATACATTATCAGTGGCAGCTCAAAGCAGAGCCCGAAAGGCAACAAGAACGTGATCAAGAAAGATATATAGTGCCCTACCGAGAACATGGGCGTTAAACCCGGGCCGGCCACGGTTATCAAGAACCGAACCACGAACCGAAAAACGGCAAAATACGCAAAAAGAACTCCGGCCGTAAAGAGGAGTACGGACGAGAAAACGATACCGGCCACCGTCCGCCGCTCCTCGGGCTTCAGCGCCGGCACCACAAAACTCCATACCTGCCAAAGAATAATCGGCAGGGCCAGCACAAACCCCGCCGCCAGAGAGAGCTTTATTTGGGTTAGAAAGGCCTCTCCCAGTCCAATATAAATCAAAGGCACCTGATACTTCAGCAAGGGAGCGGTAACCCAGGCCAGGAGTTGCTGGCGGAACAGGCCGTACACTATGCCACTGGTAATGCCCAGCGTTAGCCCGCAAACCACCAGGACCCGCCGCAACTCCTCTAGGTGTTCCAGGAACGTCATTTCGCTTTTCCGGCTCAACGTGAACCCCTCCGCCCCGGCCCCGGCGGTGGCAACGGCTCCGGTCAGCGCTTCAAGCCCGGGCCAGCAGAAACCGGCGCTTGCGCAGCGCGTACTCCCGCACCGCCTTCTCCGCCAGCAACACGTCCCGGTGCTTCTCGGTGTAGGCCCAACACTCGCCGCGTTCCCAAATACTTACCGGATCGGTAAGCGCCAAGCAAGAGGTCTTGCGTCGGCGCGCGCAGAACTCGCAGTAAACGTGTAATCGTCCCTGCTGTACTGCCCGGGCGAAGTGCTCGGGTAAGTAGCTATACGGGTCGTACATGTGTTCTCCCTCGCGCCTATTTTACCACGCTCCTCGAACAAAGCCAAGGCCAACCGTTTCGATCGCCGAGCCCGGTGGGAGAGCCCGTTAGTGGGGCCAGCGGTTTCCGGTTGGCCCCAGCACCCGGATCCTTCGGGCCTCGGCACTCAGGCGAGGCAGGTTAGTGAGGAGCTGGTGCACCCACTCCGTACCCATACCGGCAAACAATCCGGCCAGTAAAGCCCCCAAGACCGGATTGCCCTCCGGCAGTCCCATCATCTGGAACAGGTTTACCTTTAGGCCCAACGCTAACACCAACCCCCACCCCAGACCCAACAGTCTCCAGATCGCCTCCCGGTTGGAAGCCGGCCAGCGACCGAGCCAAGGGGCCAATACTACCTTTACCGCTTCTACCAGTCGCTCGGCAAAAAGGGCGATAAGCAATAAAGACGCGAATTCACTCATGACCCGCACCTCCCACATTTTCAGGTTATGGGCCCAAGATGGCAAAGGTGCAATCTGGGCCGGTAGGCAGGAAATCGGATTTATCTGTCGAAGCGATACCACAAGACGCCATACTAACCAACGGGTGGAGGTACCGCCTAGTGCCGCGAGGTTACGCTCGAATTGTCGTCCTGCTGATTGCCGGCCTGGCCTTGCTCTTCTCCACCACCGGGTGGGCCAGCGAACTGGACGAGCTCAAGCAACGGCAAAAAGAGGTTAGTCGCCAGATTGAACAGTACCGGCGTTACATAGCCGAAAAGCAGGTGGAGATTAAGGACCTAAACCGCCAGATTGCCGCTCTAGATCAGGACATTAACCGCACCGAACGGAAACTGGCCGAATTGGAACAGGACTTAAGAACCGCCCAGGCAGAACTGACTGCGGCAGAACAAGCTCTGGCCCTGGCGGAAAGCGAACTGGCTCGGGCCGAGAAGGAACTAGGGCAGGCGGAAGCCGAGTACGCCGAAAGGATGCAGATCTTTGCCAATCGCCTACGGTCAATCTATAAGCAGGGTTCGGTAGACTTCTTAGAGGTCCTCTTGGGGTCCGCCAGCTTCACCGATTTCCTGGTGCGTTACGATCTCCTCCAGAAAATCGCCCAGTACGACGTGGAACTCGCCCGGGAACTGGAGACCCGGTGCCGGGATCTGGAAGCCCGCAAGGCCGACTTGGAGGTGAGGCGTCGGGACATTGCCTCCCGGAAGGCGGACCTGGAGGCGCGTCAGGCGAGGATTGCCTCCCTCAAGACCCAAACCGAGGAAGAGAAGATAACCCTATACCGCCAACAAAAAGAAAAGGAGGTCCTTCTGGCCCGGGCGGAAGAAGAAAAGCGTAAGGCGGAACGGGCGCTAGCCGCCGAAGAGGAAACCTCTCGCCAGTTGGCGGCTAAAATAAGACAGTTGGAGGCCGGCCAAGGCCAAAAACCGTTTGTAGGAGGGAGGTTTGCCTGGCCGGTCCCGGGTTACTACAGCGTTTCCTCGGATTACGGATGGCGCATACACCCTATTCTGGGCGGCAACCGCTTCCACTCCGGCATTGACATTCCGGCGCCCACCGGCACTCCGGTAGTGGCGGCCGCCGCCGGTCAGGTAATTTTTGCCGGCTGGTACGGTGGCTACGGCTACGCGGTGGTAATAAGCCACGGGGGCAACATAGCCACTACTTATGGACACCTTTCCCGAATAGGCGTAAGCGAGGGACAGGCGGTCCGCCAGGGTCAGGAGGTGGGTCGGGTCGGCAGCACCGGCCTCAGCACCGGTCCTCACCTGCACTTTGACGTCCGAGAAAGCGGCGAACCGGTTAGTCCCTGGACCTATCTGCGTTAACCACACCACACAAAGGAGGCCAGAGCGTGTACCGAATAGCGGTAATCCCCGGCGACGGCACCGGCCCGGAACAAATACGCGAAGGGCTTAAAGTTTTGAGGGCCGTATCCCAAAAGGCGGGCTTCGAGCTGGAGTTTCAAGCCTTTGATTACGGCGGCGACCGCTACCTGCGCACGGGCGAAACCCTACCGCCCGGGGCCATAGAAGAGCTAAGAACCTTCGACGCCATTTACCTAGGGGCCATCGGCCATCCCGAGGTTCCTCCCGGAATTCTGGAAAAGGGTATACTGTTAGAACTCCGTTTTAAGCTGGACCAGTACGTAAACCTGAGACCGGTCAAGCTTTATCCGGGGGTAGAAACTCCACTGAAGGACAAGGGGCCCGAAGACATCAATTTTGTGGTGGTGAGAGAGAACACGGAAGGCCTTTACGCCGGGGCCGGAGGATTCTTGAAAAAGGGCACGCCGGACGAAGTGGCCATTCAGGAATCCATAAATACCCGGCGCGGGGTAGAACGCTGTATTCGCTTCGCCTACGAATACTGCCGCCGGCGCAACCTGAAGAAGAAAGTAACGTTGGTAGCCAAGACCAACGTGCTGACCTACGCCTCGGATCTGTGGCAGCGCACCTTCTACGAGGTGGGTGAGGAGTACCCGGACATAACCAAGGACTACGCCCATATAGATGCCGCCTGCATGTGGATGGTCAAAAACCCGGAGCAGTTCGACGTAATCGTGACCGATAACATGTTCGGCGACATTATCACCGACTTGGGGGCCATAATCCAGGGCGGCATGGGTATTGCCGCGGGAGGGAACATTAACCCGCAAGGAGTTTCCATGTTCGAGCCCATCGGGGGGTCGGCTCCCAAATACGCAGGAAAGAATATCATAAATCCCCTGGCGGCCATCTGTGCCGGAGCCATGATGCTGGAAAATCTTGGCCAGGAAGAGGCAGCGCGGCGGGTAGAGGAAGCGGTAATGCGGGTTTGTCGGGACCACCTGAAGAGCCTGGCCGCCGGTCAGATGGGTTACACCACGTCAGAGGTAGGTGATCTGGTGGTAAGCTATCTCTAGGCCCAAACCCGGTCAGAACCGATCCGGACGGCGGTTCGGATGATCTTCGTCTTCCGAGGCGGGCCGGTGGTCAAGCGGCCCGCCTTCTTGTCGTTCCAGGGGTTTAGCCAGGGGCTGAGGTGCCAAGATCGGTCTTTCCCAGACCGGGGCCAGTCGGCTGGCCCGCCGACCGTAAAGACCGTAAATGGTCAGGCCCAAGACCAGCCAGACGAGGAAACGGATCCAGGTGGTAAGGGGAAGATTGAGCATAAGGTAAAGAGAGAAGGCCATGGCCGCCAACGGCGTCCAGGGGAAACCCGGCACCCGAAACGGCCGGGGCTGCTCCGGCCTTACCCGGCGCAGCACTATTACCCCCAGGGATACCAGCACAAAAGCCGCCAGGGTGCCGATATTGGCCAGTTCCGCCACCAGCGCAATGGGCAAGAAGCCGGCAATGGCAAAGACGGCGGTCGCGGTGAGCCAAGTGGCCAGCGCCGGGGTTCCAAAACGGGGGTGCAGGGAGGCGAAGAGGCGAGGCAGGAGCCCGTCCCGGGCCATGGCGAAGAAGACCCGGGTTTGCCCGAACATGTTCACCAAGATCACGCTGGTCAGGCCGGCCACCGCCCCCAAAGAGATAAGGGCCGAGGCCCAGGCCAGACCGTGCCGGGCCAGCGCGTAGGCTAAGGGCGAGGGCACGTTGAGCTCCCGCCAACTCACCAGCCCGGTAAGGACCGCAGCTACGGCTACGTATAAAGAAGCAGAGATGGCCAGGGAGCCCAAAATTCCCCGGGGAAGATCGCGACGGGGATTGGTGACCTCCTCGGCGGCGGTGGATACGGCGTCAAAACCGATGTAGGCGAAAAACACTATGGAAGCCCCGGTGATAACTCCGGCGGGGCCGTAAGGAAACATCGGAAACCACAACGACGGGTTCAACCTCGGCAGACCCACCGCCAGGAAGGCAACTACTGCCGCCAGTTTCACCAGCACTACCAAGTTGTTCGCCGTGGCCGACAGCCGGTTACCCCAGGTGAGGAAAGCGGCTACAAAAAGCACTACGGGCAGAGCCAGCAGGTTCACGATTCCTCCGGCTCCGGGCGGCGCGGCCATCCAGGCCGGCACCGGTATTCCCCAAGCTTTAAGAAAGCTCGCCAGATAACCGGACCAACCGATGGCCACCGCCCCCGCGGCTACCGTGTATTCCAGGATGAGGTCCCAGCCGATTATCCAAGCTACCAACTCGCCTAAAGCGGCGTAGGCGTAGGTATATGCGCTCCCCGCCACCGGAACCATTGAGGCCAACTCGGCGTAGACCAGAGCCGCCAGAGCGCTGGCCACTCCGGCCAAAACAAAGGAGATTATCACCCCCGGCCCGGCGAAACGGCTGGCCGCCACCCCGGTTAGAACGAAGATGCCGGTGCCGATAATGGCCCCTACCCCGAGAAACACCAAATCAAAAGGGCCAAGCCGCCGACGCAGGCCTTGCGCTCCTCGCTCGCCCAGGACTTCCTCCAGCGGCTTGACCCGGAATAGTTCGCGCCACCAAGTCGTGGTCTGCCACCCCTTCCGGCCAATTAAGCGACCTCAAGGCTTAATGTGGCCTGGTGAAGGGGCTATTATTACTTCCGCCTCTATGAGCGCTGCGCCGGCTTCTGCGCGATCACCGCCGTTAGCTTCAAAGTCTTGCCCAGGCGCCACACGGTAATCTGCACGGTTTGGCCAACGGTAGTACCCTGGATGGCCTTGACCAGACTGTCGGCACTGGTTATCTTCTGGCCGTTGAACTCCAGGATGATGTCTCCCCGGCGCAGGCCGGCCCGGGAAGCGGGGCTGTTGCTCTCCACCGAAACTACCAGCGCTCCCTCGGCGCGGCCCAGTCCGAAGTACTCGGCCACGTCCGGGGTAACGTCGTAGATTCCCACGCCCAGCCACGGCCGCACTATCTGACCCTTGGTCTTTAAGGTTTCCAGCACCCCCTTGACCGTGCTGGTGGGAATGGCAAAACCGATGCCCTGAGCCTGAGCATTAATGGCGGTGTTAATCCCCACCACCTGTCCCCGAAGGTTCAGCAAGGGCCCGCCACTGTTCCCGGGGTTAATAGAGGCGTCGGTCTGAAGCAAATTCTCGTAATGCCGGTCCTCCACATCTACCGGCCGCCCCTTGGCGCTGATTACCCCCACGGTAACGGTATGCTCCAGTCCGTAAGGGTTACCGATGGCGATTACCCACTCGCCTACCCGTACCGCGTCCGAGTCTCCCAGCTCTAAATAGGGAAAGGCCTTGGGCCCGTCGATCTTAATTACCGCCAGATCCAGGTCGTAATCCGACCCCACTACCCGGGCGGTAAAGGGGGTGTCGTAGCCGCTGACGGTCACCTTAATCTCTTGTGCCTGATCAATAACGTGCTCGTTGGTAAGGATATAGCCGTCGGCAGAGATCAGGAAGCCCGAACCCAAGCCCTCCTGCACCCGCGGCCCCAAATCAAAGGGGACCCCGAAAAAGCGCCGGAAGAAGGGGTCGTTGAAAAAGGGGTCGTAACCTCCCCCCACCTGAGTGGCGGTAGTAATCTTAACCACCGCCGGGCTGGCCTTTGATACGATATCGGCGATGGTATTAGGCCCTAGGCCCGGCGGAACCGAGGCCACCGGGTTATTGCCGGCAGGGACGGAAGCCGAAGGTGCCGACGAGGAGCTTCCGGCAATTGCCGCGGGCTGTCCGCACCCCCCCAGTATTAGCCCCCACGCCAGCAAGAACGCTACTACTATACCGAGAGCCAGGACTCTCTTCATTGTACCGCTACCGGGAAACGCCATTTTGCGTCCCTCCTCTCCTGCGTCTCTTCCTCTCCCCCGATCCTGCAAGCTCAATATACCACCGGGCCATCTACCGGTCAAGCCGGCCTCCCCCCAGCCCCTGCCCTAAATTGGGAAGGTGCTCCCTGGCGCTCGAAACGCCGATAATTACACCGGCGCTACCGGGGGCATACGGCGCTTATGCTCGCTGGCCCAAGACAACCTGGCCACCGCTTCCTTAACCTCCGGTCGCGCCTGCCCGGTCAGCAGGTAGGCGTCCAGCTCGGCGTAACTTATTCCCATTTCTCCTTCGTCGGTCTGGCCCGCCCAAAGCCCGGCCGACGGAGGTTTTTTTATGATCCTTTCCGGCACCCTTAGGTAGGAAGCCAACTCGTATACCTGGCGCTTCACCAGGTTGCCTAACGGCATCAGGTCTACTCCGCCGTCCCCGTACTTGGTAAAGTACCCTACGGTACGCTCGCTGAGGTTGGAAGTACCTACTACTAGGTAATTATACCGGTTGGCGAAGTAATAGAGGGTTAACATTCGTAGCCGAGGTTTAAGATTGGCAGCGGCCAAGTCCCGCGGGTCCACCACCCCTCCCGGTTCCAGGGTTTGTAACAGAAAATCGTATATCGCATCCAGAACCAACGTACGGTGAGGGAGCCCGAAGGTTTGTGCTACCAACAGCGCATCCTGCTCATCCAGGGGATCACTGTGGCAGGGCAAGATGAGGGCCAGGCTATTCTCCCCGAAGGCTCGATGGCAAAGGACCGCGGCCACGGCAGAGTCTACGCCGCCGCTGAGGCCTACTACGGTCCCCCGCGCACCCGCAGCCGCTACTTGATCCTGCAACCATGCTACCAGGCGGGAGGCTAAGACGGCGGGATCCGTATTCACGTCCGGATTCTCCTCTCCTTAGGCGTGATAACTTAGGAGGGGCCCAGACCGGGCGCACACCGGCTGGCCCCCCAGGAACGTATCTGCCTGCCTATACCCGGTTTCGGCTAACCGGAAGTGTTTCTAGCGGAACTGGTAGCCGGTCGGCGGAGAAGCGCTGGTCTGGAAGTGGCGCTGCACCTGGGCCACGTCTTGCGGGCTGGCCGAATTGATCTGGTACCAGCCCCGAGAAGACATGGCGTCGAAAACCTGCCGGTGCAGGTTTTGCTCTTCCTGCCAGATGGCCATGAAATCCTGCCGTAACTGCGGGTTGGCGGCCTCGGTAATGGCCAGATTATAGGAAGAGACTAGATACTTCTGGGTGGTTAGGGCATCGCTTAGGATATCCTTGTCTGAGAGTTGCATCCCGGCGGATCCCCCTTTCACATCGTAGGCTGGCCGGCATTAAGGTGCCGGAGCAACATGTCCCGATGCCGCTCGTGGGTGCGTTGCATGTTGATGCACATCTGCTTGAGCTGCGGATCGTCGATCTGAGCGGCAAAGCTGGCCAGCTTGCTGATAACCAATAGCTCACTGCTGAGGTTTTCCCGCAACTGCTGCAGTTCGGGCTGGGTGAAGTTGGCCATTCGCAAATCCCCCCTCTGCCGTTGTAAAACCTCAGCCTATATTGTTCCCCGGGGGATCGCCCCTATTCTCGACGTACCAAAGACCTAAGCACGGTACGACCGGAAGCCAGGGCCAGGCTACCGAAGCTGCCGTGTTGGCTCAGGATTTCCTCCAACGCCGCCACGACCGCCTCCAAATCCTCGTAGGTAACCGTGAGCGGGGGCTCCAGGCGAATTACGTTGGGATTATTCAGGGTATAGGCGGTCAGAATGCGGTACTGGTTGAGCAAGACGCCGGCCACCAGCGAGGCAGTGTATTCCTCCCGCAACCGCCCGGCCAGCCCGCCGGTCAGACGGTCCCACAGCCCCTTACCCTTGCCTACAAACTCAATGCCGATCATCAGACCCCGACCCCGAATGGCGCTCACCATGGGGTGCTTCTCCACTCGCTCCGCCAAACGGCGGCGCAAGAATTCTCCCTTCTGGCGCGCCTCTTCCGCCAGATTGCCTTCCACCAGAGCCTTCAACGCCGCCAGCCCGGCAGCCATCGCCCAAGTGTTGCCGCCAAAGGTAGAAGTATGTAGCAAACTCTTGTCTAAGCCGCCGTAGGCCCGCTGCCAAATCTCGGCGGTGGTAAGGAAGGCCCCTACCGGCATTACCCCACCCCCTAGGGACTTGGCCAGGCAAAGGATGTCGGGCACCACCTTTTCGTGATCGCAGGCGAATAAGGCGCCGGTTCGGCCCAGGCCGGTCTGGACCTCGTCCACTATCAATAGGGCTCCGTACCGGGAGGTAAGCTCGCGGGCCCCGGCCAGGTAGCCCTCCGGTGGCACCACAATCCCCCCCTCGCCCTGAATGGGCTCGACGATGAAGGCCGCCGCCGGGCCAGCCTTTAACGCCTGCTCTAACGCCGCCAGGTCACCATAGGGAATGCAACGGCAGCCGGGGATAAGGGGCTCAAACGGGCGCTGATACTTCTCTCTTCCGGTTACCGAGAGGGCTCCGAGCGTCTTACCGTGAAAAGACCCCTCGCAGTAAATAATGTCGGTTCTTCCGGTGGCCGCCCGGGCCAGTTTCAGCGCTCCCTCTACGGCTTCGGCGCCGCTATTACAGAAGAAACAATGTTGTAGCTTTCCGGGAGCCACTTCGGCCAGGTTGTGGGCCAGCGCCGCGGCCAAAGGGTTGAGGGAGGCCTGAACCAAGTTGGGTCGCTCCCTTACCCGCTCTATGGCCGCCAGCACTTCCGGCGGATTATGCCCCAAATTCAGGGCCCCGTATGCTCCCAGACAATCAAGATAGCGGTTACCCTCGCCGTCCCAAAGATAGGGCCCCTGGGCCCGGACAAAGCGCTTATCAAAGTCCAAGAGGCCCAGGATGGTGGCCAGCCCGGGATTGACGTGTTCCTTGTAGAGCCGGCTTATTCCGGCCCTATCCATCTGTAAGGCCTCGTCCAAGGTTAACATTCAGCCGACCTTCCTTCCCATCACTGCCTCACCCGTTTTGACCAGCGGGGATTCGGACCCCATCTCCACCCCGGGCGCACGCGCCAGACGCAACAACATAGGTGCCCCCACCGCCACCCCAGCGTAGTAGGTCAGTAGGCGCCAGGTAGCCACAAACCCGGCCAGCACCGAACTCGGAACCAATGAGGCGAACAGAGACGCGTAACCCACCTCGGCCACGCCGCTGGCTCCGGGCAGGGGCACGTAAGAAAATAGGAAGTACAGGAGAATCTGGCGGATGGTGGCCGCCGCCCAGGGAACCGGGTAGCCCAACCCCCAAAGCAAAACCGGGGCTACCGAGAAGAACAGGGCCCAGATGGCCACCGTGCATCCCGCCAAGAAGCCGAGGCTTCTCCACCCGCACCGGAGCAGTAGACTTAAGGTATGACCGAACTTCGCCACTTCCTGTTCGATCCTTCCGGTCCAAGCCTCGGGATTGCGCAGCCGCCCGATGGGCAGCCAACGCATTATCCGCCAGGCCATTTTTTCCACCAGGGTAGGCCGGTAGACGAAGTAAAAGAACAGAACAAAAGACAACAGCATCAACGCTACCGCCGCTACGGCTGCCGCCAACAGGGGCCAACTTAGATGCAGAACCTTCCACCCCACTAACAGGAGCAGGGGAACGGTCACCACGAAGAAGCCAAAAGTTAACAGCAGCCGCACGCTGACCATGGCCAAGGACCGATCCAGTGGCACGCCCTGCCGCCATAGCAAGTAGGTTTCCACCGGCGGGCCCCCGCTGGCCAGGGGGGTTACATAGGCGGCGAAGTTACTGGCCATCTGCACCTGGAACGCGGCCCAAAAGCCGATGCGGTTCCCGGTGATCTCCAAAATGGCCTTGGTACGCAGACCCTCAAACAGCCACAACGCCACCACCAGGGCCACGGCCAAGTAAAAATGAGCCCGGCGGAGCTGAGCCACCACCCCGGACAGGATTTCCCCGGAGGTAAAAAAATTAACCGCCGTCAGCCCGGCCAGGCTTAAAAGGGCCGCCAGCACCAAGCCCTGCCAGTATTTACGGTCAATCGCCCCGGCCATACCCCGTTCCCGGCGCTAATTAGCCGACGCCGTAATCGGATTCTTACCCTGCTTTTCCGCCCAAATAGCGTCTGCCACTTCGCCCCAGGCTTCCGAGTACGGCTTGATCTTCTCTACGAATTCATCGATGGTTTCGTCCTGGTGGAGTTGCGTGGGATAGGCCCCGGACTCTTTGATTATTTCCCGGAGCATCTCCGGATTGTCGATAATGGGACAAGGCCGCCGCAGGTTGGAGTGGAAAGGCTGACGCTTCTGGTAGGCCTTGAACAACGGATTCTGCAACGCTTCTCTAAGGCTTACGTTCTTTATATTGCAGGTGGCGTAGTGAACGAAGGCGCAGGGCTCTACCTCCCCGGCGGCGTTGATATGGAAGTAGGTTCGGCCGCCGGCAATACACCCGTTAACCGCCTCTCCGTCGTTCCAGAAGTCCACCAGGAAGATAGGTTTGGTCCGGCGGTACTCCAGGATGCGTTCGTAAACCAAGGCCCGCTGCTCCGGGGTAGCCATCATTTCCAGGTCAACGTCCTTGCCGATGGGGATGTAGGTGAAGTACCAGCCGTAAGCAACGCCCTTTTCTATCATGAGGTCTACAAATTCTTCGCTGCTTACCTCTTCGCTGTTACCGCGGTGGTAGGTAACCGAGATTCCGAAGACGCAACCGTTTTCCCGCAGCAGGTCCATGGCGCGCATGACCTTCTGGAATACGCCCTTACCCCGTCGGGCATCGGTCTTCTCCTCCAGCCCGTCGATGCTGATGGCACAGGTAATGTTACCCACCCGCTTCATCTGGGCCACAAACGCTTCGTCGATGAGGGTGCCGTTGGTGAAAAGATGGAACACCTGGCCTTCATGCTTTTCCGCCAGGGCCAAAATGTCATCCTTTCGCACCAAGGGTTCTCCGCCGGAAACCACTATGAAGTAGATCCCCAGTTCTTCGGCCTCAGAACAGATCCGGTCCAGGGTGGAGAAATCCAATTCCTGAGTGCGTTGATAGTCTCCGGCCCAGCACCCCAGGCAGTTTAGGTTACAGCGTTCCGTGGGGTCTACAAGTATGGCCCAGGGCACATGAATGCCTTCCTTCTGTTCCACCTCTTTTTGTCGGGGTATACCCACCAGGCTGGCGTTAATAAAGAAATTAATGGCCAACCTAGTGCGTACGTTCGGATCGGTACTGGTTAACATGCGGTGACACAACTGGGCCCAGTTGTTGGTGGGATCGTTAAAGGCCTTGCGCATGCCCTCGATGAAGCCCTTATGTTTTGGATCTCGCGCGATCTTCTCCGCCCAAGCCAGCAGAGTATTTATGTGCTTCTCGGCGTCGCCCCGCATGATCAGCTTGACGCCCTGCTCCAGAAACTTCTCACCCAGAAAGGTACGCGCCAGATTCACCAACTTCCCCTCCTCTCCAAACTCACGCTAAGACTAGCTACTAATCCCCAGGGCACCGGGCGATGACCACAGCTCACCTACTACCTCCGCTGCCAGTTCCCGCAGGCGAAGAGTCTCTTGGTTATCTAGCTTCTTCATTTGCTCCTCAAAGGCACCCACCTGGTCCCACAGGGCGGAAAGGCCGTGAGATTGAGGCGCACGTTCGAGTAGAAGGGCCAGGGCAAAGCCCACCAGGGTCACCAGGGCCACCTGGGGGCCGTTGAGAAGTAGTCCCAGATAACCCAACAGAGCTTGTTGCTCGCCCTGGCTGGAAGCCCGCAGGGCCACCAATAGCAGAACCAGCAGGGAAGCGCAAAAAACGAACGGGTGCCGAATACCCTTTAGCTCCCCGGCCAACTCCTGGAGGGTGCCCCAAACCCCTTGCTCTCGCGCCCTCAAGACCTTGGTCCACAGCCGGGTCCGAGTAACGGCCAGAAGGTCGTTGGCTCTGGTTTCGTCCGGTTGGAGAGCCGGTTTGATCTGAGCCCAAGCCTGGGGCGTAGGGAGAAACATGATACGCGAACGTCCCCCACCTCCTTCGCGAGCTACCTCGTGAACCACCTCCAGCATCCCTTTTTCTGCCAGGCCGGTAAGCACGTCGTAGGCCGTCCAGCGGCTGACCCCTAAAGCCTCAGCCACCTGGGTGTAGTGTACTCCTTCCCCCGTCTCTGCCAGGCGAATGACCGCAGCTAAAAACTCCTGCTGCCTCTTGGTTAACATAGGTTACCCCCAAAAGACCCAAATTCCTCACGCCAAGATTGTATCTCTCGCCGGAAGGTCGGTCAAGTCCCAACGCTACGGGGGGTGCGTCAAGCTTCAGCAGGTGAAGCCCGTGCGGGTCCCGGCCACGAGGATGCGGTTGCC
>JBNARC010000014.1:0-61604 GCA_049719955.1 Neomoorellales bacterium | reverse complement strand
GCCGGATGCTTTGATATTGCTGGGTTAGAAGTCACGGGTGCGGAAGTTGGGCTAAATGGCCTTCCAGCGGCAGGCCCTGGGTCAAACACGAGCTTAGGCCCCTAACCCGCTGTTCTCCGAGACTTGGGTGGTCACCAACAGGATCCTCCGGCCGGGCCCGGAACACGCGCCACCTACTAAACCTTGACACACACACCGTAAAAACCAGCTTATTTGTGTTCTTACCGCCGTACAGGTATAATTAACTAAGGTGGGCGAGGATGCAGAAGAAGACCAAGAAGTATCTAACATTTACCTACGGCTGTCAGATGAACGAGCACGATACTGAGGTGATGGCCGGTCTGCTGGAGGAGGCGGGATACCGCCGGGCCTCCGATCCCCAGGAGGCGGACCTAATTCTTATTAATACCTGTTCCGTCCGGGAGAAGGCGGAGAACAAGGTCTACGGCCAACTCGGCCAACTGTTGGCCTTGAAGCGGCGCCGGCCGGAGCTGATCATCGGGCTGGCGGGCTGCATGGCCCAACGTCTGGGCGCCGAGGTGCGTTGGCGGGTTCCCCAAGTAGATTTCGTGGTCGGCCCTGGCGATCTTTACCGTTTGCCGGAGGTGGTGCGGCGGGCAGAGGAGGAAAGGCAGTTTGTTCTCGCTACCGGTTCCTTAGGGGTAGAACCGGTGGAGAACCTGCCCGTGCGGCGGGCTGACCGCCTCCGGGCCTATGTGACCATTAGTTACGGTTGCAATAACTTCTGCACCTACTGTGTTGTGCCCTACCTGAGGGGACCGGAGCGCAGCCGCCGCCCGGAGAACATACTGGCGGAAGTCGCGGGCCTGGCGCGGGAGGGGTACAAGGAAGTAATGTTGCTGGGGCAAAACGTTAACACTTACGGGCGGGATCTACCGGAGCCGGTTGACTTTGGGGACCTGCTGAAGGCCGTAGAGGCGATCAAGGGGATAGAACGAATTCGTTACACCACCTCTCATCCCCGTGATTTCAGCGCGGAGTTGGTGGAAGTGGTGGCCACCGGGCGTAAGATCTGCGAACATTTTCATCTTCCCGCCCAGGCCGGATCCGACCGGGTTTTAGAGCGGATGCGCCGGGGCTATACCCGGGAGCACTACCTGAACCTGGCCCGGACCATTCGGCGGCGGCTACCCGAGGCTAGTATCACCACCGATCTAATCGTGGGTTTTCCCGGCGAGACGGAAGAGGATTTCGAGGCCACCCTGGACCTGGTAGAGCAGGTGCGTTTCGACGCCGCCTTCACCTTTATGTACTCCCCCCGACCGGGTACGGCTGCGGCCGAGTTTCCCGATCAGGTGGCGCCGGAGGTTAAGCGGCAACGTCTGTTGCGTCTCAATCGGCTTCAGAACCGACTTAGTCGGGAAAGTAACGAGCGGCTGGTGGGGCGGACGGTGGAAGTGTTGGTGGAGGGCCCCAGTAAGACCGACCCCCAGCGGTTGGCGGGCCGCACCCGGACCAACAAGATCGTGGTCTTCTCCGGCCCTCAAGAGCTGGTAGGCCGGCTGGTGCACCTGCGCATAACCGAGGCCCAGACCTTTAACCTCTTCGGTGAGCTGGTCTAAGGGGGAGGGGACCTTGCAAGAGCTCACGCCCATGCTGGACCAGTATTGGCGACTCAAGCAGCAGTACCCCAACGCGCTGCTTTTCTTTCGTCTGGGCGACTTTTACGAAATGTTTTATGAGGACGCCCAGATAGCCTCCCGAGAGCTGGAGATCACCCTGACCAGCCGGCCGGCGGGAAGGGCGGGGTCGGTTCCCATGTGCGGGGTTCCCTATCACGCCGCCGAGGGCTACATCGCGCGTCTGGCGGCCAAGGGTTACCGGGTGGCCATCTGCGAGCAGATTCCCGCGGCCGAGGGCAAGGGCAAGCTCATGGAGCGGGAAGTGGTGCGGGTGGTCACTCCGGGCACCGTGCTCTCCGACGGCGCCCTTCACCCCAAGGAGAACCAATACCTGGCGGCCCTGGCGGAGGCGCAGGAGCACTGGGGTCTGGCCTACGCCGACGTTTCCACCGGCGAGTTCTACCTGGGCAGTTTTCTCCGCACCTGGCAGGCCCTAGAAGAAGAGTTGATGCGCCTGCAGCCGGCAGAGCTGATCGTGTCGCAACCCCGGGAACAGGAGGAGGTGGGCGAACTCGCCGCCCGTCTGGGTTTGAATGTTGGTCTCTACGCGCCCGGGGCCCGGGCGCCGGAAGAACTGCTGAGCAAGCACTTTCGGCGGCCGCCGGAAGAAATGGCCGCCGGCGCCGGTCCGGGGGCGCTACGGGCCGCGGCAATTCTTCTCGCCTACCTTTTGGACACCCAGAAGAACCAGCTCGACCACCTGAGGCCGCCCCAGCGCTACAAATCTCCCACCCATATGGTGCTGGATGCGGTGACCAAGCGCAATTTAGAGCTGGCGGTGGGCCGACATACCGGCACCCGCGAGGGCTCGCTACTGGCGGTACTGGACTTCACCCTTACGCCCATGGGGGGGAGGCTGCTTAGGCGGTGGATAGAAAACCCGCTTATCGAAGTAGAGGCCATCCAGGCGCGGCTGGACAGCGTGGAGGAATTGCTGAATCGTCCTCTTGTGGCCCAGGAGTTGCGGTCGCACCTGGCCGGAGTAAGAGATTTGGAGAGATTGGTCACCAAGGCGGTCTACGGAACCGCCAACCCGAGGGACTTGTTGGCCTTGAAAGATTCTCTGCTTCTGTTGCCCCGAGTTGAGGAAGCGGTGGGTAAAGTAGAGAGGGGTCTGGCAGCGCAACTGCGGCGCGAGTTCGACGCATTGTCCGATTTGGCCGCCCGGTTGGAGGCGGCGATCGATCCTCAGGCCCCGGCCGTATTGGACCAGGGAGGGGTGATCCGGGCCGGATACCACCCCGAGGTGGACCGGTTGCGCCAGGCCCGGAATCAGGGGCAGGAGTGGATCGCCGGGCTGGAAGCGCGGGAGCGGCAGCGGACCGGGATAAAATCGCTAAAAGTAGGCTACAACCGGGTGTTCGGCTACTACCTGGAGGTAAGTAAACCCAACCTTTCCCTGGTCCCGCCCGACTACCGGCGCAAGCAAACCTTGGCCAACGCCGAGCGCTACGTGACTCCCGAACTCGCCCAGTACGAGGAACTCATTTTAGAGGCAGAAGAGAAACTGGTGGCCCTGGAGCAGCAACTCTTCGCCGAGTTGCGGCGGGAGGTAGTCCGGGCGGCCGCCCAGATCCAAAAGACGGCGGGCATAGTGGCGGTTTGGGATTGCCTCCAGGCCCTGGCCGAGGCGGCGGGCCGCTACGGCTACGTACGACCGGAAGTAGACGACAGTTCTCACCTGATAATCCGGGAGGGCAGGCACCCGGTGGTGGAACGATACCTACCGCCGGGCGAATTCGTGTCCAACGATACTTTTCTGGACGGAGTCGAGCAACGGCTCGT
Organism: Neomoorellales bacterium; assembly: GCA_049719955.1. GTDB lineage: Bacteria > Bacillota > DSM-521 > Neomoorellales > SLTJ01 > JANLFO01. The sequence continues at coordinate 58,176 of JBNARC010000014.1, read as the reverse complement.
GATCCTGACCGGACCCAACATGGCCGGAAAGTCCACCTATATGCGGCAGGTGGCGCTGATCGTACTCATGGCGCAAATGGGTAGCTTCGTCCCCGCCCAATCCGCTCGGATCGGGGTGGTAGACCGCATCTTTACCCGCGTGGGGGCCACCGACGATCTGGTATTCGGTCGGAGCACGTTTCTGATGGAGATGCTGGAGTGCCGCACCATTGTGGAAGAGGCCACCGCCCGTAGCCTGGTGGTAATGGACGAGGTGGGGCGGGGAACCAGCACCTACGACGGCTTGAGCCTGGCACAAGCGCTGCTGGAGTTTATCCACCGGCAGATCGGCTGCCGCACCCTGTTTTCCACCCACTACCACGAGCTTACCGCCTTGGAGGAAAGGCTACCGGGAGTGGTGAACTACACCGTGGCGGTGGAGGAGAGGGAGGGGAACCTGTTGTTCCTGCGCCTCGTTCGCCGGGGCCGTGCCGATCGCAGCTACGGTATTCAGGTAGCGGCCCTGGCCGGGCTGCCCGAACCGGTAGTGCGGCGCGCCCAGGAGATAATGGCCTCCCTGACCGGACCGGTTCTGGCCCCTGCGGGTTCAGCGACCGGGGCCCGACCGAGGCCGTCGCTTAAGATTTCCCAGGATGAAGGCGGCGAGGGCGGCCAACTGCGTCTGTTTCCGGAAATGAAACCGGCAGACGGGAGGGAACAGGCGGTGCTTGCCGAACTTAGGCGGCTGGATCTGGTAAGCATGACACCCTTAGAAGCATTGAACAAGCTTTACGCGCTGCAGAGCCGCCTAAAGCGGGCCCGCTGAGTTTGGACGGTGGACGGGATCGTGGCCGGCATAAGAATACTGGACCCCCAAATAGCGGCCCAAATCGCCGCCGGCGAGGTTATCGAGCGGCCCACCTCGGTAGTGAAGGAGCTGGCCGAGAACGCCATCGACGCCGGCAGCCGGCACATCGAAGTACAGGTGACCACCGCCCCGGGATGGCAGATCGTGGTGCGGGACGACGGCTGCGGCATCCCGGCCGAAGAAGTAGAACTGGCCTTTGCCCGGCACGCCACCAGCAAGCTGGCGGCCCCGGCGGATCTTGAACGCATTACCAGTCTGGGTTTTCGGGGCGAAGCCTTGCCCAGCATTGCCGCGGTGGCGGAAGTAGAAATGCTGACCCGACCTGCCGACGCCCCGAAGGGAACCAAGCTGCGGGCGCGGGGAGGAGAGATTCTGGAGAATCGGCCTCATCCTTGCGCTCCCGGCACCAGGGTGACGGTATCCGATTTGTTTTACAACCTCCCCGCTCGCCGAAAATCCCAAGCGGAACCGGCGCGGGAGGTGGCCACCATAGCCGAAGTCCTCGGGCGGCTGGCCCTGGCCTATCCCGACCGCGCCTTTATTCTGGCGGTTAACGGCCGCATTCTCTTCCGCACCTCCGGCCGGGGCGATCTGCTGGCGGCCATAACCGCAATTTGGGGAAGGGATCTGGCGCAAGAGTTGGTGGCGGTAGAGTACCGTGCCGACGGCCTGGAGCTCCGGGGATACCTGGGTCGCCCCGGCGTGGGACGGGCGGATCGCCGGCGCCAGTTCCTGGCGGTGAACGGGCGACCGGTGGTCTCTTCCGGCTTCGGCCGTTTGCTCGACCGCCTTTACGCGGGATTGCTCCCCAACGTCCAGCGGCCGGTGGCGGCGCTGCAGCTTTGGCTGCCCCCGGAGCGGGTGGACGCCAACGTACATCCGGCTAAGCTCACCGTGCGCATCGTAGCCGAGGAAGAAATGTGGGAAATCCTCTATCGCGGCCTCCGGCCCTGGCTAGAATCGCTCTCCGGCCCGGGCAAACTGGTCCAGCTACCGTGGCCGCCGTCTGAACCGGGTGCGGTCAAAACCGCGGTTCTGGAGGTGCGGGAAACCCCGCAGGTCGAACAGCGGGTCTGGAAGTGGTCTACCCCTAGCCCCGACGCCGACAACCTCAAGGAGGAGGTCGCCGGTCTGCCCCCGCTGGAGCCTCTAGGGCAGTTGGCGGCCACCTATATTCTCGCTCAGTCTGACGGCGATCTTTACATAATCGACCAGCACGCTGCTCACGAGCGCATTCGCTACGCGGAACTGGCCCGGCGGGAGCAGGCGGGTTCGGCCTCGCAGATGCTGGCCGCCCCCCTAAGCCGTTCCCTGGCCCCCCCGGAGGCGGAGCTTTTTTGGCGTCACGCCGAGGTTTTTCGCCGTCTGGGCTACTTGGCAGAGCGCTTCGGGCCCGGCGGGATACTGTTTCGGGGGTTGCCGGCAGGTCTATCGGTAGACGATTCTCTTTGGGTGCTGGAGGAGGTCCTAAGCTCGATAGTCCGAAACGGCCGGCCGGAAGCCGAACTGGCAGAGCAGGCCCGAAGGCTCTTGGCCTGCCGGGGGGCGATAAAGGCCAATCAGTATCTGGACCGTCAGGAGATGGTTATTCTGCTGGAAGAGTTGAGGCGGACCCCCCATCCTTTTACCTGTCCGCACGGCCGGCCGACGATCTTGCGTTTCTCGGCCCAAGAACTGTTGCAGGCTTTCGGCCGACGTTAGGAGGAAAACGGGATTGGAGCTTTGGGTCATTTTGGGACCTACGGCGGTGGGAAAGTCTCAGGTGGGGGTGGAAGTAGCCGGACTGTTAGACGGGGAGATAGTGGTAGCCGATTCGATGCAGGTTTACAAAGGCCTGGACATCGGCACCGCCAAGTTAACCGAGGCCGAAAAAGTGGCCGGCAACGGTCGCTATATTCCCCACCACCTGGTGGACATAATTACCCCCGACCAGCCCTTCAGCGTGGCCGAGTACCAGCAGTTAGCCCGGCAGGCAATCGCCGAAATCTCCCGTCGGGGCAAGGTGCCGCTTCTGGTTGGTGGCTCTCCCCTTTACCTGCGGGCAGTAACCGATCCGGGCTACTCTTTTCCGCCGCTGAAACCGGATCCGGATCTAAGGCAACGGCTGCACCAGCAAGCCCGGGAACGGGGACCGGAAAGCCTTCACCGCGAACTGGCTCGAGTAGACCCCCCAACCGCCGCCCGGCTTCACCCCAACGACTGGCGTCGCGTGGTACGGGCCTTAGAGATCTATTACCTAACCGGCCAACCCCCCTCCGGGTGGAGGCCGCGTCAAGTTGAAGATCTACCCTATTCGGTGCGCTTTACTGGCCTAAACCTTCCCCGCCCAGAGCTGTATAGGCGCATTAACCGGCGAACCGAGGAAATGCTGGCCCGGGGCTGGGTAGAAGAGGTAAGGGGGCTATTGGCCGCCGGGTACTCGCCCGAGCTTCCGTCGCTACAGGGCTTGGGATACCGCCAGGTAGTGGCCTTTTTACAGGGGGTCTGTTCTTGGGAAGAAATGGTCCGGCTTATCCAACGCGACACCCGTCGCTTTGCCAAGCGGCAACTAACCTGGTTTCGCCAGGACCCGCGCATTCGGTGGTTTGACGTCAGCCGTTACCCGGACGCTCGGGCGCTGGCGGCGGAAATCGTGGCCGCTGACAGCAGGACAACTAGGAGCGACGTAGAATATACAACCCCGACAGGCACTAAACCACCGCTGGAGGGAAAAGTCGGTGAGCAAAGGTCAGATTAACCTTCAGGACTGGTACTTGAACCAGTTGCGGAAAGACGGGATGCCGGTGACTATCTACCTGGTCAATGGGTTTCAGCTTAAGGGAGTAATCCGGGCATTTGACAATTTTACCGTGATCGTAGACGTGGAAGGCCGTCAGCAAATGGTATATAAGCACGCCATTTCTACGGTAATGCCTCTACGGCCGCTAAACCTGGCGCAGGCGCTTAGCCAGCAGGAGGGCCCTGCCAACTAGCTTCCTACCCGCCAACTCAGGAGGTGCGACCCATTGTCCCAACCTTTCCTCCGCGTCCGAACCGGGGCGTTGCTTCTGCTATTGGTTCTGACTGCAAGCCTTATCCCGGCGTTGGCCGGTTGCGCAAACCACCAAGCTCAAGTGAGCAGTCCCCTTCGCCTGGGCGTTTTACCCATAGAGGACAATTTTCCTTTCTTTGTAGCCGAGGAGGAAAGCCTTTTCCAGAAGTTCGGTTTGGCCGTGCAGCTCGTGCCCTTTAACAGCGCCCGCGACCGGGACATGGCCCTTCAGGCCGGCCAGATAGACGGAGAGACGGCGGATCCGATTGCCACGGCCCTTTTGCTAAAAGCCGGTACCCCGGTCAAGATCGTTGGCCTTACCATGGGGGCCCGGCCGGAGGAAGGGCGCTTTGCCTTGCTGGCGGCACCGGGGAGCACGGTTACTGCTCCTCAGGATCTGGCGGGCAAGACCGTAGCGATTTCCGAGAATACCGTCATTGAGTACGTGACGGATCAGCTCCTGCTGGGAGCCGGCCTAGATCCCTCCCGGGTAGAAAAAACCCCCGTGCCGGACATGGCGCAAAGGTTACAGCTGCTCTTGAGCCATCAGGTGGAGGCGGCGGTGCTACCCGATCCCTTGGCCACGCTGGCGGAGAAGCAGGGGGCAAGGGTGATATTGGATGATACCCGCCAGCCCGATAACCTTTCGCAGGTAGTACTAGTCTTCCGGGAAGAAGTTATCCGCAACCGGCGCCCGGAACTGGTGAAACTGCTTCAGGCCTACCAAGAAGCGGCGGCCAGGGTCGCAACTGATCCCGAAGCCTACCGGGGCCTGTTTATAGAACGTACCCGGTTGCCCGAGGCCCTTAAGGATACGTATCTCACTCCCCGTTATTCGGCTCCCGGTTTGCCCCAGCCTACCGACCTAGAGCGGGTAATGAGGTGGATGGTGAGTAAAGGGTTGCTTGCTGAGCCTTATTGCTACCAGGATCTAGTAGAGGAAGGGATAATAAGGGACCTTAGACCATGAAAGTTCCTTTCTTAGAGGTAGACCGGGTAGACTTGGTCTACAGCCAAAACGGTCATTACCTTAAGGCGTTAGAGGGAGTAACCCTGACCGTCGGACGGGGGGAAAGCTGGGCGATAATCGGTCCCTCCGGGTGCGGAAAGACCTCCTTACTTTACCTCATGGCCGGGCTGCGGCCGCCTACCCGGGGGGAGGTACGGGTAGACGGTAAAGTGGTAGCCGGTCCCCGGCCCCAAACTGCCCTTATCCTTCAGGATTACGGGTTGTTCCCTTGGAAGAACGTTTACCAAAACGCCGCTTTGGGTTTGGAGATTAGGGGAGTGCATCGGCAGGAGCAGTGGCGTACGGTACGGCCTATCTTGCAGGAATTAGGTCTAGAAGAATTCGTTTTCTACTATCCCGACCAGTTGAGCGGAGGACAGCGCCAGCGCGTGGCTATTGCCCGGGCGCTGGCGGTTTCCCCTGATTTGTTGCTTATGGACGAGCCCCTTTCGGCTTTGGACGCCCTGACCCGAGAGGGCCTGCAGGACCTGGTATTGAAAATCTGGCAGAATCAGGATCTAACCATGGTTCTGGTAACCCACAGCATTGAAGAGGCGGTCTACCTGGGGCAAAAGATAGCCGTGTTTACCGCCCGTCCCGGACGGATATTGGCGGTGGTGGATAATCCGGGTGTCGGTTCCGCCGACTATCGGCGGTCGCCGGAATTCTATAGGCAGTGTTGGCAGGTTCGCCACCTTCTGGGGGTGGGAAGCGATGGGTAATCGCCTGCAGGTAGCTCTGGGTCTGCTGTGGGTGCTGCTGGCGTGGCAGATCATCGCCCTAATCCTCGGCCATCCGGCGCTTCCCGGGCCGGTGCTGACCCTGGCAAGCTTGGTGCAAAACGCCGAACGGTTGTGGCCTCATTTCTGTTTTAGCCTCTACCGGGTGGTGTTGAGTCTTATGATTGGTCTGGCCACGGCCGCTCCTCTGGGGTTAATCCTGGGCCGACGGGATTCCTGGGATCGCCTGGTTATGCCCGCGGCTTATCTCTTGTATCCCGTACCCAAGATCGCCTTACTGCCTATTGTGTTCCTCCTGTTAGGTATCGGGGATGCGGCGCGCATATTCTTGGTCACCACGATTATCTTCTTTCAGATACTGGTGGCCAGTCGGGATGCGGCTCGGAGCATTCCCCAGCAGTCAATCCTTTCCGTGCTTTCCTTAGGCGCCAGCCCCCGACAGGTTTTTCGGCATATAATCCTGCCTGCTTGTCTGCCAAAAGTTCTGACCGCTCTTAGGGTGAGCCTGGGCACGGCCATCTCGGTATTGTTCTTCACCGAAACGGTGGCGGGAACTACCGGCCTGGGTTACTATATCTTCGATTCCATGTACCGGGCAGACTATTCCCAGATGTTGGCGGGCATTGTCGCCATAGCAGGCATGGGGCTGGTGCTCTTTGCCTTGATCGACTGGTTGGAACGCCGTCTGTGCGCCTGGCAGTTCGTCGGTTGACCATGGTTCTTTCCAAAGGAGGCTAAGCCCAATGAATACTCAGGCGCGGGATACCCAGGTACGCTTCCGGGCGCGAGACCTGTGGCTCGAAGGGCTCTTGGGCGGACCTAAGGACGCTAAGGCGGGAGTGGTGATTTGTCATCCCCACCCCCTGTACGGAGGCAACATGCGCAACTTCGTGGTGCGGGCGGTGGCCAAGGCCTTGCAGGCTCGAGACTTCGCCACCTTGCGCTTTAACTTTCGGGGAGTGGGTCAGAGCGAGGGGACCTACGACGGGGGAAGGGGGGAGATGAACGACGCGTTGGGGGCTCTTGACTACTTGACCTCATGCCTGCCTCCCGGAACCCCGATCGGTCTAGCCGGCTATTCCTTCGGCGGTATGGTAGCATTTCGGGCGGCAGCCGCCGGAGCCGATATTGTCGCCCTAGCCGGCATAGCTCCGGTGATAGATCCTCCCGAGGTGCTAACTCGGTTTGGGCGACCAAAGTTGATTGTCATCGGTACGGCCGACGACCTGGTAGACCCGCAGTACGTTCGGCGCCTCGTAGACACCGCCATGCCGGATCCAAAAGTGTTCCGTCTCCTAGAGGGTGCGGACCATTTCTTTAGCGAGCGCGAATCCGAGGTAGGGGAAGTAGTGGCCGATTTCTTCACCACCTGCCTGCGCGGGTGAGCCCGGCCTCGCGGGCGGCGTCCAGAGCGGCGAGGAATTCCTCCCGGCTAATCCGACGGTGTAGCGGCGGGTAGTCCCGAGCCTTATGGGCGGGGTAGTACTGAGCCATTAAGTTCACAAAGGTTCGTGGAGAAAGTTCCCGGGCGATGAACCGCATGGCCTCGGCGGTTGAAGCCAGATTCTCGGGGAGTACCAGGTGGCGGACGAGAAGGCCGCGAACGGCCAGTCCGTCGGGGCCTATTTTTAGTTCCCCTACCTGCCGATGCATTTCTTTGAGGGCGGCCCTAACCCGGCGGGGATAGTCCGGCGCACCGGAATACGCGGCCGCGGGCTCTTCGGAGAAATACTTTAGGTCCGGCAAATAGATGTCCACTATCCCTTCCAGGAGCCGTAGGGTGTCCGGAGATTCGTATCCCCCACAGTTATATACCAGGGGAAGCGTGAGGCCGCGCTCCCGGGCCAGGGCCAGCGCCGCTAATATGGAGGGGACGAAATGGGTGGGGGTGACCAGGTTAAGGTTATGACATCCCAGCCTTTGTAGTTCTAGCATCATGGCGGCGAGTTGTTCCTCGCTTACCGTTCGACCCCGACCGTCCCAACTCAGCTCCCAGTTCTGGCAAAAAACGCAGCGAAGGTTGCAGAAGGCAAAGAAAATGGTGCCCGAACCCCGCTCGCCGACCAAGACTTCCTCCTCGCCGAAATGGGGGCCGTAGTCGGAAACCACTGCCTCGGCTCCGGCCCGACACCTGCCCTTTTCCCCTCGCAGTCGGTTTACTCGGCAGTTATGGGGGCACAAATTGCAGGCCTCCAACCGGCGGCGGGCTTCTTCGGCCCGACGCTTCAATTCGGTGGTACCGATCTGCGCATAAGCGGGAAGCGACATTGCCTTCACCTGCCGGGCGGTAATACTTTTTCCCGTTTGGCAGGCATAATTCGCCGGCCGGGGCCCGCCTCCTGCCCGATGGCGGAATTTGGCGGGGAGCGAGCTATCCTAGCTCTCCGGTTAGGTACATATACTGGGCTGGCGGGCCTAAAAGCTTTGGGTGTGTTTCGCGGGGGAGGGAAGCCGGTGCCCCGGCTCAATTTATTTTACGGCGACGGCAATCGGGTGGTCTCTAAGAACCGGCAACCACCATTGCCGGAGCCTCGCCCGGACGCCTTTTCCCTTGGTACCGGCAACGGAAACCGTCGAGCCCGGCGCACCGATCCGGAGGCCCTGGCCGAACTGGAACGGTTGATCGGTCTGGTTCAGGTGAAGGAACTGGTGCGGGAAATCTACGCCTACCTGGAAGTGGCCCGGTGGCGAACGCGAGAGAACTTAAACGCCGAACCTACGGTTCTGCACATGGTGTTCCGGGGTAATCCGGGTACGGGTAAGACCACGGTAGCCCGTCTCCTAGGACGTCTGTTTCGGGAGCTGGGGGTGCTTACCCGGGGCCACCTGATCGAGGTCGAACGGGCCGACCTGGTAGGAGAGTTTGTGGGTCACACCGCCCAACGAACCCGGGAACAGGTAAAAAGAGCCCTGGGCGGGGTTCTCTTTGTAGACGAGGCCTACTCTCTTGCCCGGGGAGGAGAGAAGGACTTCGGTCGCGAGGCCGTTGATACCCTGGTGCGGGCCATGGAGGTTCACCGTAACGAATTCGTGTTAATTCTGGCCGGCTATCCGGCGGAGATGGATCGCTTCCTACGCATTAACCCCGGGTTAAGGTCGCGCCTTCCGGTAGAGCTCTATTTCCCCGATTATTCTGCGGCCGAGTTGCTGGAGATTGCCAGGTATCTGGCCTCTCAGCGCGACTACCGTCTCAGCCCGGCGGCCGAGGCCTGGCTGGAGCGTTACCTTCGGTACTTGGTGCTTAGCGGTAGGGCGGCTCAGGGAAACGCCCGGTTAGTACGTAACCTCCTGGAGAAAGCCATGCGTCGTCAGGCGGTACGGCTGTTACGGAAGGGATCGGCCACCAGACAGGAATTGATAACGCTGGAAGCCGAAGACTTGGAGGCGGCGGCGGCCCTGGCGGAGGTGACTCATGGGGAGCGACCGACGCTTACCGGCTAAGGTGGCAGGAAGCCAGGGTCAGAACAGCGAATCTAGTTGCCAACAATGGGAGGGGTTGCCATGTTCTCTTATCACGGTTGGCTTAAGGAGCAGTACCGCCTGGACGAGAACCTGATCGACCTCGGCCTAGAAGTAGAGCGGGAGATACGGCCGGTCTTTGCAGAATTGGAGGAGGTAGCCCGGGTAAACCACGCCCGAGTGCTACACGCCTTCCTGGAAGCGGGGATAGCCGATTACCACTTTGCGGGCAGTACCGGTTACGGTTACGGGGATTTGGGCCGTAATGCTCTGGAGGAAGTATTCGGTCGGGTATTCGGAGCCGAAGCGGCCCTGGTACGGACGGCGATTGCCTCCGGAACCCATGCCTTGGCCTTATGCTTTTACGGTGCCTTGCGGCCGGGGGACGAGCTCCTGGTGGTGGGAGACATATATCCTACCCTGAGAGGGTTGGTGGGTCTTAACGGGGCGTCGTCCGGGGGGTTGGGCGAGTGGGGAATTGAGTGCCGGCAGGTATCGCTGGACAGCGAGCCCGAGCAGGTACTGCGCCCCAACACCAAGGCGGTTTTCTTGCAGCGGTCGGCCGGGTACGGCCGGGGTTCCTCTTTGGGAATACCGGTTCTTGCCGAGCTTATTAGCCGCTACAAACGGGCCGCACCCGATATCGTCTGTATTGTGGATAACTGCTACGGTGAGTTCGTGGAAATGTTGGAGCCCTCGCACGTGGAGGCCGATCTGGTGGCGGGCTCGCTGATCAAGAATCCCGGCGGAGGGCTGGTCCCGGCAGGGGGGTATGTGGTGGGCCGGCGACCACTGGTGGAACAGGCCGCCGCCCGCCTAACTGCTCCCGGTCTGGGGGCCCTGGTGGGCGCCGAGCCCCAGGGGTATCGGCTTTTCTTCCAGGGGCTTTACCTGGCCCCGCTGATGGTGGCCGAGGCCCTTAAGACCGCGGTGTTTGCCGCCCGGCTGTTCGAACGTTTGGGTTTCGAAGTTTTCCCTCGTTATAACGCTCCTCGAACCGATATCGTCCAAGCGGTAGAACTGGGAAGCCCTCAACGCCTGTTGGCCTTTTGCCGGGGTCTACAACGAGCTTCGGCGGTAGACTCGCGGGCGGTGCCCGAGCCGTCGTATCTTCCCGGCTACCAAGGGGAGGTGCTTATGGCCGCGGGAACCTTCGTTCAGGGGGCTTCGTTGGAACTGTCCGCCGACGCCCCTTGGGACCCGCCTTATACCGTTTATCTTCAGGGCGGATTATCCTATTACTACGGCCAAATCGGGGTCCTATCCGCCGCCCAAGAACTTTTGCGGGCGAATCTGTTGCCCGAGAGGTTACAGCAGGATATCACCTCCCGGTAGCGAATCTCCTTCGTCAAAGGGGCAGACGGTCAAGGAGGCGATATCTTCTGGGTAGACAAGCCATCAAGGTGGGACTGCTCGGCCTGGGAACCGTGGGCAGCGGGGTGGTAAAGCTACTGCGGGAAAACGCGGCGGCTATAGCCACCAAGATCGGGTGCCCCCTGGTTCTGGAGCGCATCCTGGTTCGGGATAAATCCAAACCGCGGGCGGTGGAGGTGGCCCCGGAACTTCTGACCGAGAACCCTGCCGATATCTTGGACGATCCCGACATCGATGTAGTAGTCGAGGTTATGGGAGGGTTGGAGCCCGCCCGCGAGTTTATATTGCGGGCCTTAGAAGGCGGAAAGAGCGTGGTAACCGCCAACAAGGACGTGCTGGCCCTTCACGGCCAGCAACTGTTGCAGGCGGCAGAAGCAAACGGGGTGGATTTCTTTTTTGAGGCCAGCGTAGGCGGTGGAATACCCATAATCTATCCTCTTAAGGAGTTATTGGCCGCCAATCGTATTTTCCAGGTATTAGGTATAGTTAACGGCACCACCAACTATATTCTCAGCAAGATGACCCAGGAAGGAAAGGACTTTTCCGAGGCCCTATCCGAGGCCCAGGCGCTGGGCTATGCCGAAAGCGATCCGTCGGCGGATGTGGAAGGAGCCGATGCCGCCCGGAAGCTGGCCATTCTGGCCTCGATCGCCTTTAATACCCGGGTGACCTACCCGGACGTATATGTAGAAGGTATAACCGGGGTAAGCCGCCGCGACATCCTCTATGCCGGCGAACTGGGTTACGTAATCAAACTGCTGGCCATCGGGCGGGAAGTAGAAGGGGAAGTAGAAGCCCGGGTACACCCGGCCCTGGTGCCCCGCAGTCACCCCTTGGCGGCGGTTTCGGAGGTTTTTAACGCCATCTTTGTTCGGGGAGATGCGGTGGGAGAAACCATGTTTTACGGCCGTGGGGCGGGCGAGATGCCCACGGCCAGCGCGGTAGTGGGCGATCTCATGCAGGTGGGCAAGAACCTTCTCCGCGGTGCCACCGGTCGGATGACCTGTACCTGCTACCGGCAGCTTCCCATCCGGCCGATGGGGCGGGTAGAATGTCAGTACTACTTGCGTTTCACGGTAACCGACCGGCCTGGAGTGTTGGCGAGGATCGCGGGAGTTTTCGGCGATGAGGGAGTAAGTCTGGCCTCGGTCATCCAGAAGCGGAGTTTTGAAGGCTGGGCGGAGCTGGTACTGATCACCCACCGGGTCCGGGAGGCGAACCTACAGAAGGCCTTGGACACCATTAGGCAACTACCGGTGGTCAGGACCGTGGACAGCCTTATCCGGGTCGAGGAGGGAGTTTAGTGGGCTGGCCGGGAGTCTTGGAAGCTTACGCCGAATTTCTTCCCCTCACGCCCGATACTCCCCGCATTACCCTTTACGAAGGTGGCACGCCCTTGGTGCCGGCGTCGAGCCTGTCCCGGCTGGTAGGGGCTCAGGTATATCTCAAGTACGAAGGACTTAACCCTACCGGTTCTTTTAAGGACCGGGGAATGGTGGTCGCCGTGGCCAAGGCGCTGGAATCCGGCGCCCGGGCCATAATGTGCGCCTCCACCGGAAACACTTCGGCCTCTGCCGCCGCCTATGCCGCCCGCGCGGGCCTGGCCTGTAGCGTGCTGGTTCCGGACGGGAACATCGCCCTGGGCAAGTTGGCCCAGGCATTAATCTATGGCGCTAAGGTGATCGCCGTACAGGGCAATTTCGATCAGGCCTTGCGTCTGGCCCGCAGTATTACCAGCAAGTACCCGGTAGTTCTGGTTAATTCGGTGAATCCCTATCGTTTGGAAGGGCAGAAGACCGCCGCTTTCGAAATCTGCGACGTCCTGGGCCGGGCCCCTGACTATCTGGCCATCCCGGTAGGTAACGCCGGCAACATCAGTGCCTACTGGCAGGGCTTTAGGGAGTATCAGGAGCGGGGGCGCGTCCGTTCCCTGCCCCGAATGCTTGGCTTTCAGGCCGCGGGAGCGGCCCCCATAGTGCTGGGGCGGGTGGTGGAAAACCCCGAAACCGTAGCTACTGCCATCCGGATCGGCAATCCGGCCAGTTGGGATAAGGCGGTCCGGGCTTATCGGGAATCGGGGGGACGAATTGACGTGGTTACGGACGAGGAGATTTTGGCCGCCCAAAGAAGATTAGCCAGCACGGAAGGGGTTTTTGCTGAGCCGGCTTCCGCAGCCTCGGTGGCCGGAGTGCTAAAGTTGGGTGCGCAGGGATTCTTCCGCCCGGAGGATATCGTGGTCTGCGTACTCACCGGTCACGGTCTGAAGGACCCGCAAGTGGCCATTGCCCAGGCGCCCGAACCGGTGCGGGTGCCGGCCGAGGAAGAGGCAGTGGTGAAGGTGGTACTGTCTTGAAATCGGTCACGGGCGGGCGGCTCCGGTAGCGGCAGGTCGGTCACCCGGTGGGAACGGAGGCTTACGTCTTTGATCAGGGTATGTGTTCCGGCCAGTACGGCGAACCTGGGCCCAGGTTTTGACAGTGTCGGAATGGCGCTGTCCCTCTATAATTATCTAGAAGTAGAGGAGGGAAAGGAACCGGGCCTGCGGCTAGAAATTGAAGGCGAGGGCAAGGATTTTCTTCCCTGCCACCAGGGAAACCTGGTGGCCAGGGTAATGCTCGATTTCTTCCGCCAGGTAGGCTGCCGTCCCGGTGGGCTTCACCTTCGCCTCCAGAATAACATTCCTATAGGCAAGGGGTTGGGTTCCTCGGCGGCAGCAGTCGCCGGGGCGCTGGTGGCGGCCAACTACCTGGCCGGAAGTCCGCTGGGTAAGCCTGAGCTGCTCGAGCTGGGAACCCGGTGGGAGGGGCACCCGGATAACGTAGCCGCCGCCCTTTACGGGGGGCTGGTGGTAGCGGTCCGGTCGGAAGAAGGCGTGGTTTGTCGGCGCCTGGATCCTCCGTCCCGGCTCCAAGTAGTAGTGGCGGTTCCGGATTTTTCGCTTCCCACCTCGCAGTCCCGCCGGGTACTTCCGTCGGCGGTTGCGGTAGAGGATGCGGTATTTAACCTGGGAAGAGTGGGCCTACTGCTGCTGGCCTTCCTGGAGGGGGATCTGGAGCTGCTCCGCGTGGCCACCGAAGACCGCTTGCACCAGCCCTACCGGGCCAGGCTAATCCCGGGGTTGGCGGAAGTGTTTCGGGCGGCACGCGAGGCGGGAGCCCTGGGGGTTACTCTAAGCGGCGCCGGGCCGGCGGTCATCGCCCTGGTTACCAACGGCGCCGTAGGCGTAGGGCAGGCCATGCGCGGAGCCTTTCAGGCACACAACATAGGTAGCCAAGTGTGGATACTGGCTCCCGCCCGGGAGGGAGCTCAGGTGGCCACTTTCCAAGAGGAGGCCGAGCCGGGGGATCCACCGGCCGGTGAAGCGGGCGCCCCGGAACGGGAGCAAAATCAAAACTAGGCTGGAGGAGTGAAGTGTGGGTCTGGTAGTGCAAAAGTACGGAGGAACCTCGGTGGCCAACGCCGAGCGGATCAAGAACGTGGCCGCCCGCGTGGCCCAGTATTACCGTGAAGGACACCAGTTGGTGGTAGTGGTATCCGCCCGGGGCGATACCACCGACGAGCTAATTGCCCTGGCCAAGGAAATCAGTCCCCGACCGCCGGAGCGGGAACTGGATATGCTCTTGGCTACCGGGGAACAGCAGTCCATCGCCTTAGTGGCTATGGCCATTCAGGAATTGGGGCTTCCGGTCATCTCTCTCACCGGACCTCAGGTGGGTATTCTTACCGACAATGCTCATACCAAGGCCCGGATCCTGAACGTCAGCTCCGAGAGGCTAAACGCCGAGCTGGCCAAAGGGCGAATCGTTATCGTTGCCGGTTTCCAGGGAGTGACCATTAATAACGAAATTACCACCCTGGGGCGGGGCGGGTCGGATACCACCGCGGTGGCGGTGGCGGCGGCTCTTAAGGCCGATTTATGTGAGATATATACCGACGTGGACGGAGTTTACACCGCCGACCCTCGGGTGGTTCCCGAGGCCCGGAAACTAAGGACCGTATCCTACGACGAGATGCTGGAAATGGCCAGCTTGGGAGCCCAAGTTCTCCAGCCCCGGGCAGTAGAATTTGCCAAGCAGTACGGAGTTAAGCTGCACGTTCGTTCCAGCTTCAACTACACGGAAGGAACAATTGTTCAGGAGGTCGGGTCAATGGAAAAGGAGATTGTGGTTACCGGGGTGGCGCATGACCGGAATGTGGCCAAAATCGGCATTTTCGGGGTTCCGGATCGCCCGGGAGTGGCCTGTCGCCTGTTCAGTGCCCTGGCGCAAGAGCGCGTTAACGTGGACATGATTGTTCAAAGCGCCATGCGGGACGAGCGCAACGATATCTCCTTCACCGTGGGTAAAGACGATCTGCCCAAGGCGGTAGACATAGTGGCCCGGGTAAAGGAAGAGATCGGGGCTCAGGGCTACGTATACGACGACGGCGTAGCCAAGGTTTCCATTGTGGGCGCCGGCATGATTACCAACCCGGGAGTGGCCGCCCGGATGTTTGAGGCTTTGGCGGAGGAAGGGATAAACATCGAAATGATCAGTACTTCCGAGATCAAGGTCTCCTGTATTATTAGGGTGGAGGAAACGGAGAAGGCGGTGCGCGCTCTGCATCGGAAGTTCGGTTTGGCCGAGGCCTAGGGCCAGGCCAATAAAAAATGGTCGGAACGGCCGGATTTGAACCGGCGGCCCCTACCACCCCAAGGTAGTGCGCTACCAGGCTGCGCTACGTCCCGACCAGAACTATTTTACCTTAGTTGGGTCGCCCCCGTCAAGCGCCCTGTTGCCTGACGTATCCCCACTTTCAAGTTGGCTGGCGGCACCGGGTGCTCGTCTGCGTACCTTGGCAACTCGGCGGGCACCGAACTTGGCGAGGGCTTCGATGCGAGTCCTCGCTTCACTTAGCACTTCGGAAAGGGTGAGCCCCACGGCTAAGTTAACTTTTTACGGAGCAGCCGGGACGGTTACGGGTGCTTGCTTTTTGGTGGAGGCGGGTAATAGCCGGGTGTTGGTGGACTGTGGTCTGTTTCAGGGGTCAAAGGAGGTGAAAGAGCGTAACTATCTGCCTTTTGCCTTTAATCCGGCCTCGGTGGATTTCCTGCTACTTACGCACGCTCACATCGATCACAGCGGCCTCATTCCCAAGCTCTACCGCCACGGGTTCAGAGGACGGGTTCTGGCTACTGCCGCCACCTGTGACTTATGTCAGGTGTTGCTGCCGGATTCTGCGCACGTGCAGGAAATGGAAGTGGAACGCAAGAACCGAAAGCTACAGCGGTCGGGACGCCCTCTCCTTCAGGCCATCTACACTGCCGAGGAGGCCTATCACTGTCAACGCCTCTTCCAGCCGGTGGAGTACCACAGGGTTTTAGGTCTTACTTCCGAGGTGAGGGCCTGTTTTTACGACGCCGGCCATATTCTGGGCTCGGCCAGTATTAAACTGTGGATTAAAGACGGCGGCGAGGAGATCACCCTGCTCTTTTCCGGGGACCTGGGCCGTGCCGGGCAGCCGCTAATGAATGATCCTCGACCACCGGAGGGGGCGGATTTTGTGGTCCTGGAGTCTACCTACGGTGCCCGCCACCATCCGCCGGAAGGGGACGGTCTGGCGCGGCTGGCCGAGGTGATCAGGGAAACTCACCGCCGAGGAGGTAACGTACTTATTCCCGCCTTCGCCGTTGAACGGACCCAGGACGTGCTGTACGCGCTGGCCCGACTGATGCAGTCCGGTGCCCTGGATCCCGGACAGGTCTATCTGGACAGTCCGTTGGCGGTGGCGGCTACCGAGATCTTCTGCCGTTACTTAACCCAGATGGACGAGGAAACCCAACTGATGGCCGTAGATTGGGGCGGAACCTGTCCTTTTCTGTTACCCGGGCTGAAGCTGGCCCGCACCTGTGAGGAGTCGATGGCCATAAACCGGGTGCAGCGAGGGGCGGTAATAATTGCCGCCAGCGGCATGTGCGACGCCGGACGTATCAAGCACCACCTAAAACACAATCTCTGGCGCCCGGAGTGCACGGTGGTACTGGTAGGCTATCAGGCGGAGGGAACCTTAGGACGTAGGCTGGAAGAAGGGGCCACCGAAGTAACCATCCACGGCGAACCGGTGGCGGTGCGGGCCCGGATCGAGAAGCTGGAAGACTTTTCCGCCCACGCCGACCAGGAAGGGCTGGTAGGGTGGGTGAAGGGTATGCGTTGTCGTCCGCAGGTAGTATTTCTCACTCACGGAGAAGCCGAGGCCTTGAGCGCACTGGGTCGGCGGCTGCAGGAGGAATTGGGGGTAAGAACCTACGCTCCGGCTTGGAAGGAGCAGGTAGAGTTGTCGTTGGCCGCCCTAGGCGAAGCCGTACCTTGCTCGGTCGAGTTGGCGGACGGGACGGCGGCCGGGATGCCGTCGGAAGCCGAGGATGTCGCCAGTCCGAGCCTCCAGCAACTGGAGAATGAATTCAACCTCCTCAAAGGGGAGCTGGAAACCTGGCACCGGGAACTGGTAAAGGCCGGCCGCTATCAGGCCGCTTGGCAACGCCTGCGCCATCTGCGCCGGGAGTTGCACAGCGCATAGCCCCGGTCGGCGCCAGGGAATACTAGTTCTGGCCGGTCCTTCCGGGACCGGCTTTTAGTTGGAGGAGGGTGCACCCGGGGTGGCGGTTCGGGTCATGTACTTGGTACGGCCCTGCCGGGGCGGCATGCTTCAGCACCTAAATTATTTGCTTCGATACCTTGACCGCCGGAAGTTTATACCGCTGGTGGTGGGACCGGCAGAACCGGAACTGGTATCCTTGCCGGAGCAGTTGGGTGCGGACTTTCGGCCGCTGGCCCTTCAGGCAGGTTGGTATCCCTGGTCCAGGTGGCGGCTGGAGCGAGAACTAGAGGAGATCATTCGCTCGGAAAGAGTGGAGTTGGTACATACTCACGGAGTATTGGCCGGCTTGGTGGGCCGCCGTCCCGCCCACCGCCTTGGAGTACCGGTGGTAGCCACCTATCACAATCTCGTCTATAGCCGACCCGGCTCCCGCTGGCGTAAGGCCTTGGTGGCGCGATGGCAGAAGGGTTTGGCTCAATATACCGACCGCTACCTGGTGGTATGCCGGGCCGTAGCCGAGGAACTGGTTAGGGTAGAGGGGGTACCACCGGAGAAGATAGCCGTCATTCCCAACGGAATAGATGCAGACCGGTTGCAAAATCTGTTTGAGCAGGGAGTAAACTGCTCTCGCCACTTCCCTCCGGGAACAGCGGTGGTGGGCACCTTTTCCCGCCTGATTCCGGAAAAGGGGGTGGACGTATTCCTCCGGGCGGCGGAGAAGACGGCCCGACAGTGGGAGCCGGCTAGGTTCCTGATAGTAGGCGATGGGCCCCAGCGCCGGCGTCTGGAAAGTCTTTGCCGGCGTTTGGGGTTAGAGGCCCGCGTACGGTTCCTGGGGTGGGTAGACGAGGCAGCCGCCAATTTACCTCACCTGGCGGTCTATGTACAACCTTCACGCCAGGAAGGTTTGTCTATGGCCGTGCTGGAAGCCATGGCTGCCGGCCGGGCGGTGGTAGCAAGCGCAACCGGGGGATTGGCCGAACTCATTCGTCCGGGAAAGAACGGGCTGTTGGTAGCGCCCGGCAATCCGGAAGAGTTGGCCGGGGCCATCCTCGGGTTACTGCGGGATCCGGACCGCACCGTCCGACTGGGACAAGAGGCGAGGCGAACGGTACAGGAAAAGTTTTCGGCCCGCCGGATGGCGGAGAAGACCCAGGAAGTGTATCACCAGTTGCTGGACCGAAGCTGAGGAGGGCCCACCGTGAAGTTGAGGGCACTGGCGCTCTGGGTCTTGGGGATGTTGGTGGTCGAGAGCCTTCTTCTCTTACCGACACCGGCCCGGCCCCAAGAACTGGCCCCGGCCAGAGTGGTAGTAGTACTCGCGGAAGGACTAACCTTTAGCGACCTAATTGCCTATGGCGGGCGCGAGGTCCGGGAACTGATGGATCGGGCGGCTTTGGGACTGATGAGCCTGTCCGGAGCCCACCGCTATCCCGTGCAGGCGGCTCTGTTGTTGGGAGGAGGCAAACCGGCTAGGGTCCCGGACCTAGGGGTACTCGCTTTGAACGTTTCCGAGGAGTACGAGGGTGAGGCGGCGGGGCGGGTTTACGAGCGGCGTACTGGATTGACCGCTCCGCCGGCCGGGGTGGTGGTGCCGGAATGGCCTTCGCTGACGTACCTAACCGATGCTCGGTTAGGATTGGCCGGCCGGCTGGCGGAGGAAGTTCACCGGGCGGGCCTCAAAACCGCTACCTTCGGTAACAGCGACTCGACAGAGGAGCGGTCCCGGCCGGCGGCGCTAGTAGTGTCGGATCGGTGGGGGAGGGTGGATTACGGAGACGTGGGCTCCCGTACCCTTATCCTACGGGAGGAAGGGCTTCTTAGGTGGGAAACCGACCTGGAATACGTTCTCCGGGAGATTCGGCGCTTACCGGCTGAGGTAGCGGTGGTGGCGGTAGACTTCGGCGATGGACACCGTGTGGGAGCCTACCATAAACGGGCCTTTGCTCCGGTAATGGACCGGGAGAAAGAGCGCTTGATAGCCAGGCTGGTCTCCTTTCTCACCCGTCTGGAGGAACAGAGCCCCTTACCTACCCGAGTCCTGCTGGTCGGTCTAACGCCCGGAGCCGAGGCGGTGAGCGATCACCGACTGTTGGTTCCGGTGCTTATGCTTGGAGCAGGGGTAAGACCGGGTTGGCTTAGCTCCCCCACCACTCGGCGTCCGGGGCTGGTGGCGGCCTTGGACTTTGCTCCTACCGTGTTACAATACCTGGGCTTACCGGTACCCCCAGACTTGCCCGGGCGGCCCTGGGAGGTGACCGAGTCTCCTAGGGGAGTGGAGGGGCTGGCCGCTTTGGAGCAGCGCTTCGCCTTTGTTCACCGCCTCCGGTCCCCCATAATCAGGGCCTACCTCGCCTTAGTCATGGTGGCCATGGGGCTGGCGGTATTGGCCTTCGTGGGGCCTTTAGGGATCCGGCCGCGGGTGCGGCGGGCTCTCCCCGGATTATTGTTGTTCCTGGGCGCCGTACCCCTGGCTTTCCTGCTTCTGGCCCCGCTACCTCCGGTTTCTCCGTTCGTCTACGCTGGGATGGCCATCTTGGGTGCCGGCACGATCGCCCTGGCCTGCCTACATCTGGGGTCCGACTACCTCCGTTCGTGGGTGCTGCTGGCAGCGGCCCTGGTATTGGCGTTGGCGGTTGATACTCTGGCGGGAGCGCCTTGGCAAGGGAAAGCCCTGCTGGGCTATGACCCTGCGTCCGGGGCTCGCTATTACGGGATCGGTAATGAGTATATGGGCGTACTGGTGGGCAGCGCTCTATTGGCAGGCGGCGGATTACTGGAGACCGGACCAAAGCGCTGGCGGAAGGCAGCGGCCGCGCTAATCTGGGCGGTGGTGCTAATGCTGCTGGCCGCACCCGGCTATGGAGCCAACGCCGGCGGCACGGTAACCGCAGGTTGCGGGTTCGGAGCCGCCGGATTGCTATTGGTGCGCGGCCGGCTGAACGGGAGGGCCGTCTTGGGTGTAGGGGCCGGTACCGGCGCTCTTCTGGTGGCCGCCGCACTTTGGGACGCCAGCCGAAGCACGGCGGTTCAATCCCACTTTGGCCGGGCCCTAGAGCTGGTGGTGCAGGAAGGCTGGCCGGCGGTGGCGGAAATCGTTCAGCGCAAGCTCTCTACCAATTTGCGTCTGCTGCGCTATACCATCTGGACGCGGGCGTTGCTGGCGGGAATGGCGGTTCTAGCGGTATTGTCTTGGCAACCCGTAGGCAGGTTGGAGGAAATTCGACACCGGTTGCCCCGACTGGGCAGTTGCCTGGGGGCGATGGTGATAGCAAGCTTTGTGGCCCTGGTTTTCAACGATTCGGGCATTGTGGCAGCAGCTACCATGATGATATACGGAATCGGGCCGCTTTTGAGCCTCGTTCTCGACGATAAGACGCTGTTGACAAAGGCCCCCCCGGGGGGTAAAATGGGTGTTGATTGAAATCTGGATAAAGGAGGAATGGTAATTGCAAGCTTTGGGCCGTCACGTATTGGCTGAAATCTATGGGTGCGAATTCGACATCCTCAACGACGTTAAGAAAATCGAAGAGATCATGGTCAATGCGGCCTTGGCGGCCGGCGCAGAGGTTCGGGAATTCGTATTCCATAGGTTCAGCCCCCAAGGGGTGAGCGGCGTGGTAGTTATTTCGGAGTCGCATCTGGCGATTCATACCTGGCCAGAGCTGGGGTACGCGGCGGTTGACGTTTTCACCTGCGGACAGCGGGTGAACCCGTGGGAAGCTTGCCGTTACTTAACCGAGAAGTTCGGTGCCAGCCACGTGAACGCTACGGAAGTGCAACGAGGCATCTTCCAGCCCGCCCTCCGCCAGGTGGCCAACTTATAGGAGGGGGATATTTATTTTACCTGCCAAAAAAGGGCACGAAAGTTAGCTTAAGCCTTACGGCAGAGGGTCGTAAGGCTTAAGCGTTTCTTGGGGAGGAATTGAGGGCAAGCTGCCGAATACTAAGCGATAGCAGGAGGATCGAGATGAGAATCTCAGCAAGGCTATCCGCTTTCGCTCCTATTGCCACGGAATTGGAAGACGTGCGGGAGCAGGTCGCTCGCGAGCTGCGGCGAGAAGGCCACCTAACCTTTGGCCTGGTGGAACGCGCTTTGGGCAGTCTGGATTGCACTCTGCCGCCCGCCCTCCTGATACTTTCGGCCCGTCTCTATGACGGTGAAGCCCGGACGTTTAAGGCCCTGGCGTGCGTTTTCCAGTTCATCTGTTTGGCCACCAAGATCCATTTCTCTCCTCAAGGGGGGCCGGGTCTTCCGGTTCTGGTGGGCGATCTGCTTTACTCCAAGTTCTTTTTCTACCTCTGCCGGTATCAATGCTTGGAGTTTCTGGCCCCCTTGGCAGAACTGATTTGCCGCATTCATGAGGGGGGAGCCCTACGCTGGAGCCGTGCGGACTGGAACTATCCCGCCTGCCTGGAGGTTATTGATAGGGAAACCGCCTTACTACTTAAAGAGGCCTGTCGGGCCGGAGCCAGGGTGGCCGGGGCGGTTCCGGAGCAGGTTGAGGCCCTGGGACGGTACGGCTTCAATCTGGGCCGCGCGTGGGGCCTGGGTCAGCGGGGAGTGGCGCCGGAGGAGAGGCGGGAGTTTGCGTGGCGGGCGGAAAGAGAACTAGAGGTCTTGCCCGACCGTCGAGAAAGGCAGGCCTTGTCGGCCTTATTGCAGGCGTTAGCCGGGCCGGGGGTGACGGTCGAGTGAGGCTGGTACCGGAACCGGGCGGAAGGGGTGCTTCCAAGGAGATCTACGTACGCCACTTATTCGACAGCATTGCCCACCGTTACGATCTACTTAATACCCTGCTGACCTTTAACCTGGACAAACATTGGCGGCGGTTTGCCGCCGCCCGAACCGGACTTGGTCCCGGCGGCGCGGCGCTGGATGTCTGTTGTGGTACGGGCATGCTGGCTTTAGAGTTGGCCCGCTTGGTCGGCCCCCACGGTAAGGTGGTGGGCCTGGATTTTTCCGAGGCCATGCTGCGGGTGGCGGAAAAACGGCTTGCCCGCCGGAAGGAAGGAGCCGTTATCCGCCTGGTAAGGGGTAACGCCGTGGCTCTCCCCTTTCCGGACAATACTTTCGACTGTGCTACCATCGGCTTTGCCCTACGCAACGTTCCCGATGTAGAAAAGACCTTAATGGAGATGCGACGGGTAGTAAGGCCGGGGGGAAAGGTAGTCTCGCTGGAGCTGGCGCATCCCGGGGTTTTGGGGTTCCGTCAAGCCTATCAGTTTTATTTCTATTATCTGGTGCCGCTGTTGGGCCGACTGGGCGTAGGCCTTAAGGGCCCTTACAGTTACTTGCCCAATTCGGTACGCCGGTTTCCTCACCAGAAAGAGATTCTGACCTTGTTCCAAGCCCTGGGTCTGGTGGACGTCCGTCTATTTGAGTTAACCGGGGGAGTAGTAGCGGTTCATGTGGGCACCAAAGTTTAGGAGGGGGCATTTTGGCTTATAACGATCTTCGCTCCTTTCTGACCGAGCTCGAAAGCCGGGGCTGGCTGGCCCGCATAAGAACGGAAGTAGATCGCGAACTGGAGATCAGCGAAATAACCCAAAGGATAGTGAAGGCCGGGGGGCCGGCCTTATGGTTTGAGCGGGTGAAGGGCTTTGAGGTGCCGGTGGTTACCAATCTCCTGGGTACTTATGAGCGCCTGACCCTGGCCTTAGGAGTATCGTCACTGGAGGAACCGGTAGAAAGATTACGGCAATGGTTGCGCTTGGATCAGCGGTCTCCTGGTCTGTGGGATAAGCTAAAGGTATTGCCGGAGCTGGCGGAGCTAGGCGCCTATCTTCCCCGGCGCGTACGTCGAGCCCCCTGCCAGGAAGTGGTGCGCAAGGAACCTTCTATTGACTTCTTGCCCGTTCTCAAGTGCTGGCCGGAGGACGCCGCGCCGTTCCTTACCTTGCCCCTGGTAATTACTCGGGATACAACCGGTCGCCACAACCTCGGGATGTACCGGATGCAAGTCTTTGACGACCGTACCCTGGGCTTGCACTGGCAGGTACACAAAGATGGGGCTGCGATCTGGCGGGAGGCCTGTGCCCGGGGCGAGCGGCTGGAGGTGGCAGTGGCTTTAGGAGGCGATCCCGTCTTGACCTACGTAGCTACCGCTCCTCTGCCGCGGGGTGTAAACGAATTGTTCCTGGCCGGTTTCTTGCGGCGGGAAGGGGTGCCGGTGGTTCGGTGCCTCACCGTGGATCTGGAGGTTCCGGCCGAAGCCGAGATTGTGCTTGAGGGATACGTGGAGCCCGGAGAATTGCGCCGAGAAGGCCCGTTTGGCGATCATACCGGCTTCTACTCGCCGCCGGATCTTTATCCGGTCATGCGCCTCACCTGCGTTACTCATCGACGGGATCCCATTTACCCGGCCACGGTCGTGGGCCCGCCGCCCATGGAGGATGCCTACCTGGGCTTGGCCACCGAAAGGCTGTTCCTTCCTCTGGTGCAGGGTTTCCTTCCCGAGGTGGTGGACCTGCACCTTCCGCCGGCCGGGGCCTTTCATAATTGGGTGATAGTGTCCATACGAAAGGAATACCCGGGACAGGCGCAGAAGGTAATGCACGGTCTGTGGGGTCTGGGTCAATTGAGTTTGAGCAAGTTTATCGTGGTAGTAGACGCCGAAGTGGACGTGCGCGACCTGAACCAAGTGCTCTGGCATATAGGGGCCAACGTGGACCCGGCCCGAGATCTGGTGCTCAGCCGGGGACCGCTCGACGTTCTAGATCACGCCCCTAACCTGGTCGGCTACGGCGGCAAGTTAGGCATAGACGCTACCCGTAAGGGACCCGGGGAAGGTTACCCTCGGGAATGGCCGCGGCAGCTAACCATGACCGAGGCGGTTAAAGACTTGGTAACGCGCCGGTGGAAGGAATACGGTCTGTAGGGGGCGTTAGCCTTGCTGGCGCCGGTCACCCGGAAGTTGGTCGTGCTAGGAGAACTGATTAAGGTAGAGCATACGGTCTTCGCTTTGCCTTTCGCCTATCTGGGGGCCCTGGTGGCCGCCGGCGGGCTGCCCTGGGTCCGGCAGGTCTTCTGGATAACCCTGGCCATGATAGCCGCCCGTACGGCGGCGATGAGCCTTAACCGTTTGGTAGACCGGACTATAGACGCCCTTAATCCCCGCACCGCTGCCCGCCCCCTACCTCGCGGTGTGGTAAAGGTCACCGAAGTATGGTTGCTGACGGCTGTGGCCCTGGCCGTACTGTTCTGGTCGGCACTTATGTTGAATAGGCTTTGTTTGTATCTGCTGCCGGTAGCGGTGGGCGTATTGGTAGTTTATTCCTATACCAAGCGCTGGACCTGGGCATGTCACTGGATCCTGGGGGCGGCGGACGGACTGGCGCCTCTGGGCGCCTGGGTGGCGGTGCGTGGTACCATCGATGCGGCTGGCCTATTGCTGTGGGCGGCGGTGGCGGTATGGGTGGCGGGATTTGACCTGATATACGCCTGCCAAGATGTAGAGTTCGACCGGGCCTACGGCCTCTATTCGGTTCCGGCTTGCTTCGGACCACGGGCGGCCCTGCGGTGGGCCAAGCTAAACCACTTGGCCGTTCCGGTATTGTTGGCCTTGGCGGGCCTATGGGGAGGAGTCGGGGTCTGGTACTTTGCCGGAGTAGCGGTCAGCGCCGGGCTGCTGGCCTATGAACACCGATTGGTTTCACCCGAGGATTTATCCCGCCTAAACTACGCCTTCCTGAACGTAAATGGCTACCTGAGCTTGCTCATGTTTGCCTTTACCCTGTTCGACCGGTTTTGGGGGGTATAGAAGGGAAGGAAGGCGGGAAGGTGTCGGGCTAGGGTTAGACAGAAGGGCTTATCTTGGTGTATAATCCGAGGCGGCAGAAAAAGGATGGGAGGAGGATACGTTGAAGCGCTGGTCTCTAGTGGTAACTGTAGTTGTGTGGCTAGGCTTGGGAGTTTTCCTTAGTTGGGTTAACGGCATGGCAGAACACGGGGCCGGCGGTACGCACGCGGAGGGAGTGCAAACCGAGCAGTCGGCACATTAGCGGCAGGATTCGGGGTCTAGGAGGTGAAGGCCGTGAGCAAGCTGCCGACCTATCGGGGAACCGATGATTATATTGCCGACCGGGATCTGCAGGACGTAGTTAACGTGGCCGTAGCCCTAGGACGGCCTTTGCTTATTAAGGGCGAGCCCGGCACAGGCAAGACCATGCTGGCCCAGAGTATTGCCAAGGCCTTGGGTTTACGGTTGATCGTGTGGAGCATCAAGTCCACCACCAAGGCCCAAGAGGGGCTTTATGTCTACGATACCGTCCAAAGACTTTATGACAGCCAGTTCGGGGACCGAGACGTCTCGGACATCAAGCAGTACATCAAGCTGGGCAAGTTGGGCGAGGCCTTTGTTTCCGACGAGCCGGTGGTACTATTGATCGATGAGATCGACAAGGCGGATCTTGAGTTCCCTAACGACCTTCTCTGGGAACTGGATATGATGAGTTTTTACATTCCGGAAACCAAAGAAACCATTACCGCCAAGCACCGGCCCATAGTAATAATCACCAGTAACGCCGAAAAGGAGCTTCCGGACGCCTTCCTGCGGCGCTGCCTGTTCCACTACATTGCTTTCCCCGATCCGGAAATGATGAACCGGATCGTGCGCGTTCACTTCCCGGACCTGGAGGAAAAGCTGGTCCAGCAAGCTATTGCCGCTTTTTATTGGCTGCGTGAGGTTCCCGGCCTGCTGAAGAAACCCAGCACCAGCGAACTTCTGGACTGGCTACAGGCTCTGGTAATCGGAGGAGTGAAGCCGGAGCGGCTTACCAAGGAGTTGCCCTTCCTGGGCGTACTGTTGAAGAAGAATCAGGACCTGGACGTGGTCAACAAGTATATAGAAGCCTACGGAGTGGGAGGTAGTCCTCGTTCCGGCGTGGTTCGGGGTTGGCCTCGCTAACCGGACCGCACCTCCTGGGGGTGAGGCGGCGTGTTTACCGACTTCTTCTACCTCTTGCGTTCCGAGGGAGTCCCGGTTACCCTCACCGAATGGATGACCTTCTTGGAAGGCCTGGCCAAGGGCCTGGCTTTTTCCAATCTGCATTCCTTTTACCATCTGGCCAGAGCTACCCTGGTTAAGAGCGAAGCCCACTTCGACCGGTTTGACGTGGCCTTCGTGAAGTACTTTCAGGGGATTGACACCCCCGAGGCCCTGTTAGATAAGGTATGGGAATGGCTCTCTAACCCGCTTCCACCTCGGTACGTAAGTCCGGAAGAGTTAGAGCGGTGGCGTCGGCTTCAGGAGGAGGTAAACCTGGAGGAACTCCAGCGTCAGTTCCTGGAACGGCTCCGCGAACAGACCGAGGCCCACCACGGGGGCAGCCGGTGGATTGGTACCGGCGGGACTTCACCCTTCGGTCATTCCGGCTATCACCCGGGAGGAATTCGGGTAGGAGGAGAAAGTTACGGGCGTTCGGCCGTGAAGGTGGCCGCCGAGCGCCGCTTCCGGGCCTACCGTCACGACGAAACCCTAGGGGTGCGACAGTTTGAAGTGGCGCTTCGCCGTTTGCGCCAGTTGAGTACCAAGGTGGAAGGTCCCAAGGACGAACTGGATCTGGAAGGCACCATCAAGGAAACCTGTCGACAGGGCGGATTCCTGGAATTGGTATGGACCCGGGGCCGGAAAAACAAGGTTAAGGTGCTGCTGTTAATGGATGTGGGCGGCTCCATGGTACCCTACAGCCGGCTTTGTAGCCAACTCTTCACCGCCGTACACCGCGCCAGTCACTTTCAGGACCTGCGGTTCTACTACTTCCACAACTGCGTGTACGATTACCTTTATCTAGACCACCGTTGTCATCCGAAGTTCGCCGTGAAGACTAACCAGGTACTAAAGAATCTGGGTTCGGATTACAAGCTGATTATCGTAGGGGATGCCTGCATGGCGCCCAGTGAGCTCACCATGCCCGGTGGTATCATTTGGTGGGGAATGTATAATGAAGAGCCGGGCCTGGTATGGCTTGAACGCCTGGCCCGGCACTTCAGTCACAACGTATGGCTCAACCCCATTCCGGCCCGCGAATGGGATACGGTCTATGGCTGTCAAACCCTCAATATGATCCGGCGGGTGTTCCCCATGTACGAGCTAACCGTTGACGGACTTACCCAGGCGGTGAAAAAGCTGCTGGTGCGGCGTTAGCTAAGCCGCTCGATGACCATGGCCATGCCCTGGCCGCCCCCGATGCAGAGCGTGGCCAGGCCGTAGCGACCGTTGTTCCTTTCCAGCCCGTTCATTAAGGTAACCAGGATGCGCGCTCCGGTGCAGCCTATGGGGTGACCCAGGGAGATACCGCCGCCGTATATGTTGGTCTTTTCGATGTCCATGTCCAACTCGCGCATTACCGCCAGACTCTGGGAAGCAAAAGCCTCGTTCAGCTCAATCAGATCGATATCGCTCATACTAAGTCCGGCCAGCTTGAGCGCCCGCTTTACCGCCGGCACCGGTCCCAGACCCATGAACGCCGGCTCTACTCCACCGGCGGCGTAGGAGCGAATTAGAGCCTTCGGCTTTAGGCCTAATTGTTCGGCCTTCTTGGCGCTCATAACTACCAGAGCGGCGGCGGCGTCGGTAATGCCCGAGGCGTTGCCGGCGGTGATGGTGCCGCCTTCCTTAAAGACCGGGGGCAGCTTGCCCAGGGCTTCCATAGAGGTTTCCCGCGGGTGCTCGTCGGTGTCGAACAGGCGGGTGCCTTTCTTCTCCTTTATCTCTACCGGCACGATCTCAGTGGTAAATATACCGTTCCTGATGGCCGCAAGCGCCCGCTGATTGCTGCGCAGAGCAAACTCGTCTTGCTCGGTACGACTGATTCCGTACTTCTCGGCGATGTTTTCGCTGGTCATACCCATATGATAGTTGTAGAAGCTTTCCCATACGCCGTCGTACACCATACCGTCGACCATTACCGCATTGAACATGCGCGCGCCCCAGCGGCCCTGGGGGAAGAGGTATGGTACGGCGCTCATATTCTCCATGCCCCCGGCTACTACCACCTCGGCCTCTCCGGCCCGAATGGCCTGAGCGGCCAGGGCCACCGCCTTAAGCCCCGAGGCGCACACCTTGTTTACCGTAAAAGCGTTGACTTCCTTGGGCATACCGCCGTAGATGGCCGCCTGCCGGGCGGTATTCTGGCCTTGACCGGCCTGCAGAACGTTGCCCATTATTACTTCGTCTACCCGTACCTCTCGAAGATCTTCGGGCCACCGGTAATACTTCTTCTCCAGCTCGGTGAGTTCACCGTCGGCAAAGGTGCTGGGCGCCAGGGCGAGGAGTTCCGGATCCCGCAGGGGCCGGAGACCCGCGCGTCGCATGGCCTCTCGGATTACGATGGCTCCAAGCTGCACTACCGGTACATCCTTGAGTGAACCGCCGAAGTTGCCGATGGCGGTCCGAACCCCGCTGACGATTACTGCGTCTGCCATGAACCAACCTCCTCCGCTAGGGTTAAGTCAATAATTCTTCCAGGAAAGACGAAAATCCTTTCTCGCTTTTGAAGTAACCTTCTCGCCCCTTCCAATAAAAAAGGACCTGCCCGCGCAGGTCCTGCTAAGCGTTGATCCGAAGAGGCTAATGGCGGTAATAGGTGACTTGGTCGGCGGAATTGAGGGCGGAAATCTTTCCTTCGTGGCGGAGGTATTCCAAGTGAGCCAGCGTTTCCATGACCGCCGCCCGCCGGTTCCAGTTGCTCAGAGTATCCCACGGTCCCGCGTCCCAGGTCACCCGGCAGGCAATGGCGTAGGCGGTCTTGGGTTCGCCTTCGAGCAGCCCCAGAATCTCATCCAGGCGCCGACGGTGGTGTTCCTGGATCTCCCGAACTCGTTCCGCCAGATTGGAGAAGGCGAACTCGTGGGCCGGTAGCACCAAGTTAACTTCTAGCTCCTCAATGCGGGATAAGGCCTGCAGATAATCCCCTAGGGGATTGGCCGAGGATTGAGGGTTAAGGCTGACGTTAGGAGTAATAGTGGGGAGTACGTGGTCTCCGGAGAAGAGCAGCCGTTCCTGGACGGCATACAGGCAAATATGCCCGCGCGTGTGCCCCGGGGTATAAAGAACTTGAAGCCGCAGGGGGCCAGCCTCCAGAACATCACCTTCTTCTACCACTTT
Organism: Neomoorellales bacterium; assembly: GCA_049719955.1. Lineage (GTDB taxonomy): Bacteria > Bacillota > DSM-521 > Neomoorellales > SLTJ01 > JANLFO01. Next base: position 29,030 of record JBNARC010000014.1, on the reverse strand, counting down.
GTCGGGGCGCGCCCGCACCACCCATTCCAGGGCCGGGAGACTGGCACTTTGGAGGGCAGGAACCTCTTCTGCCGGCACGCCGTTACGACGAAGAAAGTCGGCTACCTCCTCTAGAAGGTGCTGATAGTTTTCGTATCGGGCGCTGAGCTGTTCTGCCTCGGGGGCGGACATTACTATCTCCGCTCCACTGATCTGACGCAACTTGCCGGCCAGACCGTAATGATCGGGGTGCAAGTGAGTGATTATGACCTGCCTAATGTCCTCCAACCCTAGACCCAGTTGGTCGAGTTGCCTTTCCCACGCACTCAAAGATTCGGGCGTGTCCCACCCCACATCGATGATAGTACAACCGTTCTTAGATTTGATAAGATAAGACATGACGTAGTCCAGAGGGTTATTGGGGATGGGTATCTTACACCGGTATACGTCCTCGATTATTTCCAACGCATACTCTTGGGGACGGGTAGGGGGCAGGTTGGAATTCAACAGCGTCTCCCACCTTTCTTTGAGATTGGGGCAAGACGGGCTAACTTTATTATAGTCCCTTGAAGAACTAACTTCAACTAGTTGCTAGCCGCGTCCGGTGAGGCGTCAAATCGAGCCTTTCGGTACGGACGGCGCGAAAGAAGCAAGACTGGGAAAGGGAGAGAGGCGTTATGTCCATTCGTAAGGCGGTTATTCCTGCGGCCGGTTTGGGCGTTAGGTTCCTGCCGGCCACCAAGGCCCTGCCCAAGGAAATGTTGGTCCTGGTGGACCGACCGGCCATTCACTACATAGTGGAGGAGGCGGTAGCCGCCGGCATAGAGAGTTTTCTTCTAATTACCGGCAGGAACAAGAAGGCTATCGAGGACTATTTTGATCGCTCTCCAGAGCTGGAGGTAGCCTTACAGGCAAAAGGTGAGGTCCAGCTTTTGGCAGATTTGGAGGCTATTGCTGGCCTGGCCCGTATGCACTACATTCGGCAACCGCAAGCCTTAGGCTTGGGTCATGCCGTTTCCCTCGCCCGAGACTTTGTAGAGGATGAGGATTTTGCCGTCCTGTTGCCCGACGACCTAATCGTGGCCGATCCGCCCTGCCTGGCCCGAATGTTGGCAGTTCGCGATCGGTGGCCGGGGGCGGTGGTGGCGCTACAAGAGGTTCCCCGGGAAATGACCTCTCGCTACGGAATAGTACGGGGAGTAGAAGTAGAGCCGGGAGTGTATCACATACAAGACTTGATAGAAAAGCCTTCGCCCCAAGAGGCCCCCTCCCGGCTGGCGGTGGTGGGCCGCTACCTGTTGCCGGCCACCCTTTTTCCTCTTCTGGCCACCACCCCTCCGGGGGCGGGAGGAGAGATCCAGCTTACCGACGCCCTTCGGGCCTTGGCCCGACAGTATCCGGTTTACGGATACCTAATTGAAGGGCGACGCTACGATCTGGGGGATAAGATAGGTTTCTTGGAGGCCGCGGTGGCGCTGGCCCTCCGCCGTTCCGATCTGGGGCCACAATTGGCAGGCCGGCTACGAGAGTTGATTTTTGGTTCCTAGGCAGGAAATCCGCCTTCCGGAGCGGAAATCTTATTGTTCCGGAAGGAGGATCGAGTTTTGGTCCGGAAGCAGGAGCAGCAAACCGTACCGAAAGTTCGCCGTCCGGACCGACGGCAGACCAGCGCCACCGAGGCCCTGCCCACTCAACCCTGGGAACTGCGGTTGGCCCTGTGTCTAGTTATGTCGGTCCTGATCTATTCACCCTACCTGCGCGGGCTGTTCTTCCCGACCGAGCAGGAATGGACTTTAGTCCTGGTCGCCGGGTCGGTGTTGCTACTGTGGGCGGGAAAGATCCGGCAGCGGGAGGTTTCCTTTGTAAGTCGGCCTTTTGACTATCTGGCCCTGGCCTGGGTGGGGTTGTACGGGGTAAGCCTCTTCGGAGCCGCCAGCCAACGTCTGGCGGTGGCCGAGCTGATTAAGGTGGCCACCTACGTTTCGGTCTACTGGGCGGTTTCTCAACTCGGCCGAGAGGCCAAGTACCGGCTTTGGCTATTGGGTAGCATGTATTTGGCGGCCGTGGGAGTGGCTGTAGCCGGTATACTGGTGGCCCAGGGCATGGTAAGTATCAAGGACGGGTTTGTAGGCGGTCGTATTTATTCTACCCTTCAGTACCCCAACGCCCTGGCCAGCTACCTGGCGGCCGCCAGCTTCTGCGGCTGGGTGCTATGGGCCGGCGCCCAAAGAATCGCTCGGTTTCTGTTATCCGTAGGTACCTTTTTGCTGCTCATGGTGTTCCTGGCCACCGGTTCGCGAGGAGCTCTGTTACTCTACCCCATAGTGCTGGCTTTGTTTTTCGGGGGGGTGCCGGCCGAAAAACGCGCGCCTCTACTGATGCACGCGCTGGGAAGCTGGGCGGCGGCCTTGATAGCTGCGGCTGGTTTCCTGCCTTCAGTCGTGGCGGGGGACCATTCTACCGCCTGGCAATGGTTAGTTTTCGGGCTGGGCGCTGCGCTGGCCGTGCAGGGGGGTTACGAGGCTGTCGGCTGGTTTAGGGGCCGGTATGGCGGGAAAAGGCTGGTGTGGGCGTCACTGCTAGTGGTCCTGGTGGCGGGGCTGGCCCTGGCGGTGGCATTTTACTTTGGCGGGCCGGCTCTTTGGCTGCCGCGGCTGGTTCCCGACCAACTCGCCGCCCGATTTCGGGATCTCAGTTGGGAAACGTTTAGCGCGGCTACCCGCCTGCAGTGGTCTTTGGATGCGCTCCAACTGGTGAAGGCGAGGCCGTGGTTGGGCTACGGCGGAGGGGCCTGGGAGGCGGCCTACCAGAGCGTGCAGAGCTACTACTACACCTCTACCCAGGTCCACAATCACTATTTCCAGGTCTGGACTGAAGTGGGCACGGTGGGCTTGGCGGTATTCTTGGGGTTATGGGTTTGCTTCTTGGCTACCGCGGTGGCCAACGGCCGAAGGGGTTCGGCGACGCAGCGACTGTACCAATGGGGGGTGCTGTGTGCCGGGTTAGGCCTGGGCTTGCACGCGGTGCTGGATTTTGACCTGGCGCTGGGAGCGGTGGCGCTGGTTCTCTGGACCTGCTTTGGCCTCACCCGGGGGCTGGAGCGGGAACTGAGGCGAGAAAACTACTTCCTGCGACGGCAAGAATACATACGGGTTAGGCCGCGTTATCTGGCCGCAGCCGTGATGGCGACTCTGGTGTTGGCCTGGCTGCCGGGCAGTTTGCTGATCGGAGAGGCCGTGGCTCGCCGGGCGGTAGCGGCAGTGCAAACCGGCCAGACGGGAGCGGCGGTGGAGTACTTCCGCACGGCCAGCCGGTTCGACCCTTTTCGCGGCTCTTATTTGGCCGATCAGGCAGGGTTACTGGCAGCGGCGGGTCGATTCGCGGAAGCGGTGGCTCTGGCCGAGAAGGCGGCCGCCAAAGAACCCCTAAACTCCCGCATACTCGCCCGTCTTGGCGAAGTTTACTGGGCCGCCGGCCAACCGGATCGGGCAGTGGAGGCCATGGAGCGGGCCCGAAGTGCGGCTCGTTGGGCGAAGGAGGGGTGGGAGAATTTGGGCCGAGTGGCGGCTATGGCGGGAATATATTACTTGCGTAACGAAGATACCCAGCGGGCGAGACCATATTTAGAAAAGGCCATGTCGATCCCCCTTGAAGTGCGTTCCACCATGGCCGGCCTTTCCGCAGAGCGCCTGCGGCTGTGGAAGGAAGGGGGGCGGCCGTTGCTGGAGGTCACTCCCTATATGGAACTGAACGCCGCGATCGGTGCTTACGGACTGGGACGGTTTGAGGAGGCGCTCCGTTTTCTCGAGAGACCGATGCAGGTTCAGGAGTACCAGGGTGAGGCCTGCTACTGGGCCAGCCTGGCCCACCGCCGGCTGAACCATCAGGCGGAGGCGGAAGAGCTGCGCCGGAGGGCCGAAGATCTGGCTCCGCACCTGGTTTCTGGTTACGAGGAGATGGTTAAGCTACCCACTCTTTCGTTTGAAGGGGCAGGGCCGTGAAGCGAATACCCGATTTCCTCCGCGTAATCGAAGAAGACCTCAGACAAGTAGAGGCCGAACTGCACCGGCAGGTGGAGGCCATTGGCATTCCGGTCCTGGCCGAGGCTTCGGCTCACTTACTGGCGGCAGGAGGCAAGAGACTGCGGCCGGCTCTGGCCCTGTTGGCCGGTCGGCTGTGCAATTCCCCGCTAACCCGGCTACTACCCCTGGCCGTGGCTTTGGAGCTTATCCATATGGCCACCCTGGTTCACGACGATGTGGTGGACAAGTCTGCTACCCGGCGCGGACAGCCGACGGTTAGAGCGCGGTGGGGCGATCAATTGTCGCTTCATGCCGGCGATTACCTTTTCGCTCGTTCCCTGTTGCTGGTGGCGGAGTATCGGGACTATAGGGTGGCCACGGCGTTGGCGCGGGTTAGCGTTAACATGTGTCAGGGGGAAATCCGCCAGATGGCCTCGGAGTACGACGTGCGTCAAGGCTTGAAAGACTATCTATTCCGCATCAAGGCCAAAACCGCCTTGCTAATCTCCGCCAGTTGCGCCCTGGGAGCGCTGGTGGCAGGTGCGGCCGAGGAGGTGGTAAGGCGCCTGGGAGCCTACGGCTACTATTTGGGTATGGCTTTCCAGATTACGGATGACATTTTGGACCTGGAGGCCAGCGAGGAAGAGCTGGGTAAGCCGGTGGCCAGTGACCTAAGACAGGGAATCCTGACGCTGCCCACGGTGTATGCCCTCCGCTCAAGTTCTCATCGAGAGGAACTGGCGGCGGTCATTTCTGGTCGGCACCTGGACGAAGGCAAAATACGCCGGGCGCTGGAGCTGATTCACGAGTGCGGAGCGCTAGAGTTTTCCCGCCGGGTGGCAGCCAGGTACTTGGAGAAGGCGCGAAGGAAGCTGGAGGGACTGCCCGGAGGTCAACCTCGGGAGGCCCTGGCGGCGGTGGCAGACTTTGTAGGACAGCGAAGGTTTTAAGGGGGAAACGCCGCCATGATATTCGCCCTGGACATCGGTACCAGGGTGGTAGTCGGGGTGGTGCTGGAGCGGGGTCGCTCCGGCTGGCGTATTCGGGCCTCGGCGGTGGAAGAGCACGCCCAGAGGGCAATGCTGGACGGCCAGATCCATGATGTGCCCGTAGTAACGGAGACGATCTTCCGGGTCAAAGAGCGGCTGGAAAGACGGTTGCGGACGCCACTGAAAGAAGTGGCCGTGGCGGCGGCCGGTAGGGCCCTGCGTACCCAGCGGGCCCGCGCCACCCAACGGATCGGTAGCGCCCGACCCGTGTCCAGAGAAGAAGTGTTGGCGCTCGAGATAGAGGCGGTGCACGAGGCCCTGCGACTTATGGCGCGCAGCGAGGCGGCCTGGAACGATTATCATTGCGTCGGCTACAGCGTGGTAGGTTATTGGCTGGACGGGGCGGGTATAGGCAATTTGATCGGTCAACGCGGCGGCACGGCCGAGGTAGAGGTAGTGGCCACCTTCCTGCCTCGGGTGGTGGTAGATTCTCTCTATTCCGCCGTAGAAGGGGCGGGACTAAGCGTTCAAAGCCTTACCCTGGAGCCCATCGCCGCTGGCTCTTTGGTTATTTCTCCCGCCATGCGTCAGTTAAACCTGGCGCTAGTAGATATTGGCGCCGGCACTTCGGACATCGCTTTGGCCCGGGACGGAGCCCTGGTAGCCTTCGGCATGGTGCCCGTGGCTGGAGATGAGGTCACCGAATACCTCTGTCGGGAACTCCTGTTGGACTTTCACGAGGGGGAGCGGGTTAAGCGGCTGCTGCGGCAGGGCGGGGAGATTACTTTTCGTGACGTGGTGGGTACCAGCCACCGGCGGTCCGCAGAGGAGATCATAGAGCTGATTCAGCCGGTGGCCAAGGAAATCGCCGGCACCGTGGCCCAGGCCATCTTGGAGATTAACGGAAAGGCCCCACAGGCGATAATCCTGGTAGGCGGAGGCAGTCTTACGCCGGGACTGGCCGAAGCCCTGGCGGGTTGGCTAGAACTGCCGCGCCAACGGGTGGCAGTCAGAGGCTTGGAGGCAGTATCCCAGATTTCCGGCAGCATCAAGGGGCTTGAGCCGGCGCAAGCGGTTACCGTCCTGGGCATCGCCTTGGCCTCTCAACATAACCAGGTGCTGGAGTTCGCTCAGGTACAGGTTAACCGTCGCCCGGTGAGACTCCTCAAGGGCGGAGGCGCTACCGTGGGGGATGCCCTTTTGGCCGCCGGGATCGGGCTCCGAGAACTTTATGGGTCGCTGGGCAGAGGCCTTACCGTAGTTATCAACGGGCAATTGCGGCTGGTCAGGGGGAAAATGGGTAGGCCGGCCAGCATCACCGTAAACGGGCGGCCGGCAGCACTGGATACGCCCATTGGCTATGGGGATGCCATAGAAGTAGGTGTACCGGAAGCTGCGGAGCAACCCCAGGTTACGGTTAAAGACCTGCTTCCGGACTTAGAAACCGGGACGGTGTTCCTCAACGGCCGGCCGGTTAGTATTAAGCCCCGGGTACTGATGAACGGATCCGAAGTGGATTGGGAGGCAGTGGTGCCGGATAATGCCCGCATCGAGTACGAAGAACAGGTGACGGTAGAGAGCCTGCTGGCGCGCCTGCAAATCAATTTGGTTCCGGGAGAGAGAATCATGGTCAACGGCAGGTTGGCCGGCCCGGACTGGGTAGTTAGAGATGGTGACCACCTACAAATAGCAGGTGATGGGGTAGAAACGGCGTCGCCTCTGGAGCCGCGCGCGGACACGCAAGCCATTACGGTGGTATTTAACGGGCGCACCCTGCTTCTTCCTTTGCCGGAAAGCGGCTCGCCTATGGTGATAGACGTGTTGCGTTACGCCGAGGCCGAGACCGTTCCTCCGCCGGGGAAGAGCATGCTGGTGGTTAAGGTAAACGGCCAAAAAGCCAATTTCACCGATCCCCTCCAAGCCGGTGATGAGGTGCTCGTGGGTTGGGAGTGAGGGGGGTCGGGATTCCGTTATGATAGGGGTGAGTTGGTTGGCGCTGTGGCAGTGTCGACGTTGTGGTTACGAAAAGGAGGCTCGTTGCAAGCCCAAGAAATGTCCGGAATGCGGGGAGAAGGAGGGCTTCGAGCGTAAGCCGGCGGGTACTAACCCCATAACCGCTTCCAAAGCTGGGCCAGATGGCGGCGATAAGCAGTGCGATCTTTGACCGCCGCTCTGAAAGCCTCTATTCGACGGGGAAAATACCGGCGGAAGAGGGCCTCGAGGTTTGCCACCGCCGAGGGGTAGGGATTCAGGGGATCATAATCGATTTCTGCCGCCCCGGCAGCCCGGGCCTGTTCTACCAGCCGGGATAGGTTTTCGGGAGTATCCCCCAAGCCTGGGATCACCGGCGCGATAAAGACCCAAGTGCGGATTCCGTGACGGCTTAGACAACTAAGAGCCCTTAAACGGCATGAGGTGGGTGGAGCGCCGGGTTCCAGCAGGCGGGCCAGGGAGTCGTCGGCTACGGTGAGGCTGAAACCCACGCTTACGCCCTTAAACTGGCGTAGGATTTCTAGGTCTCGGACCACCAGATCGGACTTGGTGAGTATGGTGATTCTTAGGTTGCTATCGGCGAGAAGTTCCAGGCAGGTACGGGTAAGCCCGTACTTTTGTTCTACCGGTTGGTAGGCGTCGGTTATCGTGGCCAGCAAGACGCTTCCGGGTCGAGCGCGAGCGAGCTCACGGGAAAGGCGAGCGGGGAAGTTAGTCTTCACCTCTACAAAAGTACCCCAACGTCTCGAGTCGTTTGACGAGCCTTTGCGGCAGGCGGCGTAGCAGTAGAGGCAACCGTGGGAACAACCGGTGTAGGGATTGAGGCAATAGTCGGCCCCGGGTATGCGGGAGGGATTCAGCGCACTGCGGCAGGTCTTATGGGTAATGGAGAGGCCGGGAAGGAAAAGACCCGGGTCGGCACCGGAAGTTCCGCCTTCGATCACGGGGCATCCATCCTCCTTTGTTGGCCCGCCTCTGATCATAACATTTCTGTTGTCGGATTTCCACACGCCGGCCCGGGGGGACAAGCGTGCGGGAGTTCTCTCCCGTGACGCCTGGGGAACCCGGGTAGGCGCCGGAAACCGGGTTGATTGACGTACCCGCGGGTGGGGGATAGAATCTTTCCGAAGCGACGGCATGGCACGGTGCGGGGTACCGATCATTCAGAAGGGACGCGCGGGTGGGGATAACATGAGCGGAGAGGGTTTACCGAAGGCTTATTATCCCGTTTGTCTGGACTTGAACAATCGTGAGTGCCTGGTGGTTGGCGGGGGTAAGGTGGCGGAAAGAAAAGTGTTGGGTCTGCTGGATTGCGGAGCTCGGGTGAGGGTGGTCGGCCCCGACCTTACTCCCGGCCTGAGGCAGTTGGCGGATGCGGGCCGTATTGAGCATCACCGGGGAGAGTTCGATCCGGCCGCGTTGGAAGGGGCGGCATTGGTGATTGCCGCCACTGATCGCCCCGAACTTAACGCGCGCGTGGCTCGAGAGGCGCAGGCGCGGGGAATGCTGGTCAATGTAGTGGACGAGCCCGAGCAGGGCAATTTTCTCGTTCCCGCCACGCTTAGGCAGGGTCCGCTGACGGTCAGCGTTTCTACCAGCGGACTCAGCCCTTTGCTGGCCCGGCGCATTCGAGACCATTTGGCCTCCCACGTTAACCCGGAGTACGCCGAACTGCTTTTGACGGTGGGTCGCTTGCGACGTTGGTTGCGGAAACAGGTAGCCGATCCCCGAGTGAGGCGAGATTTATGGTTCCGATTGGTGGAAAGAGAACCTTTAGACCGGTTGCTGGCCGGCCGGGCGACCCTGGAAGAGCGAGTGAGGCAATGGACTTCGCGGTCGTCGGTCTAAACCACCGTACCGCCCCGGTCGAGGTTCGGGAGAGACTTACGGTAACTTCCGCGCAGCTGAATTCCTTACTGGCCGAACTGCGGGAAAGGTACGCGGTGTCAGGCGGGGTTTGGCTTCAGACCTGCAACCGTACGGAAGTGTACGTCACCGTTCCCGGTGCCGACGGGGTGCCGGAGCGGTTGGCCGGTTTCCTTGCCGAAAGGGCGGGCTTTAGGATCGAGGAGTTTCGACCCTACGTTTATCTCTATACTTCGCGGGCTGTGGTCGACCACCTGTTTCGGGTGGCGGCGGGTTTGGATTCCATGGTGCTTGGAGAAACTGAAATCCTCGGCCAGGTACGCCAAGCCTACGAGGAGGCTCGGGAACGGGGCTTTACCGACCGTCTCCTCAACGCTCTATTCCAGCAAGCGGTTGCGGTGGGCAAGAAGGTGCGCGCCCAAACCCGAATCGACCAGAACCCGGTATCGGTCAGCTACGCCGCCGTTCAGATGGCCAAGACGGTAGTAGGCTGCCTGGAGGGGCTCACAGTTCTGGTGATAGGTGCAGGGGAAATGGGTTCGCTGGCGGCCCGATACCTGGTAGAAGCCGGGGTTAAGGCGGTGTTAGTTTCCAACCGCTCCTATGAACGGGCTTTGACCCTGGCGGCGGAATTGGGAGGGCAGGCGGTGCGCTTCGATCAGCTTCCCCTCTACCTGGCCCAGGCGGACATAGTGATAAGCTGTACTAATGCGCCGCATCTAGTAGTATCGACCGGGTCGGTGACCACCGCAGTTTCCTTGCGGGGGGGCCGCCCTTTGGTGTTCATCGATATCGCCGTGCCCCGAGACGTGGATCCGCGGGTTGCCGAGCTTCCCGGGGTATCGCTCTACGACATCGACGACCTGCAGCAGGTGGTGGAAGATAATATCGCCAGGCGGAGAGAATTGGCGGCACAGGCGGAACAAATATTGGGCGAAGAAGTGCAGACCTTTTGGGAATGGGTGCGCGCGCTCCCGATAGTGCCGGTGATTGTGGCCCTAAAGGAGAAGGCGGAAGGCATCAAACAGACCGAGTTGAGACGGGCTCTTAACCGCTTGGGACGGGTAGATTCCCGGCAGGAGCGGATCGTGACCCGTCTAGCCGATTCCATTGTTAATCAACTCCTTCACGATCCGATAGTCAATCTTAAACGGTTGATGGCAGAAGGGGATGGGTTCGGGTACGCAACGGCGTTGCAACAGTTGTTCGGGCTGGCCCCGTTGCCCGCGGAAGGCGCCGGGCCGGAAACCCCACCAAAGGTCACAAAACCGGAGGGTTAGTTAATAGATCTAGATGGCCGGGAAATCAAGGTTGATAATTGGGTCTCGCGGCAGCGATCTGGCCCTGTGGCAGGCCGAGCATGTTCGTCGGGAACTAAGGCGGCACTGGCCGGACCTGGAAATTGAAATACGGGTAATAAGGACCAAGGGAGATAGGATTACCGATACCCCCCTGGCCCGGATCGGCGGGCGGGGCCTTTTCGTTAAAGAGCTGGAGCGGGCCCTGCGGTTGGGCCGGATAGATCTGGCGGTGCACAGTCTGAAGGACGTCCCCACGACTACCGCTCCGGGCTTGGTCTTGGCCGCCATTACCCGACGGGCCGACCCCCGGGACGTGTTAGTCTGCCCCGAGGGGCAGGTCTTGGCCAGTCTTCCGCCCGGCGCCCGCCTGGGTACCAGTAGCCTCAGACGGCAGGCCCAACTGCGTCACTACCGGCCCGACCTGGTGGTGGAAGACCTCCGGGGCAACCTTCCTACCCGCCTGGCCAAGATGGCGGAAAGAGGGCTCGACGGCATTGTTGTGGCCGCCTGTGGCCTACAGAGGCTGGGCCTAACCGGCCGCATAAGCCAGTACCTTCCCTACGATGTTTGCCTTCCGGCGGTGGGGCAGGGTGCGATGGCGGTGGAGGTACGAGAAGAGGATCAGGAAACCTTCGATCTGGTGCGCCCCCTACACCATGCGGCCACGGCTACGGCGGTAGCGGCCGAACGGGCGTTTCTGGCCGCGCTACAGGGGGGATGCCAGGTGCCGGTGGCGGCCTATGCCTGCCTGGAGGGGGGTCGGCTTCGGTTGCAAGGGTTGGTAGCTCGCCCCGACGGGAGCCGGGTGGTGAGGGGCGAGAGAAAGGGTCGGGCCGAAGAGGCCGAGGATCTGGGCCGGGTTCTGGCGGAAGATTTGTTGCGCGCCGGGGCGGCAGAGATTTTGCAGGCATACCGGCTCTAAGGGGGTTGGGGTTTGAAGATCGGGATGGTCTACCTGGTAGGAGCGGGCCCGGGCGATCCCGGCCTGCTTACTCTAAAAGGCCGCGATTGCCTGAGCCGGGCCCAGGTAGTGGTTTACGACCGTCTGGTGAACCGGCAACTCTTGCGGTACGCTCCTCCGGAGGCGGAATTAATATATGTGGGCAAAGCGCCGGGGGGGAAAGCCGCCACCCAGCAGGAGATCAACGCGCTGCTCACGGCCAAGGCTAAAGAGGGAAAAGTAGTAGTACGTCTCAAGGGGGGAGACCCCTTTGTGTTCGGGCGGGGAGGGGAAGAGGCCGAAGCCTTGGCCGAACGGGGAGTACCTTTTGCGGTAATACCCGGCGTGACGGCGGCGGTGGCGGTGCCCGCCTATGCCGGCATACCGGTGACCCACCGGCGACTGAGTTCTACCCTCACCGTACTCACCGGGTACCGTCGGGAGGAAGCGGCGGGGGAAACGGAAGTAGATGATCTTGGCCCGAAACCCGGATCCGCCACTCTGGTGTTCCTGATGGGTCGACAGAATCTGGCGCAGATTTGTGCCCGCCTGGTCCAGAAAGGCTGGAACACTGAGACCCCGGTGGCGGTAATCGAGCGAGGAACAACGGCCGACCAGCGCACCGTAGTGGCTACCTTGGCTACCGTGGAGGGGGAAGTGGTCCGGGCGGGCGTGAGTAACCCTATGGTCATGGTAGTGGGTCCGGTGGTGAGGCTGAGAGAAGCCCTGGCCTGGCGAGAGAAGTTACCCTTGTTCGGTCGTCGAATAGTTATCACCCGGGCCCGCCACCAGGCCGAGAGTCTGCGTCAGGCCCTGGAGGAGTTGGGCGCCGAGGTTTGGGAATTCCCCCTGCTAGAGGTAGTTCCTCCGACCGACTTCGCTTCTCTGGGAAGGGCGGTGGAGAAGGCGGCAGAAGGGAAGTATCATTGGTTGGTATTTACCAGCGCAAACGGGGTCAGGGCTTTCTTCGAGAGTTTCTTTGCCCGGGGCAAGGATGCTAGGGATCTGGCGGGTACCAGAATTGCGGTCATCGGCAAGGCTACCGGCCGGGCCTTAAGGGAGTGGGGCCTGCGGCCGGATTTGGTACCGGACGAGTACCGGGCAGAAGGGCTATTGGCCGCTTTTGCCGCCCATAATTTGACCGGACAGAGGGTGTTACTGGCCCGGGCAGAAATAGCCCGTCCGGTTCTGGCCACCGGCTTGCGGCAGCGGGGAGCTGAGGTAGAGGAAGTAGTCGCCTACAGGATAAGGCGACCCGAGGTAGCCCGAGAGGAACTGCAAGCGCTTTTACTTGAAGGAAGAATACACGCCCTTACTTTGACCAGCCCCTCTACTGCCAGGCATTTTTGGGAGTTATTTACCGCCGATACTCCCCGACTGTTAGAGCGAACCGTAGTGGCGGCCATAGGTCCGGTTACGGCGGAGGCGGCGCGCCGGTTGGGAATTAGTGTAGAGATCGAGGCGCGCGAATACACCGTAAAGGGTCTGGTTCAAGCCCTGTCGGAATACTGGACCTCCCGGCCTTCTAGCTAATCGTGGAAAGAGAGGGATCAAGGTTGGGTTTTCCCGCGGTAAGGATGCGACGGCTGCGTGCTCGGGAAGGGCTGCGACGTCTGGTGCGGGAGACCAGGATGACTGCTGACTGCCTGGTCTACCCTGTCTTTGTTACTTGCGGCCACGGTGTGCGGGAGCCGATTACCTCCCTTCCCGGCCAGTACCGCTACTCCGTAGACACTCTGATCGAGGCAATACAAGAATTGGTAGCCCTGGGAGTGGGGGCGGTATTACTCTTCGGCATTCCCGAGCACAAGGACACCCTGGGGAGTCAGGCCTGGTCTCCAGAGGGGGTGGTGCAACGGGCGGTTCGGGCCTTGAAGGAGCGTTTCCCGGAGCTGGTGGTGATTACGGACGTATGTCTCTGCGAATATACCAGCCACGGTCACTGCGGACTGGTAGACGGCGGTGAGGTTCTGAACGATCCTACTCTGGAACTCTTGGGACGGGTGGCCGTTTCCCACGCCGAGGCCGGAGCCGACGTGGTGGCCCCCTCGGACATGATGGACGGTCGGGTACAAGCCATTAGGGCCAAGCTAGACGCCCACCGCTTTCCGGAGGTACCCATCCTGTCCTACGCGGCCAAGTACGCCTCCGCCTTTTACGGCCCCTTCCGGGAGGCGGCGGGATCTGCTCCGCAGTTCGGCGACCGCTCGGGCTACCAGATGGATCCGGCCAACGTCCGCGAGGCCCTACGAGAAATCGAGCTGGACCTGGAAGAGGGAGCGGACATGATTCTGGTCAAGCCGGCGCTTGCCTACCTGGACGTACTGCGGCAGGCGCGGGACCGATATTCTTGCCCCTTGGGGGCCTATAACGTCAGCGGCGAATACGCCATGATAAAGGCCGCGGCCGCCCAAGGGTGGCTGGAGGAGCGGAGGGCAGTAATGGAAGTGCTTACTGCCATCCGGCGGGCGGGAGCGGACTTCATCGTCACCTACTTTGCCAAGGATGTGGCCCGGTGGCTGGCCGAAGGCTGAGCTAGGAAAGCGGAAAGGGTGAGAGTATGAATAGCCCGGATCTGAAACGCTCACGCGAACTTTTCCGCCGGGCCCAAAGGGTGATACCGGGAGGAGTAAACAGTCCGGTGAGGGCCTTTCGGGCGGTGGGAGGCACGCCGCCCTTTATCGTCCGCGGGGAAGGGGCCTATATCTACGACGTGGACGGTAATCGCTACCTCGACTACGTAGGCTCTTGGGGCCCGCTTATTCTCGGTCACCGTCACCCCCGGGTGATAGCCGCCTTGCAAAACGCCCTGGCAACCGGCACCAGTTTTGGAGCTCCCACCGAGAGTGAGGTGCGGTTGGCGGAGAGGCTCACCGAGGCTATGCCCGGCCTGGAGATGGTGCGGCTGGTGAACTCCGGAACCGAAGCCACGATGAGCGCCCTGAGGCTGGCGCGCGCCTATACCGGGAGGGAGAAAATCGTAAAATTTGAGGGGTGTTACCACGGCCACGCCGACTGCTTACTGGTTCGGACCGGCTCGGGCGCCCTCACCCTGGGCGTACCCACCACTCCCGGCGTTCCTCCGGGAGTGCTGGCCGACACTCTGGTACTGCCCTATAACGACCTGGACGCCCTCACCGCCTTGTTCGCCCGGCTAGGAAGGGAAATCGCTGCCGCCATAGTGGAGCCGGTCGCCGGCAACATGGGCTGCGTACCCCCGGAACCGGGCTTCTTGGAGGGCTTGCGCCGCCTCACCCGGGAGAACGGCAGCCTTTTGATATTCGACGAAGTGATCACCGGGTTTCGCCTGACCTACGGGGGCGCCCAGACCTACTACGGAGTGCAACCGGACCTAACCTGCCTGGGAAAGATCATCGGCGGCGGTCTCCCGGTGGGCGCTTATGGCGGCCGAAGAGAGGTAATGGAGCGGGTAGCGCCGGCAGGGCCGGTCTATCAGGCCGGGACCTTGTCCGGTAATCCGCTGGCGGTGGCCGCCGGCACGGCCACCCTGGACGAGCTAAAAGCTACTAATCCCTATCCGGAGTTGGAGCGCCGCGCCGGTCTTCTGGCGGCGGGGCTGCAGGAGGCAGCGTCCCAGGCCGGGGTGGAGGTTACGGTTAACCGGATTGGCTCCATGATGACTGTTTTCTTTCACCCCGGTCCGGTAAGGAATGCCGCTTCCGTGGGTCAATCGGACACTCGGCGGTATGCCCGTTTCTTTCACTCCATGCTGCAATCGGGGATTTACCTGCCTCCCAGCCAGTTTGAGTGCTGGTTCCTGTCCGTGGCCCACACCGAGCAAGACATAGAGCTGACTTTGGAAGCTGCCCGTAAGGCTTTTGCCGATCTCGTTTGAAAACTGTAGTAGACTTTTCCGAAACCATGGGGTAGAATCGGCTAACAACGTCAAAAGCCTACATAAGAGGTGAAAAACATGTCGGGACCGGTAGCCCTAGGCGAGGGTATTTACTGGGTGGGGGCCGTAGACTGGAACCTGCGCTATTTCCACGGTCCGACCTTCTATACTCCCCGAGGCACCACCTACAACGCCTACCTCCTGGTGGACGACCAGGTGGCGCTGGTGGACACAGTTCACGCCGCTTTTGCCTCGGCACTGTTGGCGAACCTGCGCCGGGTAAGGGAGCCTCTGCGCATTGACTATCTGGTGATCAATCACTCGGAGAAGGACCATTCGGGCGCCTTCCCTATGGTACTGGAGGCCTATCCCGGGGCCAAGGTGCTCTGCACCGAACGGGCGGTGGAGATCCTTCGCGCCTACTACGGCGGCGGCTTCCAGTACCAGGTGGTCAAGAGCGGAGATACGGTGGTTCTCGGAAAGCGGAGACTGCAGTTCATTGAAGCCCCAATGCTCCACTGGCCGGATAGCATGTTTACCTACGTGCCGGAGGAGGGTTTGCTGCTTTCCAACGACGCCTTCGGCCAGCACCTGGCCACCACCGGCCGCTTCGACGACGAGGTAGACTCCGACCAATTGATGGAAGAGGCGGCCCGCTACTACGCTAACATTCTTATGCCCTTTTCGTCCCTGGTTTCCCGCAAATTAGGAGAGATAGAGCAGTTGGGGTTGGACCTCCGGGTGATTGCCCCCAGCCACGGGGTGATCTGGCGCCGCGATCCTCAAGCCATCTTGCAGGCCTATGCTCGTTGGGCCGAGGGCCAGGCCCGCCCCCGGGCGGTAATTGCCTATGATACCATGTGGCAGAGTACGGAGAAGATGGCCTTGGCCCTCCTGGAAGGATTGGTAGAAGGTGGTGCCGAGGCGCGGGTATTTAAGCTTTCGGTGTCCGACCGCAACGAAGTCATACGCGAGATCCTGGAGGCCAAGGCGGTGCTGGTGGGCTCTCCCACGGTCAACAACGATCTCCTGCCGGCGGTGTCACCGCTCCTAGACGAGTTGGTAGGGCTAAAACCCAGAGGCCGCCTGGCTCTGGCTTTTGGCTCCTACGGCTGGGCGGGAGGCTCGATAAGGATCATAGAGGAGCGGCTCCAACTGGCCAAAATGGAGCTGGTACAGCCGGGGCTGGCGGTGAAATGGGCGCCCGGACCGGATGACCTTAACCGTTGCCGTGAGTTGGGGCGAGAGATCGCCGCCCGGATAAGGTAAATGTTTCCTAGACCAAAGTGAAGGATAGCGAGCCATGGATCCCAAGGCCCTGCGCAGTCTTACTTACGGCCTGCACATAGTTACCGCCAAGAGCGGGGACCGACTGAACGGGCAAGTAGCCAACACCGTGATCCAGGTGTCTTCCGATCCGCGGATGGTGGCGGTGGCCATTAACCGGAAGAACCTTACTTACGAGTTCATTAAGGAGAGCGGCCGATTTGCCGTATCCGTCCTGTCCAAGCAGGCTCCCCTTTCCCTAATTGGTGATTTCGGCTTTAAGTCTGGCCGAGAGGTAGATAAGTTTGCCGGCCGGTCGTACCGGCTCACGCCTTCCGGTCTGCCTATCCTGCCGGAATCCTCGGTGGCGTACCTGGAGGTGGTGGTGACCGGCAGTCTTGAGGCGGGTACCCACACCATCTTCGTAGGAGAAGTAGTGGAGGCCGAAAGCCTGGCGGAAGGAGAGCCCATGACCTACGCCTATTACCAGGCGGTGAAGCAGGGCGCCACGCCCGAAACGGCGCCGGTGAGGGAGGTAGTTAAGCCGACCGGCCCGGGGCCTAAGTACCGCTGCTCGATTTGCGGTTACCTCTACGACCCGGCGGTCGGCGATCCCCAAGCCGAAATTCCCGCCGGTACGCCTTTTGAGGCCTTGCCGGAGGACTGGACTTGCCCGCTTTGCGGGGCCTCCAAGGCGGATTTCGTACGGGAAGAATAGCGAACAATAGGGGTGTCAGTCTGCGGACGCTCTCGGGTGCTGGCCCGGACGTCGCGTGCCGATCTTACCGGGATTTGACCCGGATGGGGGTGGTCTGGAGGTCATGCTGAAACTGGATAACCTGGGGCCGGTACACCGGAACCTTTCCGTTCCTGCCCTGATAGAAAGAGCTTTGGCACGGGAGGAAGGGATTCTAACCTATAGTGGGGCCCTACGGGTGCTTACCGGTAAGTACACCGGCCGCTCTCCCGAGGATAAGTACGTTGTAGATACGCCGGCAGTACATTCCCAGGTCTGGTGGGGCCCCAACCGACCCATGTCTCCCGACGCTTTCCGGCGTCTCCTGGGTCGCCTGACCGCCTACCTGCAGGGACGGGAGCTGTTCGTGTTCGAGGGGTTTGTGGGCGCGGATCCGGAGCACCGGTTCGGCTTGCGAGTGATCAACGAATTGGCCTGGCAAAACTTGTTCGCCCGCCAGCTCTTCATCCGGCCTTCGCCGCAGGAGTTAGACGGTCACCAGGCCCAAATTACGGTAGTAGCGGCACCTGGATTTAAGGCGGAGCCGGAAACCGACGGCACCCGTTCGGAAGCCTTTATTGTCATCAACCTGGAGGAGGGACTTATCCTCATCGGCGGCACCCACTACGCCGGGGAGATAAAGAAATCGGTCTTTACCGTGCTCAACTACCTCCTCCCTGCCCGAGGCGTGGCGCCCATGCACTGCTCGGCCAACCTGGGCGAGAGCGGGGACGTAGCCCTGTTCTTTGGGCTATCGGGCACCGGCAAGACCACCCTTTCTACCGACCCCGCCCGCCGCCTGATCGGAGACGACGAGCACGGCTGGTCCGACCGGGGTATCTTCAACTTTGAGGGCGGATGCTACGCCAAATGCATTCGCCTCTCGCCCCAGAAGGAACCGCAGATCTGGCAGGCCTTGCGTTTTGGCGCCGTCCTGGAAAACGTGGCGGTGGACCCGGAAACCCGGGAACCGAATTTCGACGACGATCGTCTTACCGAAAACACCCGCGCCGCCTATCCGCTCGAATTCGTCCCCGGGTCGGTGCTGCCCAGTCGGGCCGGCCATCCTCAGACCGTTATCTTCCTTACCGCCGACGCCTTCGGCGTGCTGCCGCCGGTAGCGCGTTTGACCGTAGAGCAGGCGATGTACCACTTCCTCTCCGGATATACCAGCCGGCTGGCCGGTACCGAGCGGGGGGTCACGGAGCCTATGGTCACCTTTTCACCCTGTTTCGGGGCTCCCTTCTTGCCCCGGGAACCAATGGTTTATGCCCGTCTGCTGGCCGAAAGGCTAAGGAAGCATGGCAGTCGGGTCTACCTGGTGAATACCGGGTGGTCGGGCGGCCCTTACGGCGTGGGCCAGCGTATGGATATCGATATGACCCGGGCCATTGTAAGGGCGGCTGTAAGGGGGCAACTGGATGAAGCGGGCTGGGAGCGCGAGCCGATCTTCGGCCTGTGGTTGCCTAACGCCTGCCCGGGAGTCCCGGCGGAAGTGTTAAGACCCTGGAACACCTGGAGGGATAAGGACGCCTACTGGCAGAAGGCACGAGAATTGGCGGCCCGCTTCCGAGAGAACTTCTCCCGGTTTGCAGGGGTGGCCAAGGAGGTGGAGGCGGGCGGTCCGCCTGATTCTTGAGGGGGGGGCAACGTGACTACTGGGGAAGCAGAAGAACTCCAGGTAGAAGCCTTGCTACAACGATGCAGGGACAAGGGGTGGGTGGAGAAGTACCACCTGATCCCTCTGCTGCAGAAGGTTCAGGCCGGGCTCGGCTACCTGCCGCCCCATGCTTTACGGCGTCTGGCCAGCCTTTTGAACCTTCCGGAGGTAGAAGTTTACGCCGTGGCCAGCTTCTACCACCAGTTCCGACTACACCCCCCGGGCGAGCACCAAATTAAGGTATGCATGGGTACGGCCTGTCACCTGATGGGGGGGCAGAGGATCCTGGATTGGTTCCAGCGCCGGCTGGGCGTGGCCGAGGGGGAAACCACGCCGGATCGCCGGTTTACCCTGGAAAGGGTGGCCTGCGTGGGTTGCTGTGCTCTGGCTCCGGTAGTGGTGGTAGACGAAAAGGTGGAAGGGAAGGTTTCTCCCACCCGGGCGGACGGTATTCTGCTATCTTTGGGAATCAAACCCGAGGCAATGCAGGGGAAGGAGGGGGAGCCAGCTAATCCCGGTCCGGAGGTAGCGAGGAAAGGGAGGAGGGAATGAAGTTCAACCAGGAATACCTTAAGCTTCAGCAGCAAGCAAGAAGGACAGGCGAAGCGCAGAATTCGCGCCCCCTTATCACGGTAGGAACGGCTACCTGCGGTCGGGCGGCCGGAGCGCTAAGAGTCGTGGAGGCCGTACGCGAGGAGGTACGGCGGCTAGACTTAGAAGCCAAGGTACTAGAGGTGGGCTGCCTCGGACACTGTTACGCCGAACCCCTGGTGACCGTGCGCGTTCCCGGTTTTCCCGGCCTCTGCTACGGCCCCGTAGACGAGGACCGGGCCCGTCGCCTGGTGACGGATTTTCTGGTCCACGGGGATCCCTGCCTGGAGTACGCGCTCGCGGCTCTCGAGCCCAATGAACTGTTTCCCACCTTTGAAGAGTTTCCCCGCGGAGTATACGAGCAGCGGGTGATCTTGGCCCTCTGCGGCCTGATAGACCCGACGGATCTTGATGCCTACCTGGCGCAGGATGGTTACGCCGGTCTGGCGTGCGCTCTGGAAATGTCTCCCAGGGAAGTTATCGAAGTGATTAAGCGTTCGGGGCTACGTGGGCGGGGAGGAGCTGGGTTTCCTACCGGGGCCAAGTGGGAAATATGCGCGCAGGCAGGCTCTGACCTCAAATATGTGATTTGCAACGCGGACGAGGGCGATCCCGGCGCCTTTATGGATCGCGCCCTAATAGAATCTAATCCTCACCAATTGTTGGAGGGTCTGGCCATTGCCGCTTATGCAGTGGGGGCACCGAAGGCCATCATCTATGTGCGGGCCGAGTACCCGCTGGCGGTAGCCCGATTGGAACAGGCGGTTACCCAGGCCCGAGAAAGAGGGTTATTGGGTAAGGGGATTTTAGGCACGGGCTTCGACCTGGAACTGGAGATTTTCCGGGGAGCGGGCGCCTTTGTTTGCGGTGAAGAAACCGCTCTGATCGCTTCCCTGGAAGGGAGACCTGGTATCCCCCGGCCGCGACCGCCTTACCCGGCCGTTGCCGGTTTATTCGGTAGGCCCACTTTGGTGAACAACGTAAAAACCCTATGTTACGTGCCCCATATCCTTCGCCGGGGGGCGGATTGGTTCCGAAGCTTGGGAACGGCCAACAGTCCGGGTACGGCCGTTTTTGCCCTGGCGGGGAAGGTGGCCAATCCCGGGTTGGTGGAGGTGCCGCTGGGCACTACGTTAAGAGAGCTGATATTCGAGGTGGGCGGGGGGATTCGCGATAACAAGGAGTTCAAGGCGGTGCAAATAGGCGGTCCCTCCGGCGGGTGCCTTCCCGAAAGCGCTTTGGACCTGCCCATTGATTTTGATTCCCTTCAGGCAGCAGGAGCCATGATGGGTTCCGGAGGGGTGGTGGTACTGGACGAAGAGGATTGCGTGGTGGAGACCGCCCGCTACTTCCTGGAGTTTACCCAGAAAGAGTCTTGCGGCTTGTGTACCTTCTGCCGACTGGGAACCGCTCACCTGCTGCTGGAGCTAACGAAGATTACCCGGGGTGAGGGGAGAATAGAGGATCTGGACCGGCTACAGGAGCTCGCAGAAGACGTACAGGCCGGCTCTTTGTGCGGACTGGGTCAGACCGCACCCAATCCGGTGCTGACCACCCTGCGTTACTTTCGTGCCGAGTATGAGGCCCACCTGCGGGAAGGGCGCTGTCCGGCGGGAGTATGTCGCGAACTGATAATCTATGACATCGTGGCCGAGCACTGCAGCAAGCTGTGTAACCTCTGCGTGGGAAGCTGCCCCACCGGAGCCATATTCACCCGACCGGACATGCTTAAAGCCATCGATCAGGAAAAGTGCGTGAAGTGTAATCAGTGCCTGGTGACCTGCCCGCCTCAATACCGCGCCGTGGTAAAGCTGTCACCGCCGCCAAAGCGAGAGGGGGCGCAGCATTGAGCAGGCCGATCACGCTAGTTATAGACGGACGGTTGGTCCAGGCGCCGGAAGGGGAGCGGCTGCTTTGGGTAGCCTTGGATAGCGGAATTCATATACCGCACTTGTGCGCCAGTCGGGAGGCCGACTCTCCCCACGCTTCCTGCCGTCTTTGCCTGGTAGAGGTGGAGGGGGAGAAACGCCCGGTAGCCGCCTGCGCCTATCCGGTGAGGGAGGGGATGGTGGTTCGTACCTCTAGCCCCAGGGTGGACCGGTTGGTACGACGGGCTCTACACCTCCTCCTATCCCGCCACCACCTGGACTGCGCCTCCTGCCCGGCTAGAGCGCGCTGTCGCCTCCGGGAGATTGCGCGGCGCAAGCATCTGAGGCTGAAACCCGAGGGGTTGACCGCCCTGCCCTTTCCTACCGAGACCGACGCCAGCGCCGGCACCTTCGTATATTACGCCGGCCGGTGCGTGCTTTGCGGCCGATGCGTGCGGGCCTGCCGGGAAAAAGGAGCCGGAATCCTCGGTCTTATCCGGCGGGGACTGGATCGACGGGTGGCCACCTTCGGGGAGGCTCCCCGGGCCGAGGCCTCCTGCCGGGGATGCGGCGCCTGCGTGGAGGTGTGTCCGGTAGGGGCGCTGTACTACCGCGCTGACCAGCCTTCAGCTCGGGAGCTTCAGACTGCTGAGCCTTTTTAGTGCGGCCAGCTTTTCGCTTCGACCCGTCCGGGCCTTCTTCAGGGCCTCCTCCAGAAAGGCCAAAGAACGGTCGTAGGTATGGCGGTCTACCGGGTAAGGGTGACCGTCCTTGCCTCCGTGGGCGAAACTGTAGCGTACCGGGTCGCGAAAGCTCGGCTCCGCTCCGTAGGCCACTTCGGCTACCAGGGCCAGAGCCCGCAAGGTGGTACCGCCCACGCCCCGCAGCCCCAGCAGGGCCTGGTAGTCGGAAACGCCGGTTTGGTAGGCCAAGCGTAAGGCTCTTTCCAGGGCGCGGGCGTTGGGTACCGGGTGCGCGCCGGGAAGCCTTAGCATCCGGACGGACCGGGGATCCGATAGGGAGGATAGGTATTCTCTTAGGACGCGCTCCGGTTTCTCGCCAGCCAGCATCACGCTGACCCGGCGGTTTTCCTCTCCTTCCTGCGCTACCAGGTTCAGTACTCCGGCCGAGGCCGGCCCGCACACGGCGCTGTGCGGCTCGCAGACAAAGCTGGCCAGCTTTTCCCCCAGCCAGTGGTAGCGCCGAGCCCAGCCGGTCGACGGGTCCATGCCCTGCTGGACTACCGCCCATTCGCCTTGGGCGGTGAAGACGAAAACATGGTGATATAAAGTGTAGCCGTCCTGTAGGGCGGCGTTATCCACCTTGGCAGCCAAACGACTGGCTTGAATAAGCTGTTCTCCTTGGGTAATGCCGTAACGTTGCGCCTGACCCTCGATTTCCTGCGGGGTTCGCAAAGAAGTCTTGCCCTTCCCTCCGGCGATGAATACCCCCAGATCTTTTTCCCGACCCCGTAGCCCTTCCTTGAGAGCTCCGCATACCGTGGTGGTAAGGCCGGAAGAATGCCAGTCAAAACCGAGTACGCAGCCCAATGCCTGAAACCAGAAGGGGTCGGCCAACCGGCGCAGTACCTCGCGGGGACCGTACTCGGTTACGATAACCTCTATAATGGCGCTGCCCAGCCGCTGCATACGCTCGAACAGCCAGGCCGGACACTTACCGCCGTGTAGCGGTAGGTCGGCGATTCCCGTGCGCAAGCTATCCTTCCCTCCTCTATGCCTGTGGGCATTTTCGCTGGTCTTGGCCGATACTGCTTGCCTGTCCTAACTCCGGGGCTTGCGGCGGTCCTTGCGGTTGCCCTCGGTGGGAGCCCTTGCTATAATGGTTTAGGTTTGGAAACTCGCCACGGAGGTTGGAAAAATGGTTCCTGCTGTTGAACTCGGGCGTCGCCTCAGTAGCTTCCAGAAGGAATTGCAGGACCACGAGATCGAGGCGGCCCTAATCCTTCAAAAGGTAGACTATTTTTATTTCACCGGTACCATGCAGCTCTCCTTCCTTTATGTGCCGGCCTTGGGCGATCCCCTACTAATGGTGGTGCGGGACTGGGAGCGGGCCCGTACCGAAAGTCCCTTGGAGAACGTTATTCCTTGTTCTTCTTTGCGCCAGGTGCCGGTCCTAATTGAGGCCCACCAGGGCCAGTTGCCCCGTACCTTGGGGCTGGAATTCGACGTGTTGCCGGTTAAAGAATACCTCCGCCTCCAACGAGTATTCCCCGAGGCCCGGATGGTAGACGTTTCCGAACTCATTAAGAGAGTTCGAAGCCGAAAGTCGCCCTGGGAAGTTGGGCAGATGTTGCAGGCGGCGGCGGTAGGGGCGGAAGTCTACGCCGCTATCCCCCGCCTGGCACGTCCGGGTATGAGCGAGATCGAGTTGGCGGGCCTGCTAGAGGCCGAGGCTAAGAAGCGGGGCCACGAAGGGCTTTTGCGCATGCGCTCTCTGAACTTTGAAGCTTATACGTGGCATGTACTTGCCGGTCCCAGCGGGGGGGTGGTCAGCTATATTGACGGTCCCGTAGCCGGTCAGGGGCTTTCGGTCGCCTTTCCCGTAGGAGCCAGTAGAAGGCCCATCGGCATAAACGAACCTATCTTAGTAGATTTTGGAGCGGTAATCAACGGATACCAAGTGGACGAGACGCGGATGTATTGTTTGGGCAAAATGCCGGACAAGTTCCGTCGTGCCTACGAGGTCTGTCTGGAGATTGAGCAAGAGGTGCTGGAGGCGGCACGTCCGGGCGTGAGCTGTCATTCCCTGTTCCAACTCGCATGGGAAAGGGCAGAGAAGCTGGGTTATGGTCACGCCTTTTTGGGCCCGGAAGGGCGGAAGGTGAAGTTTGTGGGTCACGGCATAGGCCTAGAGATCAACGAACCGCCCTACCTGGCCCAAGGCCACGATTATCCCCTCGAGGAAGGGATGACCTTTGCCCTAGAGCCCAAGATGGTCTTTCCCGGCGAAGGGGCAGTGGGTATAGAGGATACGGTGGTGGTGGAAGCCAACGGGTGTCGCCGTCTCACGGAGATGCCGAGTGAGATTATAGAGATCCAACCCTAAGACCCGTATTTCGCCCATGGGATAAAGAAAGCGGCCCGACAACCGTTCCAACTCGGGTAGCTCTCTTGACTAAAGCCTTGTCTGGTGATATTATAAGAGTGTCAGGTGCGGCTGTGGCGGAACTGGCAGACGCGCTAGATTCAGGGTCTAGTGGCCGTCAAGGCCGTGGGGGTTCAAATCCCTTCAGCCGCACCAAATTAGAGAAACGAGAGGGTTGTTCCGAACCGGAACGGCCCTCTTTAAGTTTTGTAACACGGCGCCTTGGTGCCGGACTTATCTACCTACGGGGAAAGGAGCTAGGGTATCAACCCCCGCCCGCCATGATCTTCTTGGGTCCTTGGCTTCTCCTCTTTCTATTGCTACCCTTCCTCTTCATGTTGCTGTTTTTCAATCTTGCCACCTTTTCCTTTGCCCGGCTAGGCCTTTCTCCGGAGGGAGCAGTTCTCTTTTTTCTGGCCTGTTTGCTGGGCAGCGTTATCAACCTACCCGTCTCCCGTCGCCGAGTAGTGACCACCCCTCGGGCAACCATACCCTTCTTCGTTTTTTACTACCCTCCGGTGGTGCAGGAGCAGACCATCTGTGTCAACGTAGGTGGTGCACTACTTCCTACCGGCCTTTCTTTGTATCTTTTGGCTACCCGCGCCCCGTTGATACCGAGCTTGGCCGCCGTAGGAGTGGTAGCCCTGGTAACCAAAGTACTGGCGCGTCCCATAACCGGCGTGGGTATTACCATGCCCGCCTTCGTTCCCCCGCTCTTGGCGGCGGTCTGTGCTCTGGCATTGTCCCCCCAGAACCCGGCGGCAGTAGCCTATGTGAGCGGAGCCTTGGGAACGCTCCTCGGCGCTGATCTGCTCAACTGGGGAGCCATAAGGCGGCTGGGAGCGCAAGCGGTGAGCATTGGCGGAGCAGGAGTATTCGACGGTATTTTCCTGGTGGGAGTAGTAGCCGCCTTCCTCGCCTAACCGGGAGAATTTGGCGCTGCATACCTACACCGTGCTCACCACTCGAAAATCGACAAACTGCCCGGAGGCGGGAAGATACTCTTCTTCTAACTCTTCTACGCGTCCTACCGGTGCTCCTCGGAGCTCGGCGATAAGTTGCACCAGGAGGTCTTCTCTCCCCTCGGCTACCACTTCTACCCGGCCGTCGCGGAGATTTCGGACGAACCCTACCAACCCCAGGGCTCGCGCTTTGCGCTGCACATAGTCACGCATACCGACACCTTGCACGTGGCCCCTCAGATAAAGGTGTGCTTGTCTCGGCTCGGCCATCATGGTTCCACCTCCATTGTAGATTATAAACCTTTTCCAGGGTTAAGCGAGACCGTCGGATATGATATACTTATCCCAAGCCCGTCCGGATCGGATTCTTAGTTCGATTAGTCTGGGGAACAGCGTTAATGAGTAGAAGGATACCGGAAGAACTGGTAGGAGAGATATATCGCCTGGGTCGTCTGGTTCAGGGGCAACTCGACGATGCCTTACTGGCCGTATCCGTCCTAAATGCCGAACTGGCGCAACGGGTGGTAGAGAAAGACGACCTGGTAGATCACTTTTACATGGCCATTGAAGAGAAGATATTTCACCAGATGGGGCTCGGTCAGTGGCCGGCTCCGGAGTGGCGCTGGCTGCGGGCGGCCATGCGCGTAGTTATTAACTTGGAGCATGTGGGCGACGCCGCCTCCAAGATTGCCGCCCGGGTGGGGAAGCTCACGGCCAAGCCGCCGCGAGAACCCAAGCTCGACCCGCTGGCCGACGCAGCAATACACTGTGTAGGTGCCGGCCTGGAAGCCTTCCTACAGAAGGATCTAGGTCGGGCGGAAGAAGTGTTCCTTCGGGAAGAGGAGGCCGACCACTTCCTGGAGTGGCTTATCCCCCAGCTTACCGGCGGTATTCAGCAGTACCCTCACAAGGGTCCCCAGTTTCTGGACCTACTTTTTGTGGCCGAGAACCTGGAAAAGATAACCGATTACGCTCTTAACATGGCGGAGTGGGTCATTTACTGGGTATTAGGGCAGCGAATCAAGTTTGCCAATTACGCCGAATTGAAGAAGCTGCTTTCGGGGGCGGTACCCAAGGACTTTCGACGCTTTTGGGACGGCGTTAGTGGCGCCACCGTGGGAGGTATCGAACTTCCGGAGGGCACTCGGTTGCTTTATAAATCCGGTCCTCCCCGCAAGGTAGCTCAGGAAGTAGAGAAGTCCCGGCAGTGGGCCCGGTACGGTACCGATCTCACCCCACGGGTCTTGGCAGTGCTGGAGGGGAAAGACCGGCAAGCCTTTCTGCGCGAGCTGGGCAAGGGACAACTGCTTCAGGATTACTATGAACAGGTGGATCTGGACGAGAAACTACGGGTTACCCGCGAACTTTACCGGGTATTGGTCGGCATCTGGAAGAACTCGCGTCGCCCAGAAAAAGTTACGGTCGGTTTCACCCGCCAGATAGAGGAGCGCCTGGGTGAGGTATTCCGGCTTCATCCGCACCTGGAGCAGTTGTCGGCTCGGCCCCTATCCGCCGACGGGAAAGCCTTGCCGCCTCTTAGGGCATGCCTGGAAGAAGTGCGCCGGGGAGAACAAACGCTGGCCGTTCCTTTCTCGGTCTGGATTCACGGAGATTTCAACAGCAACAACGTACTCTACTCGCCGGAAACCGGTTTCCAATTCATTGACGTGGCCCGTTCTGGACCGGGCGATTACGTGCAGGACGTTTCGGTGTTCCTCGTATCCAACCAAAGGCGACCGACGTATGCCGCTCAAGCCCGGGACATGGCCGAGGTTAACCGCTGCTTTGTTAACCTGGTACGAGAGTTTGCCGCGGAACAACAGGACCAAAGGTTTGAACTCCGGCTGAAGCTGGGATTGGCCCGTTCCTTTCTTACCTCTTCCCGGCTCTGGCCGGACCCGGCCTGGGCCGAGCACCTATTTCGCCAGGGCTGGCAATTGCTGGATCAGGTCCGACGCGAGCTGGCTGCTAGGCCGCCGGCTAAGAGTCCATAACCGGACAGATCCTGGAGCCGGCGGAGGGGGTCGAACCCTCGACCTGCCGATTACAAGGCGCCAAGAAGCCGGTTTTGACAGGATTAGCCAGTATTCGACAGTCCGCTAAGCCTTGATGAATCTGGCTCCCCGGCCTGGGATATTCTGCCAATTCATGCCTGGTACCACGTTTTCCGTCACCGCCGTGACGAAACGGTGACGAACTGCTCCCCCTCTCCCTTCGCGTGGATACTGCTTCTCCGCGCCCGGCTGCTTCCCGGCTTATTCCCCAGATAAGGACCCCTTATCTGGGACGGGGCCGGAGAGGCGCGAGGCGGGACGCGACACGAGGGGGAAGGGCCAAGACAACCGCAGGCGCAGTTATCTTGGATTGAGCGGCCGGCGGGTGAATTGCCATTTGTTGCTGTTAATGTTAGTCAATGTTAGTCATGGTTAGATTGAAGGGGGGAAATTATCGTCACCCTTGTCACTAACGTCACCCCGAAACCGGAAAGCCTTGATTTCCAAGGGTTTGGCGGGGTGACGTTTTGGGACCGGGCTCTCCGGCAGAACGTCACCCTCCAAGCATAATGTCACCCCTAACGTCACCCGGGCGGCGGGCCGCCCGTTGCCCGGAGAAAAGGAAGGAGGAACGGCCCATGGCGAAGGTCTACACGCTCAACCCCAGGCCGGCGGGAAAGATCGCGGACCTGGCGGAGGAGTATTTGGCCGATCTTGCGAGGCGCAACTACTCGGCCAAGACGGTCCGCGCCTACCGGTCGGCTCTCAATTACCTTGCCCGCGAGCTCGCCGGGAGGGACGTGACGGCGATCACCACCCGGGAGCTCGCCGAGGCCCTGGCAAGGCCCGAGTGGGATCCCGACACGAGGGCGGCGAGGCAGGCGGCGGCAAAGAGCTTCTTTTCCTGGCTCGCGTCCCAGGGCTACGTCGAGGCGGACCCGGCGAGGGGGCTTTTGCCCTTCCGGCAGGAGGAGGGGCTTCCCCGGCCCATCCCTCAGGACGACCTGGCGAGGGTGCTCGCCGCGGCGGACCGGCTGCCCCTTTCGCCCAGGACGTTGGTCCGGCTCCTGGCGGACACGGCGCTCAGGGTCGGCGAGGCGCTGGCGCTGGACGTGGAGGACCTGGTTTGGGAGCGGGGCCAGGAGGCGGTCCTGGTAGAGCGCGGCAAGGGCGGCCGGGGCCGGAGCGTGCCCCTTTTGCCCGACATGAAGTGCTGGCCGCTCTTAAAGAGGCTCTGCCGTGAAAGAAAGGCCGGGCCGCTCTTCGTCACCGCGAGAGAGACCAGGGCGGACTACGACTGGGCGTACTACTGGTGGAAGCGGGCCTTGAGCGTGGCGGGCCTGGCGGAGAAGGGCTACACCATCCACCAGCTGCGGCACACCGCCATCACCGGCTGGGTCGCCAGGGGCATGAACCTCATGGCGGTCCGCCGGGCCGCGGGGCACAGGAACATCCGGACCACGGCGAGATACGCGCTTGTTGCCGACGAGGACTTAAGGCGGGAAATGGAGAAGGTAACGAGGGGGAGGTGAAAGGGTTAGCTCTTTGCCAGGAGGTCCAGGGCCTCCCGGGTGGAATACACGCGGACCAGTGCCAGGACTTCGGGAGCGTGCAGGTCCTTGTCCCCGCTTACGAACAGGTCGGGGCGGGCGGCGAGGGCCGAAGCCAGAACCACCGCATCCTTGGGATCACGAAGACACTTGGCCGCCTCCCGTACCGCCTCCGCCGAAGGCAGCGCAAGCCTTTCCACGGCCAAGCATTGGAGGAGCCGGTCAAGCAGAGGCTCTTTTCCCGGGAATTTGCGGGCCAGCACTTCCCTGGCCTCGGCCAACAGGTATTCGTTGACCGGTGTAGATCCTCACTCTATCCTGCCTGAAATCAGGTCCTATCTTCGCAGATTGAA
>JBNARC010000013.1:41978-62235 GCA_049719955.1 Neomoorellales bacterium | reverse complement strand
TCCCTTAATTCACCCTAAATGGGGACCATGGGGGCGAGATGGTGACGGTTGACCAGCCTGCGCGGCAGTGCTATATTCATTTTGTCCCGTTAGGTGAGGCTCCTGCATGAACAGAGGCCGCTGCCCGGAAACGTCGAGAGACGCTAACGGGTGGACCAGGCACGGTCGGCTTAAGGCCCTGCCTAAGGCGGCTGAGGCGAACTCTACGTCATGCAGTGCCAAAGCTCGACGAGGGGACGGCCTTAAACGCTTGCTTCTCAGTCGGTGCCAAGGCCCTCCCGGACGGGTGGGCCTTTTTACTTCCGGGCAAGAAATAAAGCTGGATAGGGAAGGACGGAAGCAGGAGATGAGAACTGCCCTCAGCGACGGCAATAGCGATGTGAACAAGCAAATGCCGCAGATTTTCCGGGCCGCGCGGCTTCCGATTGAACAGGTGCTGAAAGAGCTAGACACAGAAATAGGCGGCCTTTCAGGCGCGGAGGCTAAAGTACGCTTCGAACTATACGGGCCTAACGAAGTAACCCAAGAGACAGCGCCTCCCTGGTATGTGCAGCTGATCAGAGCTTTCGTTAACCCATTTAACGCCATCCTGATGGTGCTTCTGGTGGCTTCCTTAACTACCGATGTCATTCTCGCCGCTCCTGAGGAAAGGGATTGGACCAGCATCGCCATAATCGGAGTAATGGTGACTGTGAGCGGGCTGCTTCGCTTCTATCAGGAGTACCGTTCCGGCAAGGAGGCTGAAAAACTGAAGAACCTTGTCGTTACCACGGCTGCTGTGAAGCGGCTTGATGTGGGCGTAACAGAAATCCCCATGCGCGAACTGGTTCCTGGAGATATTATCCACTTGGCGGCGGGGGACATAGTCCCGGCTGATGTACGGATAATCCAGTCCAAAGATTTGTTCGTAAATCAGGCACCCCTTACGGGCGAATCTGAACCGATTGAGAAATATCCTTTTTTGAGGGAGGGAGTGAGCGAAGAAGACACGAGCCTTACGGATCTCGATAATATCTGTTTTTTGGGTACAAACGTTGTCAGTGGTACGGCAACGGCCGTGGTACTTTTTACCGGAAAGAATACTTACCTTGGGACAATGGCCCAATCCTTGGCAGGGTATCGCGCCCAAACGAGCTTTGAGAAAGGGGTAAACAGTGTTAGCCGGCTGCTAATACGATTTATGGTCTTTATGGTTCCTTTTGTGTTTGTGATAAATGGCATTACTAAAAAGGACTGGCTGGGCGCATTCTTGTTTGCCGTCTCGGTTGCAGTTGGCCTGACCCCTGAAATGCTGCCTATGGTTGTCACTACTAACCTAGCTAAAGGAGCAGTAGCCTTAGCCAAGCGCAAAACAGTGGTAAAGCGCCTCCATGCCATTCAAAACTTCGGGGCAATGGATATCCTTTGCACAGATAAAACAGGGACATTAACTTTAAACAAGGTGGTCCTTGAGAAGCACCTTGATATCCACGGCAACGAGGACGAGAGAGTTCTACGCCATGCCTACCTCAACAGTTACTATCAAACCGGACTGAGAAACTTGTTGGACGAGGCAGTATTATCCTTTGGGGCCCAGAAGGGCTTTAACGAGCTGGAAAGACTATACTGGAAGGTGGATGAGATCCCCTTTGACTTCACCAGACGGAGGATGTCGGTAGTTTTGGAAAGTCCGGGTGGCAAGCGGCAACTGGTCACCAAAGGTGCAGTTGAAGAAGTGGTAGCTATTTGTTCTTTTGCCGAGTACCAGGGAGAGGTCATACCTCTGACGGAATCTATCAAAGAAGAAGCGCTGGAAATGGTAAGGAGATTAAATGAAGACGGACTGCGCGTGCTTGCCGTGGCCCAAAAGAACGAGGTCCCCGATACGGATGTGTTCAGTGTAGCCGATGAAAGGGACATGGTTTTGATGGGTTTTGTTGCTTTCCTTGACCCACCCAAAGATACGGCTAGGGAGGCAGTGCAGGCTCTGAAGAAATACGGCGTAAGGGTCAAGATCCTGACGGGGGACAACGAAAGGGTAACCAAGTACATATGTCGTCAAGTTGGCCTGGAAACTGACCATATCTTGCTGGGACCCGAGATCGAAAAGATGAGCGAGGAAGAGTTGGCAGGAAGGGCGGAAGAGGCGACCATCTTCGCCCGGCTGACCCCCTTACAAAAATCCCGTATCATAAAAGCCTTACAGGAACAAGGGCACACCGTGGGCTTTTTGGGGGACGGTATTAATGATGCTCCCGCTTTGAGGGAGGCCGACGTAGGGATTTCTGTGGATACGGCCGTGGACATAGCCAAGGAGGCTTCCGACATCATCCTTTTGGAGAAAGACCTAATGGTGCTTAAAGAAGGAGTTGTGGGCGGGCGCAACATCTTCGGCAACATCACCAAGTATATCAAGATGGCGGCAAGCTCGAATTTCGGCAACGTATTCAGCGTGCTGGCGGCCAGTTCCTTCCTGCCCTTCTTGCCCATGATGCCCCTTCAACTTCTGACGCAAAACCTACTCTACGATATCTCTCAGATCGCCATCCCCTGGGATCGTATGGATGAGGAGTATCTTAGAGAACCACGCAAATGGAATGCGGACGACATAGGGAGATTCATGCTCTTCATTGGGCCTATAAGCTCGATTTTTGATATCGCCACTTATCTTATCATGTGGTTTGTATTCAAGGCCAACAGTCCGGAAGTCCAATCCCTCTTCCACTCAGGCTGGTTTGTAGAGGGGCTCCTCACGCAAACGTTGGTAGTACACATGATCAGGACCAGCAAGATCCCCTTTATCCAAAGCCAGGCCGCCAAGCCACTTCTTATTTCTACCGCTCTAGTAATGATCGGCGGCGTTTGCATCCCCTTCTCAGGTTACGGGGCTTCAATCGGGCTGCAGCCACTGCCTCTCGGATATTTCCCTTGGTTGGTGGGTATTCTGATTGGTTACAGCCTGTTTACCCAGGTGGTCAAAACCTTCTACGTTAAGAAGTTTAAGGTTTGGCTATAAGCTGAGCAGCCGAGGCCACGCAACCTCCAACACCGACTGGGCTTGCGGCGAATGCACTGGCCGAGTCTACTCGCTTCGGTGCCGAAAAGCGGCTACAATTATGGTGGGTGGGTCTAATTCGCCTTTTATCGGGTAAGCGAGCCGCCCTGGCGTGGGCAGGGTAAGCTCGGGCTTCTGCTCACCGGGAGGTAGGGGAGTGCGACGGTACCGGTCCCTTCTGTTTTTGGGCGTGGCGGCCCTCCTTCTGTGGCTTTTGCTGCGGCGCCAGGGGGAGGATTTGCCGGAGGTGCTGGCGCTTCTGCCCCGCGTTAACTGGGCTCTAGTAGCCCTGGCCGTGGGCCTGCAGGGCCTGTTTTTCCTGGACCAGGCAGCATTATGCCGGGCTATTGCGGTGCCGCTTCGCTTCCGCCTGCCGCTCGGCAGACTCTACCTCCTGGTTCTGGCTATGGCAGGCGCCAGCCGCGTCGTGCCGGTGGGTACGGCAGCCGGCGTGGCCGTCTTCGCACAAACGCTGGCCGCCGACGGCATCAGCGCCCTCGAAAGCCTCATGAACCAAGCCGTCTACCACCTGCTGGACTACGCCGCCTTCGTTGTTTTCCTTTTTGCGGGCGTGATCTACCTTATCAAATACCAGAAGCTCGCCCCGGGCCTGCTCTCGGCCGCCCTGCTCCTGGCCGTCTTGATTGCGGCCGCTGCAGTCGTTTTC
Organism: Neomoorellales bacterium; assembly: GCA_049719955.1. Lineage (GTDB taxonomy): Bacteria > Bacillota > DSM-521 > Neomoorellales > SLTJ01 > JANLFO01. The sequence goes on along the minus strand of JBNARC010000013.1, from coordinate 58,534 downwards.
CTTCTCCTGATTCTCCGGCCGCAGCCAGCCTTCCGCCTGCTGCAAGGTCTGCTTTCCCGACTCAACGCCGCATGGCGTAAACGCCTCGGCCGCGAACTGGTTGCCGGGGATCCGATCCTGGCCAACCTGGCCAACGCTCTGGCCGTCTTGAGAAGCTTCGGGCACCAGGGAACCCTCCTCTGGGCCGTCGCCCTGGCCGCCGGTCTTCAGGTGATCGACCTGGGCATTCTTTACGCCCTTTTTGCCGCCATAGGACAAGGGGTACCGCTGGGCACCCTGGTGGCGGGTTTTGGCGTAGCCACCCTTTTTTCCCTTCTGACCTTTGTACCGAACGGCCTCGGAGTGTTCGCCGCCTCCATGGCCTGGGTGTACGCCTACCTTGGCCTACCCGGTCCGGCGGCTGCCGCCGTGGCTCTGCTCTACCGAGCGGTCACCTTCTGGCTGCCCGTGCCGGCAGGCCTGCTCGGCTATTATTATCTGCAAAGGGGGCGTCGGAGTGGCTCGGGCCGCTAGGCTTTTCATCCGCAGAACGGCGGCGGTCATCAACCTCTTCCTGGGCACGGTGAATACCGCTTCCGCCCTCACGCCTTCCCTTGCCGCCCGGCGTGCCTCCCTGGCGCACCTGGTGCCGCTCGCCTGGAGCGGCAGCAGCCGCCTCCTGACCGTGACCACGGGCTTCCTCTTCCTGGTCACGGCTCCGGGCCTGGCCAGGGGCAAACGCACCGCCTGGGCCATAACTCTGGCCCTGGCTATTGTCTCCGGCTTTCTGCACCTCATAAAGGGCTTGGACTACGAGGAAGCCGGCCTCATGGTAGCTGCCGGGGTCTTCCTCTTCTTCGCGCAAGATTCTTTTAGGGCCCGGAGCGATGGCCCCTCGGCTCGAACCGGTCTGGCCATCCTGGCCGCGGCCGTGCTCTTCAATCTGGCCTACGCAGCCGCCGGGCTTCTCCTTTTGCGGCACCAGATACACCTGCCGCCCACTTCCCGGGCGGTGCTTTTGGAAGCCTGGCGCCTGGCGGTCTTTGCCGCCAGTCCCGAACTCGTGGCCCGGGGGCGGCACGCCCGCTGGTTCCTCGATACGGTGTACGCGGCAAATCTCTCCTCCCTGCTGGCCGGCGCGTGGATGCTCCTGCGTCCCGTGATTTACCGCGCAGGAGCCACCCCGGAAGAACGCCAACGGGCCCAAAGGATAGCCCAGACCTGGGGGCGCTCCTCCCTGGTCTTCTTCACCCTCTGGCCCGATAAGCTGTACTTCTTCAGCCGGGACGGGTCGGTCTACATCGCCTACCGCCAGGTTGGCGATGTGGCCGTGGCCCTGGGCGATCCGGTAGGGCCGCCGACAAAGGCGCCGGAGGCGGTTGAAGAGTTTGTGGCCTTCTGCGAGGAGAACGGCTGGCAGCCGGTGTTCTACCAGGTGCTGCCGGACTTCCTCGAGGTGTACCGGCGGGTCGGCTTGCAGGTGATCAAGATCGGCGAGGAAGCCGTAGTAGACCTGGCTAGCTTCAGCCTCGCGGGAAAGGCTCGCAAAGAGTTGCGTTACAGCGTGAACAAGGCCTCCCGATCTGGTTTTTTCGTTCGCTTCTATGAGCCCCCACTGGATGACGACCTCCTGCGCCGGTTGCAGGATGTGTCCTGGGATTGGCTTAAAGCCAAGGGTGGAGCCGAAAAGACTTTTTCTCTGGGCTGGTTTGACCGGGAAATACTGCGCCAGCTTGAGGTGGCCACGGTGGAGGACGTGCACGGCAAGGTCCATGCCTTCGCCAACTTTGTTCCCATGTATAACCTCTCCCAGGCCTCGCCGGACCTTATCCGCTATCGCCAGGACTCGCCGACCGGCGTGGTTGACCTGCTCCTGGTGCAAGCCATGGATCATTACCGCGCCCGAGGGTACCGAGAGTTTAATCTAGGTCTTGCTCCCCTCGCCCGCGCACGTCCCGAGGACGCCGGATATTTTGCCTCTACCGCCCAGGCGCTGCTTTTCCGCTACCTGGCTAATCTCAGGGGCCTGTATCACTTCAAGGCCAAGTACGGACCTCGGTGGGAGCCTCGCTATCTGGCGTACCCGGGAGGCACGGCCCTTCCCAAGGTAGCCCTGGCCGTCGTCCGAGCTGGCAACCCGCAGGGGCTCAAGGCGCAGTTGAGGCCGCTCCTGATAAGGCTGCTCCCGGTAGGCGGAGGCCGCCTTTTCGGGGTCCTCGGCGGCCTGAAGCCCCGCCGCAAAACCGGTTAGCCCGCCTGTGGCCGTGGCCTACAAAACTATGCAGCCGTGCAATCGCCTAACGCATTTTCCAGAGAGCTAGTACCAGCAAAACCACTCCCCGCAGCGAGGCCCCTTTCGCTCCCCACTGTGCGTTACTGAAAAGGAGGTTAGACGTCAAGTCGGGATTAGAAGCGGCCAGGATCAATAGCGTGAAGCGCGAGGCAAGCGACCGTCTCAAGCGCAACGAACCGCGTCTGGCCAGGGTTCTGGTTACCACCGATCCCGACCTTATAGCCCGTATTAAGAAGATAGGCGAGGGTGTCAAGGCGGGGAAGCCGGTTTCCAGCTTCAACCGGAAAGTTACAGAGGTGGTGCGCCGGCTCGCGCCTGCGGCCCCTAAACATGTCCCCGCCGTTTAGCAGGTACTCCTTGGCGAAGGTGTGCCGGAAAGTGTGCGGCGAAACCCTAACCCCGCTTATCCCGGCCAGCCGCCCGTACTCGGATAGGCTCTCCTCGAAAGTGCGCCGGGAAAGCCTACCGCCCCACTGGTTGGGGAACAGCGGCCAGTCCTCGTTGGCTTCGGATAAGCACTCCGACAGATACAGCTTTAGCTCCCGAAGTGTCCGCTCGCTGACGTACACGAAACGCTCCTTATTGCCCTTGCCCAACACCTTAACAGCGCCCGTTGACACGTCTAAGTCTTTCACTTTCAGCCCGCAGACCTCGGAAATGCGCATTCCCGTATCCAGCATAACCAGCATGATCATGTAGTCCCGGAAGCCCTTAAACGTGCTCTTATCCGGCATGCGCAAAAGCCTTAACACCTGCTCCCGGGTGAACGCCGGAATAACCGCCTTCTTGCCCTTGACCATCGGCACCGACCGCATAGGATTTTCTGTCAACCAGCCTTCCCGCACCAGGAACCCGAAGAAAGCCTTCAGCGTCCTGAGATAACCGTTGATGGTCTCCACCGAAACCTCTTCCTGGCGCTCCAAGATGAAACCCCGAATATGTTCCGCCTTTATCTCGCCAGGATTTACTCCGCCGATGTATGCCCCGAAACTGGCCAGCTTGCCGCCGTACCAGTTCACGGTATGCTCGCTTAGGCCCTTCGCCCGGCAGTACTCCAGGAACTTCTCCACCGCCCGGGCGAAGTCTAGCGCGGCCTCCTTGCGCACCAGCCTAGCCAAGCCAAACCCTCCCGCTTCACCAATCCCTTTCCCCCGGATACTTGCGAGCCTTAACCGAGCCGTCCACGGGCAAACTAAAAGGGGCCATCCTTCCCGCAGGATAGCCCCTCAAAACCCTTGTCTGGTGCCGGAGGCGGGGATCGAACCCGCACGGGGCTTTCGCCCCAACGGATTTTAAGTCCTGCCTGCCTCCTTCGGAGCTATCCTGGGCACCCGCCCACAGGCAAGGCAATTGACCGCACAATATTTGCCTTACCTGCGCTGGATTGGAAAAGTTAACCGCAACTCCTTTCTACGGTCCACCTCCCAAACCCTCTAACACAACCTGGAAAAGCAGTAGTGGCTACCCATCGTTAACACCTATAACCACCAACAGCAGAACCAGCCAGCAAAGGCAGTTCCCACTAGCAACACCTTTCTACGCCAGCCCCACCGCTATCCAGTAGCCAAGCCATACTCTGCTAACCAACCTAAAACCTCCTACTAGCGGCAGGTCCTACCGTCACTCCCGGTTAGCGCCATCGCCGCCGATCCCAACCAGCTCACCCGAGCCGAACCAGGTTAGCCGGAAGAAGGCACTAGCCCCACTTAGCCCCATCTCTGCCGCTTCCTGCCGTTATCTCTTCCCGAACTCCTCCTTCAGCAGATCCCGGCCCAGAACCACCTTTCCCCGCCTGTCCTCCACGAAGGCCCAGACCTCGGCCTCAAAGCCGCACCCGCAGGCAACCCTGACACCTTCCAACGCCTCGGCCACGCCGAACACCATGTCCTCCCCGTCGCACCTTGGGCAGATGAGCATGGCGTAAAGCCTGCCCAGCTCCTCGGGCAACACCTCCCAGCCCGCCTCCATGACCTGCACGTAACTACTGCTCTCAACCCCCAAAGCCTGGGCCAGCTCGGCCACTTCACCCTCCAGCTCCTCCTCGTCCACCTCCTCATCCCGACCAAGCCCCAGGCCCAGCTTCACCCAGCCGTCCTCGTCCACTATCCAGGCCCAAAAGTCGTACACCAACCCGCAACCGCACCTAAACCCGAAACCGTCCAGGCAAGTCACAAAAGGGAGCGTAACTCCCTCACCGCACTGCGGGCAGACCACACCCAAAGCCAGCCTAACCGGATTAACGCCCAGCCCCGTAACCACCGCTACCACCAGCCCCCCCCTTAAAAAATTTGCAGGAAAACCGGCTGGTTAGATATACCGGTTTTCTCTTCACCGGACCCCGCTACCGACCCAGCCAAGCGGGGGTTTGTCGGTCTCGTTTCCTCGGTTTGCTCCGTTACTCTTCGGTTGCTCGGCCTCGCCATCCCGAGTTGGTCCTTCGCCCTCCAGATGCCGCCTTCGATCAACGTTGCCGCCGCCTCCCGACCCGTTACAGCAATCATGGCTCGGCTAGTCGGTTTGCCACCGGGGTTAGGCAGCGAGGGAGGTGATCCCTGCCAGCTTCTTCCAGAGACCCTACCCGTTTGCCCCAGCGGGTCTTCTACCCGACGCTGGAGCCTCGGGGACCCCCCTCGACCCCCGACCTCCAGCGCCGCCCCGCCAGCCCGCCGGGAAGCCGGGGAATGGGCCTCCTAGCAGGGCGCAGGTACGGAAAGTCTACCCATCTCCTTTCCCCCCGTCAGAAAGGCTTCTAGGCCCCCAAAAACGCCCTTCACGGCTGGCCCCTCCGGCCCGGGCTACCCCGGCCCACTCCCAAACCCTTGGGCTTGCCCTCGCCCAAAAGCGCCTCTACGGGGCTAAACTTGTTGTGCTGGGCCGCAATTTCCCGGTCCAGAAGGTTGACGTAGCGCCGGACCATCTCCAAGGTGGTGTGGCCCAAAAGCCGCTGTAACGACACCATATCCCCGCCGTTTAGCAGGTACTCCTTGGCGAAGGTGTGCCGGAAAGTGTGCGGCGAAACCCTAACCCCGCTTATCCCGGCCAGCCGCCCGTACTCGGATAGGCTCTCCTCGAAAGTGCGCCGGGAAAGCCTACCGCCCCACTGGTTGGGGAACAGCGGCCAGTCCTCGTTGGCTTCGGATAAGCACTCCGACAGATACAGCTTTAGCTCCCGAAGTGTCCGCTCGCTGACGTACACGAAACGCTCCTTATTGCCCTTGCCCAACACCTTAACAGCGCCCGTTGACACGTCTAAGTCTTTCACTTTCAGCCCGCAGACCTCGGAAATGCGCATTCCCGTATCCAGCATAACCAGCATGATCATGTAGTCCCGGAAGCCCTTAAACGTGCTCTTATCCGGCATGCGCAAAAGCCTTAACACCTGCTCCCGGGTGAACGCCGGAATAACCGCCTTCTTGCCCTTGACCATCGGCACCGACCGCATAGGATTTTCTGTCAACCAGCCTTCCCGCACCAGGAACCCGAAGAAAGCCTTCAGCGTCCTGAGATAACCGTTGATGGTCTCCACCGAAACCTCTTCCTGGCGCTCCAAGATGAAACCCCGAATATGTTCCGCCTTTATCTCGCCAGGATTTACTCCGCCGATGTATGCCCCGAAACTGGCCAGCTTGCCGCCGTACCAGTTCACGGTATGCTCGCTTAGGCCCTTCGCCCGGCAGTACTCCAGGAACTTCTCCACCGCCCGGGCGAAGTCTAGCGCGGCCTCCTTGCGCACCAGCCTAGCCAAGCCAAACCCTCCCGCTTCACCAATCCCTTTCCCCCGGATACTTGCGAGCCTTAACCGAGCCGTCCACGGGCAAACTAAAAGGGGCCATCCTTCCCGCAGGATAGCCCCTCAAAACCCTTGTCTGGTGCCGGAGGCGGGGATCGAACCCGCACGGGGCTTTCGCCCCAACGGATTTTAAGTCCGTTGCGTCTGCCAGTTCCGCCACTCCGGCAGGCGGTTCGTGCCGTGTCTATTGTACCACAGGGATGACCCGTCCACAACCGGTTGGTGGGGATAATACTGGCTTAGAAAGGAGTTGCCAATGTCCGGACGAGAGCCGGCCCCCGAAGTTTTACGTCGCGGTTACTGGCGGTGGTTGCTATTGGCTCTGGCCCTGAGTGTGGGCGCGTTGGTACTTCTTGGCGTTCGGGCAGCCGGGGAGGTATTCCTCTTTTGGACCAGGGCTTCCGGTCCCGGATTGGGCCTCGCCTTCACAGTTGTGGTTCTGCTGTGGTTGGTGGAAGCGGCACGGGTGCAGGCACTGGTCCGGACCGTAGGCTTCTCGGCCCCCCTACGCACCTTACTGGTCGTCAACCTGGCGGCGGCTTTTGTGGCGGCCGTCACCCCGGCATCCAGCGGCGGCCCTCCGGCTCAGGTTTACTTCCTTTCCCGGTTGGGGCTGGCTCCGGAGAAAGCAGCGGCGGCGGTCACCGGCAAGTTGTTGCTGAACCTAGCCTTCTTTGCCGTCCTGGCTCCCCCCTTGTTTATCCTTTACCGACAAACCCTTCACCTTGGAGCGACGGTGCAGGTTCTGGCCGTGGTTGGGGCCTTGGGACTCACCGGGATCGTAATGGCTCTGTTCTTTCTTCTCCTTCATTCCTCGCTGGCTGAGCAGTTGTTGGTATTGCTGGCCCGGACCGTCTTGCGTTTGCGGCCGGCAGACAGGGAAAGGGAGGCAGAGGTTCTGGAAATTTGGCGTTCGCGGTTAGAGGGGTTTCGTTGTAGCCTGTTGGCTTTGCTAGGAACGGACTGGAGCCTGCGCCTGCGGTTAGTCTTGCTCACCGGCGCCTACTGGTTCGGGTTCTTCAGTCTGCTGCCTTTATTGGCTTATTCTCTTGGACTAAGAATAAACTTCGTAACCGCCGTGGGTCGACAGTTCCTTTATTACTTCCTGGTGGGCTACGTTCCTCTTCCCGGTGCCAGCGGGGCGGCGGAACTAAGTCTTGCGGCGTTACTCTCCGGTCTGGTACCGGGCCCGCTAGTAACCGGCTTGATTGCCGCCTGGCGGTTTTTTACCTACCATGTTAACTTACTGGTTGGGGCCCCTCTTATTTGGTGGTGTTCGCGGCAAATGCTGTCCCTTGCTTCTCAGCTTCGGGGAGGACCACTTCGGTAGGAATGGCAACGTCTTTTCGGGGCCCGACGGCGGAGATACGTCTTTGGCTGGCGCAGGAGATGGCTGCTATCTCGACTTGGTGGCTTTGTCGGGAGCGGGAAAGCGGCAAGCCGCGGTTTCTGCTGGATGAGCTTTGGGCTGTCCTGCTGTGAAAGGCCCAGTCCCCACCCCGGGGCGGTTGGCGTTGACAAGGGGGAACCGCTTATCGTAGAATAGGACCAACACGGTGTCAAAACTGGATAGCAAGGCCACTCTTATCCAGAGAGGTGGAGGGACGGGCCCGATGAAACCCGGCAACCTCCGCATCCCCGAGGTGCGGAAGGTGCCAATTCCCGCAGGAGCAATCCTGGGAGATAAGAGGAGGTGGGGAGCACAAAACCTCTTCTTATCGCAGCAGAAGAGGTTTTTTTGTGCCTCCAACGCCGGCTCGATGGGGGAGAGAAGCATGGAAAACACCCGCTACCGTTTCGCCACTTTGGCCGTCCACGCCGGCCAACGGCCGGACCCAACTACCGGCGCCCGGGCGGTACCCATCTATCAGACCACTTCCTACGTTTTCCGGGACGCCGAGCACGCCGCCCGGCTTTTCGCCCTGGAGGAATCAGGTAACATATATACCCGGATGATGAACCCCACCACCGCGGTGTTCGAGGAGCGCATGGCGGCTCTGGAGGGAGGGGTAGGGGCTCTGGCCACCGCCTCGGGCCATGCCGCCATCACCTTGGCCATATGTAACCTGGCCCGGTGCGGGGAGGAGATCGTGTCCTCCCACGCCCTTTACGGCGGGACCTACAATCTGTTCCGGGTCACCCTGCCCAAGCTGGGGATCAACGTGCGCTTTGTAGATCCCTCGGATCCGGCCAACTTCGCCCGGGCCATCACCCCGGCCACCCGGGCCCTGTACGTGGAGACCATCGGTAATCCTAGGTTGGACGTGCCGGACCTGGCGTGCATCGCCGAAGTGGCCCACGCCGCCGGCCTTCCCCTTATCGTGGACAATACCTTTGCCACGCCTTACCTGTGCCGGCCCCTGGAGTACGGCGCGGACATAGTGATACATTCGGCCACCAAGTTTATCGGCGGCCACGGAACCTCCATGGGCGGGGTAATCGTGGACGGAGGCCGGTTCGACTGGGGCAACGGCCGCTTTCCAGACTTTACCGAGCCCGACCCCAGCTACCACGGGTTGCGCTACTGGGCTACCTACGGCAACCGGGCCTACATCGTCAAGGCGCGGGTGCAGCTTCTCCGGGATTTGGGAGCTTGTCTTAGTCCCTTCAATTCCTTCTTATTCCTTCAGGGCCTGGAAACCCTGCACCTGCGCATGGAGCGCCACAGCCAGAACGCCCTGGCGGTAGCCGACTATCTTTCCCACCACCCGGCGGTGGAGTGGGTGGCCTATCCGGGATTGCCCCAGCACCCCAGCCATGCTCAGGCTCGGCGTTATCTCAGGAATGGGTACGGCGCGGTGGTCACCTTCGGCATCCGGGGTGGGGTAGAGGCGGGAAAGCGCTTCATGGAATCTTTGAAGCTCTTCTCCCTTTTGGCCAACGTGGGCGACGCCAAGTCGCTGGTAATCCATCCGGCCAGCACCACCCACCAGCAGCTCTCCCCCGAGGCCCAGGCGGCAGCCGGTATTGGTCCCGAGCTGGTGCGGCTGTCCATCGGCCTGGAAGACGTGGCCGACCTGTTGGAAGATCTTGACCAAGCCCTGAGCGCGGCCGCGAGGCGGTAGAAGCATGGGAACCCAGGAAGACGTGGGCCTCACCCAAACCCAGTACTTAGAGGTAGTAACCCCGCCGGAGGACTTCGTATTGGAATGCGGAGCCCGGCTTTCCCCGGTGACGGTGGCCTACGAGACGTACGGCCAGCCCAATGCCACCGGGGACAACGTGATTCTCATCCTGCACGCCCTCACCGGCGATGCCCACGCTGCCGGCAAGCACCATCCTGAAGAGCGAGTTCCCGGGTGGTGGGACGGGCTGATCGGCCCGGGAAGGGCTTTCGATACCACCCGCTACTGGGTTATCTGCAGCAACATCCTGGGAAGCTGCTACGGCACCACCGGGCCGGCCTCGATCAATCCCGCCACCGGACGGCCTTACGGCATGAGCTTTCCGGTGGTCACGGTGCGGGACATGGTAAGGCTGCAGCGTCTTTTTCTGGAACGTCTGGGGGTAAGGCGTCTCTTTTGCGTGGCCGGGGGTTCGTTGGGCGGGATGCAGGCCCTGGAGTGGCTGGTCACCTTTCCCGATTACGTGGAGGCGGCCATACCCATCGCCTGCCCCGCTCAGGTATCGGCGCAGGGCATTGCCTTTAATCTGGTGCAGCGCCTGGCCATCATGCAGGACCCGGCCTGGCAGAACGGCGATTACTACCCCGGCCCAGGGCCTCAGCAGGGGCTCGCCCTGGCCCGCATGGTGGGAATTATAACTTACAAGAGCGACGAGTCCTGGCGTCTCAAATTCGGCCGGGCCTTTGCCGGCACCGGTCCCCAGGATCTGTTTCGGTTCGACAGCCGCTTCGAGGTAGAGAACTACCTCCATTACCAGGGCCGGAAACTGGTGCAGCGGTTCGACGCCAACTGCTATCTTTATCTTACCAAGGCCATGGACCTTCACGACCTCGGGCGGGGCCACGGCTCCTGGCAGGAGGCGCTTAGGAGGGTGCAGGCCAAGGTAATGTTGATGGGCATAAGCTCGGACATTCTTTACCCTCCTTACCAACAAAAGGAGATCGTGCGAGCCCTGCGTCGGCTGGGTAAGGAAGCGCGCTATGTAGAGCTGAAATCGCCCTTCGGTCACGACGCCTTTCTAATCGAGTTTGACAAGATGACCCCTATTATCCGGGGCTTCCTGGCCGAGGTAGAGCGGCAGCGGGGTCCAGGTGACGTTTTATCATAGGTCCGGGGCCTACGGGCGGGAACGCCGGTTCTGAAAGAGTAGCCGTAAGGAAACGGAGGAAATACCATGCGCCAAGTGGCCGCTTGCCTTCCTTGCTATCTGCGGCAGGTTCAGTCCACCTTGGAGGCCGCCGGGGCGGACGAGGACATAGCGTACCGGGTGTGGGAGGAAGTATTCGTCCTCATCCCCGGGCTGAACCGGAACCGGAGCCCGGCGGAAAACAGTAGCGTGGTTCTGCGTCGGGCCTATGCGGTACTGGGAAATGAGGATCCCTTCCGGGCCGCCAAGGCCGAGTCTAATCGTGAGGCCTGGGCCTGGCTGCCATACCTGGAGAAACTGTGGGCGCAGAGCCCGGACCCTCTGCTCTTCGCCCTCAAGGTGTCGGTCATGGGCAACATGGTGGACCTGGGTATCCTACCCGGGTACGACCTGGAGGCCAACCTTAAGGAGTTAGACCGGCTGGCGTTCGCCCGCTTCGATTACTCCCATTTGGTCGAGCGCCTGGCCGGGGCGCAAAGCGTTCTGGTGGTGGGGGATAACAGCGGCGAAATCGTGTGGGACCGCTTGTTGCTGCAGGAACTGGCTCGGCCGGGGTACCGCATCCGTTATGCCGTAAAGGCCGGACCGATTCTCAACGACGCCACCCGCACCGACGCCGAGGAAGCCCGTTTGGCGGACCTGGCCGAGGTAATCGATACCGGTAGCGACTACCTGGGGGTGGTAGAGGAGCGCTGCCATCCTGACTTCCTGGCCGCCCTGGCGGAAAGCGATCTGGTGATCGCCAAGGGACAGGCTAACTACGAGACGCTGGAGGGGACCACGCTCGCCGGAGACAAAACGTTCTTTTTGCTCCGGGCCAAGTGCGCGGTAGTGGCCGCCCACCTGGGGGTGGCACCTATGGCGGCGGTGCTGGTCCGTAACCGTCCTCGTAGCTAGAAATAGCGCGGACTCTCCCTTTTGAAGGCCACGGTGCTGAAAAGAAGCCGGTAGGGGTAACGGTAGCCGAGGGCCCGGGCCAGTTCCTGTGCCAGGCGCTCGCACTCCCGGCGCGTAGGGCCGTGAATGACGGTGTAAAGGTTGTAGGACCAATTCGGGGCCGGCCGGCGTTGGTAGCAATGGGTCACCTCCGCAAAGGCGGCCAGTCGGCGGCCGGCGGCGTCCACTTCTGCCTCGGGGACCTGCCACACGATCAGGGCGTTGGCCGCAAGGCCCAGCCGGCGCTGGTCGATTACGGCCCCGAAACGGCGCAGGATACCTTGCCGTTGTAGGCCTACCAGGCCGGCCAGCACCCGCTCCTCCGTCATACCCAGGCTAGAGGCCGCTTGTAAGAAAGGCCGCTCTACTAGGGGGAGATCGCCCTGGAAGTGGCGCACCAGTAGCTTCTCCTCCTCCGACAGCGGCCGGACCACCTTAGGCGAGCACGCGTCCCGATCCGGTATTGCCTCCGGAGCGAGCCGTTCCTGCGGCCGGGAGTCGCCACGGTACGCGCCGATCCTATCCAGATCAAAGCGCACCCGGATTTTGAAGCGGCGTTCGGCGGGGAGGTCCAAAACCTCGTCTATCCCCGCCCGCCTTTTTATGGTTTCCAGAGTGTGCACGAGTTCTTCTCGGGTGGGAGCGGCCAGCGTAAACCACAGATTGTACTGCTCGTGGTCCCGGCCGTAGTTGTGGGTAACGCCCGGGAAGGAGTTAATCATCTCGGCCACCGCTTCAAGCCGTTCCGGCGGTACGTTCAAGGCGCACAGGGTGCCCACGTATCCCAGACCCTGGAGGTCGAAAACGGCGCCCAGGCGCCGGACGAAGCCCGCCTGCTTCAGGCTGCTGATTCTGGCCAGCAGTTCCGCTTCGCTCCAATCTAGCCGGCGGGCCAGCTTTAAGAACGGCCGCCGGGTAAGGGGAAAGTCCTCCTGGATTTGGCTCAGCAGCCGCCGATCACTGGCCTCCAAACTTTTCCTCCTTTCCCCTTTCATAGATACACCACGGGTCCTCTGCCAGGTAGTCGCCGTAGTAGGTATAGGCCCGGGCCCGGCAGCCGCCGCAAAGCCGGCGGTAGCGGCACCGGCCGCAGGCTCCGCGGTACTGTTGCGCCCGCAACTCCTTCAGTACCCGGTTTTCGGCCCACAGGCGATCCAGCGGAATTTCCCTCACGTTTCCCAGCTTCAGATCCAAGTAGGCGCAGGGTTGCAGGTTTCCCCGGGGATCGACCAGGCAATAGCTTATGCCCGCCAGGCACCCCCGGCGGTACGGGAGCTCCAGCCCCATTTCTTGGGCCAGGCGCAGGAACTGGGGGGCGCAGGTGGGCTTTAGCTCAATGGGGCAGACAGGCAGCCGCCCCAGCACGGCCTCCAAGGTGGATTTATAGTCCTGGGGTTTTAGCCCCCCGTCCTCCAAAGCAGCGGCCCGACCGGTGGGTACCGGAAAGAATAGGTGGTGGGCCTTGGCTCCCAGGGATACGGCCAAATCGGTAAGCTCTCCCAGTTCCTCGCGGTTCCAGTCGAATACGGTGGTGTGTACCTGAAAGGGCAACCCGGCCTGCCGGCAGGCCTCCAGGCCGTTGAGGGCCCGCTCCCAGGCGCCTGGTTCTCCCCGAAGCCGGTCGTGGGGCTGCGGTCGGGCGCTATCCAGGGAGATACCCACCGCCGCCACCCCGGCCCGGACCAACTCCCGGGCCAGTTCGCCGGTTAGGAGGGTGCCGTTGGTGCCCAGCACCGGTCTTAGCTCCAGGCCCGCGGCAAAGGCCACCAGGTCCAGCAGATCCGGCCGCAGGAGGGGCTCGCCACCGCTGAAGATAAAAAGGCGGAAGCCGGCCCGCTTGGCGGCGGCAATCAGCGCCTTGGCTTCGGCGGTACTGAGCTCGTCTTCGGCCTTGGCTCCGGCGTCCCGGTAGCAGTGGGCGCAGGCAAGGTTGCAATGGTTGGTAGTGTTCCAGGAAATCAGCACCGGGTTCACCTTCCGTCGTAGGAGTGTGCGGTAGCCCGCTCCGTTATGCCGATCTCATTGTTCTCAAGATAGCACGCCGGGTCTGCCTCCCAGAAATCCCCGGTTAGAGCTTCGGCCCGCACCCGGCAGTTGCCGTTGCACAGATCCAGCCACCGGCAGTACCGGCACCGCCCTTTCAAGAGCTCCTTCCGGCGGCGCAGGGCGGCCAGGAGAGGGTGGCGGGCCTCGGACCACACCCGGCTGAACGGTTCCCGCCGCACGTCGCCCACGGTGTGGTGCAGGGTGAACTGGTCGGGGTGAACCTTGCCCTCCCAGTCCACCGCCGCTATGGCTATGCCGCTGCGGTTGCCGCCGTTACGGCGCAGCAACTGTAGCGCCGGCGCCGCTCGTTTCGGCCGGTGCTTCTTAAGGTAAAGATATACAAAGGGGCCGTCGGCGTGGTTGTCAACGGTAAGCAGCTCGATCTTGCGTTCCCGACGTTCCCAGGAGTACACCCGGGAGATCAAGCGCTCCAGGGTCTGGCGCTTTTCTTCCGGCGAGAGATCCCGCCCGACCCACTCCCGGGCCCGGCCGCTGTATACCAGGTGGTAGAAGCAGGCGCGGTCGATATGTTCCTCCTCAATTAAGTCCAGCACCGCCGGCAGTTGGTCCCAATTGTGGCTAGTGAGGGTGAGGCGCAGACCGACCTTGAGGCCGGCGTCCCGGCAGTGGCGAAGGGCCTGCAGGGCGGCCTCAAAAGCTCCCCGGCAGCCCCGGAGCCGGTCGTGCCGATCCCCAATCCCGTCGATACTTATACCCACATAGCTTACGCCCAGCCGGCTGAGCGTGTCGGCCGCTTGTCGGTCGATCAGGGTCCCGTTAGTAGAGAGCACCACCCGTAACCCCCGGCCTACGGCATGGGCGATCAGGTCGAAAAGATCGGGCCGCATAAGCGGCTCGCCGCCGGAAAGCAACAGCACCGGTACTCGGAAGGAGGCCAGGTCGTCGATTAGTGACCGGGCCTCGGTTGTGTCCAGTTCCTCCGCCGCTTGAAGCTCGGCCGCGGCGTAGCAGTGAGCGCACCTGAGGTTACAGGCTCGGGTGCAGTTCCAGACCACTACCGGTCCGCTATCCCGCCTGGCGCCGGCCCAGGAGCCGTAGCTATCAGGGGCGTACCGGAGGGTATCGCCGTAGTAGGTGTGGCCGCAGAGAAGCTTGGTGAGACTAAGCATGGTACCGGTAGGCACCCTCCTTTCCGCCGGTACTTCAGTCTAGCGGTTCCAGGTATACCCACATCCGGCCCCCGCAAATCATTCCCTGGCATTCGGCCTGTTCCCCGGTCAGATCGAGCTCCAGCAGTTTGGGCGTGCCTTCCCGGGCCACCTCCAGGGCTTCACGCCGGGCCAGGGCTTCGGCAACTCCTCCGCCGATGGTGCCTACGGTATCACCCTTATTAAGCACCAGCATGCGGGCTCCGGCCGCCCTGGGCGTAGAGCCCGCAGTTCGCACTACCGTTACCACCACTGCCGGTAAGGGGGCGATGGCTACCTTTTCCAGCCAGTTTGGGTCCAGGCCTTCCCCGCGGGAACGGCGGTTTGCGAGAATGATCTGGGCGGCGATGCTTACTGCGATCTCCTCGGGCGTACGGGCGCCGATATCCAGCCCTATGGGCGCGTAAACCCGGGACAGATCCTCCTCGGTTACCCCTTCCTTGCGCAGTTCCTCAAATACGGTTTCTACCTTACGTTTACTTCCGATCATGCCCAAATAGGCGGTAGGGCGATTTATCAGCGCGCGCAAACAGGCGTAGTCCGAGCGGTGGCCCCGGGTGACGATTACTACGAAGGTGCGCGGTCCCACCGGGTAATCCGCCAGGACCTTTTCAAACTCCCCACAGATCACTCGACAACTTGGAAGGCGCTCTTGGCTGGCAAACTCCGGTCGGTCGTCCACCACGGTAGTAGGATAGCGAAGCACGCTCATTACCCGTGCCAGGGCTTGACCCACGTAACCGGCACCCAGGATGAGCACCTCAGGCGGGGTTTCTACCGGCTCGGCGTAAATGGTTCCGAGGCCTGTTACCTCTTCCAGAGAGGGAGCCCCCACCTGGTGGCCGCGTAGCCACTCCAGTAACTTGTCGGTGGGCTCCGACGGCCGGACTGGCCACACCCGCCGGCCTTCCGCGTCGCAGCAAACCCGTTGGTTGAGGTAGCCGGGAAGGTCGCTGGCTACGATTATTGCCGTCTTTCCTCCTCGGCCCTGTTTAAGCGCCTGCCACAGACACCGGTAGTATTCGCGCATAACCTCGCGACCCCCTTTTCCCATATCTTTCCGCGCCCTCGGCCGCCTCGACTTCCGGGTGTTCGGCGCCCGGCTTTGCGCCCGGCCGCTCCCGCGGCGGACTTCGGCGAAGTACCAGGAACTCCCGGAAGACTCGGCAACACCAGCTCACGCGAGACCCAGGCAGGGCCTTCCTTACTTCCGGGGAGGACTAACCCACAGGAGGTGACAGATTGCCTCCAGCACCCCGCCGCCCACCGCCCGGGCCTTATCGGAGATGCTGAAGCAGTACTCCGGGCGGCCGCGTGGGTCCACGTCGCCCACCTTCTGCCCCGGCTGTACCTCCAGCCCGGGCCGCAATAAGCCCCTTACCACGCCCGCGATACGGCTCCGGACCGGGGCGGCCCCCACCCAGGCCACGATCTGGCCGGCGCTTACCTGCTGACCGATTTCCACCCTTGGTTCCCAGCGGCCGGCCGCCTCTGGCGGCACCCGCAGCACCCGTTCCTCGGTGTAACCCAGTATCTGTCCGGGAACCCCGGTGTTGGGGGCGGCCGCGCCTTGGTATATCACCCGCCCCAGGTGGTGGCCGCGCTGGGTTTCCACCACAGCATCTACGTCTAAACCGGCGACGAAACCCGGCCCCACTCCGATCACCACCGGGGCCAGGTCCCTCCGGGTGCCCAGATTCTTTTTGGCCATGATGGCGTCTACCAAAACTTTGGGCCCTAGTTGCTTCAGGCAGCGGGCTTCGGGATCGATCAGGATCGGAACCGCCCCGCGATCCCAGGCCCTTTCCGCCTCCGTCAGGTTTTCAATCTTGACCCCGCGCATTCCCTCGACCGTGATTTCGCCCTCGTATACCGCCTCCGCCAGAGCCACCCGGCGCCGGATCACCGTGGGTTGGGGAATCTCCAGCATCAGCAGTCTGAAACCGCTTCGCCATAACCGGTGGGCGATTCCCGTGGCTAGGTCACCCGCGCCCCGAATCACCACCGTTTCCGTCCTCACCCTTCGTCCCCCCTTTCGCCGGACCAAGGTGGGGCGCTTGCCGCACCCGAA
>JBNARC010000013.1:0-41878 GCA_049719955.1 Neomoorellales bacterium | reverse complement strand
TCACCCTTCGTCCCCCCTTTCGCCGGACCAAGGTGGGGCGCTTGCCGCACCCGAACTTGCCTGACCCGGTCGAGGTCGGCCGAGGTGTCTACATCCAGGTTTATCCCCTCATCTTCTACCGGTACTGCCAGTCCCAGGGGCAGGAGTTCGCGCGCCCCCTGATCGCCGCCGATTTCTCTTAGGCGGGGAAAAAGCCGGCGGTCGATTAACACCGGGTGACCCGGCCGCCCGGCGCAGGTAGGGTAAACCAGAGGAGCCCCGGTTTGCCGGTAGGCGGCCAGTATTGCCTCCACGGTTTCCCGTCGAATTAGGGGTAGGTCTCCCAAGAAGACGAGTGCCGCCCGCACCGAGGCCGGCAGGGCTTCCACTCCGGCCCGCAGCGAGGTAGATTGCCCTTCCCGGTACCGGGGATTGTGCACTCTTTGCAACGGGCGCTCGCCCAGGTAGGCGGCCACCGCCTCGGCCTGGTAGCCCAGCACCACCAACACCGGTTCCACCGGGCAGGATAGGGCGGTATCTACCACCCGTTCCACCACCGTGCTGCTCCCCACCGGTTGAAGCAGTTTGTTGGTTCCGAAGCGGGAGGAGGTTCCCGCCGCCAAAACTACGGCCGCGACCCCCAACGGGCCCGACGCGGTCCAGATCTCTACCGCTTCGCCCTGGCGAGCGTGACCGATTACCACCCTCTCCGTCTCCCGAGCAAGCAGCCACCGGGCCGCCACACGCGCAGGGGGTAGATCCTCGCTGCCGGGGGCGTTCAACCAGGCCAAACGCCGACCTGGCGGCGCCAGTAGGCGCGCCCGCCTTAGGCCTTCGGCTACAGCCAGGGCCAGATCTTTGGCCGTAAGACGGTGGCCGAGGCCTCGGCCGATTACCTCGGCTACGCGCTCCGGGCGGTGGACCCACTCTGCGTCCAGCCGCCGACCCAGGACGGGCAGCCCGGCAAGAGCCACCACCAGACCGCTGGCGGACGGCAGGGCCGGCTCGTGCGGCGCGTAACCCTTCAAGAGTTTGCCTGCGGCCCCGTCGGCCTCCACCAGTACCCAGGTTTGGTTGAGCGTCCGGTACAGGGCGTCGACTTCGGTCGGGGTCAGCCCCAATACTTTGTCCTGCCGGCGGCCTCGGGCGACAAATAGGCGCTTTCCCGGGGCCAAACGACCGTATACTTCCGGTCCGTTGACCCGTTCTCCGTTTTCCAGGTAAAGTAGCTCGTCGGCCTGGTCCGGCGTGGGAGGGTACATGCGGGTGGTGGTGGTAAGGACCACCGCTTCTCCGGCCCGGGCCAGCTCCCAACCCAGACGGTAGAGCAGGGTGGTTTTGCCTCCGGCGCCGATTAAGGCCACCAGGGTAGGAGAATTTAGCCCCAAGGCATTTAGAAGCATACTCCTATCCCGACGTCGAAACTCTACTTGCCGAAGGGACAGGCCGGAAAGCGGCACTCCCCGCAACGCCGGCACAGTCCTCCGATTGCCAGCGAGAGGAAATCTTCCCGGGAAACAGTTTCTCCGGCCAAAAGCCGCGGGAACACCAGGTCGAAAACCGTAGCCGGGTCGTGCATCACGCAGGCGGGAAGGCCGAGTACCGGCACCTCGTCCAGGTAGGCCAGCATGAACATGGCTCCGGGAAAGACCGGCGTGCCCCGGGTCACTATTCGGGCCCCGGTTTGACGAATGGCCGCCGGGGTGGTGTCGTCCGGATCTACGGACATGCCCCCGGCCACCAGCACCATCTCCAGCCCCTCGGCCGCCATTTGTCTTATCGCGTGAGCGATGCCTTCCGCCCCATCGGGTAGGTATACCAGACGGGCCAACTCTTGATTAAAAGCGGACAGCTTGCGCTCCAAGGCCGGGCCGAAGGCATCCGGCACCCGAGCGGCGGTAACCTCGGTGCCGGTGATTATGGCCCCAATGCGAAAACGCCGCCAGGGCTTGACTTCTGCCGCCGGACCCTGCCCGCCCACACGCTCCTCCAGCGAGGCCAGCCAGTCCTCCCGCACCACTAGCGGTATGATCTTCACACCCGCTACCATTTCGCCCTCCTGTACCGGCTGGCGATCGTGAAGGGTGGCCACGGCGGCGTTTTCCTCGCGGTTTACCGCCTCCACTACCGCCCGGTAGACGCGTAATAGGCCGGAATGCTCGGCCACCAGGTTGGCCCTGCCCTCCTGAGGAGAAGTCACCTTAAGGCCCGGTCCGGCCAGCACCCGCGCCAGGCGCAACGCCGCGTCGTCCTCGTGCACTTCCCCCGGTTCGGGATCGTAAACGTAAACATATTCTTTGCCCATGGACAGTAGTTCCGGAATGTCCTCGGGCCGCACCACGTGCCCCCGGCGGAAGGCCGGGCCCTTAAAGCGCCCGGCCACCACCTTGGTGAGGTCGTGGCCCAGGGCCAGCCCCACGCTTTCTCTAACCGGTACCTTCTTCAGCATGAACCCGGCCGTCTAGTCGGCTTCCCTCCTCCGGTGGTGGTTCTTAGGCCCCGCCAAGCAAGGCCCGCTTGATTAGGGTCTTGGTTATTTCGATTTTATAGGCGTTGCCGCTGAGAGGCCGGGCGCCGGCCAGAGCCTCCTCCGCGGCCCGGGTCACAGTCTTCTCTTCCAGGGGCTTGCCCCGCAAGAAGTCTTCCGCGGCTCGGGCCCGGAGGGGCCCAGCGGCCACCGCTCCCAGCACCAGGCGACAATCGGTTACTACCTGATCCTCTTCCTTTACTACCGACGCCACGCTAACCACGGCAAAATCGATGGGTCGCCGCAGGGTGAACTTGAGAAAGCGCTGCCGGGCGCCGGAGGGAGGGGGCGGTAACTCTACCCCTACTACTATTTCTTCCGGCCGCAGGTCCTTGCCCAGGGGATGATAGAAATCGGTGAGGGCCACGGTTCTCTCGCCCTGCGGCCCCCGGATCTTGAGCTTCGCCTCGTAAGCGGCTAGAGCCACGGCGGTATCCGAGGGGCAGACGGCATAGCAGCGCCTGGCCCCGAAAAGGGCGTGATAGCGGTTGTCCCCCTGGGGGGCGTAGCACTTGCTGCCGCCCTTGCGGGCGCACTCAATACTTCCTCCCAAGACCTTGGGATAACGGTAGTACCAGCACCGGGTCTCCTGGCAGAGGTTTCCGCCTAGGGTGGCTACGTTTCTTATCTGGGGCGAGGCCACGGAGTGGGCGGCTTCGGCCAGGGCCGGATAATGAGACCTTATCAGGGGCGAGCGGGCCAGATCCGCGAGCCTCACCAGGGCGCCGACATAAAGACCTTCCGGTTTCTCTTCCATGCCGTCCATTCCCGGCACGGTCTTGAGGTTGATCACCGCCCGGGGATAGCGGGGCAGGCAATCGGCCTTCAATAGGCCCAAGAGGTCGGTGCCTCCCGCATTGAGCACCGCCTCGCCCGCATGGGCCTGCAACAGTTCCAGGGCCTCCTCCAGGGACCGGGCGTTAAAATGGGCAAAGAATTTCATTCTGCCTTCACCCCTTCGGGCTTAACCTTCCCCAGGGCCTTGAGCACCCTTTCCGGAGTTACCGGATATTCGGTGATCCAGGTGCCCAAGGCGTTGGATACCGCCATCAAGACCGCCGCCGGGCCGGGAGAAGTGGCGATCTCGCCCACGCCCACCGCCCGGAAGCGGTGGGTGGGGAAGGGGGTCTCGAGTACTACGTGCTCTAGCGGCGGCAGATCCAGGAAGGTGCGCCACTTGTAATCGGCCAGGTTAGAATTCAAGACCCACCCGTATTTGGGATCCAGCACCGTTTCCTCAAAGATGGCGCTGTCAATCCCCGCCGAACCCAGGCAGCCGTTGAGCTGTCCCCTGATCCCCAAGGGATCGATTACCTTTCCCACGTCGGTGGCGTTTACTACCCGCCGGAGCTTTACCTCCCCGGTTTCGGTGTCCACTTCCACCTCTACGAAGCTCATCAGGCAGTTGGCCAGGGTGTAGTCGGGCTCAAAGCGCCCGAAGCCCACGATGGTACGGTCTACACTCATGGCCCTCCAGGGCAGTCTCCGCTGCGGATCGGTCTTGACAAAGACTTCCCCGTTTTCGGTATCCAGTTCCTCCGGAGCCACACCCAGTTTGGGGGCCAGGAGCTCGAAGAGTTGGCGCTTGGCGTCTTCCGCCGCCCGGATAACCGCGCTACCGATGGCATAGGTTCCTCGGGAACCCACCGAGCCGAACTCGTAAGGTGTCACCAGCGAATCCGCTGGTCCCATGGATACCCGCTCCACGGGTAACTGCAGTACTTCCGCCACCATTTTAATATAGTTGCTCCAGTTCCCCGTACCGAACTCGGTGACGCTACATAGGATTACTGCCTTCCCTTCCGGGTGCAGGCGCACCAGGGCTTCAGAGGCGTCCTCGCCGATATCCGCGTTGCCGTGCACTCCCACGCCAACACCCACCCGCCGGCTTCCCCGGACCTCGGTGGGCTTTAGCCACCCCTTCCACTTTTCCTTCCAGCCGAATACTTCCGCACCTTTCTCCATGGCCGCGGTATAGTCCGGGCCCCGGTAGGTGTACCAGTAGCCGTCGCGCCAGTAATATCCGTCGCCGGGCTTGAGGTAATTCTTCTTCAGGAATTCAAAGGGGTCCAGATCCAGCGCCGCCAGGGCGCGGGAGAGGACCGGCATTAAGGCACATTTCAGTTCCTGCCCTCCGAACCCCCGCACCATACCCGAGGCCGGGCGGTTGGTGCATACGATGGTGGGTTTAAGGTCCCAGTTGGGGGAGCGCACCATGATCTGAACCTCGCCCAGGCCCACCGCCACCTGGGCCTGGGTGGTCATGGAGTAATAACCGGTATCCACGAACCACTTCCCGGCTACCGCGGTCACCGTGCCGTCTTTCTTTAGCCCCACCCGGGCCTCGAGGCGCGAACCCAGGCGCAGGGTAAAGGCGGCCAGGTGTTCCTCCTTGCTCATCACCATCTTGACCGGCCGTCCCGTGGCCCGACTTAAGAGAATGGCGTAGCAATACCAGGGCCAGGCCAGGATCTTGGAGCCGAAGCTTCCACCGCAGGGTAGGCCGATGGTCCGAACCTCTACTTCCCGGTTTAGGGCGTGGTAAAGAATGATTTTGTCCTGGTAGGGGAATTGGGTGGACAACCACAGGGTGGCCCGGTTGGGTTCCTCCCAGAGGGCAATTACGCCCGGCGGCTCCGCCGGCAGGGGATTGGGCAGACCTTCGTAGGAGGCGGTTCCCTCCACCACCACGTCAGCTTCGGCAAAGCCTTTATCCACGTCGCCCATGACTAACTCTTTAAGGGACTTCGGCCCGAAGAAGGGCATGCCCGGGGTGACTACGTTGCCGGCAAACTCGGAGTAGAGCTGCGGGGCGTCGGGCTTTAAGGCTTGGTCGATATCGAATACCGCGGGCAGAAGCTCGTACTCTACCTCGATAAGGTCTAGCGCCTGCCGGGCGATCTCCTCGGTGGTGGCGGCCACCAGGGCCACCGCGTCGCCTACGAAACGTACCTTCTGGTCCAGCACCCGGGTGACGCGCGGGGTCCCGCCCCTCCAGGTGGGAGGAACGTCTTCGTGGGTGACCACCGCCTCAACCCCTTCTAGTTCTAAAGCCCGGCTCTTATCGATCCGTTTGATGACCGCATGAGGGTGAGGGCTTCGCAGTACCCGGCCGTACAGCATACCGGGCAGTTCCAGGTCGTTCAAGTAGCCTACCTTGCCGGTAACCACCTCCACCGCGTCCCGGCGCGGGGAGGCCCGACCGATAAAGCGGTAGCTACCGGCCACGGTTTTCACCTCCTGCCGCTCGGACGGCCGCCTGTACGGCTTCCAGCACCTGATAATGGCTGATGCAGCGGCAGAAGTGACCGGAGAGAGCTTCCTTGACTTCCGGTTCGGTGGGGGTTGGGTTTTCGTTTAGCAGGGCCTTGGCGCTCATTATTATGCCGGGGGTACAGAAGCCGCACTGGAAGGCACCGTGATCGATGAAGGCCTGTTGCAGCGGGTCCAGGGCTTGGGTTAGGGGGTCCTGAAGCCCTTCGATGGTGGTGATTTCTCGCCCGGCGCATTCCACGGTAAGCAGCATGCAGGAGAGTACCGGCTTTCCGTCCATAAGCACGGTGCAGGCCCCGCAGGCGCCGTGGTCGCACCCGATCTTGGTACCCTTCAGACCCAGGGTTTCCCGCAGCGTATGGGCCAAGGTATGAGCGGGATCCACCTGTCCCGGCCGGCGGCCGATCTCCAGGGTGTACGTCCGGCCGTTTACCTTTAGGCTTACCCGTTCGGTCAGCGCCTTGGGTTCGGGTTGCGGGCAGGGCCCACTGGTAATCATGGACTGGCTCACCGTCCTTCCTTCTTTTGCGCTCTTATGCCAATCCTATCATAAGTTCAAAAAGGTCTCAATCGCTTCCTGCCTCTAGGAGAGGCCCGCCCTCAGTTCCCCTCCTGAAGCTGCCGCCGTACCTCCCGCCGCAGGATCTTGCCTGTGGGAGACTTGGGTAGTTCATCAACGATGACTATGGCTTTGGGGCGCTCGTATCCGGCCAGGTGGGGCTGGCAGTGTTCCAGCAGTTCCTCGGCGGTAACGGTCATGCCCGGCCACAAGGCCACCGCGGCGGTAACTCTCTCACCCCACTTCTCGTCCGGGAGCCCCACCACCGCCGCTTCTTTCACCGCCGGGTGTCGGCAAAGCACGTCTTCTACGTAGGAAGGATATACATTTTCTCCCCCGGTAACGATCATATCGTCCTTACGGTCAACCAGATAAACGTACCCGTCCTCGTCCATTAGCCCGACGTCGCCGGTGAAGAGCCACCCCTCCCGGAGTTTCTCTCGGGTTAGATCGGGTCGCTTCCAATAGCCACGGGTGGTAGTTTGGGCCCGAACGGCGATTTCGCCGATGGTATTCCGGGGCAGTTCCTTGCCATCGGCATCCACTATGCGGACCCAGAGGTTGTAATGGGGCACTCCTACTGAAGTGAGCCGCTTCTTGGCCACCTCCGAGGCTCCCTCGCTCAAGCCGGCCCGGTGGTCCTCCCGGGAAAGGGTAGTGACCAGGGGCCCGTTCTCGGTAAGACCGTAGCTCTGTACCAGGCGGTGGGCACCGAAGAACCTGGCCGCCTTTTGCAATAAAGACTGGGGCATAGGCGCACCTACGTACTGGATGCTCTTGAGGCTGTCCAGGCAGTAACGGTCAAGATCCGGTTGCTCCAGCAGGCTGGCAATCATGGTGGGCACCACCTGTAGGAAGGTCACCCGCTCCTGCTGAATGGCTTCCAGTACTGCGCCGGCTTCGAAGCGAGGCAGCAGCACGTTAACCCCACCTACGTAGGCTAAGGAAGAAGCAATGGCGTGGCCGCCGGAATGAAAAAGAGGCATAACCACCAGGGCTACGTCTTGCGGGGTTAGACCCAGTTCGGTGACGTGGGCCTTAGCCGCCTCCAGTTGCATTTGGTGGGTGAAAATTACGCCCTTGGGACGGCCAGTAGTGCCGCTGGAGTAGATTATGTAGGCCAAGTCCTCGTCTTCCACCCGCACTTCGGGCTCGGTGGTGCTGGCTTCCGCTAGGGCCTCTTCGTAGGGTTCACCCAAACGAGGCGAGGGGCGGCCGAAGGACAGAACATGGTTCAGGCTCTTTAGGCGGGGCCGAACCGCTTCTATTGCCTCGGCAAAGTCGTCGTGTAGAAGCAGGATCTTACTTTCGCTATCCTCCAGCACGAAGGCCACATTGTCCGCGGGTAGCCTCCAGTTCACCGGCACGCCCACAAAGCCGCCCTTCTCGCAGGCCTGCATCCACTCCAGGTATTCCAGAGCGTTGTAGGCCAGGATGGCCACCCGGTCGCCCTTTCGGAGGCCCCGTTCCTTTAAGACCCAGTAAAGGCGGTTGGCCCGGTCGGCGAGTTGGGCGTAGGTGAGCCGCCGCGATCGGTCTACCACTGCGGGCCGGTTACCTCGGTAAACGGTGTTCTTGCGCCAAACCTCAACACACCAACTCTCACCCACTGGCTCTTTTCCTCCTCTCTCACCTTCCGTTATCAACACTTTAGCGTAGGTGAACCAGTCAGGCAACTACCAGGTGAACAAATGCAAGATCCGGGCCGCTGGCGTACCTTGGCGGGAGCGGATCCCGAGTCATGTTTTCAGGTGGCAAGGGGGAAGGTACGGCGACACCTTGGTAAATCATGGGATGAGCTGGCAATCATCAGGTTTAGATCGACTTGAATTCAGCCCCTACCAGCGATATGATCTAATAGAGGTAACTGCATGAATCAAAAAATGAATATGGATTTAAGGGGGTATGGGCATGCCCGCGCGCCTTATACGGGAAGCTATTGTCGAGGCTCTAATTGCCGAAGGTGTAAAGCATGTGTTCGGCCTTCCGGGCGGTCAAATGGTGTTCACCTTCAACGATGCCCTTTACGACTGTCGGGATCAGATTACCAGCATAATGGCTCGGGATGAACGCAGCGCCAGCTTTATGGCCTGCGGCTACGCCCAGATGAGCCGGGGACCGGCATTGTGCTACGGCACCCTGGGGCCGGGGTTCGCCAACCTAATTCCCGGCATGGGCGAAGCCTACCGGGGTTCCTGGCCGGTAATCTTTCTATCCTGCAGTACGCCCCGGCTTACGGCCGGACACGGCAGCATGCAAGAGATCCCGCAGATGCAGATGGTAGCCCCGATCACCAAGTGGTCCTGGCACCTGGAGATTCCCGATCAGGTCTACTGGATGATGCGTCAGGCCTTCTCGGAGGCCTGCAGCTACCCTCCGGGACCGGTGTACATCGAAATTCCCACCGATATGGGTAACGCCGTGGTGGAGGGGTTGGAGTACCAGAAGAGCTATCGGGTTCAGGATTTCGAACCCTCCGACGAGGCCGTAGCCGCGGCGGTAGACCTGCTTTTGGCGGCGGAAAAGCCGGTGATTATCGCCGGCGGTGGAGTACACATGGCCCAGGCCTGGGCGGAGTTGCAGGAGTTGGCGGAACTGGTGGGCGCTCCGGTGGGCACCACCTGTACCGGTAAGGCCGCCATCTCCGAGACCCATCCCCTGGCCATAGGGGTGGTGGGGAATGAAGGTACGCGTTTCACCAACGAGTACGTGGAGGATGCCGACCTGGTGTTCTGGGTGGGCTCGGCTATGGAGGATCTGGAGACCTCGGTCTACACCCGGGGCCGCGGGAGGGGCAAGCTAATTTGCGCGAACGTAAATCCCACCCATATTAACCGGGTATGGGTGCCTGACGTGGCCCTAATGGGGCACGCCCGGCTTACCCTGCGCAAGCTAGTCCGGGAACTAAAACGGAGAGACGACCGGCACCCCGAGTTCCTGGAGCGGCCGCGGGTAAAGGAGCTTCTGGCCTTGAAAGAGAGTTGGGAGAAAAAGATCGAGGAAGAGGTGAGGAGCCTCAATTCTAGTCCTCTGCACCCGGCACGCATTGCCCGGGAGATCGACCGGCTGAAGCCGGATAACCTGGTACTGGCAGCAGACTCGGCCTTCAACAGTTTTTGGTTCCAGGGCTATCCCTATTTCAAGATCCTGAAGCCCGGCAACAGCATTGCCAAGTCGCAGTTTTCCTTCATCGGCTTTGCCGCCGCGGCCGCCATAGGCGCCAAGCTGGCCACCGAGGACCCGGTGATGGCGGTTTGCGGCGACGGCGGCTTCCACTTCGTGATGCCTGAGTTGGCCACAGCGGCTCAGTACCGAATCCCGGTAGTATTTGTGGTGATGGACAACAAGTCTATAGGTTGGATCAAATACTGGCAACAGGTGGTCCACGAAGAGCGGTACCTGGATACCGACTTTGTGCCTCCTATCGACTTTACCACTATCGCTCGGGCCTGTTCCTGTAAAGCGCTGGCGGTAGAGCGTCCGGAAGAAATTGCCGACGCCATGCAGGAAGCTTTCCGGATTACGGCCGCAGGCGAGCCGGTGCTGGTCCACGCCCACGTGGACTGGTCGGCCAGATGGTGGGGGAGCGACGACGTGGTGAAGGTTTATACGGAAGGTCGGGTTCCCCGGCCGGTATAGAGAGAAAAAGCTTGTTTCTTCCTGGGGAGGTCGCCGACCTCCCCTTTTATATTAGCTCGCCCGTTGACCGATGTGAGGGGATAAAGAATAATTGACTAGAGAGCAGCGGGGCTGTCCGGAGGAAGAACCTCCTGCCGGTATGCTTCCCCGGCTATTTGGAGGAGAGAACGGTGAAGATTGCCCGGGATTGCACCGAACTAATAGGTAACACTCCCTTGGTTAGGTTAAATCGCGTGGCCGCCAGCCTGAAAGCCGAAGTGGTGGCCAAGCTCGAGTACTTCAATCCCCTGGGTAGCGTTAAGGACCGGGTTGGCGTGGCCATGATAAGGGATGCCGAGCAAAAAGGGCTGGTCAACAAGGATACGGTAATCATTGAGCCCACCAGCGGGAACACCGGCATTGCCCTGGCCTTTATGTGCGCCATCAGAGGTTACCGTTTGATCCTGACCATGCCCGATACTATGTCTTTGGAGCGGCGGCGTCTGTTGGCCGCCCTGGGAGCGGAACTGGTGTTGACCCCGGGAGCGGAGGGAATGCCGGGGGCGGTGCGAAAGGCGGAGGAACTGGCGAGTAGTCTTCCTAATTCGTTCATTCCTCAGCAGTTTCGGAATCCGGCCAACCCGGAAATTCACCGCCTGACCACGGCGGAAGAGATCTGGCGCGACACCGAGGGGAGGGTAGACGTCTTGGTGGCCGGGGTGGGCACGGGAGGAACGATTACAGGCGTAGCGGAAGTAATCAAAAGCCGTAAGCCGGGATTCCGCGTGGTAGCCGTGGAGCCGGCCGACTCTCCCGTCCTCTCCGGGGGCCGGCCCGGGCCGCATGAAATCCAGGGAATAGGCGCCGGTTTTGTGCCGGAGGTTTTACGCATGGAATTGGTTGACGAAGTCATTCCAGTTCGCCACGAAGACGCGGGCCGGATGGCCCGTCGTCTGGCGCGGGAAGAAGGGATCCTGGCCGGCATTTCCTCCGGTGCAGCCACTTGGGCGGCTCTACAGGTGGCGGCCCGGCCGGAAAACGAGGGAAAAATGATTGTAGTAGTACTGCCGGACACCGGCGAGCGCTATCTCAGCACCTGGCTGTTCGAGGAGGCTTAGGGTTCGTGACCAGGTAAGTCCGGCCGGGCAGGGGGCGATGGGGTGAAGGAGCGACCCAAGGTTATGGTGGCCATGAGCGGGGGGGTAGACAGCGCGGTGGCCGCCGCCTTGTTGAAGGAGCAAGGCTTTGAGGTAATAGGGGTAACTATGCAGATCTGGCCGACGGACGCTCCCCTGCCACCCGGGGAGCCCGGCTGCTGCTCCCTGGCGGCAGTGGAGGACGCCAGAAACGTGGCCGGGGTACTGGGAATTCCCCATTACGTGCTGAACCTCCGCTCGCGGTTTGAACAAGAGGTAATCGATTACTTTGTTCGCGAGTACCTGGCCGGCCGTACCCCCAACCCCTGTATTGTCTGCAACCGCAAGGTAAAGTTTCAGGCCCTCTTGGCGAAGGCGTGGGCCCTGGGCCTGGATTACGTGGCTACGGGCCATTACGCCCGCCGGGAGGTCAATGCCCGCACCGGCCGCTACCTCTTGCGAAGGGCCCGGGACCTGCGCAAAGATCAAACCTACGTTCTTTGTCAGCTCACTCAGGAACAACTCGCCCATGCCTTGTTTCCTTTAGGGGACCTCACCAAGGAAGAAGTTCGGCATATGGCCAGGGTCTTGGGCCTAAACGTGGCCGATAAACCGGAGAGCCAAGAAATCTGCTTCGTCACCCTGGGGGATTACCGGGAGTTCATCCGTGCCCGGGCCCCGGAAGCGCTGAAGCCCGGACCGATAATCGATTACCAAGGAAGGATGGTGGGCCGTCACCGGGGTCTGGCCAACTACACCGTGGGGCAGCGGCGGGGTTTAGGTGTCGCCCTGGGCTATCCCGCCTACGTGCTGGAGTTAGACCAGCAGCGTAACGCGGTTATAGTAGGCCCGGCGGAGTTGGTCTACCGGCGGGCGCTTATTGCCACCGATAATAACTTTATTCCCTTCGATTGCCCGCCACCGGACCTGGAAATTCAGGCCAAAGTGCGTTACCTTGCTCCTCCGGCTGCGGCCCGCCTAGAGTACCGAGACGGGTTGGCCAGGTTGGAGTTTGCCGAGCCTCAATGGGCCATCACTCCCGGCCAGGCGGTAGTGTATTACCAGGGAGATCTAGTACTGGGTGGCGGCACCATTGAGAAGGCCCTCTAGCTAGAGGGGATCTTGCGGCCGGGCGTCAGTCCCGGGTGAAGGTATAGGCTGGGGTTACAGGTGATTATCCGCTCCAGGCGGTAACCGTCGGCGTCGGCACGTAACTGGAGAACGTCCGGTCCCACGGAAATTTCGACCGTCGGACCCACTTGGTCCCAGCCGATCAGCAGCGTTTCGGAAGGGAACAGGCTGTATAGCACGCAAGGGGCGGTGTTTTCCAGCCAGGGGTACATGGCGAGTAGTCCTCCGTCGAAGCACATGATATGTCGTTAGACCTACTGTGGCCAGCCTGGCGTCCGGTCCTAATAGACAGCAACTCCGCGGCTAGTGCGCGGCCTTTCGGGCGGCGATTAGCTCCTGCAGCTTATTTACCGCCTGAGCCAACCCGCCCACCGCGTCGATAAGACCGACCTCCACGGCATCGCGGCCCACCAGGACCGTACCTATGTCGCGGGCCAGTTCGCCGGAGCGGAACATCAGTTCCCTGAACTTGGCCTCGCTGATGCGGGAGTGCTCGGCTACAAAGCGCACCACCCGGTCCTGCATTTTGTCCAGGTAGTCGAACGTCTGGGGAACGCCTATAACCAAGCCGGTGAGCCTGATAGGGTGAATGGTCATGGTGGCGGTCTCGGCGATAAAGGAGTAGTCGGTCGCTACGGCTACCGGCACCCCGATGCTGTGCCCTCCCCCCAACACCAGTGAGACTTTGGGCTTGGACAGGCTGGCCACCATCTCGGCAATGGCCAGGCCCGCCTCTACGTCTCCGCCAACGGTATTGAGTACTACGAGCAGCCCTTCCACCGTCGGGTTTTGCTCGACGGCCACTAGTTGGGGGATAACGTGCTCGTACTTGGTGGTCTTGTTTTGAGGGGGCATTATCAGGTGGCCCTCTATTTGTCCTATTATGGGCAAAACGAAGAGATTGCTCTGGTAATCGGCCAGGTTGGTCTGGCCCAGCTCCTTTAGGCTGGTTAACTTGGAGGCGGCTGGAGGCGTTGGCGTGGCCGGCTCCACCGCCGGAGCCTCATCCTTCAGAGAGCGAAAACCGGGGTGGCCCGGGTCGGACTGGTACATTAGCATTTGGGTTGCACTCCTTTCTAGGTTATAGTTTCTTACCGCCGGCGGCCTGGAATGCGTGGTTAACGTGACCTGGCTGAACCGGCCGGGCAAGCGGGTCCGCAGGGGACTGGTGCCCGGCAGGGGAGAAATGGTATTATCATGGCGTAAGCTTTGTTCGGGAGGGGTGGTGCGGTTGACCGCCGGCGAGGCGGTGACCCTGGGCTTGGTTCAGGGCCTCACCGAGTTTCTGCCTATCAGCAGTTCCGGGCACCTGGTTATTTTTCAGCACTGGCTGGGGGTAAGTACCCCGGGGCTGCTGTTTGAAGTGCTGGTGCACTTCGGCACCCTTCTGGCGGTAGTGCTGGCCTTCTGGCCGGATATTGCCCTGATCTTGCGTCGCCCCTGGCACAAGATGATGGTACTGATTGTCGTGGGAACCGTGCCCACCGTGCTGATGGGAGTACTTTTGGAACCGGTGTTCGGGGCCGCCTTCGAGTCGACAGGGGTAGTGGGCGCTGCCCTGGTGATCACCGGTTGTCTGCTTTGGTGGGCGGGCCGGTGTCGACCGGGCCGAAAGCAGTTGGCCACCACGAGCCTCTTAGACGCCTTAGCGGTGGGCTTCGGGCAGGGGCTGGCCATAACCCCGGGACTATCGCGTTCCGGCACCACCATAGCCTTTGCCCTGCTCCGGGGTTTGGAGCGGGGAATGGCCGCCCGGTACTCCTTTCTGCTTTCTATCCCCGCGGTGCTGGGGGCCACGCTTTGGGAAGCCAGAGGTTTGACCAGTCAGCCGGCCGGCATGGCGGTACCGGCGGAGTATTGGCTGGCGGCCGCCGTGGCCGCTCTCAGCGGCTATGCCGCCATCCGGGTACTCCTGGCGGTTCTGGAGCGCGGCCGGCTTCATTACTTCTCCTACTACTGTTGGCTCCTGGGCGGCATAGTCTTGGTCTTGACCGCCGCCGGATTGTAGGTGGAGGTGTGAGGGGTGAGCGGCAACGCCAAGCCGCAGCCGGTAGCAAGCGGAAGGCGCCATGAGATCGCCGGGGTGTTGCTACTTACCCTGGCGCTGTTGGCCATGGTCAGCCTGGTCCTGGGCGGGGACCGGCCCTTCTGGAGCACTTACCGGTTGGGAATTACCGGTAAGATTCTGGAGGAGGCCTTGCGCAGCCTGGCGGGCCGCGGCCGCTACGGCGTGCCCCTCTTGCTGGCCCTTTTGGCGGTAAAGGTCATGCGGGAACGGGAAGGGTTGCGCCTCTCGGGCCGGGACTGGGGGTTGTTGCTGGCGTACTTGGTTCTTCTTACCGGACTGCATCTCCCCTGGGCGGGGGTGGATCCTCTGGTGGCCGGGGTGGCGGGCGAGGGTGGCGGTGCCTTGGGCGGGTTGCTGGTTCTGGGTTTGGGCAGGGCCTTCGGCATCCTGGGAACCTATCTGGTGCTGGCGGCCTTAGGCTTGATCGCCTTTCTTCTAGTAACCGACCTTTCCCTGGTGCAAGGGGCCACGGCGCTGGGTCGGCGGCTGGGTCGGCTGGGCCCCCGTTTGCGGGAGCGGCTAGAGCGGTTCTTGTTCGAGGAGGAAGTGGCCCCGATCGAGGAGCCGAAGCCCAAAGCCACGCGCAAGGAAAGTCCTCCCCGCCATCAGGACCGAGAAGCCAAGCCAGCGCCCGAATTGGTGAGACCGGTGCCGGCTAAGCCGCCGGAAGCGAGCGAGCCTGAGCCGGGAGAGGAGGAGACCTCTCCTTTGGTAGTGGTCCCTTCAACCGGCGGCTCCGAGGGGCCGGAGGAGGGGAGAGAAACAGAAAGTGATCCCTTCTTGCTGCCTCCGCTTTCGCTTTTACGCCGGGCCCCCAAAGCAAGGAACCTCAGTCTTAACCGGGAGGTTTATGATAAGGCTCAACTTCTGGAGCAAACGTTAGAAAATTTTGGGGTAAGCGTCAAGGTTACGCAGATCAGTTGCGGGCCCACGGTGACCCGCTATGAGGTGCAGCCGGCCCCCGGGGTTAAGGTAAGCCGGATAATCAGTCTGGGAGACGATATCGCCTTGAGCCTGGCCGCCAGCGGCGTGCGGATCGAGGCCCCCATTCCGGGTAAGGCGGCGGTGGGAATTGAGGTGCCCAACCGCGAGGTGGCGGTGGTGCACTTGCGGGAAGTACTGGAGTCCCAGGAGTTCCAGCAGTCAAGCTCCAAGCTCACCATCGCCCTAGGTAAGGATATTGCCGGTCGGCCGGTAGTGGCCGATTTGGCCAAGATGCCACACCTGCTCATTGCCGGAGCCACCGGATCGGGAAAGAGCGTTTGCCTCAACGGCCTGATCTGCAGTCTGCTTTTTAAGGCCAAACCCTCGGAGCTAAAATTGCTGTTAATAGACCCCAAAATGGTAGAGCTTACCGCCTACAACGGTATTCCGCACCTCTTGGCTCCGGTGCTCACCGACGCCAAGAAGGCGGCGGCGGCCCTGCGTTGGATGACTACCGAAATGGACAACCGCTACGCCCGCTTCGCTGCCGCCGGCGTTCGGGACTTACGCCGTTTTAACCGCACGCAGCGGCTTACCGGTCGTAAGCCTGTGCCCTACATTGTGGTAATCATCGATGAGTTGGCCGAATTAATGATGGTGGCCCCGGCAGAGGTAGAGGACTCTATTTGCCGTTTGGCCCAGAAAGCTCGGGCGGCCGGCATCCACCTGGTGGTGGCTACCCAGCGGCCCTCGGTAGACGTCATCACCGGTTTAATCAAGGCCAATATTCCTTCCCGCATCGCCTTCGCCGTGTCTTCGCAGACGGATTCCCGAACCATTTTGGACTTGGGAGGGGCGGAAAAGCTGATCGGCCGGGGGGACATGCTCTTCCTACCCGTGGGGGCGGCCAAACCGATAAGGGTGCAAGGGGCCTACGTATCTGATCGGGAAGTGCAGAACGTGGTAAACTTTCTGCGCCAGCAGGCGTTGCCGGAGGCCGAGCCGGAAATGGTCCTGCCGGAAAGTCCGGAATCCGGCCGGGCGGAGGAGGAAGATGAGTTGTTGCCTCAGGCGGTACGGGTGGTGCTGGAGAGCGGTCAAGCCTCCATTTCCATGCTCCAGCGGCGACTGCGGATAGGCTATGCCCGCGCCGCCCGGCTGATCGACATTATGGAAGCCCGGGGCATGGTAAGCGGTCAAGACGGGGCTAAACCTCGTAGTGTGCTAATCGGGTGGGAAGAC
Source organism: Neomoorellales bacterium (assembly GCA_049719955.1). Classification (GTDB taxonomy): domain Bacteria; phylum Bacillota; class DSM-521; order Neomoorellales; family SLTJ01; genus JANLFO01. The sequence goes on along the minus strand of JBNARC010000013.1, from coordinate 25,421 downwards.
TACCATCGTCTGTTCGGTAAGGCGTAGAAAGAAACTAGGTGGGAACTATGGGGAAAGCGGTGCGTGGGGGGGTTAGCGGTGCGTGAGTTCGGAAGGGTGCTTAAGGAGACGCGAGAGCGCAAGGGATTAACCCTGGAAGAAGCGGAGGCGGTTACCAAGATCCGGCGGCGGTACTTGGAGGCCCTGGAAGGTGGAGACCTCCAGGTCCTGCCCGGGCGCACCTACGCCTTGGGTTTCCTGCGCAGTTACATCCGCTTTCTGGGGTTAGACCCGGATACTGCCGCTTCGCTGCTGGAGGAGTTCAAGCGCGCCTGGGAGCCGGAAAAAGCGGAGGAGCCGCCTTTTGCCCTCACTCCTTCGCCCCGCCGTGCTCCTTCCCCCAGGGTCGGCCGCCCCTGGGGGTGGATCGCCATCGCGGTGCTCCTGGCGGTTATTGCCCTGCTCATACTGCCCGGTCTGTTGGCCCGACCGCCGGCCGAGGCCCCGCCGGCCCCGACGCCCGGCGGGCCGGAGGTAGGTGAGAGCCCGGTTCCCGAGGCTCCCCAGCCTCGCTCCGGCCTGGAGCTGGAGATCACCGCGGATAAGGGCCCCAGTTGGCTGGAGGTGGTAGTTGACGGCAGGCCGGTGTACCGGGGGCTACTACCCCAGGGGCGGGAGGTTTCCTTTTCCGGCGACACCAGCATAGCGGTTAAGTTCGGCGACGCCGGCGCGGTCAGCGTGAGGCTGAACGGCGAACTTTTGGGTCCTATGGGCCAGCGAGGACAGGTTCTAAGGAGGGAATTTCGGGCTTCGACCGAGGCTACATGAGCGAAACCATGCCAGTCCTACCTTACCGGGTGGCGTTGATCAGCCTAGGCTGCCCCAAGAACCAAGTAGACTCAGAAGTGATGCTCGCCCGGTTGGCCCAGGCCGGTTATCAACCCACCGATCAAATACCGGCCGCGGACGTGATAATTGTTAATACCTGCGGCTTCATAGAAGCGGCCAAACGGGAATCGATAGAGGCTACGTTAGAAGCCTTGAGCTCAAGAAAGCCGGGCGCTAAGCTGATTCTCGCCGGATGCCTCGCCCAGGGATGGGGGGAAGAGTTGGCCCAGGAGTTGCCGGAAGTAGAGGCGGTGGTGGGCCCGGGCTTGGTGGGCGAGATCGTCTCTGTAGTGGAGGAAGTCTTGGGCGGTAGGCGCTTACTGGCCCGCCAGCCGGCCGGGGATTGGGAGCACCAGGTCTTGCCCCGGTTGTTGAGCGGGAACCGGGGAAGCGCCTACCTCAAGATTGCTGAGGGCTGCAGCCACCGTTGCTCTTTTTGTGTCATTCCCCGGCTGCGGGGGCCGTACCGCAGCCGTCCGGAGGAGGTCATTTTAGAGGAAGCGGCCCAACTGGCGGCCTGCGGAGCCAAAGAATTGGTGCTGGTAGCCCAGGATACCGCCTCCTGGGGAATAGACCGCTACGGTGAGTTCCGTCTTCCTCGGTTGCTTCGCCGTCTGGCCGGGCTGCCGGAGGTGCGCTGGCTGCGGTTACTCTATCTATATCCCACCCATGTGCGGCCGGAACTCCTGGCCGTAATGGCCGAGGAGGAAAAAGTGTGCCGCTACTTTGACCTGCCCTTTCAACACGCCTCACCCCGAATGCTTTCCCTTATGGGGCGCCCGCAGGTGGAGCGCCATTGGGCTCTGTTGGAGCAAATTCGCGGACTGATGCCCGACGCCGTGCTACGGGGCACCTTCATTGTGGGCTTTCCCGGAGAAACCGAAGAGGACTTCACCGAACTGCTTTCCTTCGTGCAGAAGACCGAGTTCGATTGGGTAGGCGCTTTTACCTTTTCCCCGGAAGAAGGCACTCCGGCTGCCGGTTTGCCGGGGGCGGTGCCCGAGGAAGTGAAGCAAAAGCGCTGGGAAAGGCTGATGCGGCTGCAGCAGGCCATAACCGGCCGCCGGCTGGCCTCCTGGGTGGGCCGCCGGGTGGAAGTTTTGGTGGAGGGAAAAAGAGGTACGGAAATATGGTGCGGTCGTAGTCGGGGTCAGGCTCCGGAGATAGACGGGGCGGTGTGGCTGCGCGGGAAGGCGGCGGTGGGGGAAATAGTAACCGTCACCATCACCGGCGTGCGCGGATACGACCTTCTGGGGCGCGTAGTCTAAACATTCCCAGGCCCCGCCCTACTTCGGTCATGGTATAATGACCGCGTGGTAGGGGGGAACGAAGTTGTTGGTTCTGCGCTGGCCGGCAGTGGTATTAGCTTTTGCCGTAACCCTGGTGGGGCTATTCACCGGTTATCACCTGTATGAGGAATACGGAGTACGTCGGCCCCTAGAACAAAGGGTGGCGGCCTCCGGTTTGGCGGAGGAGGTGGCCTGGCAAAAGGGGCAAAAGGAAGTGGTCGTGCGCCTGCGCCAGGTGGGGGATCTGAAGGCAGCTTACAGCGAGTTAGAAGGGGCTATCGGAACCAGAATTGTCTTACAAATCGCCGATCGACCCAACGCCAAGTTGCTGGCTTGCTACCGACGGGTTGAGCCCGCTCTCTACGAGGCCGCAGCCCGGGACAACTTCACGGCTCTGGCCGAGCGGGTAGAGCGGGAGGCCACCCGGGCCGGGCTGAACGACTGGGCGGTGCAGGTTGACGGACGGCGCATCTATCTGGCTCTTTATCACGGCGACGCCTATCTCTACCGGGTAGTTCCCCACCGGTAGCAAGGAACCTGGCCTGAGGCGGGAGGTAGGAGCAAACCGTGCGGTTGGAAGTGATGGTGGGGGTTGGTGCCGCGGTACTGGTCTTCCTAATATGTAAGGGGGTAAACGTGTTTCCGGCGCTGGCCTTGGGCGGACTGGTGCTCTTGCTTTTCTACCTGTTGGAGCGCCGGGGCGAACTGGTAAGCCCGGGCGTGGGAGTCCGTCTGGCGCCAGCCGACGTAGCCTTCGACCAAATAGGGGGGCAGGGCTCGGCCAAAAAGGAGCTGAAGGAAGCGCTGGACTTCATGCTCGAGGCGGAAGCGGTAAAGTCTATGGGCATCCGACCCCTTAAGGGCATTCTGTTGGTGGGGCCGCCGGGTACGGGAAAGACCCTCTTGGCTAAGGCGGCGGCCTCCTACACCGATGGTGTGTTCCTGGCCGCCAACGGTAGCGAATTTGTAGAGGTATATGCCGGGGTGGGGGCGCAGCGGGTCCGAAATCTGTTCCGCCAGGCCCGTAAGCTGGGGTTGCGCTCGGCCAAGAACCGGGCGGTTATTTTCATCGACGAGATCGACGTGTTGGGGGCCAAGCGAGGTACTTATCAGGCTCACCAGGAGTACGATCAAATGCTTACTCAACTGCTCGTAGAGATGGATGGGCTGCGGGCGGACGACCGGGTACGGATCCTGGTTATCGGGGCCAGCAACCGGTTAGACCTTTTGGATCCGGCTTTGCTCCGCCCTGGCCGCTTTGATCGGGTGGTGCGCGTGGACTTGCCGGATCGTCAGGCCAGGTTACAGATTTTAGAACTACACACCCGTAACAAGCCCCTTTCGCGCGAGGTAGATTTGGCCGCCATTGCCGCCGAAACTTTTGGCTTTTCCGGCGCCCATTTGGAAAGCGTGGCCAATGAAGCGGCCATTCTGGCCCTGCGAGACCGTTCGCCGGTGATCGAGCCCCGTCATTTTCGGGAAGCAGTAGACAAGGTCATGCTGGGGGAGAAATTGGAAAGGAGACCAACAACGGAAGAACTCTACCGCATTGCCGTACACGAAAGTGGCCACGCCCTGGCCGGGGAGCTGCTCTTTCCCGGGTCGGTTACTCATGTTACCATCACCTCTCGGGGCCAGGCCCTGGGTTACATTCGACAGACTTCCGGTGAGGATCCTTACCTTCTTACGCGGGATTATCTCGAGAGAAGGATTCAGGTATGCTTGGGCGGGATGGTAGCCGAGGAAATGGTCTTGGGTAGCGGCAGCACCGGTGCTACCGCCGACCTGGCGGAGGCTAGACGTCTGGCCCGGGAGTACTTGGAGGCGGGATTGTCGCCGGCAGGATTGCTGGGAACGGAAGACCTGCCCCCGTCGGTTCGAGCCCGGGCGCTGGGCAGACTGGTAGGCGAACTCAAGGAAAGGGCGGCGGCACTACTGCGGCCCTATCGCGAGGTGCTGGGCGAGGTGGCCCGGGTGCTGGTTAAGGAAGAAACCGTGTCCGGTGAGTATTTGCGCCGATTCCTTAGGGAGGGCGCACATTGTGCCTAGATCCTGGGCGGTGGACCTCCTGGCAGGAGTGCTGGGTGCCCTGCTGGCGGTAAATCTTTTCGGCTACACCGGTTTCAAGGTGGGCGTTTTCGAAGTGCAGGCGCAGATCCGCCTCCCCGCCCGGCCTCAAACCCAAATCGTCCTGCCGCCGGTGGGCGAGGTTTCGGCGGTTACCCACGTCGCCCCCTTAACTCTACGTTTCACCCTTACCAGCATTGATTTCGACTCTCTGTTGCAGCTCTTGCGCGCCGCTCCCCATAAGGACCCGGCCAGCCTCACCCGCGAGTTCCGACAGGAGTTGGTCGCGCCGCTTTGGCGGTACGGCCTGCGAATTTTGGCTTTGGCCGTCTTGGGGGCGGCGGGTACTATGCTGATAGCCCGCCGTCGCCAATGGCAAGCTTATCTGAGAGCTGGGGGGGCGGGAGTAGCCGTAGTAGGGGTGCTGCTGGGTCTGGCCGGTCTAACCTTTGATCAGAGCGCCTTTGCCGCTCCTCAGTACCGGGGTGCGCTCCGCCATGCTCCCTGGGTGGCCGCCCTGGTCCAGGAGGCAGCCACCGACCTGGAGCGGCTCAACCAGCAGATGGAGGTGGTCGGGCGCAACTTTGCCCAACTTTCCCAACGGTTACGCGGCCTGGGCCCGGCCGAGCCCCTGGAGGATGCCCTGCGCGTGGTGCTGGTTTCCGACATCCACAACAACCCGGCCGCCTACGAGTTGCTGGCCGAGGCGGTAGCCAGCTTCCAGCCTCAGGCGGTATTGGATACTGGAGACATAACCGACCTAGGTACCGAGTTGGAGGGCCAACTACTTGGTCGCTTGCGACAACTAAGGGTTCCGTACTACTTTATTCCCGGGAACCACGATTCTCCCACGGTGGTGAAGGTCATGGCCGACATCCCGGGAGTACGGGTGCTGCGGCGGGAGGTGGTGTCGGTGGGAGGGCCCAGGATCTTGGGGTTTGCCGATCCGGCGGCCTTCACGACGGCGCGGGTGGCCGCCAACCGGGAGGAGTTGGCCCGTGCGGCGGAGGAACTGGCCCGTCTGGTGGCCAGTGAGGTGCCGCCCCCGGAGGCAGTGGCGGTGCACAACCCGGCCTTAGCCCGAGATTTGGCCGGAAAGGTGCCGGTGGTGCTGTTTGGCCACACTCATCGCCAGGAAATCGAGATCCGCGAGGGCACCCTGTTCATATCCGCCGGGTCTACCGGAGCCGAAGGTATTCGGGGGCTGGTGGGCACTGAGCCCGGTACTTATTCCTTGGCGGTGTTGTACTGGAAGCCGGGAGACACCGGCTGGTACCTGGCGGCAGTAGACCTAATTCGGGTTCCCGCCGGGGAACACCGGTTCTCCCTGGAACGCCGGCTTTTCTCCCCGCCTGAGAAGCAAGAGCTCTCTCCGGAAGGGGGATAAGGACCGGGTAGCCGGGGAAGAAAGGCAAGGGCTGAGATATGTCCACTTTCGAGTTAACTTGAGTTGACTGGCGGTACCGGGTGCTCGCCTGAGTACATTGGCAACTCGCCGGGCACCGAACTTGGCGAGGACGAGCGCGCCAGGCGCTCGCGAGGCCACGGACGGCCGGAGCCGAGGAGCGCCATGGACGGCGCTTCCGAGGGGAGCCCGCCGTAGCGCGAAGGCTGAGCCCTAGTTTGGTCGGCGAGGTGACAGTACGAACGGGGAGCACCCGGTACCGCCCGTGGAAAGTGGGGATTCGTCAGAGGCAAGGGGGGTTGACAGGAATGCGTCTTTTCGTAGCCGTAGAGTTCGAGCCCGAAATCAAGCGGGCGTTGGCCGATTTGGTAGCGCAGATGAGCGGTTCCCGTGCGGACGTAAAGTGGGTGGAAGGCACGAACTTTCACCTCACCCTGTATTTCCTGGGCGAGGTGACCAAAGAGAGGGTAGCGGACCTTAACCAAGTCTTAAGCCTGGCTTCCCGGAGCACGAACCCCTTTCGTTTGGAGGTAGGGGGGTTAGGTGCCTTTCCCAGCCTTGCCCGACCCCGGGTCTTGTGGGTAGGGGCGCATGGAGGAGAAGCCTTAGGCCGTCTTCAACAGCGGGTGGCGGAGCAGGTACAAGGTTTTGCGGAACGGCCAGGAGAGCGTCAGCCTTTTCATCCCCATGTTACCTTGGGTAGGGTGCGCTCCGGGCGGGGGCTGGCGGAACTGGTGGGGATGGTGAATGAGCTGAAGGATCGGAAGGTAGGGAGCCAGGAGGTAGCGGACTTTGCCCTGGTGGAGAGCCGTTTGTACCGGACCGGGCCGGTCTATACTCGGGTCGCCCGCTTTGCCCTGGGAAGCGATTAGGCGCGTTGGGGAAACTTGTTGACACCTTTTGGCAGGGTAGGATATAATCCCAACGGGTTAATCAGAGCCGGGCAGGGGGATGAACGTGCTGGATAAAGAGAAATCCTTGGAAGCCGCTCTGCAACAAATCGAGCGACAGTTTGGAAAAGGCTCCATCATGCGCCTGGGAGACGCCGGAGCCATGTTCAACGTGGAGGTAATTCCCACCGGGGCGCTATCCCTGGATGTGGCTCTGGGGGTAGGAGGAGTCCCCAGGGGAAGGATTGTGGAGATTTATGGCCCGGAATCCTCAGGCAAGACCACCGTAGCCCTGCATATTGTAGCCGAGGCGCAGAAGCTGGGCGGCACTGCCGCCTTTATTGATGCCGAACACGCCCTCGATCCCTCCTATGCGCGCAGCCTAGGAGTAGACGTGGACAACCTTTTAGTAAGCCAGCCGGATACCGGCGAGCAGGCCTTGGAGATTGCCGAAACCCTGGTCCGGAGCGGAGCGGTGGACGTAGTAGTAATCGACTCGGTAGCGGCTTTGGTGCCCCGGGCGGAACTGGAGGGAGAGATGGGCGACGCCTACGTGGGTTTGCAAGCGCGGCTGATGTCCCAGGCCCTCCGCAAGCTGGCCGGGGCCATAAGTAAGTCCCGAACCGTGGCCATATTTATCAACCAGCTTAGGGAGAAGGTAGGGGTAATGTTCGGTAGCCCTGAAACTACGCCCGGAGGGCGGGCGCTGAAGTTTTACGCTTCGGTAAGGATGGAAGTCCGCAAGGTGGACGTGGTGAAGCAGGGCACCGAAACCGTAGGTAGCCGTACCCGGGTTAAGGTGGTGAAGAACAAGGTAGCCCCTCCCTTCCGGCAGGCCGACTTTGACATAATTTACGGCGAAGGCATATCGCGGGAGGGCTGTCTGCTGGACCTGGCGGTGGAGAAGCAGGTGGTGCAGAAAAGCGGAGCTTGGTATACCTACGGTGAGGAACGGCTGGGTCAGGGCCGGGAAAACGCCAAGGAATACCTTAAGGAGCATCCCGAAGTAGCCAAGGCGATTGAGGAACAAATCCTCACCGCCCTAAACCTGCGGCAGCCGAAGCGCCTCCAGGAAGGGTGAGCCGGTGACCTTTGAGGAAGCTCTGCGGTTGGCCGTGCGCTGGCTGGGATATCGGGATCGCCCGGCCGGCGAGATCGGCGAAAGGCTTCGGAAGCGGGGGGCAGAGGAGGAAATCATCGCTCGGGTGTTGGAGCACCTCCGCTCCCGGGGTTGGCTCGACGATGGCGCTTGGGCGGAACGCTGGGTTTCGTCCCGCGTCCGTAGGGGCTGGGGAAGGGGACGTCTGGTAGCCGGGCTGATGCAGCAGGGGTTACCCCGGAGCGAGGCGGAGGCAATAGTTTTCCGGCTGGTGGATCTCTCGACCGAAGTAGAGCAGGGCCTGAGAATCCTTCGGCGAAGGCGGCCGGAGCCGGAAGCCGGTTTGGGTTGGCACCGGGCAATATCCCGGTTACAAAGACGGGGCTTCAGCGGTGAAAGCCTGGCCGCGCTCCGCAGGAGGCTGGAAGAGGTGGGCCTGGCCGACCTTGACAACCAGGGAGCGGGGGAATAGAATACAGCCAGGAAACGGGTTAGGCTCCTACCACTGTCCGGGCAAGGATAAGCGGAGGTAGAAAACGGCAAAGGGGAACGGTAGTCTTTCGAGCCGAGTTTCTACTCGGCTTTTTAGCTTAAAGGGGGTGACACTGTATCAATTGGTGGTTGCTAGGCGGAGCAGGGGCAGTTCTGCTGTTATTGGGCGTCTTGATCGGTTATTGGCTTAGAAAGCGGCTTGCCGAGGCGCAAAAAGCATCCGCAGAGGCCGAAGCTCAAAGAATTCTCCAGGAAGCAGTAAGAGAAGCCGAAGCCAAGAAGCGTGAGGCGGTGCTGGAAGCCAAGGAAGAGGTGCAACGGCTGCGTTCCGACCTGGATCGGGAAAGTCGGGAGCGCCGGAGCGAGCTTCAGCGCCTGGAGCGCCGGCTCATGCAGAAAGAGGAAAGCCTGGAGCGCAAAGCCGAGGCTATAGAACGCAAGGAAGCGGCGTTGCAGCGCAAGGAGCAAGAGGTGGAAAACCTCAGGGCGGCGTTGGAGGAGGCGTATCGGAAGCAGCTGAGTGAATTGGAACGGGTGGCCAACCTCACCTATGAAGAGGCCAAGGAACTATTGCTGGCCAGGGTGGAGGAAGAGATTAAGCACGAAACGGCCAACCTGATCCGCGAACTGGAGAGCCGGGCCAAGGAAGAGGCGGAAAAGCGGGCTCGGGAGATCATTGCCCAGGCCATACAGCGGTGCGCTGCGGATCACGTGGCGGAAACCACGGTATCGGTGGTGAGCCTACCTAACGACGAAATGAAGGGGCGGATAATCGGCCGTGAGGGCCGTAACATCCGTACCCTGGAGACCTTAACCGGCATAGACTTGATCATCGACGATACTCCGGAGGCGGTTATTCTTTCCGGTTTCGATCCCATCCGGCGTGAGGTGGCCAGGCTGGCCCTCGAAAAGTTGATCGCCGACGGTCGAATTCATCCCGCCCGGATCGAAGAGATGGTAGTGCGGGCCCAGAAGGAGCTGGAGCAGAAGATCCGGGAGGAAGGAGAACAGGCGGCTCTTCAGGTGGGAGTACAGGGCCTGCACCCGGAGATAATCCGCCTGCTGGGAAGGTTGAAATACCGCACCAGCTACGGTCAGAACGTATTGAAGCACTCTATGGAGGTAGCTCAGTTGGCTGCGGCTATGGCGGCCGAACTCGGTGCGGATGTGCAACTGGCCAAGAGAGCGGGGCTACTGCACGATATCGGTAAGGCCGTGGATCACGAGGTGGAGGGTCCGCATGTAACCGTGGGCGTGGAGTTGGCCAAGAAGTACCGGGAAAGCCCGGAAGTGGTTCATGCCATAGCCGCCCACCACGGTGACATCGAACCTCGCACGGTAGAAGCGGTGCTGGTCCAGGCCGCGGACGCCGTTTCGGCGGCCCGGCCGGGTGCCAGGCGCGAAACTCTAGAGGCTTACATTAAGCGACTGGAAAAGTTGGAGGAGATTGCCGATTCCTTTGAGGGCGTGGAGAAGGCCTACGCCATCCAAGCCGGACGAGAAGTGCGCATCATGGTGAAACCGGAAAAGGTCAGCGACCAAGAGGCGGTGCTCTTGGCTCGCGACATCGTGAAGAAGATCGAAAGCGAGTTGGAGTATCCCGGTCAGATTAAGGTTACGGTGATTAGGGAAACCCGGGCCGTGGATTACGCCAAGTAATCGAGCTGGTCACAGATTGCCAACCGTGACAAAAGTTTACGAAAACGATGCCGGCGGGGCAGGAGGATTTACCTGCCCCGCGCCGAAATAACAGGCAGTATCGGCGGGCCGGTTTGGCCGACAAAGGTAGGTGAGATTGCCGGTGACACCCGTAGGACCCCCAGACGCTACCTCGGAAAGCGTTGGACTACTTATTTCCCTGCTGGTTCGCTACCCGGAAGTGGCCACCATTAACTACGAACCCCAGGCTCACGCCCTAAAGTTTACCTTCATCATCCGGGAGGTGCTATCGTCGGACCGCATCCGGGACCTGGAGGTCAAGCTGGCGCAGTGTCTGGACGCTTTTTCCTATCTTACCAAGAGGGGCAGTCGCTTGGTCAGCCTTCAAGCCAGCATACAGGACCGCTTTACATTTTTGGAGATCAAGCGAGATATGTTCTCGCTTAGCGAGGAAGAGATTTCGCTATTGATCGGTTTGCTGCGTGAGGAGTTCGGTAATTCTTTGGTGAGCGAACCCAGTGATCCCATGCTGGAAGAGGAACTGCTGGCCCAAGAGAACCTAATCGGTCACATGTTGGAAAACGTAAAGGAGAAGGTCTCGGACAAACGTCTGATTGCCTTTCGGGAGGAAGGCAAGGTGTTGGTCTTCGCGAACAGAAATCGGTTGTAAGGTGGCATAAAGTGCGATTTGTGGTCATAGGGGACATAGTAGGTCGACCCGGAAGGCGGGCACTGCGGCGACTTCTTCCCGGTTTATTGGCTGAGGTTGGGCCTGACCTAGTCGTGGCCAACGGAGAAAACGCTGCCGGAGGCAACGGAATTACCCGCGCGGTGGCGGCGGAATTGTTTTCCGCCGGGGTAAATGTAATTACCACCGGCAATCACGTTTGGGACCAGAAAGAAGCCCTGGAACTCCTGGACGAGGAGGCGCGGATCCTGCGGCCGGCCAACTATCCGGCGGGCGCCCCCGGGCAGGGGTGGGGCGTGTTTCGTACCCGTAGCGGTCAGCCGGTGGGGGTAATGAACCTCTCGGGAAGGGTTTTTCAATCGGATTTGGATTGTCCCTTTCGGTTGGCAGACGCCCTGGTAGAGCAAATGCGCGAACGCACTCCCGTTATCTTGGTAGATTTTCATGCTGAAGCCACGTCGGAAAAGCAGGCCTTTGCCTGGTACCTGGATGGTCGGGTGAGCGCGGTCCTGGGAACGCATACTCACGTACAGACCAACGACGCCCGTATTCTGCCCGGAGGAACGGCATACATTACCGATCTCGGCATGACCGGTCCGCGCGACTCCGTACTGGGGGTAAAGAGAGAAATCGTAATACGGAAATTCTTAAGTCAGATGCCGGTTCGTTTTGAGGTGGCTTCCGGACCGGTACAGATGGACGGAGTGGTTCTGGAAGTAGATGCGGAGACCGGTAAGGCACAGAGCATCCGGGCGATCAAGTATTTCCTGGAGGCAGATGAGGGATAAGCAAAGGCGGCAAAACTTTTTTCTGCAGCCAGAAGGGATTTAGTAAAATTAAGAGAATATACGCATATCATAACCACATCATTTGAGTCCATGGGGAGGTCAGGTATGGACGTTCTGAAGGTTTCGGCCAAATCCAATCCTAATGCAGTTGCTGGTGCACTGGCTGCGGTCCTGCGGGAGAAGGGTGGGGCGGAGATTCAGGCCATCGGTGCCGGGGCCATAAATCAGGCGGTAAAAGCGGTGGCCATTGCCCGTGGTTTTGTTGCCCCCGGAGGGTTGGACCTGATCTGCATTCCCGCCTTCACCGACATTCAAATCGATGGGGAGGAGAGAACGGCCATAAAATTTATTGTCGAGCCCAGGTAGGACCCCACATATCGCGGTGGACCCGGAAGGAGAAGGCCTGCCAGGCCGCGTCCCGCCGGTGTTATCCTTAGTTTCTCGTCGGTAGGCGGTTCCGGGTCTCCCCTGAGTATATTGGCACCTTGCCGGATGTCGAACTCGGCGAGGTCGAGCGCGGAGGCAGGCCGAAGGCCATGGAAGGCCGAAGCGGCGGGGCGCCACGGACGGCGCTTCCGCCGAGAGCCTGCCGGAGCGCGAAGCCCGAGCCCCAGCTCGGCCGGCGAGGTGACAGTACGAACGGGGAGATGCGGAACCGCTCGCGATAAGCGGGGGAAGCACCGGACGTCCGACTTGGCAGGCCTTCCGAGTCTCCTCAATGGGCTTTCGACGGGGGGTAGACGATTTGGACGACCGGTGGCGGCAATGCGCCCTAGCCCTCCACGCTCGGCGACCGGTGGTAGACGCTCACTGCGATACGGTGCTGCGGTGGGCGAGGGGAGAGGGGTTGGCCCGCGCTCCTTCCGCTCAAGTAGACCTGGAGCGTCTGCGGCAGGGCGGGGTTAGGCTGTTCTTTTGCTCCTTGTTTGTGGAAAGAGTGTACCCTCCGGGCAGCCGGTTGCTGCGGGCCCTGCAACTGCTGGATTGCTTTTGGCGGGAGTACGAGCAGCACTCCGATGAGGTAATGCTGGTTCGCAACCGCCGGGATCTGCGCTGCTTGGAGGCGACCTCCCGGGTAGGGGTATTGCTAACCCTAGAGGGGGGGGAGGCGCTGGAGGAAGATTTGGCGGTACTGCGACAACTCTTTCGCCTGGGAATAAGGGGTATGAGCCTAACCTGGAACTACCGGAACGCCCTGGCGGGCGGGGTCGCAGAAGAACACGGGCCGGAGTTAAGCGACTTCGGCCGGCAGGTGGTAAGGGAAATGAATCGGCTGGGCATGGTAGTAGATGTGGCCCACTTAAGTGAGAAGGCTTTTTGGCAAGTCTTAGAAATAAGTGAGCGCCCGGTAGTGGCGACCCACGCCAACGCTTACCGGCTTTGCCCCCACCCTCGCAATCTCAAAGACGACCAGTTACGTGCCCTGGCGGCGTCGGGAGGAGTGGTGGGGGTAACCTCGGTACCCGGCTTCATCGATCCCCGGGCTCCCTCCCTGGAGCGGCTGGTGGATCACCTGGAGTACCTTTGCTCGCTAATAGGGGTGGAGGCTGTCGGTCTGGGTAGCGATTTCGACGGTACCGAGGAACGGCTGGCCCACCTGGAGGACGCGGGAAGTTTTCCCAATCTGACCGCCCGGCTTCTGGCGCGGGGCTTCCGGGAAGCGGATGTGGTTCGAATTCTGGGAGGAAATTGGCTGGCTTTGCTCGAAAAGATACTACCCTAAAGGAAGTGGTAGGGCTTGAACTGCGACCTGCACGTACACACCCGCGCCTCGGACGGAGCGCTTACCCCGGAAGAGGTAATAAGGCGGGCCCGAGAGGCGGGCCTGGAAGCGGTGGCGGTAACCGACCACGATACCACCGCCGGCCTGGAGGAGGCCCTGGAGGCGGGCCGGCGTTTGGGCGTGCTGGTAGTGCCGGGAATCGAGATTAGCACCGAATGGCAGGAAGAGGAAGTACACCTACTGGGCTACTGGCTGGACTTTCGGCAGAACTGGCTGCAGGAAAGGTTGACCAGGCGCAGGGAAGGAAGGCTGCGCCGGGCTGAGAAAATCGTCCGGCGCCTGGGAGAGCTGGGTCTGGACGTAAGCTGGCAGCGGGTGCTGGATCTGGCCGGAGGGGCGGCGGTAGGACGCCCTCATATTGCCCTGGCCCTGGTGGAAAAGGGCTATGCCCCTAGCCTGGAAGAGGCCTTTCGTCGATACCTTAACCGTGGAGCTCCGGCTTACATTCCCCGAACACCTCTGAGCCCGGCCGAGGCAGTGGCCATAATCCGGCGGGCCGGGGGGGCTCCGGTATTGGCGCACCCGGGGCTGCTTAAGAAAAGAGAGATGCTATCGGAGCTACTGGAGCTTGACCTGGCCGGCCTAGAGGTCTACTACCCCGCGCACGATGCCTCTACTGTCGCCTGGCTGGAGAAGGTGGCGCAGCAGCGGCAGCTTATCGGTACCGGAGGCTCGGATTTTCACGGGCATCCCGGTGGAGGTTACGCCGAGTTGGGGGCTTGTCGCGTAAGTTGCAAAGTAGTAGAGGCCTTGCAGGCGAAAGCCCGTGCCGGCCGCGGGGAAGTCACAATGGATGAGGGGTTAAGGCCGATGGCGGCGGAGAGGGGGTAAGCCGGGCGCCTTGGCAGGCCGGCTTATTTTGGTAACCGGAGGAACGGGTAGCGGCCGCCTGCGGATAGCTCGAGATTTGGCCTGCCGCCTATCTAGTAGAGTTCGGGTCTTGACCTTCGGGTCACCGGACGAAGAAGGGTTATTAAAATGCGGTGGGTGGAATCCAGCGGTGGTGGAAAGTCCTTCGGCGTTGGCCTGCGGCCAACGGCCGACGGACGGAATCGGGGAAGTTTTGCTGGTATCAGGCTTAGATGCCTGGGTGGAGAAGGAACTGCACTCCGCCGGTGAAATGGAGGCGGTTTTGGAGGCAGTACACTCGTTGGTGGCCTTCGCCCGCGCTAGGCGCTGGCCTACCCTGATCGTATCGCGTGAAGTGGGCAGTGAGGTCGTGCCCGTGAGTCGGGAGGAGAGGCTTTACCGGGATACGTTGGGGTGGGCCAATCAAATCCTGGCCCAAGCGGCGGACGAGGTCTGGTTGGCCCTTGCCGGTCTGCCTTTTCGGCTGAAGTAGGGGACTAAACGGCAGACCCGTTTCAGTATAGCGGCGGGGCGGGGTCGCTTACGCCCGCCGGGAACACGCCCGTATGGTGGCGGAGGGGAAAGAGACTGAGCGGCTGGGAGCGAATAGGTATCATATGGCTGGCCTTCGGTTTGGATGCCCTGTTAGGAGACCCGCCCTGGGGGCACCCGGTTCGCCTGATGGGTTATGCCATTGTCGGCCTAGAAAGGGCAGTCCGCCGCGTCTGCCGCCAACCTTTCGCCCTGCGGTTGGGGGGAGGGGTATTAGTGGCGCTGGTGGTAGGCGGTTCTTACCTTCTCCCCTGGTGGCTGTTGCGGGCGGTGGGAGGCCGGTGTTCCTGGTTGGGCTGGGTTTTGGAGGCCGGGTTGATTGCCGCCACCGTAGCGGCACGCAGCCTGGCGGAGGCAGTGGGCGAGGTCCGTCGGCGCCTGCAAACCGGGGAGTTGACCGCCGCCTGGGAGGCCCTAGCCGGACTGGTGGCTCGCGATACCCAGGATCTTACACGAGGGGAGATAGTGCGGGCGGCGGTGGAAACCGTAGCCGAAAACACGGTTGACGGGGTAACCGCGCCTTTATTTTATGCCTTGCTGGGAGGAGCTCCCTTGGCCGTTGCTTACCGCGCGGTCAATACCCTGGACTCCATGCTGGGATACCGCAGTCCCCAATACCGAGATTTGGGGTGGTGTGCGGCCAAGCTGGACGATCTGGCCAACTTCTTACCCGCCCGTTTCACCGGCGCCTTGATCTGTCTGGCCGCCGCCCTGGTGGGCCTACCTGCCGGTCGGGCCTGGAGAGTTATGTGCCGGGACGCCCGGCGGCACCCGAGTCCCAACAGCGGTTTTCCCGAGGCGGCGGTAGCCGGGGCTTTGGGCATACGTCTGGGCGGAGTTAACTCCTACGGCGGGGTAAGGGAGTTTCGCCCCTACCTGGGTGAGGCCGAGGAGCCGGCGGAGGAAAGGCACATACTGGCGGCCATACGGCTGATGCGCTTGACTACCGTGCTGGCTCTGGGATTGGGCAGCGCGGTACGGTTCTTCGGGGGTCCTTAAGCGCACCCAGGGGGCACAGGTGCCACCGGATTGCTCGGGACCGATGGTGAGTCCGGGGAGGTAATAAGGTATTGGCGGGCGGAGTGCGATCGGTCTGGCGGGGACTAAGGACGGCCTTCGCCTTTCTGACCCGTCTTCCGGTGGGAGGCGGCGAGTGGAGCGAGGCCGATTACCGGGCCAGCCTGCTCTGGTTTCCGCTGGTGGGAGCGCTGATCGGCCTGGCCCAGGCTTCGGTAGGGTGGGTAACGCTGCCGCTCTTGGGCCTGCCGGTGGCGGCGGCGGTAGTGGTGGCGGCAGGAGTGCTGCTTAGCGGGAGCCTGCACCTGGACGGCCTTATGGATACCGCCGATGGACTGGCCTGCGGTAAGCCTCCGCCGGAAGCCCTGGCCGTGATGCGGGACAGCAACGTGGGCGCCTACGGGGTAGCGGCGGCGGTACTCGCCCTGCTACTGCAGTTTGCCTGCGCCCAAGCGCTGCTTCGTCTGGATTACGCTCCTCTGGCCGGAGCTTACGCTACCGTCTGCGCCCTTTCCCGCGCCGTCCTGGTGGTGGCCATTGCCCGTTATCCTTACGCCCGTCCCCAAGGATTGGGCCGAGTATTCCAGGGAGCGGGAGGGCGGGAAGCGGCAGGGGCGTTGTGGGTAGCGGTCGCCATCGCCGGTGCCCTTGCTTCCTGGCCGGGACTGGTCTTGCTGGGATTGGCCGTGGGCCTGGCCCTCCTATATTGCTGGCGTCTCGAGCGAGTTTTCGGAGGACTGACCGGCGATATGTACGGTGCCTTGGCGGAGCTAGAAACCACCGTCTTGCTGCTGGCGGCAGTAGCTTGGTGGGCCTAGACGGAGTGGAGGGAGGGCGCCGCATGGAGGCCACGGCGGCCGTGCCCGGATGCTGCGGAGAACTGGTCGAGGGGCTCTTGGGCGAATGCGATTTTCTAATAAGCTGCCCGGTTAACCTGGCTTCGGTGGTTACGGTGAGGCTTGAGCCCCACGGACAGAGGGTGCTGGTTCCTCCTGGTAAGGAGAAAACCCGCAGGGCGGTAGAGACCACCCTGCGCTACCTGGGTCGGCCGGACTGGGGGGCTCGGGTGGAAGTGAACTCTTCCCTTCCACCCGGCAAGGGCATGGGCAGCAGTAGCGCCGACGTCTGCGCCGCCATTGCCGCTACCGCCCTCGCGTTCGGCCGGCAACTGGATTATGGGGAACTGGCGCGTTTGGCAGTTTCAGTAGAGCCTACCAATAGCACTTTCCTGCCCGGTCTGGCCCTATTTGACCACCTTGAAGCTCGTTTCCTTCAGTTTCTCGGCCCGCCTCCAGCTATGGCCCTGTTGGTGGTGGATTGCGGAGGAGAGGTTGACACGCTGGCCTTCAACCGGCGCCCGGATCTGCGCGGCCTGCGGCGGTTGAATCAGCCCCTTACCAACCGAGCCCTAAAGTTGATCGGGCTCGGCCTGACCCAGAGGGATCCCCGGTTGGTCGCCCGGGGTGCTACTTTGAGCGCCTGGGCCAATCAACGCATTTTGCCCTTGCCCCTGTTTCGGCCTCTGCTTCGCTGGGCATTGTCCCGGGGAGCATGGGGAGTAAACGTGGCCCACAGCGGTACGGTAATGGGGATTTTCATTGACCCCTCGCGTCCCGACCTGGCGGTTCTGGCAGAGGAGCTAACCCGAGCCTTTCCGCAGGTAGAGAGGGTGTACTGGCTAGAGGTGGTGCCGGGAGGCATTGTTACCTCGGGGGCTAAGGTGTAGGAGGTGCCAGGCATGGTAGTAGACCATGGCGGCAATCGCTGGCGGGCGGCCTCCCTTTACGGCCTGGAACCCGAAGCCTTCCTAGACTTTAGTGCCAATCTCAACCCCCTGGGCCCTCCCCCGGGATTGGAGGCCCACCTCAGGCGGTGCCTGGACGAAATCGGGGCCTACCCCGAGCCGCACTACCTGCGGCTTAAGGCCGTCCTGAGGGAGCACCTGCGAACCGAGGCCGAGGTGGTAGTAGGCAACGGGGCCGTGGAGCTGATCTATCTTATTCCCTTCCTGTTACGGCCGCGAAGGGTCCTGGTGGTGGAGCCCGGGTTCGTCGAGTACCAAGCCGCCTGCCGGGCGGCGCAAGCGGAAGTGCGGTCGCTGGTACTCGACCCGGCGGAAGGCTTCGCCTTACGGCCGGAAGCCTTGGAGGCCGGCCTGGTTGGTGCGGACATGTGTTTTCTGGGCTCCCCCAACAACCCCACCGGCAACCTGCCGCTAGCGTCCGAACCGCTAATCGAGGCCGTCAAACAACACCCTGATTGCCTTTTTGTTGTGGATCAATCCTTTGTAGACTTCGTAGCCCCCCCGTCGGCGGCCAGCCTGACCGGAGCTGCCGGTCGGTTTCCGAACCTCTGCATCGTTTACTCACTTACTAAGTTCTTCGCCTTACCCGGTCTGCGCCTGGGATGTGCCCTGGCCGGACCGGCCTTGGCGCGGAAGCTAGAGGAGAACAGTCCTCCCTGGCGGGTGAACGCGCTGGCGGCCCGCGCCGGGGAATGGGTTCTGGAGCAGAAGAGCTACATGGTCCATGCGCGGTCGCTGGTGCGGGCCCAGCGGGAGTTCCTGGCCCACGGCCTGGAAACCCTAGGGTTGAAACCTTTTCCTTCAGTGGCCAATTTCCTGCTGGTTTACCTGGGTGAGAAGGGCCCGAGCGGCCGGGAATTGGAGGAAGCTTTGGGCCGGCGCGGTCTGCTCATAAGACGGTGTGCCTCCTTTACCGGCTTGAACGACCGCTTCGTCCGGGTGGCGGTACGCCTGCCTTGGGAAAACCGACGGTTGCTGCGGGCGCTGGAAGAGGTTCTGGCAAGGGGGAGGTAAGGTGGAAAGACCCACGCGAGTATATTTGGTAAGGCACGGGGAGACGGAGTGGAACTCCCTGGGCCAATTTCAGGGGCACCAAGACGTGGCCTTAAGCGAGAAAGGCAGACGGCAGGCGGAATGCGCCCGCGAACGCTTCTCGGGAGAAAACATAGCGGCCTTTTACGCCAGTGATCTGCGCCGAGCCTTGGAGACGGCGGTCATTATTGCCGGCCCCCACGGAAAACCGGTAGAGCCGGTGCCGGAACTGCGGGAAATGGATTTCGGGTGCTGGGAAGGATTGACCTTTGAGCAAATTGCCGGTCGCTATCCAACGGAACTCGTCGCCTGGTTTCGGGGGCCGGGTACCGTAGGAGTTCCGGGTGGAGAGAGTTTTGCTCAAGTGCAGGAACGGGCCTGGGCGGCACTTAGGCGGATCGCAACCCGACACCCGGGCGAACGGGTACTGGTGGTCTCTCACGGCGGCACCATTCGGGCGCTCCTTTGCGCGGCTTTGAATCTCTCCTCGGATGCGGTCTGGCGGCTGAGGTTGGACAATGCGGCGATTAGCACCATAGATTTCTACTCCGACGGTCCGGTGGTAAGTCTGGTAAACGACTGCAGCCACCTCCGCGGCCTTCATAAAGTGGCGGGGTCGAAGTCATAATAGCAGCGGAGGTGACGCCTAGTGGAGAATTACCAATCGCGAGTGCCTTGGTCGCGCGAACTCAGTCTCAAGGAAAAGGCGGCGGAAGCAGGGGTGGATTTTGATCGCCTGATGCGGCTTATGGCCCAAAACCGTAACGATACGGAGATGGCTGAGGAATTGGGGGTGCCAGAAGCTCTGGTACGCCACCTTCGCCGGCACTTTGAAGCCTACGGCGTACACAGCGTGATGGGGCAGGATTGAAGGGCGGCCGGCAAGTTTGTGATATAATTAGGCCAGAACACCAGACAAGCCGGCCACTAACTTGCGGCGGGCCGAGGGGGTAGGGTACTTGGATATTAGAGAGAAGTTCTGGGGAGAAGGCCTCACCTTTGACGATGTGCTCTTGGTGCCGCGAAGATCCGAAGTACTGCCCCGAGAGGTGGACGTCTCTACCTGGTTCACTAAGACCATCCGGCTGAACATCCCTATTGTGAGTGCCGCGATGGATACGGTGACCGAGGCCCGCATGGCTATTGCCATCGCCCGCGAAGGCGGGATCGGGGTGATTCACCGGAACCTGCCTATTGAGCGTCAGGCAGAGGAAGTAGACCGGGTGAAGCGCTCCGAGCACGGTATCATCACCGACCCCGTTTTTCTCAGCCCCCAGCACACCATTGCCGAAGCCATGCGGATCATGGAACGCTACCACATTTCCGGAGTGCCCATTACCATCGGCCGCCGCCTGGTAGGGATTCTTACCAATCGCGACCTGCGGTTCGAGACCGACTACTCCCGGCCTATAGAGGAAGTTATGACCAAGGAAAACCTCATAACGGCGCCGGAAGGTACTACCTTGGAAGAGGCCAAGCGGATCCTGCAGAAGCACAAGATCGAGAAACTGCCTCTGGTGGACGAGAACTTTAACCTGCGCGGCCTGATCACCATTAAGGATATTGAGAAGGCCCGTCAATACCCCAACGCCGCCAAGGACGAGCGGGGCCGGCTACGGGTGGCGGCGGCAGTGGGAGTAGGCGGCGACACCCTGGAGCGGGTAAGCGCGCTGGTGGCCGCGGGGGTGGACGCGGTGGTGGTAGATACCGCCCACGGCCATTCGGTGCACGTGCTGAGGACGGTAGAGATGATCAAGTCCCATTTTCCCGATCTGCCGGTGGTGGCGGGCAATGTGGCCACCGCCGAGGGGGCCAGGGATCTCATCGCCGCCGGGGCGGATGCCATAAAGGTAGGAGTGGGGCCGGGTTCCATCTGTACCACCCGCGTAATTGCCGGTATCGGGGTACCGCAAATCACCGCCATCCTGGAGTGCGCCCGGGAGGCGGCCGAGCACGGGGTTCCGGTAATAGCCGACGGCGGCATCAAGTACTCTGGCGACATTACCAAGGCCTTGGCCGCCGGGGCGGACACGGTGATGATCGGCAGCCTTTTGGCCGGTACGGAGGAGAGCCCCGGTGAAATTGAGATCTACCAGGGCCGCAGCTTCAAGGTTTACCGAGGCATGGGATCGCTAGGGGCCATGAAGGAAGGGTGTCGGGACCGTTACTTCCAGGAGGAAAGCGAGAAGCCGGTGCCGGAGGGCATAGAGGGGCGGGTGCCCTACAAGGGGCCCTTGTCCGAAACGATCTACCAGTTGGTAGGGGGGCTCCGGGCCGGTATGGGCTATTGCGGGGTTCGTAATCTGGAAGAGCTCAAGCGGGAGACTCGGTTCGTGCGCATCACCTCTGCCGGCCTGAGGGAAAGCCACCCCCACGACGTGGTAATTACCAAAGAGGCTCCCAACTACTGGCCGTGAAGGAGGGGTAGGTATGCCTTACGAGGGTCTTATCTATCGCCCGCCGAGCGAAGCGCACAGCCTTATCCTTCAGGTTACCGTGGGCTGTTCCCACGGCGCCTGTACCTTTTGTAGTGCCTATCTGGGCAAGCGCTTCCGTATTAAAGAGTGGGACGAAATAGAGCCAGACATCCGACTGGCCGAGACTTATTACCGGGACCATGTGGAGCGGGTGTTTTTGGCCGATGGCAACGCTCTGGTAATGGACACGCCCCGGCTGCTGCGGCTGTTGGAGCGACTGTACCGGGCCTTTCCCAGGCTACAGCGGGTGGGAATATACGGCGGTCCCCGGGACATATTGCGAAAGACCCCCGAGGAACTGCGGGCCTTGAAAGAAGCCGGACTGGGTATTATCTATCTGGGGGTGGAGAGCGGGGACGACGAAATCCTGCGGGCCATTCGCAAGGGGGTAGACTCGAGGCAGATGATTCGGGCCGGACGGGCGGTGGTGGAAGCGGGGATCGCCTTATCCGTGACCGTCATCGCCGGTTTGGGCGGGCCGGAGTTGAGCGAGCGTCACGCTCGGCGCACCGCAGAAGTAATAAACGCTATTGATCCTCCCTACCTGGGGGTGCTTACCCTGATGGTGGAAGAAGGTACTCCCTTGGCGGAACAGGTAAGGCAGGGCCGCTTTCAAGTGCTTACCCCCTGGCAGGTACTGCGGGAAATTCGGTGGCTGGTCGAAGACCTGGAGACCACCGCCTGCGTGTTCCGGGCCAACCATGCCTCCAACTACCTGCCGCTGGGAGGGGTGCTCGCCCGGGAGAAGGATAAGGTGCTGGCCGCCATCGATCAGGTGCTGGCCAGCGGAGATGAGCGGTACCTGCGGCCCGAGGAAATGCGGGCGCTCTAGGTTTCGGAGCCGCCGGTGTCCTGGTATCCCACTCGTTCCAGCACCGCCGCCAGCACGGTTTCGGGCCTGCGCCCCCGCGCCTCGATGACCGGTACGGGGTTGGTCATGGCCAGGTACCCCGCGAAATCGCGGTCCAGGCCGGAGATCACCACCGCCTGGCAACCGCTTAACTCTGCCGGGTCTGCCCCAAAGTCCTTTATGGTGCGTACCTCTATTCCGTTAGCCGCCAGAAACGCCGCCACGTCCCCCAAAACCTCTTCTACCGCCACTACCGGTCTTGGCAAGTTCTAATCCCTCCTCGTAGTTTAGGCTGCTCCGGCTCCCGCCGGTTTATCCCTCGGGGACAGGCTCGAGAGGGCATACTAATTTGAGGGTATCGGATATGGGTAGAAGATCGGACGAGATCTTGAGGCTTTGTAGCAATCGGCGGCTGCGGATCGAGGGACGATTGGGAGGTTTGGAGAGCCGTTTTATACTGGTATCGGTCCAAGAGCGGTTGGAGGGCGATAACCCGGCGGTTCTAACCTTCCTGAACGTCGACGGAACCAGCCGCCTTATAATTCCGGAGGAGGAAATAGCGGGGCTGCGACCGGCACCCGGCGGAGGGGGCTGGATTGTGGCCCTAGATGGTGGCACGGAGCTGATTTTGCAGCCGGAAGCCGGCCCGGGCGCGTGAGGACCCAGAAATTTTCGCCCGCTTGACCAGGTGCTCTGCCTTGGAAATGGCGCTTGGCCCTCTTCCGCAGCCTTCCTCTTGCTGCCTTCGGCCATGTTCGCCATGCCGCTCAAAAGCCCTGGCCAGAACAGCACCTTTAGTTCGGTTCGGTTTCGCCCGCCTGGGTCGGTTTCTGCTGACCTTCTGGCGGCGTCTGACAGCTTTTAGGCTTGGATCGTCTTCGCCTAATGGAGTGCTGTTCTCGTATGGCCTGAATGTTGAAAATCGCCAGGTCCATGATGTCCAGCTTCCCATCCCCGTTCAGGTCCGTATCATCCAGGGTGCCGTGCTTCTCGTGGAAGTCGTACACTAGCTTGAGGTACTTGCTAAGGACCAGCTTAGGCACCTTTTCCTGGCGCTCAATGCCGTACCAGTAGAAGATGTCTTTGTCGCCTTTGGAGGAGTTGCACCGGCGGCAGGCCAGAACGAGATTGCTGGTTATGTCGGGCCCGCCCTTGCTGAGAGGGATGATGTGGTCGAAGCATAGGTCTTCAGTGCTGCCGCAATAAATGCAGTACTCGTCTTTAAGGATCATGTTGCGGTCGTCGCGGGTAAGATCACTCATCTTGATCTCGCCCGACTTGAGCTTCTTGAACCGGCTGACGATAAATGCGTAGTTGTTCTCGAAACCGGCGGCCCGGGCGATCAGGTTGGCGTACTCCCAATAGATAAGATCCCGGATCGTTTTAACCATGCGGGGTGGCATGCGCGGGCTCCCCCCTCCATCATGTTCGCTACTCCCGCCGATCAAAGAACGAAGTCTTTGTCTGCCCACATCCCGCAAAGCTTCCTGGCCGCCTTAAGCCGGCCTCCTGGAGTTGCAGGCGTAACTGCGCGCGCCCGTCTTCTTCTTACCTTGCGGCCCTTCATGCTTTCCCTCCTCGCTTACTGGCGAAGGGCCGGTATCTCCCAGACGTCACCAGCCACCGATCAAAGTGCAGTTTATCTGCTCCGTCCCAGTTGATGCGTCTGGCGGTTTCACCTGTAAGATGAACCTCCATCATCGACTGTAAAATAAACCTTCATGACCACCTGTGGCTGGATGCGAAGGGTCGACTGTTTGGCCGGTCGGAAGCGGGGAAGTCCGGCTCGCTAAGCCTGACTGGAGCCCATCTTTATGCCCAACTGGCGGAGTAATTCAAAGGTATCCAGGCAGGTGATGCCGAGAGCACGACACACATTAGGTATGGGGACCTTGTTACGCTTATCCGGATTAAACTTCTCTTGTGTAACTAAGGAACATGCCTTCGCTCGGGCATAGGCTATAACCCAGGCATCGGCGTTATCCGCACGAGCAAACTCCGTCTTCGCTGCCTCCTTGTACTGGTCCTGATGACTCACCCAGGCGACAACATCGCGGTAAGCTACCAGCACCGTAGGGTCATCTCTAGTGCTGGCAAAATAAGTCCGAAACTCGCGTTTTGCCCATTGCGCCAACCGGTCCTTATAGCGCACCAGTTCGTCGTAGACTCGGTCAATGCTGATGATTCTACCCTTACTGGCTTCTTCCATGAGGTGGCCCCAGAATTCCGGAAGAATGTCAAACGCATAATAGAACCTCGCTGCGGTGGTAAAGACGCTCGTATCTAAGACGTAAATGGAGGGGGTGCTCATCGATCCTTCCCTAGGATGAAATCGGCAAATTTGTCAAAGGCCTTACCGTAGAGGCCGGTAAGGCGGCAGGCCTCGTGGTAGAGCAGGCTACCTTCCGCTACGGCCCGCACTACCACCTCGCTAAACCGCCGGCCGAGGCGAAGACACTGCATGGTATAGAAATCAGGACCGTCCTGGCTATCCGCCTTTTTCCGTTCTCGTTTCTGGTACTCAGTGTAAAAGGCAAAGAACTCGTCCCGACCGATCAGGTTCAGGTCCAGAAGACGGCGGGCGGCAACGATCTCGCTCACTTTGAACTGGCGGGCAACGGCTTGAAGTGGATTGGCTTCAAAACGAACGGCCGGCCAATACTCGCGTAATAGGCCTGCCGGGACAAGGAACTCCGCGGCGATGCGGTTGCACCTCTGCTCCGTTTCGTCCGGCGCCGGCTCTAGATCGCGCAGATCGAAGGAAGCGCTTTTGCCCACCCAGACATGGGCTAGTTCATGCGCGAAGGTAAACATCTGGGCGGCTTGCCCGTCGGCGCCGTTTATGAACACCAGGGGGGCGTACTCGTCAACAAGCACAAAACCGCGAAACTCGCTTGCGTTCAGTTTGCGGCGCGTATTAGTTTCTACAACGCTGCTTACCGCCACCAGGATGCCGGCAGTCTCGGCCCTCTCCCGAAGAGCGCGGAAAGCCTCCTTCCAGCTAGGCTGCCTGGAGGCCCAATCTGCCGCCAACCCTAATGTTTCTCGGATATGCTGAGCCACCGCGCGGGGATCCGCGTTAGAAGAAGCCGAACCTACAAAGGGGAGGGGGTCGTGTCCCAACTCGACGAGATACTCGCGCATCCAGTCCTGACGGCGCTGCATGGCCTGAACTGTATCCAGAAGTTCTGGGCTGAAACCCTCACCGGGTACGTCGGCGAGCGTGCGGAAGTGAGGAATAGGCAGGCGTTCTTTCGGGTGCTCCGGGAGAAGAAGGTAGCCGAAGGGGACGGAGGTGGCCCTCGCAAACTCCTCGAGTTGGCGCAAAGTGGGCAGCGTAGTACCCTCCAGCCAATCCTTTAAGCGCGGGAACCTGCGGTACAGCCTTATCTGGGCCCGCGTCCTTCGAACGGCCCAGAGTAAAACTCTTTTGTCTACTTCAACCCTGATGCCCGCCATCGCCTGCTCCTGTCTATCGTTGCAGTTTCCAACAATCTTAGTCTTCCTGTTCCTCCTCTTCCTCTACAGCCCTAACCAGCTTTATTATCCTCCTTATGGACGCGGGCGACAAGTTGTGTACCTGGCGAAACAGGAGTTGCAGGTCGGGCCGTTGCTCCAGAAGGTCCGCAGTTCTTCGTCATCCGCCCCGGCAGCGTGGATTTTCTTCACGGCTTCTTCGCAGTCTTGTCAATTCGGGGTGGCGGTGGCTATTCAGCCCCCCAACAACCAAATTGGAGACCGGGTGTGTAGAGGCGCCCTAACCCAACTTCCGCACCTTCGAGCCCATTTCGGTCGGATTTTGTCCCTTTCGTA
>JBNARC010000012.1:0-63336 GCA_049719955.1 Neomoorellales bacterium | reverse complement strand
AGCCATGGCGTAGAGGAACTTAAAATTCTCCTCCAACCCCACCTCCCCGCGGGCGGAGCAAGTGGAAAATATCACCGAGGCCAAAAAGTTCTTTATGTGCGTCTGCACCATACCAGCCGTATAGGGAGCCCACTTGCGGTCGTAACTGCCGAGCTTGCCGGAGGTACACACCCAGTAAGAAGGCTTTAGGGGCAGGACGTCTTCCCGCCTCTCGGACAGGTACGGGGCGTAGTGCTCGTAAGTGGTAAGGGGTACGTGCCGCCGAAAATCGTCAATACTTCTGGGCAGCGTCCCGCCGAAGATTTTGCGACAAAGAGTGCAGTCCGAAAACAGTTCTACCTGCTCGGCCAGGAGCCGCTCCTGCACCAGCATAAACTCTTTTAGCGAAAGCTCGGTGAAGCCGCAGTACTTGAGCCACACCTCCCGTCTTCTGCCTTCTCTGAGAAGCTCCGCCAAACTGGCCATTCCTCCCGGTCGCCCTTTCCTATGAAAAGATTTGTAACGTGGCTCGAAAACGCCGCCAACTGCGCCGATTGGGGAGCAACATCGGGGTATAGCCGGAATAGGTAGGATAATCAGCAAACAGTCGCGGGAAAAAGTAGCGATCCTGCAAGACTATGTAGGCCAGGTCGGCCAACGTCCAAACCAGGCCGGCCAGGACCATGGGTAGCGAAGGCCGGACCAAATTAAGACCCGCCAGCAATAGCAGGTACCCCCACAGCCCGGGATGCCGGCACAGGGCGTAGGGCCCTTCGTCGCTTAGAAGGGGTGCCTCATTGCCCCGGTAGGTACGCCTTACCGGCCGATAAAGGATCACGACGTATACCAGCCAGATCCCGCCGACCGCTGCCAGGACCGCGCCCAACCCCACCCACTCCCGGGACGAAGGTGCGGCAGGAAAGGCCACGGTAGCCAGGACCAGGGCCAGGGCATGAACCGCGTATCCGGCTACGGCCAGCGCCCCCCTCCCCCTCAGGGCGCGCAGCGAGGCCAGATCATATAACCCCAGGAGCCCTAATCCTGCCAGTCCTACCCCTATTACCAGCATACCGGTTGTTTCGACGGCCGCCCTTTCCTTCCCTGCCATCCTGCCCAAAAAGTAGGAAAACTCCCCGATCTCACGAGGAGTTTCTGCGCCCATCCGGGTCCGGCTCCGGCGCCCCGCCGGCCTACCCCGGTTTCGGAGTGGCACCCCCCTCGGGGCGCCGGAGCCCGAACCCTATGTCTTGACTTCGCCTGCGGTTTCTAGTGATCGCCTCTTAGATCCTTAAAGCGCTTGGCCTTACCTTCATACCTGGGCAGGCTGCCAAAGGGGCAAACCTCCACCTTTATGTGCAGATTGGTACGGAGCCACAGATCCTGCTTAAGCTTCTCTACCACGGCGTTTACGTCGGTTACCTCGGGCTTGGGCTCGATGCGCAGCAGCAGATCGTCTACTTCGCCCTTCTTAGTTGCGATTAGCTCGTACTCGTCTCCCAGTTCGGGGAACCCGCGCACTACTTCCTCCACTGCCGCCGGACTGAAGAGCACGCCCTTCACCTTGGTGATGTGGTCCGCCCGGCCCTGCACCCCGCCCTGGGCCACCCGGAAGGTGCGGCCGCAGGCGCAGGGCTCGCCCCACATGATCAGGTCCTTGGTGTCGTAGCGGATGCAGGGCTGGGCTTTACGGCCGAAGGCGGTGACCACCATCTTGCCCAGCCGGCCCGGCTCCTCGATGGGCTCGCCCGTATCCGGGTCCACAATCTCTACCAGGAATAAGGCTTCGTTGACATGTAGTCCTCCCGGCCGGAAGGTGCACTCGAAGCCCCAGGGCCCTATCTCCGTGCCGCCGGCATGGTCGTATACCTCCGCCCCCCAGAGTTCCTCCATGCGGCGCTTGGTGTTGGGAATGCTGGCCCCGGGCTCCCCGGCGCAGAGAATACGCTTAATTCCCAGGCTGCGCGGGTCTATGCCCAGCTTGTCCCGGCAGGAGGCGCCCATGTTCAGTACGTACGTGGGGGTAGCGAAGAAGGCGGTGGGGCGAAGTTCCTTCATCTTCAGGAGCCGCTCCTCGGTGCCCATACCGCCGCCGGGTATCACCTCACAGCCCAACTTCTCCGCCCCGTAGTGCCCCTGCCAGAAGGCGGTATTTACGTTGTAGACAAAGGGGATGAATATCCGGTCGGAAGGCCGGAAACCCGCCCCCCACAGGATGTAGCACCAGCACTCCAGGCACCATTCCCAGTCCTCCCAGGTATCCGGCTGGTAGATGGGCTGGCCGGTGGTGCCGCTGGTCTGATGGAACTCCACTACCTCCTCGATGGGCACGCACAGGCTCTTGCCGTAAGGCCAGGGGTCCTGGCACTGGGCTCCCCGGTAGTGAGCCTTTTCCGCCATGGGAACGCGGCGGATGTCCTCCCAGGTGCGGAGGTCGGCGGGCGTGATGCCGGCGGCGTCGTACATGGCCCGATACATGCCGGAGTGCTCGTAGGCCCAGGTGAATATCTCCTTGAACTTCCTAAACTGCAGCTCCCGAAGCTTCTCCCGCGGCAAAGTTTCCAGTACCGGGTTCCAGTAAATCTGGCTGGATGTCATGGGGAGATACCTCCTTACCAAGGGTTTTCGGGCCGCGTGGAGCCCCGATACCACCCGCCTACTTCATCAAGGCCGGCAAGATCAGGGCCAACTTGGGGAAGGCGATCAGCACCGCGATGCAGGCCACAATGGCCGCCAGGAAGGGATAGGTGCCCCGGAAGATCTCGCCCAGGGGAACCTCCCGGGCTATGCCCTTGATAACGTATACGTTCACCCCTACCGGCGGCGTGATCACTCCCATTTGCGAAACCAGCACGGTGAGCACTCCGAACCAGATGGGGTCGTAGCCCAATCTCAGCACTACCGGGAAAAGCACCGGGGTTAGCAGGGTAATTAGCGGTATGGCGTCTACAAAGCAGCCGCCGATAAAGTAGATTATTACTATCACGGCCATGATGGCCGGCGGGGAAAGCGGCAGGCTTTCCACCCAGTCGGCCAGCACGAAGGGGATGGTAGTAATGGTGAGGAAGTGACCGAAAAGGGTGGCGCCGGCCACTACCGTAAGGATCATGGTGGCCGTAAGCAGGCCGTCCAGGGTCCCCTCGAATAGGTTATTGGTCTTAACATTTCGGCGTACCAGCCCGATTATCAGGGCGGCGGCCGCACCTATACCTCCCGCCTGGGTGGGGCTAAACCACCCCAGGAAGAGACCGCCGATAACCAGCAGGAACAGGCCCAGGCTCTCGATCATGCCGCCCGAGGCCCTGACCCTCTGGCTCCAGGAAGAGGGAGGGCTGGGCGGGCCGGCTTTGGGATTGATCAGGCAAATAAGGTAGCAAGTAAGGGCGAAGAAGCCGGTAAGCACCAGGCCCGGCAGGATGCCGGCCACGAAGAGCTTACCGATAGATTGCTCGGTCAGCAATCCGTAGATAATGAAAATGGTGCTGGGCGGAATAAGGATTCCCAGGGTTCCGCCCGAAGCTACGCAACCGGTGGCGAAGCTCTGGTTATAACGGTACTTTTTCATTTCCGGCAGGGCAATCCGGCCCAGGGTGGCGGAGCTGGCGGTGGTAGAGCCGCAAATGGCGGCAAAGCCGGCGCTGGCCAGGATGGTGGCAATGGCCAGCCCGCCCCGGATATGTCCCACCAGCACGTGGGCGGAGCGATACAGGCGCTCGCCGATGCCGGAGATGAAGGCGTAGGCGCCCATTAGGGTGAACATGGTGATGGCGCTAAGGGAGTAGGACGAGAACTGCTCGTAGAAATCTCTGGCCGCCAGGGCCATGGCCTTGTCCCAGGCGGCTACGTAGGCAAAGCCTACCAGCCCGGCAATGCCCATGGCAAACGCCACCGGCACCCGCAGCAGAAACAATACCAGCATTAGGACAATGCCCAGGAGTCCGGTTTCAATTGGGGTCATGCTCCGCACCTCCCTGCCGCCCCAGTTGGGCCAGGAAGTAAAGCCCGACGGACACAAAGCAAACCGCCAGGACGTAGGCAAAAGGATAGAGAGGGAGCCGGGCGGAGGGAGTAATCTCGCCCGAGCGGGCCAGGGCTACCCCGTAGAGGTAGCTCTGCCAAACCAGGATCACGCAGAAGGCCAGGCTCAGCAGCGCGGCCACCGCGCCGACCACCTGCGCGGCCTTGCGCGGCAGCCACAGCACGAAGAACTCCACCGCTACCTGCCGGCCGGCGAAGAAGCTGGCAGTGAGGGCGCAGGCGATGGCCACCAGTTGGCCGAAGCCCACCAATTCGGTAGCCGCCTTCAGCGGGTGGAGGAAGAGCTTGGCGCCAATGACGTCGATCATGGTGACCGCCAGGATGAACAGCAGGCTAAATATGGCTACCCACTGTAACCAGGAACCGAAGGTTTCGGCCCATCGTCTCAGCGACATGGGTCAGATCTCCTTTCTGGCCGGGCTGACCTTTGCCGGGGGGCGGGCCCGGTAAGGACCCGTCCCCCCGGACCACGTGGCTACTTCAACTGCTTCTGAACCGCGACCTCAGCCGGACCGGTGTCGGACTTCACGCCCAGCTCGATCTGCTTCTTGGTCCAGTAGTCGATGCGCTGACGGGCGAAGTCGATCCAGCCGCGCACCTCGGACTCCTGGTAACCGGCCGCCACCATGGACTTCACGTAGTCCTCCACCACCCGGTCGGCCGCCTGCTTCCAACGCTGTACCTCGTCAGGCGGCAACTGGATGATCTCCAGGCCGTTCTGCTGCACGTACTCCAGGCCCTTTAGGCCGAGTTCGTTCCACATGTTGACCATCTTCTCGTGGAATTCCTCGTCCACGTACTTCGTAATGGCCTCCTGAATGTCGGCGGGAAGCTTGTTCCAGGTATCCTTGTTCATTACCACGTAGAAGGTGTACACCTGACCCAGCGGCCAAGCCTCGGTGATGTACTTGGTTACCTCGCCCAGCTTGAAGACGATCATGGTTTCGTAGTTGACCATCAGACCGTCGATGACCTTCTTGGTGAGGTTATCGTAAGCTTCGGCCATGGGAACCGGACGCGGGGTAGCTCCCAGGGCCTCCACCAGCTTGCCGATATAACCGGTGCCCCGCAGGGTGAGACCCTTGAGGTCTTCCAGCTTGCGCACCGGCCGGTTAACGGTAACCACGTTATTGGCCGGAGTGCTGGTGAGCACCAGGACGTGGGTCTGCTCCCATTCCTTGGGCTGGAACTGCTTCAGGAAGTCCTGAGCCACATGGCCGGCCACCCAGGCGTTGGGAAAGCCCAGCGGCAGGTCCAGCACCTCGGTCTGTTTGAACCGGCCGAAGGTGTAGGAGAGGTTGGCCAGACCGATGTCGGCAATGCCCTGGGCCACGCCGTCGTACATCTTGGGGGCGGTCAAGAGAGTGCCACCGGGGTAGTACTCGATCTTAACCCGGCCGTTAGTAACCCGCTCGATGTCCTGACAGAACTCCTGCCCCAGTTTGCCCGGACCGCTCTCCGGCGCGTAGTAGTTGGCAAACCTTAAGGTAATGGTCTGCTGAGCGGGGGCGGAACCGCCCGCACCCTGCTGTTCGCCCGTAGCCGGAGCCTGCCCCTGGGATCCCTTTCCGCATCCGGCCAATGAAACCAGGATAAGACTGGCCGCCACCAGTAGAGAAATCCACCATAGCCTTTTCCGATTGCGCACGTCGACCCCTCCTTACCAATACTTGAAATTTCAGGTTAGTTTTTGTGACTCGTGAGAGGTTCTGTAAGTTCTTGACTTAACTAATTGGCAATCACCTCCTAACTCGTCGTCTCGGGCGGCTAGCCGGCCGGTACAATATAAGAGGCTTGGCCGACCCTGCGATCAAGGTCGTTCACGCCAAGCCATACATAGCGAGACTCTAAGGGCGAGGTTCAAGGCTCTCCTCCGGTACCATTCGCCTGGGTTATTAACTTTTCGTAATCACCTTTAACCGCAGCTATTTTATAGCACGGTAAATTTGGACAACGGTATAGTGGACAACTATCGGATGGTTACTTTGTAGCGTTTCTACTGTAGCCTACACTACATGCTTCGCTTTACCTTCCGCCCGCGGCCCTTCCACCGAGCGCGCTTCCGGTCGTCTTACGCCGGGGCCGCCGCTACCTGCGGCCTGGTTCAAATTATTATTCGCCTCTATACCGGAGTTATCCTGCCCGGCATTCTTGTAATATTATGGTGCACTTGCTGATCAGACCGGGGGTTCGAGCCTTAGCGGCAGGTCGTAATCGAAAAGCTGGATGGCAAAGGTGGCCCGGGCCTGGGGATTGGCCCGGCTGCGGGCTTCCAGCAGCACCTTCTGCAGACGGCGGGTACGACCGTCGATCCACACCCGGTAGGTAAATTCCTCGAACCAGGTGGTCATGAACTCGTTAGCGGGAACCGCCCGAAATTCCAGGACGTGCTGCCGGTTCTCCCGACCCCGATAAACCGCCGGGCCCCGGCTGGCGAACCGAAGGTTGGAAAGGGGGTCGATTTCGGCCATGAGCATTCTTTGCCGGGCCAGCTCGCTTCCGGGTACGACCATCCATTTGCCGGTTTGGGAATCCAGGAGGTAGGTGGTGTCCGCAATCTGGTAGACTTCCACCCGGTCTCCGGCCATTGTACCCTGAAAGTGAAAGTTGCCTTCCCGGTCCCGCTCGCCGCTGACCTCGCTCAGGGCCCGGCGCTGACCTTCCACCACCAGCTCCGCCTGAACCCGATAGCGAAAGGCGGACGCGGCCAGGGCCGCAGACAAGGCCTGACCCAGTACTTCTTCGGGTTCCACCCGGTAGTACCAACAGTAATAACCGTAGGCCCACCGCCCGGCCAACACCGCCACCAAACCGGCCAGCACCACCACCAGCCATTTGACTCTCACGTCCCCGGCCTCCCGCCTCGAAATTTCCGCTTAAGATTCCTACGGGAGGACCGGGCAAGTAATAACCATAAATAATTACGGACGGGCGCAATCCCGAGCCTCTCCGCGCAGTACCTCCAGGCCGTGGGGCAGGGCGGGCAGGATGGCCTCCAGGTTCTCCCGCACCCCCCGAGGGCCACCGGGCAGGTTGATGATTAAGGTGCGGCCGCGGATGGCCGCCGTGGCCCGGGAGAGCATGGCCCGGGGAGTGGCTTTAAGACCGGCCAGCCGCATGGCCTCGGCAATTCCCGGGACCAGCCGGTCGGCCACGGCCAGGGTGGCCTCCGGAGTCACGTCGCGAGGCCCCAGACCGGTGCCGCCGGTAGTAAGGATGAGGTCCAACCCTTGTTCGTCTGCCCATTTGCGCATTTGCTCGGCCAAAAGTTCTTTCTCGTCCGGGAGAATGGCCCGTTCCACCACCCGGCCGCCAATGCTTCCGATCACTTCCGCCGCCACCAGAGCACTGGTATCCTCGCGCTCGCCGCGAGAACCTTTGTCGCTGGCGGTAAGTACGCCCACGGTAAACTCCATGGCCGCTTAGGCTTCCTCCTCTACAATGTCGTCCCCGATCTGGACCCAGCCACCCTTTAACACCCGGGCGAATATGCCTTCTTGGGGCATGATGCATTTCCCCACCTGCCGGAAGATGGCGCAGCCGGTATGACAGGTCTTGCCGATCTGGGTGACCTCCACCAACACCTCGCTTCCCAGACGCAGGCGCGTGCCCACCGGCAGGGCGGGAAGGTCTAATCCCTCGGTGGTAATGTTTTCGGCAAAGTCTCCCGGGCCCACCTCCAGACCCAGGGCCCGCATTTTGGCGATGCTCTCCACCGCCAAGAGGCTCACCTGACGGTGCCAGTCCCCGGCGTGGGCATCGCCTTCCAGCCCGTGTCCGGGCACCAGGTAGCCCCGACCGATGTTCTCCTTGGGCACCCCGGTCTCTTTGCTGGTGCACACCGCCACTACTTTACCCCTCGCCGCCATCGAACTCCTCCCCTCCTTCCGGCCACGACTCGCCCGGGCGCAGGTAGGTACCGCTCCGGCCCCCTCGCTTGGCCACCAAGCGCACCGCTTCGATGACCATTTCCCGATCTACCGCCTTGGCCATATCGTAGATGGTAAGGGCGGCCACCGCCACCGCGGTTAGCGCCTCCATCTCCACCCCGGTGCGCGCCGCCGTACGCACCCGGGCCTCAATCTCCACCGCCGAGGCCGCTTCATCCAAACGAAAATCCACCGCGCACGAGCCCAAAGGCAGGGGATGGCACAGGGGTATCAGCCTTCCCGTTTCTTTGGCGGCCATTATCCCTGCTACCCGGGCCACGGCCAGTACGTCCCCCTTGGCCACGGCGTTATCCTTTATCAACCTTAAAGTTTCCGGTCGCATCCGCACCCGGCCCCGGGCTACGGCCTCGCGCACCGTTTCCTGCTTGGGAGTTACGTCTACCATGCGGGCCGCACCCTGCTGATCCACGTGGGTGAGCGCTGCCACTTTTCCTAACCTCCTATCTGCCACATGCCGCCCCGCCGCTCCTCCGCCGCCCGGTGGCCGAAACGGTGCCGCCAGGGCTTGGCCGCCACCGCCCGGTAAAAGCATTCCGCCAGCTCCTCCTCCGAAGCCCCGGAGCGCAGGGGACCGCGCAGGTCCACCTGGAAGTTGCTCTCCAAACAGGGGCGCAGTTGACCGTCGGCCGTCAGCCGAAGCCGGTTGCAGTTAGAGCAAAAAGGCCGGCTCAGGGCGGCGATAAATCCCACCGTTCCCTTACTGCCGGGCAGCCGGTAGTACTGGGCGGGACCGTTTCCGGCTACGGTCACCGGCTCTAGGGGAGTAAGGCGGGAAAGCCGGTGCAGGACTTCCTCTACCGGGATGAACCGGTAACCGTCGTCCGTGGCCTGACCCACGGGCATGAGTTCTATGAAGCGCACGTGCAGCGGTCGTTCCCGGGTGAGGGCGGCGAAGGCTTCGATCTCTTCCTCGTTAAAGCCGCGGAAGATGACCACGTTCACCTTCACCGGCTCCAGGCCCAGGCTGAGGGCCGCCTCGATTCCCGCCCACACCCGGGCCAGGTCCCCGCCCCGGGTGATGTAGGCGAACTTCTCCGGATTGAGGGTGTCCAGGCTCACGTTGATCCGCCTAAGCCCCGCCTGCCGCAACTCCTCGGCCTTTTCGGCCAGCAGCACGCCGTTGGTAGTGAGCGCCAAATCTTCCACCCCGGGCAAAGCCGCCGCCCGGGACACCAGGTAGGAAAAGTTGCGCCGCACCAGCGGTTCCCCGCCGGTGAAGCGGATGCGGGTAAGCCCCAGGCGCACCGCCACCTCCAGCAGCCGAACAATCTCTTCCAGTCGCAAGATCTCCTCGTGGGACTTGCGCTCCACTCCCTCCTCCGGCATGCAATAGCGGCAGCGGAGGTTACACCGGTCGGTAACCGAAATCCGCAGGTAATTGATCTCCCGCCCCCAACGGTCGCGCACCGCCTACCCCTCCTCCGGCCGCACTACCCGGACCTCTCCGCAGGAGGCCAGGTTGTATCCGCCCAAAGCGGTCACCGCCGCCCGGAACTCCGGATCGGCCAACACGGTCAAAAGGTGCCGCATCCTCTCTTCTTCCCAGATTTCCTCCGGCACCGCCAGGTCGAACTCCTCCTCACCCAAGGGGATGAAA
The DNA here is from genome assembly GCA_049719955.1 of Neomoorellales bacterium. Lineage (GTDB taxonomy): Bacteria > Bacillota > DSM-521 > Neomoorellales > SLTJ01 > JANLFO01. Next base: position 53,775 of record JBNARC010000012.1, on the reverse strand, counting down.
TCTAAGCCGAAAGCCTCGGCCGCGGCCAAAATGCCCGGGCCGGCATCCGCGGTGCCGCTGGCCACCGCCACCGCCACCGCCAGGTGGGTGTACACCTCCCGGCCGTAGCCTTCGATGTTCGCGGGGTCGATGCCTTCCTGTTTGAGAAGCCAGTCCAGGAAAATACGGGTGCCGGCACCGGGCTGCCGATTCACGAACCTCACTCCCGGCCGGGCCAGGTCCGCCACTCCGGAAATGCCTAAGGGATTACCCCGGGCCACCATTAGACCCTGCTGCCGCCGGACCAGGTGCACCAGCACTACCGACCGATTGGGGAGGTAGCGGCGCACGTAGGGTAAATTATAGGTTCCGGTTTCCGGATCCAGGAGGTGCACGCCGGCGCAGTGGGCCTCGCCTCGGGCCAGGCTGAGCAGCCCGCCCACGCTGCCCACGTTTCCCACCGCCAGTCCCTCGCCGGGATAGAGCCGCCGCCAAAAGCTGTCTACCAGATCCAAAGCCAGGTCGTGACTGCCCAGGCAGAGCACCGTCTTCTCTATGCTCTGCGGGTCCCGCAGCAGCTCCACCTCTATCTCCGCGCCGGCGGGGAAGCCCTCGCTCAAGCGGGGCACACGCACCACCGCGTCCGCCTGGGAAAGGGTGCGGGTGAGACCGGCGCCCCGCTCCAGGGGAACCGCCACCCAGGCCCCCCGGGTGCGACCCAGGCGCAGCCGCACGAACTCCTCCACTCCCAGAGCGGAGTACAGCTTGCGGGCCAGGCGGGCCGATACCCGCGGTCGGGAAGGGGGATCCTGGCGCTGCCAGGCGTAAAGCAGGGGCCGCAGAAAAAGTTCGGCCACCAGGGCGGCGGAAACCGGATAACCGGGTATGCCCAGCACCGGCTTCTTGCCCACTATACCCAACACCACCGGCTTGCCCGGACGGATGGCCACGCCATGCACCAGAACCCGACCCAACTCGCCGATCACCGCGGCGGCAAAATCTTCCCGTCCGGCGGAGGAGCCGGCATTCACTACTACCGCGTCCGCTGCTTCCAGGGCCGCCTCCACGGCTTGCTTGATTTGAAGGTAATCGTCCGGTACAATAGCCCAACGTTGGGCTTGTCCGCCCCACTGCTCTACCAGAGTCGAAAGTACGTAGCTATTGAATTCCGGTAATTCCCCGGGACCCAGGGGCTGCCCCACGGGTACCAGTTCGGTGCCGGTAGGGATGATGGCCACCCGGGGCCGACGAAATACCCGCACCCGGGTCACGCCTCCGGCCAGGAGGTGGGCCAGATCGTAGGGAGTAAGTTGGCGGCAGGCGGGAAGCAGCACCTCTCCCGCCACTACGTCTTCGCCTACCATACGTACGTGCTGCCAGGGGGCGGCGGCGGCGGTTATCTCCACCTCGCCCGGGGCCGGGAAGTGCAGATCCTCAACCATGATCACCGCGTCGGTACCCGGCGGCAGAGGGTCACCCGTATCCACCTCCACGGCCTCCTCGCCCAGCCGCAGCCGGCGGGGCTCGGTCTCCCGGGCTCCGTAGGTGCTGGCGGCCTTAACCGCTATGCCGTCCATGGCCGCGGCCGGGTAGGGCGGGGCGGAAACCAGGGCCCGCACCGGCTCGGCGGTAACCCTACCCACCGCCTCGGCGGTGGCCACCTCCTCCGTTCCCAGCGGCGCCAGCCCTCCCGCCGCCTCCAGTTCCGCCAGGTACTCTTCCAGAGCGCTTTCCCACGGCTTGTTCTCTAGATAAACCCTCCGGCCCACAGTGCCGTTCCCCTTTCAGAAGAGCATTACCTCCACCGGGTCTCCCCGGACCTTGCCTTCCTCCTCCAGCGGTATCCGCGCCAGGCCCTGGGCCTGGGTAAGCAGCGCGATCAATCCCGATTTTCCCAGCAAGGGCTCGGCCCAAGTCTCTCCATCCCGGTTGACGAGCCGCACCGGCACGTAGTCCTCCCGGCCGCTGCGCGAGGCCAGATTGCGGTCCAGCCGGGCGCGGATTACCGTCCGGTCCGGATCCGGGTAGCTCCCGCGCACCACCAGCGGGCTCAGCAGTACGGTGTAAACCACCATCGCCGAGGCCGGGTGACCGGGCAGGCCCACCAGCAGCCGGTCGGGCAGGGCCGCGGCCAGGGTGGGTTTTCCCGGCCCGATGGCCACACCGTGAAATAGCAGGATACCGCCCAACTCCTCCAGGACGGTGAGGGTATAGTCCCGAGTTCCCACCGAACTGCCGCCGGAAAGCAACACCACCTGGTTCGACTCCAGGGCTTCCGCTACCGTCCGCCGCAGGAGCCTCGGGTCATCCGCCACCGGACCGTAGAGGGTGGCCAGGCCGCCGTCGGCGCTAACCAGGCCGAACAAGGAGTAAGAGTTGCTGTCGTAGATGCAGCCGGGGGACAAAGGAGTTCCCGGAACCGCCAGTTCGTCTCCGGTAGAGACGATTCCCACCCTGAGAGGTAGACGAACCGAAACCTCTCGAAAGCCACAGGCGGCCAGAAGGGCCAGATCGGCCGGCCGCAGGCGCCGGCCGGCCGGCAGCACGCTTTGGCCGGCGCGCAGGTCCTCACCCTTGAGGATGAGGTTCTCTCCCGGCGCCGCGGGGCGCAGCACCGCTACCGTACCCTCGTCCACCGGCTCCGTGTTCTCGACCATCACCGCCGCGTCCGCGCCCTCGGGTAACATTCCCCCGGTAGGCAGCACTACCGCCTGACCCGGTTCTACCCGGCCGCCGAACGGGTGGCCTATACGCACCTCGCCCGCGAGGGAAAGATAGGCGGGCAAGGAAGCCGAGGCCCCGAAGGTATCGGCCGCCCTCACCGCAAAGCCGTCCACCGTGGAACGAGTAAAGGGCGGCAGGTCCAGAGGGCTAGCCGGCGATTCCGCCAGCACCCGCCCCGCCGCCCTTTCCAAGGGCACGGTTTCTTTACCGCCACCAGGCCAATGAGCGGCCAGAAGTTCTCTCGCTCTCTCCACGGTTACGGCTTGGAACAGTTCCACCTTAACCTCTCCTCATCCTAATCGGCCTTAGGCGAAGCAGCCGAGCTGGCAGGCAACGATCTTAATCCCCAGGGCGTCGGCCGCCTGTCCCACCACCAGGGGTTCAACTTTCAATTCGGCCGCTAGGCGATGAGCGTCGGCACAGTCCAAGCGCCCGTCCCGGGCGGTAGCCTCAATGGCCTGCCTGACCTCCGGGGCTATGTCCTCCGGCTTAAGCTGGGGTCTCTTGCCTTGCATGCAATAACCCTCCCTTCAGCTCTTAGCTCGGTCTTTCGCCGGGTACAGGTCCATTCTACCGGACCGCCGGGCGCTATGTCAAGATAAACACAACGCTTCCCCGGTCTTGCTGACGTATCCGGTTCCCCTAAGGCGGTACCGGGCGCTCCCCTTCGTACTGTCACCTCGCCGACGATACTTGCGCTCGGCCTCCGTCCTCCGGCGGGCTTCCCTCGGAGGCGCCGTCCATGGCGCCCCTCGGCTTCGGCCGTCCGTGGCCTCGCGGGCGCCTGGCACGCCGCCCCCGCCAAGTCCGGTCTCCGGCGAGTTGCCAATGTACTCAGGCGAGCACCCGGTACCGCCAGCGAACTTAAAATAACGGGGGTGCGCGTCTAGGGCTTGACGTTGGTCTATTGTTTGTATTAGAATAATATTACAAAGGTTCAGGCTTGCGACAACCCATGAGCGATTTCGGGAAGGAGTGGGCGTGATGTTTTTGACTCCCGAGGAGTTAACCCGCTTAGTGCGAGCATTGCGGTTCAACGACCGCCAGATTCTGTACTCCTTAGACCGGAACTTGTCTGCGCTGGCGGAAAGGGGCAAGCAGTTTCTTCTTGAGCCGGTAAGCCGCGAGGAAGAAAAGAAAATGGGAATTCCCTGGGAAACGGCCAAGCACGTGTTGGCCCACCTGGGGGCGGAGGTGCTTTTCGATCCCCGCCTGTTGCTTGAGGACCCCTTGAAGTACGTAGATCCCTTTCACTTTTGCCGGTGGGATTCGGTTATGATACCCGTTCCCCTGGCGGTGCCTTGGTGGTTGCAGGAAGCCGCAGGAATGGTCAACAACCGCTTCGAGTGCGATGCCTGTCTTAAAGTAATCTGCCTGCGCCATCCGGCTTTGGCCCTGCGGTCCGCCAACAACGCTCCTTTCACCCGGCTGGTGGAACGTAAGGCGGCGGACCTAGTAAGGATAGTCAATCTCAAGGGCGCCACCGGCGAAGCCGTGGCCCGGTGGCTCCTGGATCCCGCATCGGCCCGGAGCGCACCCCCGGCGGCGGGATCCGTGCGGTCGGTAGTGTTTGCCCTGCTGGGTGAAGATCGTCTCGGACCGGGCTCCCGCCATCGATGGCGGGCGCTAGAAGGGTTGACGTACGGGTTAAAGGCCGTGTTGCCCTACCTACACCGAACCAAGTATGCCCCTCCCGGTACGGAAAGGTACTTCCAGGGTATCCCCGCGAACTTACTGGAATTCGCCTCCCGGGTTCTAGAGGCCGTATTGGAAGGCTTGATGGCGGCCCGCGCCATAGCCGAGCACCGGTTCGGGCCCCGGGACGAGGCCCAACAGGTGGCGGCAGAGTGGGCGGGAGAAGTTTTCCGCTCTCTGTTCCTTTTGGCCTCCGCTTTTGACCACGGGCACCGCCTGGTACTGGGCGGAGACCCCAGGCTGTTAGAGTTTTTCGCCCCCTTGTTTGTCCCGGCGGAGGTAACGGCCAGGGCGGGCGCCCAGGCGTAGGTCGAGGGCTATTGCGCCGAACCGGCCAGAACGGCCCGGTAGGCGGCCAAATACCCCTCCACCATAGCCTCGGCGCTGAAATTCTCTTCCACCCACTGCCGACACCGCCGTCGGTCCAGGCGGTGAACCTCGGCCACCGCCTTCTCGGCCTCGGCCAGGGTTTGCACTACAAACCCGGTTTCGCCGTGACGCACCACCTCGGGAACCGACCCCCGACCGAACCCGATCACCGGCGTTCCGCAGGCCTGAGCTTCCGCCAATACCAGGCCGAAGGGCTCGGGTACGGTGATCAGGTGGAGCAGGGCCAAAGCACCTCCCAGTACCCGGTTGCGCTCCGCGGGACCCACCGGGCCAATGTAAGTTATCTGCCGGTCGTCAAGCTGGGGACGGATCTGATGCTGGAAGTACTCCTCCTCGTCCGGCGGAACATAGCCGGCAATAACCAGGGGAAGACCGGTACGCCGGGCAACCTCAACGGCCAGGTGGGTTCCCTTCTTCGGAGAGATGCGTCCTAAGAAGAGTAGGTAGTCGCCGGGTTTCTCCACCAGGGTAAACCCGGATAGGTCCAGACCGTTGTAGACGTTGGCCACGTAGTTGAGCTCCGGCAGGCCCTCGCGCTCGGCCAAACTTATGGAAACATAGGGGAGGTGCCGGTAGCGGCGGTAGATGGTGCGGGTTTCCGGCTCCAACAGCGCGGAGCCGTGCAGGGTGGTGATGATGGGGGTCCTGATCAGGGGGCTAAACACCAGGGGATAGCAGTTCAGATGGTTGTGCAGTAGGTCGAATTCCCCGGCCTGCTCCAGGCAGAACCCCAGGTGCAGGAATTCATAGATCTTGGGATTGAGGCTAGAATCCTCCCCCAGGGGACGGGGGCAGATCCAGCGCACCTCGGCGGAAAGCTCGGAGTCGCCGGTGGCGAATACCGTTACCTCTACCCCCTTCTTTACCAGGCCCTCCGCCAGGGTGGCCACTACCTGCTCCCAAGGTCCGTAGTGCCGGGGTGGCGTGCGCCAGGTTATGGGGCCCATAATGCCGACCCGCAACTCCGACACCTCCTAGGTATCCTCAGTTTGCCCTGGGCGGTTCCGGGTGCTCCCCGTTCGTACTATCACCTCGCCGACGATACTTGCGCTCGACCTTCGGGCTCCGGGGGCTAGCGGCTTCAGCGCCGTCCGTGGCGCCCCGGAGCTAGCGGCCGTCCTGAGGCCTGGCGCCCGCCTCCGCGCTCGCCCGCGCCGAGTTCGGTTTCCGGCGAGGTGCCAATGTACCCCGTGGGAGACCCGGAACCGCCCGCCTACCCAGAACTGGGATAACTCAGAGCGAGGCGCGGCTCGTCAGCCGGTTTGGCGCACCACCGCCTTGGCCTCCCCGAGGGAGAACCGGAACCGACGAGAACGCCGGGGGAGGAACGCCGGGCTGACCTCTCCCACCAGTTCGGGCACCGTAGGGAGATGCACGCTGAAGACCGTCCCCTCCCCCGGACGGCTGGCTACCTCTATCCTGCCGCCGTGGGCCCGCACGATCTCAAAGCTCAAAGCCACTCCCAGTCCCGTGCCCTCGGGCTTGGTGGTGAAGAAGGGTTGGCCCAACCGGGCCAGGGTTTCCTCATCCATGCCGCAGCCGTTATCCCGGATGTAGGCGGTAACCCGGCCGGAAGATTGCCGGTAGCCGATCCAAATTCTGCCCTCCGAAGGAACGGCTGCCAGGGCGTTCAGCAACAGGTTGAGAAACACCCGCCGGAGTTGCTCGGGATCGCCCCGAACCGGAGCCAGCCCCTCCCGGTAGCAGTGGTAGATCTTCACCTGCCTTCTAAAAGCTTCCCCCTGTAACAGCTCCACTACCCCTTCCATTATTCGGCCCACGTCGGCTACGGTGCGTTCCGCTTTGGGCCGGCGCCCCAAGCGCATGAAATCCTCCAGTATGGCGGTGGCCCGGTCGATTTCGTTCAGGGTGAGAACCAAGTACCGGACTGCCTCCGGATGACCGGCCAGCCGCCGGGCCAGCAACTGCAGAAAACCTCGCACCGCCGCCAGGGGGTTGCGCAACTCGTGGGCCAGGCCCAAGGCCACCTGTCCCGCTGCCTGCACGCTTTCCAGGTGCCGGTATTCCTCCGCCTGCAGACAGCCGGCCGCGAAGGCGCGGTGGAATTCCCGGCAAAGCCACCCCCCCACCGCCAAGCCCAGCAAGGTAAAGGCCACCGCCGTGGGCACCCGGCCCACCTGCGGTCCGGCCACCGGCACCACCCAGGCGGCCAGTCCGCCCACGGCACCGGTGGCCAGCAGAACCTCGTAGATTAACCACCTGCTCAGTTTACCGGTCATCGTCTAATCTTCAGGCCTCCGTTCGCCATTGCTCGAGTTTCGGAACCGAGGCGGGCCCGCGCGCGTCGCCAGAGACCCCGAACCTATTCCGGTCGCTCCAGCCGCACGGCGCAAAGCTTGAGTTCGGGGATTTTGGCCTTGGGATCCCGGACGGGATTGGTCAGGCGGTTAATCGGAACCTCCCGGAAGTGGAAGGAGGCAAAAACCAAACCGGGCGGGACCGCCTCGCTGGCCCGCACCCGCGCCCGGACCGCCCCGCGCCGCGAGCGCACTACCACCTCGTCCCCGTCGGCCAAGCCCACCGCTGCCAAGTCCTGAGGATTTACCTCTACCTTTTCCTCGGGCAACAAGGCTTCCAGGCCCGAAACCCGGCGGGTCATGGTACCGGTATGATAATGGAACAGCCGACGACCGGTGGTCAAGAGTAGGGGATAGTCATCATCCGGCGTCTCGGCCAACGTGGAGTAATGTACTACGTGGAACTTGCCCTTGCCCCGGCTAAGGCCCTGAGCGTGCAGGTAGGGAGTGCCGGGGTGGTCCGGCGCGGGGCAGGGCCACTGCAGGCCGCCCGCCTTCAACCGCCGGTGAGAAATACCGCCGTAAATCGGGGTAAGCCGGGCGATCTCCTCCATGATGGCGGCGGTATCCGGGTAGGACAGGGGGTAACCCATAGCCGTGGCCAACCGGCACACTATTTCCCAGTCGGGCAGGGCCTCGCCCGGGGGATCCACCGCTTTTCGCACCAACTGCACCCTTCTTTCGGTGTTGGTGAAAGTCCCGTCCTTCTCGGCGAAGCAGGCAGCCGGCAGCACCACGTGGGCCAGGGCGGCGGTTTCCGAGAGGAATATATCCTGTACTACCAGGAAATCCAGCTTTTCCAGGGCCCGACGCACGTGGTCGGCGTCGGGATCGGAAAGGGCCGGATTTTCCCCCACTATATAGAGGGCTCGGAGTCGGCCCTCGAGGGCGGCGTCGAACATTTCCCCAACAGTCAATCCCGGAGAGTCGGGCAGGGGCCGGCCCCAGGCCCGGGCGAACTTCTCCCGCACCGCTGGATCCGCCACCCGCTGGTAGCCGGGCAACACGTCCGGCAGACAGCCCATGTCGCAGGCGCCCTGAACGTTGTTCTGACCGCGCAAGGGATTTACCCCGGTGCCGGGCCGGCCGATATGACCAGTCAGCAAGGCCAGATTGGCGATGGCCAGCACGTTGTCGGTGCCGTAGACGTGCTGGGTTATGCCCATGGTGTACAGAATCATGGCTTTTTCTGCCCGCGCATACTCCCGGGCTACCCGGCGCAGGGTTTGGGCCGGCACGCCGGTGATCGCCTCTACCTTTTCCGGGGTGTACTCGGCCACCGCCGCTTTAAGCTCTTCAAATCCTTCGGTGCGTTCCTCCACAAACCGGCGGTTGTACAGCTCTTCGGAGATGATTACCTGCGCCAGCCCGTTTAGCAGGGCCAGATCCGTGCCCGCCCGGTGCTGCAGGTGCACATCGGCCAGTTCCGCCATCTCCGTGCGCCGGGGATCGGCCACTACCAGAGTGGCGCCGCGGTTTAGCGCCCGCCGGACGTAGAGACTGATCACCGGGTGAGTTTCGGTGGTGTTGGTGCCCAAGGCCAAAATAAAGTCCGTTTGGGCGATGTCGACAATAGAATTGGTCATGGCTCCGCTTCCGAAGGCAGCCGCCAGACCGGCGACCGTGGCGGAGTGTCAGAGACGGGCGCAGTGGTCGAGGTTGTTGGTGCCCAGCACCGCCCGGGCGAACTTGTTGACTAGGTAGTTCTCCTCGTTGGTGCAGCGGGCCGAGGCCAACACCCCCACTGCCTCGGGACCGTATTCTTGCCGGATCCGGCCCAGCCTTTCCGCCACCAAACCTAAGGCTTCCTCCCAACTGGCCTCAATCAGAGCGCCGTTTCTCCTGACCAGGGGCCGGGTCAGCCGGTCGGGATGGTGGATGAAGCTGTAACCGAAGCGGCCTTTAACGCACAAGTGCCGGCCGTTGACCTCGCCTTCGGCAGTGGAGGTAACTCCTACCACCCGGCCGTCCTTAACGTTGAGCTCGATGGTGCAGCCGGTCCCACAGTAAGGGCAGACGGTGCGCACTTTCTTGAGTTCCCAGGTCCGACCCTTGCCCCTCATTTCCTTGGGAATCAGGGCGCCCACCGGGCAGACGGCCACGCAGCTTCCGCAGGAGATGCACCCCGAGTCCTGAAGCGGCAGGTCGAAGGCGGGAAGGACGCGGGTGACAAAGCCCCGGTAGGCAAAATCGATGACGCTCCTACCCTGGATTTCGGCGCAAACCCGCACGCACTTGCCGCAGAGGATGCACTTGCCGGCGTCCCTAACGATGAAGGGGTGGGATTCGTCGGGCAGGAAGTTGCGTTTTTCTCCCCGGAAGGAAGGCGAGCGCACGCCGTAAAGGTAGGCGTAGTCCTGCAGGCGGCAGTCCCCCGCCTTCTCGCAGGTGAGGCAGTCCTCCGGGTGGCTGGCCAGCAAGAGTTCGAGTATGGTGCGCCGGGCCTCCATTACCGCCGGCGAGGCGGTGCGTATTTCCATACCGGGAGTTACTTGAGTAACGCAGGCGGCCGGCAGGTTCCGCATCCCCGCTATCTCCACCACGCAGAGCCGGCAGGCGCCCACGCTGGACAACTCCGGATCGTGACACAGGGTGGGTATGAAGATACCGGCCTTGGCGGCCGCCTCCAGGACGGTAGTCCCGGCCGGCACCTCAACCGGAATACCGTCAATGTTGACGCTGATCGTTTCCATCCCCGACCTCACCCCCTACTCCTTAATGACTGCCTGCCGGCGGCACTTCTCAAGACAGGTGCCGCAGCGGGTGCACTTTTCGGTTTGGATCATGTGAACCTGCTTGGGTGCCCCGATTATGGCCTGAGCCGGGCAATTGCGCCGGCACCGACCGCAGCCGTCGCAGCGCTCGGGATCGATGCGGAAGGTGACGAGCGCCCGACAGGAGCGGGCCGGGCACTTCTTGTCCCGAATGTGAGCTTCGTACTCGTGTCGGAAGTAGCGCAAGGTGGAGAGAACCGGGTTGGGCGCCGTCTGCCCCAGGCCGCACAAAGCGGTGCTTTTTACCACCCGTGCCAGGCGCTCCAGGCGCTCCAGGTCTTCCTCGGTACCCCGGCCCTGGGTAATCCGCTCCAAGATCTCCAGCATCCGTTTGGTGCCCTCGCGGCAGGGGGTGCACTTGCCGCAGGATTCGCTTTGGGTGAAATTGAGAAAGAACCGGGCCACATCCACCATGCAGGTGTCTTCATCCATCACCACCAGGCCACCGGAGCCCATCATGGCCCCGGCCTGAGTGAGGGAATCGTAGTCCACCGCCAGGTCTAACTGGGAGGCTGGCAGGCATCCGCCCGAGGGTCCGCCGATCTGCACCGCCTTGAAGGCCCTGTCGTTTTGGATTCCTCCGGCCACGTCGAACACTATTTCCCGCAGGGTAATGCCCATAGGCACTTCGGCCAGGCCGGTGCGCCTGACCTTGCCGGTAATGGCGAAGACCTTGGTGCCCTTACTTCTTTCCGTGCCTACGGAGGCGTAGACCTCGGCTCCCTGCTCGAAGATGAGGGGGACGTTGGCGTAGGTCTCCACGTTGTTGATGTTGGTGGGCTTGCCCCACAAACCCTTCTGCGCCGGGAAGGGCGGCCGGGTACGAGGCATGCCCCGCCCGCCCTCGATAGACATGAGCAGGGCAGTTTCCTCCCCGCAGACAAAGGCGCCCGCCCCTTGCTTAATGTGCAGGCGAAAGTTGAAGCGGTGCCCCAGGATCCTCTCCCCCAGCAGGCCGTAAGCTTCCGCCTCGGCCAGGGCGCGGTAGAGCCGCTTGACCGCCAGGGGATATTCGGCCCGTACGTAGATGTAGCCTTCGTCGGCCCCGATGGCGTAGGCGGCGATGAGCATGCCCTCGATCACCGCGTGGGGATCGCCCTCCAGCACCGAGCGATCCATGAAGGCTCCTGGGTCGCCCTCATCGGCATTGCACACCACGTATTTCTTATCCCCGGGGGCCCGACGGGTGAACTCCCATTTCTGCCCGGTGGGGAAGCCCGCGCCCCCCCGCCCGCGCAGGCCGGAGCGCTTTACCTCTTCAATGACCTCTTCCGGGGTGAGGCTGGCCAAGATCTTCTCCAGAGCGGCGTAGCCGCCCGTGGCCAGGTAGTCCTCGATTCGGTCGGGATTGATCCGGCCGCAGCGCCGCAGCACCCCCCGCTTTTGTTTGCGGTAGAAGGGCAACTGCTCCAGTTCCAGAACCCCCGGCACCGGTTCGCTACCGGCGCTTTCTTGGGCCACCGCCCACTCCGGCACCGGCTCTCCCTTGGCCACGTGCTCCTCTACCAACCGGGGAACCATGTCCGGGGTTACGTTGCCGTAAAATACCCGGGGCCCGCCCGGATAGGTAATGTCCACCAGCACTTCCTGGTGGCACATGCCTAGGCAACTGGTGTAGTCCAGGCTGGCCTCCAGCCCCCTGGCCGCAAGCTGCCGGGCGAACTCCTCCCGGACCGCGCCCGCTCCCGCGGCAATACCGCAAGAACCCATCCCAATGACGATTCGCGGGTGCAGCAGGGACCGCCCATATTCGGCCTCCAACTGCCGCCGCCTGACCGTCAGACTCACCACTTTCTCCACCTCCTAAGCGTACAGGGCCAAAACCTTGGGTACCTGGTCTTTGGTCAGGCGGCCGTGGGTATCTTCGTCCACCATCATCACCGGCGCCAGGCCGCAGCACCCCAGGCAGGCCACCGGCTCGATGGTGAACCGGAGGTCGGAAGTGGTCTCGCCCCGCTTGATTCCCAGCGCCTCTTCTACCGCTTCCAGGACGTTCTCCGATCCCCTTACGTGGCAGGCCGTGCCCTGACACACGCGAATTATGTGCCTACCCCTTGGCCGCAAATGGAACTGGGCATAAAAGGTGGCCACGCCGAAAACCTTGCTTACGGGCTGGCGCAATTCCCGGGCGATGCGACGAATGACTTCCGGGGGCAGGTATCCGTAAATCTCCTGCGCCTCCTGTAGCAAAGGAATGGTCGCTCCCGGTTGACCCCGATACTTAGCCAGCGCGTCCTCGAAAGCCCTCTCCTTCTCCGGACACATCACTTTAAGAACTTCACCCTCCTCTCCCGCGGGAATGGGTACCGCCGATTAGCTCTTGTTCCGTCACCACGTAGTCTACCGGTACGTCGGTGGACTCGACCGGTAGGCGCTCCAAAACCTGCCAACTATATGCCAGCCCGAGGCTTCTGGCCTCCGGCCGCAAGAGGGGGAGAAAGCGGTCGTAATAACCGCCTCCGTAGCCCAGCCGATAGCCCCGGCGGTCGAAGGCCACGCCCGGCACCAGGGCCAGGTCTATCTCCTCCGGCGCCACCGCCGGGGCTGCGGGCCCGGGTTCCGGAATGCCCCAGGTTCCGGGCGCCAGCTCCGACCAACTCCTGATTTCCAGAGCCAAGAGCCGGCGGTTCTGGCGGTCCACGCGGGGAACGGCCACCCGCTTGCCCGTCTCCCAGGCGGTCTGAATCAGCTCCGCCGTTTCTATTTCCTGCCTAAAGGCCACATAGGCAAATACCACCCGGGCTTGATGAAAGCATTCCAGCGCCTTTACCCGCACCGCCACCGCCCGGCTGAGGGTTCTCACCTCCTCTGGCGGCAAGCTCTGGCGTCGGGTAAGGAGCCGGGCCCGCAAAGCCTTTTTTTCTTGACTCTGGTCCTCAGCCACCGAGTTATCGAAACCCAAAATCGTCGAACCTTTGCCGCTACGCTTATTCACAGTTTTATCCCCAATATCCACAGCCCGTCTTTCGTAAGTGGCTGGAATTATCCACAGAGAAAAGTCTCGAGTTTCAAGCCAGGAACTGCTTCCAGATAGAAATCGGCCGTTCGCCCCTGTTGATAAAGAAAATAGCCAGCGGCGGCAATCATGGCGCCGTTATCCGTACACAAGGCGGGTGGGGGGATTACCAGTTCCCACCCTTCCTCGCGAGCCTTTTCTTCCAAAGCCTGACGCAAGGTGCGATTGGCCGCCACCCCTCCCACCACTACCAGGCTGCGGCCGGGGAAGACTTTGAGGGCCCGAGAGCACTTTTCCACCAGCACCTCCACCACCGCGGCCTGAAAGGAGGCGGCCACGTCTTCCAAGGGAACCGGCTCGCCGGCTTCCCGGCGTCGGCGGCAGAAGTTAACTACCGCCGTCTTAAGCCCGCTAAAGCTGAAATCCAGACTTTCGGCGCCCAGAAGTACCCGAGGAAAGGGGAAAGCACCGGGATCCCCGCCCGCCGCGGCCTTTTCCAGCGCCGGCCCTCCGGGGTAGCCCAAACCCAAGAACCGCGCCACTTTGTCAAAGGCTTCGCCAGCCGCATCGTCTAAGGTGCCGCCTATCACCCGAATTCGGAGATAATCTTCCCAGTACAGGAGCAAGGTGTGACCGCCGGAAGCCAAAAGGCCTACCGCCGGCAAGGGCAGGTCCGGATGCGCCAGCCAGGCGGAATACAGGTGGCCCAAAAGATGGTGAACCGGTATCAACGGCACCCGCAGGGCATAGGCCAGGGCCTTGGCCGCCGCCACCCCCACCAGGAGCGCCCCTACCAGACCCGGACCTTGGGTTACCGCCACCGCTCCTAAGTCTTTGAATCCTATCCCCGCTTCCTCCAGGGCCCGGACCAGAACCCGGGGTAGGGCTACCAGATGCGCCCGGGAGGCCACCTCCGGCACCACTCCGCCGTAGACGCGATGCAGTTCGGCCTGCGAGGCGATAACGTTACTCCGGAGCCACCGTCCCTCGCTTACTACCCCTACGCCGCTGTCGTCACAAGAGGTATCAATACCCAGAATATGAAGCAACTCTAACCTCTCCCGCCCGCCCCGCCGCCGGCTTGTTTCCCCGTCGAGGGTTCTTTGCCCAGCCGGCAACGCATGATTACGGCATCTTCTCCCGTGTCTTCGTAGTAGCCCTTGCGCCTCCCCACCGGCGCGAAGCCCAACTTGCGGTAAAGGCTCTGGGCGGGCAGATTGGAGGCCCGAACCTCGAGGCTCACCTGTTCCGCCCCCAGACGGCGCGCCTCGTCCATAAGATGGGCCAAAAGCCTTTCCCCCACCCCCTTACCCCGATGAAAGGGGTGCACGGCCAGGGTGGTTACGTGGGCCTCGTCCAGGATTATCCACATGCCGGCGTAGCCCACCACCCGACCCTCGGCCAACCCCACGAAGTAGTGGGCCAGATCGTTCTGGTGCAGCTCGCTCAGGTAGGCCTGGCGGCGCCAGGGTGTGGAAAAAGAAGCCCGCTCGATTCTGAGAACCTCGTCCAGGTGATACGCCTGCATTCTTTCGATCCGCAGGCCAAGCAAGTCCGTCACCTTCTCGGCCGGGTAATGCCCGGGGGCCGCAGGTACAGCGGCTCAAGACCCATGGGGTCGTCCCGCTGCCCGGCCACCAGGCGCGCCCGTCCCAGGCGGGCCACCTCCGCGGCCAAAAGTCTCCGGCCGGTGGCCGGGGCCAGGCGAAGCCGTCGGCCGGAGGCCGCCGCCTCGGCCACCGCCTTCGCCGCCTCGCCGCAAAGCCACACTTCCTCTTCCCGCCGGGCCAACTCGCTCGCCAGCGCCGCGACGGCCAGGGCACCGGGAGGGGTCAGGTAGTCCCACTCCTCGCTCTTTTTTCGTAACAGCGCCCAGTAAACCTCTCCCGGCCGGGACCACAAAGTCGGGCATACCAATCCGCCATGAACCTCCGCGGCGGCTGCCGCCACCTCCAGGCTGGGCACCCCCGCCAGGGGAACGCCGGCAGCCAGCGCCAGGGCCTTCGCCGTAGCCAGGCCTATGCGCAGGCCGGTAAAAGACCCGGGGCCTAGGGCTACCGCCACTCCTTCCACGTCGGCCAGGGTCAGTCCGGCCCGAGAGAGGCACCAGTCAACGAGGGGCACCAATTCCCGACAGTGCTGCTGTGGAGCCGCCACCCAGGCTTCGGCCACCACCTCCTCAGTGGCCAGCGCCGCGCTTACCGCGTTGCCGCTCGTTTCTAAGCCCAGAACCCGCACCGCTGTTTCAACTCCTCCAGGAGCCGCCGGTAGCCTTCTCCCCGAGCCTCCCACCGCAACCGGCGCTCGTTCTCCGATCCGGGTGAGGATTCAATACTCACCCAGAGGCACTCCGGAGGCAGGAACGGTCCGAGCCTTTCCGGCCACTCCACCACCGTTACCCCCTGCCCCAGGTATTCGGCCAGCCCCAGGTCCCACACTGCTTCCGGCTCCAGGCGGTACAAATCCAAATGGTAAAGAGGGAGGCGGCCCTGATACTCGTGGACCAGGGTGAAACTGGGGCTGGTTACCGGCTCGGACACCTCCAATCCCCGGGCTATCCCCTGGGCCAATACCGTCTTGCCCGCTCCCAAACCGCCGTGCAGGCAGATGACCTGGCCGTTCTGTACCAGCCGGCCCAGCGTTTCCCCCAACCGGCGCGTATCTTCGGGATTGCGGACCGTTATTTCCCAAAGCCCCCAGACTCCAGTATCGGCCATTCTTCGTCGCTCCTGTATTCGAATCCTTCTCCTCAAGCGCAGGGAGCAACTGGTTTACCCAGATACTCGGCAATCAGTTGCATGGCACAGTACTCGCCGCACATGGAGCAAGCCTTAACCTCTTCCCGGTTGTGAGCCCGGCGACTGCGACGGGCCGTTTCCGGGTCGATGGCCAGGCGGCATTGCTCCTCCCAGTCCAGGGCCTTGCGGGCCCGGGACATGGCCCGATCCCAGTCCCAGGCCGCCGACAGCCCTTTGGCCAGGTCGGCAGCGTGAGCGGCAATGCGGGCGGCGATCACCCCTTGACGAACGTCCTCCGCATTGGGTAGGCCCAAATGCTCGGAAGGGGTAACGTAGCAAAGAAAATCGGCGCCCGCCGCCGCGGCCAAGGCCCCGCCGATGGCGGCGGATATGTGATCGTAACCGGCGGCCACGTCGGTAACCAAGGGCCCCAGAACGTAAAAGGGCGCCTCCCGACACAGTTTCTTCTCCAATTGAATATTAGCCGCGATCTCCGGCAGGGGTACGTGCCCGGGTCCCTCCACCATCACCTGGACCCCGGCTTCCCGCGCTCGGTCCACCAGTTCCCCCAAAATCACCAGTTCCTGTATCTGGGCCCGATCGGTGGCGTCGGCTACGCTTCCCGGTCGCAGTCCGTCCCCCAAGCTGAGGGTCACATCATAGCGGCGGGCGATCTCCAACAGGCGGTCGTACTGATCGTAAAGCGGGTTCTCGGCCTGATGGTGCAACATCCAGGCGGCCATGAAGGCACCGCCCCGACTCACCATATCCGTCAGCCGCCCCTGCCGCACCAGCCGTTCCAAGGCAGTGGCCGTAACCCCGCAGTGCACGGTCATGAAGTCCACGCCTTCGGCGGCTTGCTCCTCTATGACCGTGAACAGTTCCTCCACGGTAAGTTTCACCATGGCCCCGTGCCGCTCCTGGGCCAGAACCATGGCCTGATATACCGGGACCGTTCCCAGCGGTACGGGACAGGCGGCCAGCAACTCCCGCCGACACCGCACCAGGTCCGGACCGGTACTAAGATCCATTACCGTATCCGCGCCGGCCTCCAAGGCTACTGCCAGCTTCTGCTTTTCTTCCTCCAGAGAACCGGCCACCGAGGAGGTGCCCAGGTTGGCGTTCACCTTGGTCCGAAGCCCGGCACCGATGGCCGTGGGCGTGGGGTGATGAACGAGGTTCGCCGGCAACACCGCCCGGCCCTCGGCCAGATTCCGGGCCAGCTTTTCCGCCGGTATTCCCTCCGCCCGAGCCGCCTGCTCTACTTCCGGAGTAATCTCTCCCCTTTTGGCCCTTTCTAACTGGGTCACCGCTAATCCGCCCCCTTCGTCAGCTCCGCCCGCAAAGCGGCGGTAGCCCCTCTCACGTCTGCCGCGGCCACCACGGCGCTGATCACCGCCACGCTGTCCGCGCCGGCGGCCAGCACCCGGGCGGCGTTGGCGGCATTTATGCCCCCGATGGCCACCAGCGGAAGGCTCAAGCGCCGGCGGATACGGGCCAAACCTTCCAGCCCCACCACCGGACCGGCATCGAGCTTGGTAGTGGTGGGGAAAATGGGGCCCAGGGAAACGTAGTCCGCACCCGCGGCTTCGGCCTCCAGCGCCTCTTCTACGGTATCTACCGAAACGCCGATAACTTTTTGCGGACCCAACAACCGACGGGCACAAGACAGGGGAAGGTCGTCCTGCCCCAGGTGCACTCCGTCCGCTCCCAAGGCCCAGGCCACATCCGCCCGATCGTTTATCAGGAAAGGTACCCCCCGGCGTCGGCACCGTTCCAAGATCCTTTGCCCCACCTCCAACACCCGGCGGGTGGCCCAGGTCTTGGCCCGCAACTGAATTACCTCCGCGCCCCCTTCCAGGGCTTCCTCGGCCAACCGCTCCAGGGGCCGCCCGGCGGCCATCTCGGCGTCCAGAATTACGTACAGCCTTCCCAGCTTCATGGCCTCACTTCCCTAAACAAAAAATCCCACCTGCCCCGGTGGGAAATGCGGCCTCTTTTTCCCCCTTCCCTCCGCTGGCATTACCCAGATCAGGTTCCAAGGGTTGGCATTGAGCCTCTCAGCCTTTCGGCACCCCCGGGGATGGCAGACTTTGGATTTTCCGCCGCCTCTGTGCAGGCGGCCACAAAGGCCCTGAACAGGCCCAACTGACGCTCGTCCCGCTCCCACATCCTCTCCGGATGCCACTGCACGCCGATTACAAACCCCGAACCCGGGGCCTCAATCGCCTCTACGATGCCGTCGTCCGACCAGGCGCAGACCCGAAAACCCGAGGCCACCCGACGCACCGCCTGGTGGTGGAAGCTGTTCACCCGCAACTCCGTACCACCGAAGATGTCGGCCAACCGGCTTCCCGGTGCCAATCGCACCCGGTGGGTAGCGTACCAATCGGGGGCTTCCTGTTCGTGCTTCAGCACCCGGGGCCAGGCCACCGCCAGATCCTGGTGCAGGTCACCCCCGAAAGCCACATTCAGGACCTGCAACCCGCGGCAGATGGCCAGTACCGGCTTGCCCCGTTGCCTTACCTCCACCACCAGGTCCAGCTCGAACCGGTCGCGCTCCGGGCAGATGGACCGGGTGCCACGGGGCTCCTCCCCAAAGAACACCGGGTCCAGGTCCGGCCCGCCCGCCAGCACCAACCCCTGCAGCCGGTCCGCCACCGCCGGCACCTCCCCGGGCGGCAGAGGGGGCAACACCCAGGGAACGCCGCCCGCCGCCACCACCGCCTGATAGTAACTGCGGTGGAGGGCCAGACGCGCGCCCTCCGCGTCAAACCCGGCGGTAATGCCCACCAAGGGCTTCATGTTGCCGCCACCTAAATCTCTACCAAACCCAGACTTACCTCGATGGCGTGGTTCACCTTCAGCATGGTTTCCTCATCCAGGAAGGATACCTTCTGCTTCAGGCGGCTCTTGTCGATGGTGCGGATCTGTTCCAAGAGAATAACCGAATCCTTTTCCAGCCCGCTGCGATTGGCGCTAATCTCCACGTGAGTCGGCAACTTGGCCTTGTTGATCTGCGAGGTAATGGCCGCCACAATGGTAGTGGGGCTGTATTGGTTGCCGATGTCGTTCTGGATGATCAGCACCGGGCGGGTTCCGCCCTGCTCCGATCCCACTACCGGATTAAGTTGGGCGTAAAAAATGTCTCCCCGACGTACCAGCATTACGTTTCCCACCGTGGCCGACTATAGGGAAGCAAAGTCGGCCTCATACCGGCCTTGGGCTTCTTCCTCCAAGGCAAAATGCTCCTGGGCCAGGGCCAGGTTCAGGGCCGCCATTTCCTGGTAGCCTCGCTTCATTTCCTCGCGCACGGTCCGCCTCTTTCTCTCCGCTATATATACTCTCATGGCCTCGCGAATGAATTCGCTGCGATTGCGCCTTTCTACCGCCGCCAGCCCGTCTACCTCTTCCAACAGGCTCTGCGGTAAACTGATCATGATCCGCCTAACCCCTGGCACAAACGCACCCCCCGGCCGGTACGAAGGTAAAGTCTATACCAGATTATATACTCTACCGGCAACGTAGGCAAGCAGATCCAACACCTTACGAATCCCACTCTTGGGTCGGCTGGCGGTACCGGGTGCTCGCCTGAGTACATTGGCAACGCGCCGGGCACCGAACTGGGCGAGGACGAGCGCGAAGGCGGGCCGGAGGCCACGGACGGCCGAAGCCGAGGGGCGCCATGGACAGCGCTTCCGAGGGGAGCCCGCCGGAGGGCGAAGTCCGAGCGCAAGTATCGTCGGCGCGGTGACAGTACGAACGGGGAGCACCCGGTACCGCCTGAGGGAAACTGACGCCAGGATCCAGCACAGTTGGGGCTGTCAATTTGCCGGGGGCGATCAAACCCGGGCAACCAACGCTAGGACCGGTACACCCGGGGAACCCGGGAGCCGATCCGGCAAAGCACCTCGTAGCTGATGGTGCCCGTCTTCTCCGCCAGTTCCTCCACGGGCAAGAAAGCCTCACCCTGGCGGCCGAAGAGCACCACCTCGTCCCCCTCGGCCGCTTCGGGCACCTCGGTGACGTCTATCAGGGTGTGATCCATGCACACCCGCCCCACCACCGGCACCCGCCGGCCCCGGACCAGCACTTCTGCCCGGTTGGAGAGGAGGCGGCTGTAGCCGTCGGCGTACCCCAGGGGAAGGACGGCAATGCGGCTGGGGCGGGTGGTGACGTAGGTGCGGCCGTAGCTGAGGGGGGTGCCGGCCGGTACTTCTTTCAAGAAGATAGGGCGCGCCTTCAGGGACATGGCCGGCACCAGCCGGACCCGTTCCCGGCCGGCGCCGTTGGCCGGGTAAAGGCCGTAGAGGGCCAGCCCCGGACGGACCAGGTCAAGGTGGGTTTGAGGAAAGGCCAGGGTGGCGGCGCTGTTGGCGGCGTGACGGTAGGCGAAGTGTTTTCCCGCCTGCTCCAGCGCCGCCAACACCCGGCGAAAGCGGTGCCACTGCTCCCAGGTGAAGGCGGGATCCGGCTCGTCGGCGCAGGCGAAGTGGGTGAAGACGCCCTCCGGCTCCAGCTCCGGCGGTTCCAGGGCGGCGAGGATCTCCCGCACCCCGGATTCTTCCCAGGAGAAACCCAGCCGGCCCATGCCGGTATCCACCTTGACGTGCACCTTGACCCGCCGTCCTACCGCCCGGGCTACGTCTACCAACTCCCGAACCTGCCGGGGGCTGTACAGGGTGAGGCGGAGGTCCTGCCGGATGGCCTCGGCCAGGACCGGGGCGGGAGTATGGCTCAAAACCAGAATGGGTAACCGAAGACCCAAAGCTCGGATTCGAAAGGCCTCTTCGGGCACCGCCACCGCCAGCCACTGGGCCCCGGCGGCCACCACGGTCCGCGCCACCGCTTCCAGACCGTGGCCGTAGGCGTCGGCCTTTACCACCGCCATGATCCCTACCCCCGGGCCCACTACCCGGCGGATTTCGGCTACATTGTGGGCAACGGCCCCCAAATCTACCTCTGCCCATACCGCGAGGCCGGATAGATCGTCCATGATCCGCTAGTTTGCCCCTTCCATCTCTCTTAACACCGAAGGCAGGTAGCTCAGTAGATCTCCGGCCACCAGCGCCCGCTGCCCCCGGTCTTTTGCCGCGGCGTCGCCGGCCGCGCCGTGCAGGTAGGCTCCGGCCGCCGCCGCCTCCTCCGCAGGCATTCCCTGGGCGATCAGCCCGGCGATGATGCCGGTAAGCACATCGCCGCTGCCGCCGGTGGCCATCCCCGGATTGCCGGTGGGAATAACATAGGTGGTACCGGCGGGCGAGGCCACCACCGTGCGCGCCCCCTTGAGCACCACCGTGACCCCCCACTCCCGCGCCGCTCCCTCCGCGGTGCCGATGCGGTCTTCCTGGACCCGAGCGGAAGTGGTTTGAAGAAGCCGCGCCATTTCCCCGGGGTGCGGGGTAAGCACCGCCGGGACCCGCAGCTCGCGTAATACCTCTAGGTGACCTACCAGGGCGTTCAGGCCGTCGGCATCCAGCACCAGAGGGCAGCGTAGGCGAGGAAGCAGTTGTTGCACCAGACTCTTGGTCCCCGGGTGCCGGCCCAAACCCGGCCCCAGGGCTACCACCTGACAGCGGCGGGAAAATTCCTCGATGACGGCCAAGGTTTCGCCGCCCTCCAGCACCTCGCCTGCGGGTAGGGGCCGGGTCATGACCTCCAAGGTCTTCTCCTCCAGCACCGGGTGCAGGGCCGCCGGAACGGCGGCGGTCACCAGTCCGGCTCCGCTGCGCAAAGCTCCCTCCGCCGCCATTACCACCGCTCCGGTCAAACCCGGGGAACCTCCCACCACCAGCACGTGTCCGTAATCTCCCTTATGGGCCCAGGCCGCCCGAGGGCGAAGCCTTTCTCGAACCCAATCGGCGGTAACCAACTCGCGGTTTAAGGGTTCGGAGGCCACCAGCGTCTTGGGTATGCCTATGTCCGCCACCACCAGCCGGCCCACGTAGGCGGCGCCGGGGTAGAGATAGAGCCCCAGCTTGGGAAGTCCGAAGGTCACGGTGTAGGTGGCCCTAATACAGGGCCCGTTCACCCGCCCGGTGTCGGCCTCCAGCCCCGAAGGCAGGTCTACGGCCACTACCGGCACCCGGGACTGCCCCAGCATCTCGATCACGCGACCGGCCAGACCGGAAGCCGCTCCCCGGAAACCGGTGCCGTATATGGCATCTACCGCCAGGTCCGCGTAAAGTAAGGCCACGTCCACCTTCTGCAGGTCCTTCTCCTCCAGCACGGGAAACAGCTTACCGCCCATTTTCTGATATACGGCCAGGTTGACCGCGGCATCGCCCCGCACCTCTTCGGGCCGCGCCAGGAGAAAGACCTTTACCTCCGAGCCGGCATTAAGGAGGTGACGGCCCACCACCAGCCCGTCCCCGCCGTTGTTGCCCCGGCCGGAAAAAATCAGGATCCGGCGACCGCGGAGCTCTCCGCCAAAGTGGCTCCGAATAACTTCCAGGACCCGCAGGCCCGCGTTCTCCATCAGTATTAAGGTGGGCAAGCCGTACTGGCTGGCCGTGAGCCGATCGAGCCGGCCCATCTCCTCGGCGGTGACCAATTTCACCCTTCTTACCCCCTCTCGGCCAAAACCACCGCCACGGCGTAGTCGCGACCGTGAGCCAAAGACAGGTGCCAAGAACAGATCCCCAGTTCCGCCGCCCGGCCCTGGGCCGCCCCCAGTAGGCGCAGGGTCGGCCGCCCGGCCGCATCGGGCAGGATCTCGATGTCCCGCCACCGCACCCCTCCCAGTCCCAAACCCAGGGCCTTCATTACCGCTTCCTTGGCGGCAAAACGGGCGGCCAAAGAGGCGGCCGGCCGCCCCTTACTCAGGCAGTAGCTTTGCTCGGCGGCGGTATAGACCCTTCCGAGAAAACGGGAGCCGTAGCGGCACCACGCCCGCTCCAGCCGGGCGATCTCTACCAGGTCTATGCCTATGCCGCCCCACCTGGAGCCCCCCGAAAGCGGCAAACCGCCTTTCGACTCACCCCTCACCTAGTGGCTCCCACCTCGGTTCCGGTAATTCCAAACGCTTACTCTACGGTAACGCTTTTGGCCAGATTGCGCGGCTGATCCACGTCACACCCCAGGGCCACGGCCACGTGGTAGGCCAGCAACTGCAAGGGCACCACCGCTACCGCCGGCGCCAGCCACCCCGGCACCTCGGGCAACGCCAAGGCCGCGTCCGCCACTTCCGCCCAGGCGGCCTGCCCTTCGGCGCCGGTAAGGGCCAGTACGTATCCGCCCCGAGCCTTTACTTCCTTGGCGTTGCTTACGGTCTTGTCCCGAAGCTGCGGCTGGGTGGACAAAGTCACCACCGGCAGTCCCGGCTGGATTAGGGCCAGGGGACCGTGTTTCAGCTCTCCGGCCGCGTAGGCTTCGGCATGCAGGTAGGAAATCTCCTTCAGTTTTAGCGCCCCTTCCATGGCTACCGGATAGTCCAGGCCCCGGCCAATGAAAAAGCAACTGGGATGAGCCTCGAAGACCGGAACCAACTCGCGTACCCGGTCGGCCAGCTCCAGGGCCTGCTCCAGACGCGAGGGTATCTCGGACAAGGCCCGCACCCCGGGCCTATCGCCCTCCTGCGGCTCCTGCCGAAGCTGGCGCAGGTAAAGGGCCAGCAGGGTGAGCACCAGCACCTGGGTAACATAGGCCTTGGTGGAGGCCACGGCAATCTCCGGCCCGGCCCGGGTATAAAGCACCGCCTCGGCCTCCCGGGCAATGGAACTTCCCACCACGTTCACTACTCCCAGGGCCAAGGCGCCGCGCCGCCGAACCTCGCGCAAGGCGGCCAGAGTATCGGCGGTCTCACCCGACTGACTTATCAATACCACCAGGGTATTAGGGTCGATCAGGGGATCCTGGTACCGGAATTCCGAGGCCAGCTCGGCCTGGGCCGGCAGGCCGGCCAGGTTCTCTATGAGTCGGCGCCCCACCAGTCCGGCGTGATAGGCGGTGCCGCAGGCCACCAGCACCACTTTCCGCACCCGGGAAAGCCGCTCCTGATGGGCATCCAGCTCCGGTAGCCGCACCCACCCCGTTTCCAAATCCAGCCGGCCCCGGAGGGCATCGCGCGCCGCCTGCGGCTGCTCGTAGATCTCCTTGAGCATGAAGTGAGGATAACCGCCCTTCTCGGCCGCCTGGGGATCCCAGTTCACGGCCAAGACCTCTTTTTGAAGCGGCCGGCCCTCCCAGTCCAATACCCGCACCCGGTTGCGCCGTAGATCCACCACTTCCAGATCGGAGAGCACCAGGGTACGCCGGGTATAGGGCAGGAGGGCGGGGATGTCCGAGGCCAAGTAGTTTTCCCCCCGACCCAAACCCACCACCAGAGGGCTATCCTTCCGGAGGGCTACTATGCGGTCGGGTTCGTCTTCGCAAAGCACGGCCAGAGCATACGAGCCTTCCAGGTGACGAACCGCCCGCAACACCGCGGCCAGCAGGTCGCCCTGATAATAATGCTCAACCAGATGCGGGAGCACCTCCGTATCGGTATCGGAAAGCAGCCGGTGCCCCTGCGCGGTGAGCCAGTGCCGCAGCTCCCGGTAGTTTTCGATTATGCCGTTGTGCACTACCGCCACCCGGCGGGAGCAATCGGTGTGAGGGTGGGCGTTTTCGTCCGTGGGCTCGCCGTGGGTAGCCCACCGGGTATGGCCTATTCCCACCCCGCCCCCCAGCCCGGGCAACTGCTTTACCCGTTCGCCCAACCGCGCCAACTTACCCGCGGTCTTTACCACCATTAGTCCCTGGCCGTTGAGCACCGCCAGGCCCGCCGAATCGTAACCCCGATATTCCAGGCGGCGCAGGCCGTCCATCAAGACCGAAACCGCGTCCCGCCCGCCGATATAGCCTACTATACCGCACACCGCCGGGTAATCCTCCCTTCTTTGCGACCCCCTTGCCGGCACTCAAAGCCCGACCCCACCGGACCGCTTGCCGAGTTAGGGCCGGCCAGAAACCCGAGGACCTGAAGCCCTGTTCCGGTGGACTCCTAAGGGAAACACCCGGCCTCACCTGGTGCGGTTTGTCCCCCTGATTGCTCAGAGGTTTTGTGGCACCGCTTACGGCCGTGAGCAGCCGAGGGGCATCCGCCGAATACTTCGATAAACCCCTTCCTCGTCAACCCGGGCCGTCACCTCACGTTTTCCTTGGGCGGTTCCGGGTGCTCCCCGTTCGTACTGTCACCCCGCCGGCCGAACTAAAACTTGGGTTTAAGTTCGGCACCCGGCGAGGTGCCAATGTACTCAGGGGAGACCCGGAACCGCCTGGCGTGACACAAGAATAGTCCGTCGACAGTACGTACCCGGGTCCTGGCGCTATCTACTGGCTTCTTGCCGGGCTCCCGCCAAACTGGTGCCGCTAACCGGCTATCTGCCGCACCACCTCCTCCAGCCGCCGAACCATCCTTTCCAATTCTTCCCGGACCGGTCCCTCCACCATGATGCGAATCACCGGTTCGGTTCCGGACGGCCGCACCAAAATTCTTCCCCGGCCATCCAGTTCTCGACCCACCCGTTCCACTGCCTCCGCCAGACGCGGGTCGGCCATGGCCCGGTCCCGGTCCTTCACCCGCACGTTACGCAGCAGTTGGGGCAGGGGCTGCATCCGGTCGGCCAGCGCCGAAAGGGGCTGGCCCCATTCCACCATTACCTCCAGCAGCTTTAGGGCGGTTATCAATCCGTCTCCGGTGGTGTTGTGCTGCAGGAAAATCACGTGTCCGGACTGTTCGCCCCCCAGCACCGCCCCGCACCGAAGCATTTCCTCCAGGACGTAACGGTCTCCCACCGGAGTCTCCCGGACTTCAATACCCGCTTCCCGCAGCGCCCGGTGCAGGCCACCGTTGCTCATTACCGTTACTACCACCGTATTGGCGGCCAATTCTCCCCGCATCTTCAGGTGAAGGGCACAGGAAAGAAGAATACCGTCGCCGTCTACCACCCGCCCCTTTTCGTCCACGGCGATAACCCGGTCGGCGTCGCCGTCGTGGGCCAGGCCCAGATGGGCACCGTGTTCCCTCACCGCCCGCTGTAAGCCCTGCGGGTATAGGGAACCGCAATTGGCATTAATGTTGATGCCGTCGGGCCGGTGGTTAAGGCAGATGACCTCGGCCCCCAGTTCCCGGAGTACGCGGGGGGTGGTGGAGCTGGCGGCGCCGTTAGCGCAATCCACCACGATTCGCAGGCCCCCCAGCCGCACCCTAACCGTCTTAAGGACGTGCTCCAAATAGCGCTCGATCTCCTCTTCCCGGTTGAGGCTACGGCCCACCTCTTCCCCTATAGGGTAGGGAATACCTTCCGCGTTGCGCTGCACCAAGGCCTCTATTTCTTCCTCAACGGGATCCGGCAATTTGTACCCGTCGGGCCCAAAAATCTTGATTCCGTTATCGGCCACCGGATTGTGGGAGGCGGAAATCACCACTCCCGCCGCCGCTCCTAAAGTTCGGGTAAGGTAGGCCACTGCCGGCGTGGGAATTACTCCCAGCCGCCACACCTGGGCCCCGGTGGAGAGAATTCCCGCCGTAAGCGCCGCCTCCAAAAGGTCGCCGGACAGTCTGGGGTCACGCCCTACTACTATGGGAGGTCGAGGCCGGTGGCGGGCCACAATGTGAGCCGTAGCCCGACCCAAACGATAAACCAACTCCGGGCTTAGGTCCCGATTGGCTACTCCTCTCACCCCGTCGGTGCCGAATAAGGAGCCCATGGCCCCCTTCACCCCCGATTACTAGACTATGTGGCGCCCGGCCGAGGGTTGCGGGCCGGCACTACCTCGATTAACGCGGTGACGCTCACCGGATACAAGTATAGCCCTTCCGGGGGGGTGAAGTCGAGCAGCAACTGCAGGGTACGATGGGCTCCGGTGACATCTACCGGCCGGCTAACCAGTTCCTCCACCTGAGCCAGGACCTCCGGCGAACCGTAAACCCGCAGACGGCTAGGAGTCACCGCTACCCGGCCCAACTGGTAGCCCGGAGCGGGTTCGCCCTGAAGGGCCACCTTTACCGGTACCTCTTTGGAGGCCCCGGAGGCCACTACGGGCACGAACACCTCCACCGCCGGGGGATCTACCGTGAGGCCCGGCCGGGCTTCCTCGCCGGTTTTTTCCGCCAGCCGCACGGGCAGGTAGAGGTGAAGGCTGCCCGCCCTATCCTTCAGGTCCGCCTCCACGAAACCTTCAGCCAGTTGGTCCAGCCAACTCCGGGGTCCGGAAACCACCACTTCCTGCGGCCGCACCGCCGGCTCTAACACTTCATATCCCGGCGCCGGTTCCCCCTTCAGGCGCACCTCCACCGGGATCTGGCGTTTGGTTACCGGCTCCAATACTACCGAAACCTGCGCCGGCGTAACCTCTACCAATTCCACCCGGGAAGGTAGGGTTACCTCTACCGACCGCTGGTTCTTGCCCGGGTAAGCGCCCTCCAGACGCACATAAGCCTGCACGTCCCTGGCGGTGAGCCGCTCCACCGTCTGCCGGGCCCCCTGCACCCGTACCAAGACCGTAGCCGGCTTATCGGCTACTACCAAATTGGCGGGTACTTCCCGGGTTTCCAGGGGCACGTCCAGAATATTGTCCGCTACCGGATTGCGTTCCTCGGTCACGTAAAGCCATAGAGCAAAAGCCAGGGCCAAAGCGATGAGCTTATAACCCCAGTCGGAGCGCCTCAGAATCTCCACGGCCACCAACCCTGTCCCGCATCATTCTTGGGCATGATCAGGTCCTCCAGCAACTGTCGCAGATTTTTCTCGTCCAGGTATCGGGTTAGCTTGCCTCCCTCGGCCACGGAAATGGTCCCCGTCTCCTCCGAAACCACCACCGCCACGGCGTCCGAGAGTTCGGAGATGCCCAAAGCCGCCCGGTGTCTGGTGCCGAGCTGACGGCTGAGGTAGGGACTGTCGGTAAGGGGCAAGAAACATCCGGCCGCGGCTACCCGGTCCCCGCGAATTATGGCCGCGCCGTCGTGCAGCGGTGCTCGGGGCATGAAGATATTTACCAGAAACTCGGCCGAAACCACGGCATCCAGTTTGACCCCGGTTTCAATGTACTCATTCAGGCGCACGTCCCGCTCTAGCACGATCAGCGCTCCGATGCGGTTTCTAACCAGTATTTGGACGCAACGCACCAGTTCCTCGATCAGCCGGCTCACTTCCTCCGCCGCCATAAATACAAAGGGGCGGGCGAAGATCCGTCCCCGTCCCAATTGGGCCAGCGCCCGCCGTAGCTCGGGCTGAAAAACTACCGGCAGGGCCACCAGCAGCATCAGGCCGAGCTTTTCCAGAATCCACTCTATGGTCCGAAGGCCCAGGCGGTCGCTGAGAAAGGCCACCAGCGCCAGGACGGCCAGCCCCTGAACCAATTGTGCCGCCCGGGTGCCGCGAATAAGCAACAAGAGGCGGTAGATGACGTAGGCCACAATGGCAATGTCTACCGCCGCCCGCAATAAATCCGTTAGACTAAGATAGCGCCACATGCTCAGCCAGACGGTCAACGGTACCGGCTCCTATAAGGCCTTAAGGCCCGCCCTGCTGGCGTATCCCCGTTTGTTTTGAGCGGTACCGGGTGCTCTCCGTTCGTACTGTCACCTCGCCGACGATACTTGCGCTCGGGCCTCGCCCTCCGGCGGGCAACCGGCGGAGGCGCCATCCGTGGCGCCCCGCCGCTTCGGCCGTCCTGAGGCCTGGCGCCCGCCTCCGGGCTTGCCCTCGCCGAGTTCGGTTCCCGGCGAGGTGCCAATGTACTCAGGAGAGCACCCGGTACCGCCCGCCGACCGAGGAGCGGGGATAACTCAGCCCGAACTGCGGTTGCCCTGCGCCTCAAGTAAGGCTAGAATGATGGCGGAGGGGTGCGCGTTGCGTCGTTGGTATATTTATCTTACCATAATCGCCGCTATCTGTGGTACTCTCTTCGCCTGGGTGTATCTAACGCAGGCCAAGTACCGGGCGCAAAGTCTGGAGTCCCGGAATCGCAACCTGGTTCAAGTTATTAGGGCGCTGGAGGTAGAGACCCAAAACCTGGAGAATGAAATCGCCGCCCGGCGCCAGCGCCTGGACGCCATTACCCGCCAACAGGCCGAGCGCGAAGACGAGGTTAAGGCCCTGAGCCAGGAACTGCAGGCGGCAAGGCTCCAGGCCGGGTTGGTAGCGCTGGAAGGCCCGGGTATTATAGTTACTTTGGACGACAACCGGGAGGGCGCCCTGCGGGCCCAGACCGGCGGAACCGGGGCCTACCGTCCGGAAGACTTTATTATTCACGATAAGAACCTTCTATACCTGGTGAATGAGCTTAAGCGGGCGGGAGCGGAGGCCATAGCCATAAACCGGCAGCGTTTGGTTACCGGATCGGACATCCGCTGCGTGGGTTCGGCCATCCTGGTAAACACCACCCGGCTGGTGCCTCCTTACGAGATCCGGGCCCTGGGAGATCCCGATACCCTGGCCAGTGCCTTAGAGAACGGACAGGAACTACCCTTCCTGAAGGGAAAGGGTTTTCCGGTCAGCCTGACCAAGATGGAAAGGATCACCGTTCCTGCCTACAAGGGCAGTTGGTCTACTTCCCATCTCGCTCCGGCTACCGAAAACCCGGAGGAAAACCGGGCGACCGCAGCGCCTTAGGTGAAGGGGTGAGCGGATATGGCGGCCATAAGGCTGCGCTGGCAGATACTCCTGGCGATAGTAATGTTTTTTCTGGGGCTTATGCTTTCGGTTCAGTTTAAGGCCCAGCAAGCCCTGAGTACGGCTCTGGAGTACCAGAGTACCGAAACCCTGGTAGCCATGTGGAAGGACTTGAACGCCAAGAAGGAGTTATTGCAAAAGGAACTGGAGCAGCTTCAGACGCAGGAAACCAGCTTGGGTCAGCAGAGTTTCGCCGGGAAGAACGCCAAGGAGGAGTTGCAACGAGAGTTGGTCAAGCTAAAGACCGCCACCGGCTTGGTAGCGGTCAGCGGTCCCGGCATTACCGTCACCCTCAGCGGTGATAGCCCGGTAATCGCCCTGGACCTGGTAGACCTGATCAACGAGCTCTGGGCCAGTGGGGCCGAAGCCATAGCGGTAAACGGCCACCGTATCAATGCCCTCTCGGCGGTAGGAGAAACGCGGGTGGGAGACGAATACTTCCTAACCCTAGACGGGCGAAGGCTCTTCTACCCGATTGTGATCCAGGCCTTAGGTGACCCGGATACCTTGGAAAAGGGGCTTACTTTTCCGGGGGGCCTCATCGACAACTTTAATACCCTGTACGCCATCTATCCGCGGATAGAAAAACACGAGCGGTTGCAGCTTCCGCCCGCGCCGGTCATAAACTGGCGTTACGCCCGCCCCGAAGCCGAAAGTACCGGCGCCAAATCTTGAAAGCCGGGAACGTCACTTTCGGCGGGCGTAGATCACCAGGTAGGAACGGTCCCCCCGCCGCAGGCAGACCTGACATTCCTCCTCCCCGGCCAGGGCCCCTTCGAGCGGTTCCAGCCGCACTTCGAATCCCAGTTCTTCGTATACCCGAGCGTATTCCCGCGCCTTATCGGCCTCGGCCACGAACTTGCGCACCCAGCCCGCCTCGGCCGGTTGCGCTTCCCTTGGGTCCGACAAGGCCATCCCTCCTGCTCCTGACGCCTACCCGGTTTCCCACCGGCGGTACCGGATGCTCCCGAAGCCGCTCAAAGGTGAGCCTCACCTACCGCCAGGTTCCTCAGACCCACCCCGTTTTTTTGCCGCTTTAGCAGGGCGTAGTCCATACTGTCTACCAGCGCCTGCCAACTGGCCTCAATTATATTCTCCGAAACTCCCACCGTACTCCAGGACCCCTCGCCGTCCTGAGATTCGATCAGCACCCGCACCTTGGCCCCGGTGCCGCTCTTTTCGTCCAACACCCGTACCTTATAGTCGGTAAGCCGCATCTCCCTGAGGACCGGGTAGAAGGATTCTAAGGCCTTACGCAGGGCGTTATCCAAGGCGTTAACCGGACCGTTGCCCTCGGCCGCGGTATGTACCACCTGGTTGCCCACCCGCACCTTAACCACGGCCACGGATACCGACCAGTCGGGCCGCCGCTTCTCCACCATAACCTGAAGGGATTCCAGTTCGAACGCCGGCTCGTACAATCCCAGCGCCCGACGCATCAAAAGTTCCAGCGAGGCCTCCGCTCCCTCGTACTGGTAACCCCGGTGCTCGAGCTGCTTAATCAGCTCGATCAGGCGACGGCCCTCCACCGTGGGCTCGATCTCCAGACCCAATTCTCGCGCCTTATATACCAGGTTGCTGGTCCCGGCCAGTTCGGAAACCAGCACCCGCCTCCGGTTACCCACCTTCTCCGGCGGGATATGCTCGTAAGTCTGGTTGTGCTTTAAGACCGCGCTCACGTGAATGCCGCCCTTGTGGGCAAAGGCACTCTGACCCACGAAGGGCTGGTTGGCCTGGGGGGCCAGGTTGGCGATCTCGCTCACATAGCGGGAGACTTCGGTCAGGCGGGCCAACTGCTCTTCGCTCAGGCAGGAATAACCCATCTTGAGTTGGAGGTTGGGGATCACCGAGCACAGGTTGGCATTGCCGCAGCGTTCCCCCAACCCGTTGACCGTGCCCTGCACCTGTTCGGCCCCGGCCCGAACCGCGGCCAGGCTGTTGGCCACCGCCACTTCGCTATCGTTATGGGCATGAATACCCAAACGCACCGGCAGGAGCCGTTTTACCTCCCGCACCGTTTCCTCTACCTGGTGGGGCAGGGACCCGCCGTTGGTGTCGCAGAGCACCACCCAGTCGGCGCCGGCTTCCACCGCCGCCCGCAGCGTAGCCAGGGCATAGTCGGGATTGGCGCGGTACCCGTCGAAGAAGTGCTCGGCGTCGTAAACCACCACCAGACCGTGGCTCTTGATGAAGGCTACGCTCTCCCGGATCATGCTGAGATTTTCGGCCAGGGAGGTCTCCAGGGCGGTAAGAACGTGAAAGTCCCAGCTCTTGCCCACAATGGTAGCCACCGGCGTTTCCGCTTCCACCAGGGCCCGAAGGTTACGGTCGCTCTCCGCCCGGGTATGGGGCCGCCGGGTGCTACCGAAGGCCGCCAGCTTACTCCGCCAGGATTGCCGCCGGGCCCGGCGGAAGAACTCCTGATCCTTAGGATTGGAGCCGGGCCACCCGCCTTCGATATAGTCCACTCCCAACCAATCCAGCTTAGCCGCCACCTTGAGCTTATCCTCCAGGGAGAAAGCCACTCCTTCGCCCTGGCTGCCGTCTCTAAGGGTGGTATCGTATAAAAAAACCTTCTTCACGATCCATCCCGCCTCAGGCGGGCGGCCACGTAGTTCATGAGGCCGCCGGCGCGGATTATTTCCTGCATGAAGTCCGGGAAGGGTACGGCCTGGTAGGTTTCGCCCCGGGTGAGGTTGGTGATCACGCCCCGGTCGGCCTTCACCCGCAAGCGATCTCCGTCCGCTACTCGGGTGGCCTCCGGACACTCCAGAATGGGAAGCCCGATGTTAATGGCGTTGCGGAAGAAAATCCGGGCAAAAGAGGGTGCCACCACGCAGGCTATGCCCGCAGCTTTAATCGCCAAAGGCGCGTGCTCCCGGGAGCTGCCGCACCCGAAATTCTTTCCCGCCACCAGAATATCTCCCGGCCGAACCTGACGGGCGAACTCCGGATTGGCCGGTTCCATACAGTGGGCCGCCAGTACGGCCGGGTCGGTAGTATTTAGGTAGCGCGCCGGGATAATGATGTCCGTGTCTATATCCTCGCCGAAGACCCAGGCGCGGCCTTCAAATTCCATTTTCCTCTTCCTCCTATACCAGTTCTTCCGGACTGGCAATACGGCCCATGACCGCGCTGGCCGCGGCCACGGCGGGGTTGGCCAGGTAGACCTCGCTGCGCACGTGTCCCATCCGGCCGATAAAATTGCGGTTGGTAGTGGCCACCGCCCGCTCGCCTTCGGCCAGTATCCCCATGTGCCCGCCCAGGCAGGGCCCGCAAGTAGGAGTGCTCACCGCCGCTCCCGCCTCCAGAAAGATCTCGATCAAACCTTCTTTAATGGCCTGCAACATTATGCGGGGAGTACCGGGGATGATGATGCAGCGCAGGTTGGGGTGAACTTTGTGGCCGCTCAACACCTGGGCGGCCAGACGCAGGTCCTCCAGCCAGCCGTTGGTGCAGGAGCCGATCACCACCTGATCGATCTCGATCCCCCGGGCCTCGCTGACCGACCGGGCGTTCTGGGGCGAAGGGGGAAAGGCCACCTGGGGCTCGATCTGGCGCACGTCGATTTCGATTACGTCGGCGTACTCGGCGTCGTCGTCGCTGGTAAAAAGGCGGTAGGGCCGTTTGGCCCGCTTCTCTACGTAGTTGATGGTAGCGGCGTCGGGCACGAAAATCCCGTTTTTGGCCCCGGCCTCTATGGCCATATTGGCCATGGTAAACCGGCCGGCCATGGAAAGCCGGGATATGGCCTCCCCGGTAAACTCCATGGCCATGTAGCGGGCGCCGTCCACCCCGATTTTGCCGATGGTATAAAGAATAAGGTCCTTGCCTCCCACCCAGGGGGGGAGCTCGCCGTAGTAGACCAGCTTTAAGGTTTCCGGCACCCTAAACCAGCACTCGCCCAGGGCCATGGCTGCGGCCATATCGGTGCTGCCCACGCCGGTGGCGAAGGCTCCCAGGGCCCCGTAGGTGCAAGTGTGGGAGTCGGCGCCGATCACCAACTCGCCCGGGAGTACCAATCCTTCCTCGGGCAGGAGGCAGTGCTCGATTCCCACCCGGCCCACCTCAAAGTAGTGGGTGATCCCGTAGCGGCGGGCGAACTCCCGCACCTTCTTGGCCTGCTCGGCCGAAGGCAGATCCTTGTTGGGGGTGAAGTGATCCGGTACCAATACCACCCGGTCGGGATCAAAGACTCGGTCCAGCCCCAGGCGCTCGAATTCCTCGATGGCCAAAGGGGCGGTGATATCGTTGCCCAGCACCACGTCTACCCGGGCGTTGATAAGCTGGCCCGGCCGCACCTCTTCCAGACCGGCATGGGCGGCCAGGATCTTCTCGGTAATGGTTTGGCGCACCTTATTCCCCGCCTCCTCTTCGGACCTGGTCGGCCGCCCGCTCCCTCAGGGCTTCTTCCCCGAACTCCAGCACCAACTTATTTAGGGCGTTTATATAGGCCCGGGCGCTGGCCTCGATGATATCCGTACTCAGGCCCCGACCCAGAAAACCCCGGCCCTCGAATTCTACGTGCACCGTTACCTCACCCATGGCGTCGGTACCACCGCTGACCGCGCTCAAGGTATAATTGCGCAAGGTTACTCCCAACCCGGTAACCCTATCTATGGCCTTAAAGGTGGCGTCTACCGGACCCTCTCCGGTAGCCGCCTCCTGCCGCACCATCCCATCCACCCGGACGCTAACCGTAGCCGTGGGCACCACGTTGGTACCCGAAGAAATGTGCAGGCTCTCAAGCTGAAATTTCTCCGGGATGCTCTTTACCTCGTGCCGCACGATGGCCTCCAGGTCCCGGTCGGTTATTTCCCGCTTCTTGTCCGCCAGGTTCTTAAAGCGGAAGAAAGCCTTCTCCAGCTCTTCCTCGTCCAGGTGAAAACCCAGTTGCTCCAGCCGGTGCCGGAAGGCGTGCCGACCCGAGTACTTTCCCAGCACGATGTGTTCGGTAATGAGGCCTATGGTTTCCGCATTCATAATCTCGTAGGTGGTGCGCTCTTTAAGCACGCCGTCCTGGTGAATACCCGAGGCGTGCTGGAAGGCGTTCTTGCCCACCACCGCCTTGTTATACTGTACCGGCATGCCGCTGAGACTGGCTACCAGGCGGCTGGTGCGGTAAATCTCCTCGGTGCGGATGGTGGTTTCGGCATCGTAGATATCGCGCCGGGTGTAAAGGGCCATAACGATTTCTTCCAGCGCCGTATTTCCCGCCCGCTCCCCGATTCCGTTTACCGTACACTCTACCTGCTGGGCTCCGTTTTGAATGGCCGCCAGGGAATTGGCCGTGGCCAGCCCCAGATCGTTATGGCAGTGCACGCTCAGGATCACCCGGTCGCGGTCGGGCAAACGGGTGTGTATCTCCCGAATGAACCGGCCGAACTCGTCCGGGGTGGCATAACCCACGGTATCGGGAATGTTAAGCACCGTAGCTCCGGCTTTAATGGCCACCGCCAGTACTTCCAGCAGGAAATCCAGATCACTGCGGGAAGCATCCTCCGGGGAGAACTCCACGTCCTCACAATAGTTCTTGGCATGCCGCACCCCCCGGTCCACCGCTTCCAGCACCTGCTCCCGGGTCATGCGCAGTTTATGCTTCATATGGACGTCCGAAGTGGCGATAAAAGTGTGAATCCGGGGCCGACGGGCCCCTTTTAGCGCCTGCCAGCAGGTATCGATGTCGGAAAGGGCCACTCGGGCCAAACCGGCAATAACCGGGCCGGTCACCTTCTCCGCCACCACCTTGACCGCCTCAAACTCGCCCGGAGAAGCGGCCGGAAAGCCGGCTTCAATCACGTCCACGTTTAGCCGGGCCAACTGGCGGGCGATCTCCAGCTTTTCCTGCACGTTTAAGCTAACACCCGGGGATTGAGCCCCGTCGCGCAAGGTGGTGTCAAAAACATATACCCTTTTAGGCATGCTCTTCCTCCTCGTCCGTATCCCTGGCCCCTCTGATCATGGCCACCCGACCGGTGCGGACCACCTCGCGTATGCCAAAGGGCTCCAGTGCGTCTTGAAAGGCGTTTATCTTCTCCTCGCCGCCGGTGCATTCTATGATTAGACTGCTGCGACCCATGTCCACAATGTGCGCCCGGAAGATGTCTACGATTTGGATAATCTCGCCCCGAGTAGCCGGCTCCGCCTTAACCTTTACCAGGATCAACTCTCGCTCTACCACCGGTTCCCCGGTAATGTCCCGTACTTGAATTACCTCTACCAGCTTATTAAGCTGGTTGTTAACCTGTTGAATTACCTGGTCGTCACCCTCGACCACGATGGTCATGCGGGCGAAGGCCGGGTCTTCGCTGCGACCCACGGCCAGGCTGTCGATATTGTAACCCCGGCGGCTAAAAAGCCCGGCAATCCGGGCCAGCACTCCGGGTCGGTTCTCAACCAGAACGCTTAGCGTGTGTTTCACGGCTGTTGCCCCCCAACATCTGGTCCAGCGAACCGCCGGGCGGTACCATGGGAAACACGTTCTCTTCCCGGTGAACCACAAAGTCCAGGAGATAGGGCCCGGGGTCGGAGAAAGCCGCCTCCAGGGCCGTTCTAACCTCCTCCGGCCGCGTTACGCGGCGGGCGGCAATGCCGTAAGCCTCGGCCAGTTTGACGAAATCCGGGCCGCCCTGGCTGATATCCACCTGCGAGTAGCGGTGCTCGTAAAACAGTTCCTGCCATTGCCGGACCATGCCCAGATAGCCGTTGTTCAGGAGGCAGATCTTGATCGGCAGCCCGTACTGCGCTACCGTAGCCAACTCCTGCACCGTCATCTGCAGGCTACCGTCGCCGGCAATATCTACCACGGTTTCGCCCGGGCGGCCGAGTTGGGCGCCGATGGCGGCGGGCAGACCGAACCCCATGGTTCCCAAGCCGCCGGAACTGATAAAGGTGCGCGGACGGCGACAGCGGTAGTACTGAGCCGCCCACATCTGGTTCTGGCCTACGTCGGTGGTAACGATGGCCTCGCCCCGGGTTAGCTCGCAGATCTGCTCCACCACGTATTGGGGTTTGAGCACTTCCTGGCTACGCTCGTATTCCAGAGGATACATCCGGCGCCACTGGTAAATTTGCTTGTGCCAGGCTTGCACTTCCGGAACCGCTTCCAGGCACTCCAGAAGGGCCTGCAGTACCGCCTTGACGTCGCCCACCACTCCGATGTCCGCCCGAACGTTCTTGCCGATTTCCGCCGGGTCCACATCTACGTGCACTACGGTGGCGTGAGGGGCAAAGCTCTGGAAGCGGCCGGTAGAGCGGTCGGAAAAACGTACTCCCAGGGCCAAAAGCAGGTCACAATGAGAAACCGCCAGGTTGGCGTAGGCGGTGCCGTGCATGCCCAGCATGCCCAGGGCCAAGGGATGATCCTCCGGAATCACTCCTTTACCCATCAGGCTGGTCACCACCGGCACGCCGGTGCGCTCTACCAGGGCCGCCAACTCCACGCTGGCCCCGGCCAGTATCACCCCGCCCCCGGCATAAATCAACGGCCGTTTGGCCCGCGCCAGAGTCTCGGCCACCCGCAGCACCGCTTGGGGATCCGGGTGCGGGCGCGGGTTATAGCCCGGGATGTTCACCTCCCGGCAGGAATTGCTGTAAGTAATCATCCCGGCGGTAATGTCCTTGGGCAAGTCTATCAGCACCGGCCCCGGCCGGCCGGTTCGGGCCAGGTAAAAGGCCTTGTGCACGGTAGCGGCCAAATCCTCCGGCCGCTTCACCAGGAAGTTGTGCTTGGTAATGGGCATGGTGATTCCGGTAATATCGGCCTCCTGGAAGGAGTCCCGCCCCAACAACTCCAGGCTTACCTGGCCGGTAAAGGCCACCAGGGGGATAGAATCCATATAGGCGTTGGCCAGACCGGTTACCAGATTGGTGGCTCCCGGACCGGAGGTAGCAAAGCATACTCCTACCTTACCCGTGGCCCGGGCGTAACCGTCGGCCGCATGGGCCGCGCCCTGCTCGTGTCGCACCAACACGTGCCGGATGCGGGAAAAATAGAGAGCGTCGTACAGGGGCAGCACCGCTCCCCCCGGGTACCCGAATACTGTATCCACTCCTTCTTCTTCCAGAGCCCGGATAACGATCTCCGCTCCCGAGGCCTGGAAGCAGGGTTCTTCTTTGGTTAGGGGAAGACTACCTGTGGCCAAGGTCATTTCCTGGTGCCACCTCGCTGCGATCAACTCAGGATTGCTCCCCGGCTGGCGGAACCGACCATCTGCTGGTACCGGGCCAGGTAACCGACGCTCACCTTGGAGGCCGGCGGAACCCAGGCCGCCCGCCTTCTGGCCAGCTCTTCCTCCCCTACTTCTATATCCAGCCTGCCCGCCGGTATATCGATCGAGATCCAATCTCCGTCCTGCACCAAGGCTAGAGGCCCGCCCGCAAAGGCTTCCGGGGCAATGTGGCCGATGGACGCTCCCCGGGTGGCTCCGGAGAAACGCCCGTCAGTAAGCAGGGCCACTTTGTCGTCCAGGCCCATCCCTGCCACCGCCGAAGTAGGGGTAAGCATCTCCCGCATGCCCGGGCCTCCCTTGGGACCTTCATAGCGGATCACGATTACTTCTCCCGGTCTAATGGCTCCCCCCAGGATGGCCCGGGTAGCTTCCTCTTCGCCGTCGAAGACCCGGGCCGGCCCCCGGTGACGCAGCATATTGGGAGCCACAGCCGACTTCTTTACTACCGCTCCCTCCGGAGCCAGGCTCCCCCACAGTACCGCCAAACCCCCGTCCGGGCTGTAGGCGGAAGCAACCGGCCGGATTACCTCGGGGGAAAGGATCTTACGACCAACCAGATTCTCCTGCACGGACTTCCCGGTTACGGTGAGGGGGTTACCCGGCAATAGTCCGTGGCCGGCCAACTCGGCCATCACCGCCGGCACTCCGCCGGCGAGGTGGAAGTCTTCCAGGTGGTGCGGCCCCGCCGGGACCAGCCGGCAAAGGTTAGGAGTCCGGCCGCTCACCTCGGCGAAAAGCTCCAGCCCCAACTCGATTCCCGCCTCCCGGGCAATGGCCGGAAGGTGCAGAACGGTATTGGTGGAACAGCCCAGAGCCATGTCTACGGTTAGGGCGTTTAAGAAAGCGTCCCGGGTAAGGATGTCCCGGGGCCGGAGGTTGCGGCGCCAGAGCTCCATGACCTGCTGCCCGGTTTCCTTGGCCAGGCGAAGGCGAGCGGCGGCCACCGCCGGGATAGTACCGTTGCCCGGCAGGGCCATGCCCAGGGCTTCGGTGAGGCAGTTCATGGAGTTGGCGGTGAACATACCGGCGCAGGAACCGCATCCCGGACAGGCTTCCTCTTCTAGGAGGGCCAGTTCCTCCTCGGTCATGCGGCCGGCGGCCACGGCGCCTACGGCCTCGAATACCTTAGAAAGGCTCACCGCCTCCCCCCGGTAGCGGCCGGCCAGCATGGGACCGCCGCTAACGAAAATAGAGGGGAGATTGAGCCGGGCGGCGGCCATGAGCATTCCCGGAACCACTTTATCACAGTTAGGTATGAAAACCAAGGCATCGAAAGCGTGCGCCTGCACCATCAGCTCGATGCTATCGGCAATAACCTCTCGGCTGGCCAGAGAGTAGCGCATGCCGGCATGGTTCATGGCCAGGCCATCACAGATGGCAATGGTATTAAACTCCAGCGGCGTACCACCGGCCATGCGGATCCCGGCCTTTACCGCGGCGGCCACCTCCCGGAGATGGATGTGGCCGGGGACCACCTCGTTAAAGGAGTTCACCACGCCTACCAAGGGCCTTTCGATCTCCGATTGGGTAAGCCCTAAGGCCCGCAGGAGAGACCGGTGGGGAGCCTTTTCCAGGCCCCGCTTTATTGCCTCGCTAGGCAAGACTACCGCCTCCTCTACTGGGAAGCTGCTGCCGCTTCGAAGTATATGGGCTCGCCTTCCACCTGGGTTAGCTCGTGGAAGGCCCGCATCAGCATCCGGGTTATACGACCGGGACAAACTTTGCCGATGGTCCGACCGTCGAGCTTGGCCACGGGAATAATTTCCGCCGCCGTGCCGGTAAGAAAACACTCGTCGGCGGTGTAAACGTCGTAACGGGTGAAAACTTCCTCCCGAACTTCCAATCCTTGCCGAGCCGCCAGCTCCATTACCGCGTTGCGGGTGATGCCTTCCAGGATGCCCACATGGGACGGAGGGGTGATAAGCGCCTCCTGTTTTACCAGGAAGATGTTGTCGCCCGTGGCCTCGGCCACGTAACCTTCCTGGTTTAACATCAGGCCTTCACTGGCCCCGGCTAGGGTGGCCTCAATTTTGGCCAGGATATTGTTCAGGTAGTTGAGGGATTTGATTCGCGGGTTGATGGCCTCCGGCAGGTTTCGACGGGTGGCAACGGTAACCAGTTCTAAACCTTTTTCGTACAGCTCTTGGGGATAAAGCTGGATGTGGGCGGCAATGCAGAGTACGGTCGGTCGTTTACATTTTCGCGGGTCCAACCCCAGATCGCCCACTCCCCGAGCCACTACCAGGCGGATGTACGCATCCCGCAATCCGTTTCGCCGCACCGTTTCCAGCACCACGTTCAACATTTCTTCTTTGGGCATACCTATGTCCAGGCCAATACTGTGGGCAGAATCGTACAGCCGGTCTAGGTGCTGGCGCAGACGAAACACCCTGCCGTTGTAGGCCCGGATGCCCTCGAATACCCCGTCGCCGTAGAGGAAGCCGTGATCGAATACCGAAATCCTGGCCTCCTCTACCGGCAGGAATTCACCGTTGAGATACACAATTAACCCCATCGCCCTTGCCCTCCTGTGGCCTCACCTGACTAGACCCCGCCGCGGTGAAGGTGCGACCGAAGCCAGCCGGAAAAAGGGAATAAAAAGGACAGGTCGGCTTTTTAAGGTTTAGTATATCCCAGGGGGTATAGGGTGTCAAGGAAAATCTCGGCGGATGAAGCTTGCCTCAATCTCGGGTTGGGGACGGTACCGGGGACTCGCCCGAGACGCCCATGCCACCGAGGTGGCACCAGCAGAGGATGAAAATGGCACTACTCGGCCTATTTTCAGGGTGCAGCACGTCGGTAACTCGCCGGATCCCGAACTCGGTG
The DNA here is from genome assembly GCA_049719955.1 of Neomoorellales bacterium. Taxonomy (GTDB): domain Bacteria; phylum Bacillota; class DSM-521; order Neomoorellales; family SLTJ01; genus JANLFO01. The sequence continues at coordinate 13,486 of JBNARC010000012.1, read as the reverse complement.
AGGCCGAGCGCGAGGGCGGGCACCGGGCTAAAGCACGGCCGAAGCCCGAGAGAGCCCGCCCCCAGCGCGAAAGTCGGGCGCAAGTATCCTCGGCAAGGCGACGGTACTAACTGAGAGCACCCGGTACCGCCTAAGCCTTCCTACCTAACCCCTACGACGGGGGATGCAAACATAGTCCCCCACCTGAAGCCTTTCCGGATCCGTCAGATGAGGATTGGCCGCCACCAATTCCGCCACCGATACGCCGAAACGTCGCCCCAGCGAATAGAGCGTGTCTCCGCTCCGCACCTGATAGATGGTGCCACCGGGACAGGGGATAGGTCCGGGTATGCCCGGCGGCAGGCAGATCCGCTGGCCCACCTGTAGCCGCTCCGGGTCTATTCCCGGATTGGCCGCCCGTAAGGCTTCTACCGTGGTGCCGAAACGTCGGGCGATACTGTAGAAGGTATCTCCGGGCCGCACCGTGTAGGTGCCTCCCGGACAGGGCGGAGGGGGAGGTGGCGCCGGTATGCAAATCTTTTGGCCGATCCTCAACCGGTTTGGGTCCACTCCCGGGTTGGCCGCCCGGATGGCGTCTACCGCCACGCCGTATTGCTGGGAGAGGCGGAAAAAGGTGTCACCGGGTCTGATCTCGTGCAGGAAGCCACCGGGGCAAGGACCGGGCGTGGGGACCACGGGAATGCAAATGGTCTGTCCGATCTGAAGATTGGTGGGCTCCACCCCGGGGTTGGCGGCGCGAAGCGCCTCGACCGTGGTACCGAAACGCCGCGCCAGGCTGTAAAACGAATCCCCTGGTCGGATGGTATAAAGGGTACCGCCCGGGCACGAAGGCACCTGAAGGGCCTCATATTCCGCATTCATGGCCGGTCTCCTTCCCTAATTTGGTCGGGTTAGTACATCGTACGCAACCGGAAGGATATCGGCCACCGGACGGCGCCGGCTAAAAGTTTAAGTGGGCCTGGCGCCGGAGACGACGGGAAGTATTTACTCCCAATACGTAAAGACTGGCGGTATCCAGGTAGTCCACGGCCGAAGCCTCAAACAGGAGATTAGCGTTGGCCGGAAACTCTTCGTCCGCCACCCACAAAACCACGGCGAGGGACAGTCGAGGCAGTACGGGAAGGATGATGCTGGCGTCGCCCATAGAGCCGACCGTACCCCCCAAGGCCAGTCCCGCCGCCAGAAACCGGCGGGGAGAACGGCCGAATTCCTGGGCCAGCGGTTCGACCGCCTCTACCCGAAAAGGGGCCTGGTGCAGCGGTCCGCCCGGCAATTCCATAAACGAAACCCAGCGCCCGCCGGGAGGTGTACCCAGCGCCGAAACCAGGTACCGCAAGATAATCACTTGGTCACTGAGCCCCAGTACCTCGGCCTCGGCCTCGGCCGGAACAATGGCCGCCCCGGGAAACTCTACCCAGTATCGCCACCGGTAGTAGCGAAGAACAAAACGCCCGCTTTGGGCATCGTACTCGGCCCCCGAAGCCGCGGCCATGCTGTAGGGATCCCGGCCGGCGAAGGCCCGTACCGCCGCCTGGTGCGCCGGCTCATAGTTACCGGGCGATTCCACCTGCACCGGTGTGCACCTCCGGCCGGGTTAGCAGCCCGAACACCCGCGACAACTGGTCCGGGAGCAACTTCCGGCCCCGTTACCACCGTTGGGCCGGCTATAGAAGAAACCGGTAAGTAGTTGCTGAACCTCCGGGCTGGCGCAGTTGGGGCAGGTTACCTGTTTGCGGCCTTCTATGGTGGTGAAACGCGAAAACTGTTGGCCGCAGCGCCGGCACCGAAAATCGTAGGTAGGCACGCGCTTTTCACCTCCGCTATCCCCTCTGCGGCTTTCATTTTACCATATCCGGCCGGCCGCATGCCACCGGTCCGGTTCTAGGAGGCCACGGACGCCGGCACGCGCTGCACCGCCCCTACGGGACAGGCCTGAAAACAACGGGCGCAGCCGCGGCACTTTTCCGGGTCAATGGCGTAGACTTCCAGGTCCTTCACGTAAACGGCTCCCTCGCGGCATTCCGCCTCGCAAGTTCCGCAGGTCATACAACGTTCCGGGTCGATGTAGTAGGTGAATTTCGGTTTCCGGGCGGTGGTCAACTGGACCGCCTCCTTCTCCGGTTGGTGGTGGCGTAAGAGTTCGCGCCCGGGAGGGCAAATTCCTCCTGGTGTGGATTTTTCCGGCCTTGAGCTTGGTAGACTATTCCCAGAAGGCAGGAAAACTCGGGTGCGGTGTCGAAGCCATGTAGCCGTCAAAGGCCACGGGAGGAGGAAACCGAGGTGACTCCAGCCGAGTTGAAAGAAAGGATCAGGACCATCCCCGATTTTCCCGAAAAGGGGGTACTCTTCCGGGATATTACTACTTTACTCAAAGACCCCGCCGCCTTCTCCGCCACCGTCGACCTGCTCGTAGATCATTATCGGCCTCTGGGGCTGGACGCGGTAGCGGCCATCGAATCTCGCGGCTTCATCTTCGGCGCTCCTTTGGCCCACCGCCTGGGGCTTTCTTTTATTCCGGTACGCAAGTTCGGTAAGTTGCCGGCGGCCACCGCCCGGATGGAGTACGAGCTGGAGTACGGCCGCGAAATCTTGGAGATCCACACCGACGCCGTACGCGTCGGCCTGCGCACGGTGGTTATCGACGATCTTTTGGCTACCGGGGGTACCAGTCAGGCCACGGCCCGGCTGATCGAAAGCCTGGGCGGAGTGGTGGTGGAGCTGGCCTTTGTAGTAGAGCTAACCTACCTTAAAGGCCGCCAGAAGCTGGAACAGTACCCGGTCTTTAGCCTGATCCAGTTCGACACTTAGTCTAGACTATTCTAAGGAGGGAAGGACCCGGCTTGACCCCGGGCAAGGTTTATGGCCAGAAAGGAAGCCCTGGTGGGAGTTTTCGGCGGTTCCGGTCTGTATACTTTTCTGCCGGACGTAGAGGAAATAAAGGTGGAGACCCCTTACGGTCCTCCTAGCGACAAGGTGGCACTGGCCACGGTGGGCGACAAGAAAGTGGCCTTCCTGCCGCGTCACGGCCGGGAGCACACCTTGCCTCCGCACCGGATCAACTATCGGGCCAACCTGTGGGCGATGAAGGAACTGGGGGTAGAGTATGTGCTGGGGCCCTGCGCGGTCGGCAGCCTGCAGCCTCACATCCGGCCGGGCGACTTCGTGATTTGCGACCAATTCGTAGACCGGACTTGGGGCCGTCCGGATACTTTTTATGACGGCCCCATAACCACGCACTTGTCGGCGGCCGATCCCTACTGCCCCAGCCTGCGCGAGCTGGTTATTGCCCAAGCGAAGGAATTAGGTCTGCCCTTGCACCCCCGGGGAACGGTAGTAGTAATCCAAGGACCCCGCTTTTCCACCCGGGCGGAGAGCCGATGGTTTAGCTCCATGGGGTGGGAGGTTATTAATATGACCCAGTACCCGGAGTGCATTCTGGCGCGGGAGCTGGGCATGTGCTACGTGAACATTTCCGTGGTTACCGACTATGACGTGGGACTGGAGGGTCGACCGGACATCCAGCCGGTGACGCACGAAGAAGTACTGCGGGTGTTCGCGGAGAACAACGAGAAGCTCCGGCGCCTATTGCTGGCGGTGATCGAGGCCTTGCCGTCCCGGCGGCGCTGTTCATGTTCCCGGGCTCTGGCCGACGCCCGCATGGAAACCTGAAAGGAGACGAGAAATACATGAGCACCGAGTTGGTAGAAACCGGTATCCGGCGTATTGCCTGGGCGGAACGGCACATGCCGGTACTGAGCGCCATTGCCCGACGCTGGGAGGAGGAGAAACCGCTGGTGGGGCTGCGGGTGGGTGCCTGCCTGCACGTCACCACCGAAACCGCCAATCTTGTGCGCACCCTCAAGGCGGGGGGAGCGGAGGTGGCCTTGTGCGCCTCTAATCCCCTCAGTACCCAGGACGATGTGGCCGCGGCCCTAAACGCCGAGTACGGTATTCCCACCTTCGCCGTCCGGGGAGAGGATCAGGAAACCTACTACCGCCACATTCAGCAGGTGCTGGACATGCGGCCGCAGATCACCATGGACGACGGTGCCGATCTGATCAGCACCCTACACCGGGAACGTCCGGAATTGCTGGACGGGATAATGGCCGGAACCGAGGAGACCACCACCGGGGTAATCCGGCTGAGGGCCATGGCCCAGGCGGGGGTGCTACGTTACCCGGTGGTAGCGGTAAACGACGCCCTTACCAAACACATGTTCGACAACCGTTACGGTACCGGGCAGTCGGCGGTGGACGGCATACTTCGGGCCACCAACTACCTTCTGGCCGGCAGCACCTTCGTGGTGGTGGGCTACGGCTGGTGCGGTAGGGGAGTGGCGGCCCGCGCCCGGGGGCAGGGCGCCCGGGTGGTGGTGGTGGAGGTAGACCCGCTGCGGGCGCTGGAAGCGGTAATGGACGGATTCGAGGTTACGGATATGACCGAGGCCGCCCGACTGGGAGACGTCTTTTGCACCACCACCGGCAACAAACACGTGATCGACCGGCAGCACTTTATCTTAATGAAGGACGGAGCCATCCTGGCTAATGCCGGTCACTTCGACGTCGAGATTAACCTGCCGGCGCTAGAGGCCCTGGCGGTTGCCCGAACCAAGATTAGGGAAAACGTGGAGGAATATCGCCTGTCCGATGGTCGCCGGCTATACCTCCTGGCCGAAGGCCGGCTGGTGAACCTGGCCGCCGCCGAGGGACACCCGGCGCAGGTAATGGACATGAGCTTCGCCAATCAGGCCCTGGTGGTGGAGTGGTTGTACCGGGGAGGGGCCGGATGCTTGGAACGAAAGGTTTATCCCGTACCCCCCGAAATCGACCGGCGGGTAGCGGAGCTTAAGCTTGATAGATTGGGCATAAAGTTGGAGAGGCTTACCCCGGAACAGGAGGAATACCTGCGCTCCTGGGAGGCGGGAACCTAACGCTCCGGGCCGACCGGTGTCCCGGTTAGCTCCTGCCACTTGCGTTGCCAGTAGGCGAGCTTCTCCTCCATTTCTTTTACCAGTCTCCGATCCACCTCCAGGTTGAACCCGGCTTCCGCCCGGGCTTTGGCCTCTTCCAGGTGGCGGGCGTAGGCGGCCAGACAGCGTTGGTAGAGCTGGCCGGCGTACTGGGCGCGCTCGCGCTCGTGGGGCCAGGGGGAGGATTGCCATTGGCGAACGGTTGCCTTTAGAAGGTCCAGAAGCTTTTCGCCGTCCTGGCGCAGGTTAATGGTCAGATCCATAAGTTTTCCGGCACCGGCTTTCTCCGGCACCGGTCGGGCCACCCCTTTCCGGTGGAACTTGTAGCCTCCGGTGGTGGCACTATGATACCATAGGGTTGGCGGCCGAGCAAGCAGGAGGCAGAACTGACGTATCCCTACCTTTAAGTTGGCTGGCGGTACCGGGTGCTCGCCTGAGTACATTGGCAACTCGCCGGGCACCTAACTTGGCGAGGCCGAGGGCGAAGGCGGGCCGGAGGCTATGGATGGCCGAAGCCGAGGGGCGCCATGGACGGCGCCTCCGAGGGTAGCCCGCCGTAGCGCGAAGGCCGAGCCCTAGTTTGGTCGGCGAGGTGACAGTACGAACGGGGAGCACCCGGTACCGCCGCGGGGAACCGGGGATACGTCAGGGGGCAAAACCGGCGCCGGCCAATACTTGGGAGGGGGAAACCAACCGTGTGGCAGTGGCACCGCCTTCGCTTCCCCAATCGGCGTGGCCTAAACCTGGCCGGCCTGCTCTACGCCCCGCATATCGCGGCGGTGGAACGGCGACCGATCGTGGTGGTTTGTCACGGCTTCACCGGTACCAAGGAAGGGCGGGGCAAGGCGCTGGAGATGGCCGAGGCGCTGGCGCAGGAAACCGGGTGGGCCACCCTGCTTTTTGATTTTGCCGGCAACGGAGAAAGCGAGGGTGAGTTCTCCGACCTTACCCTCTCCGGCCAGATAGCCGACCTGACCGCGGCCGTAGACCGGGCGGTGGAACTCGGTTACGGTCCGGTAGTTGCCTTGGGTCGTAGCTTCGGCGGCACTACGGTGCTATGTCAGGCCCCGCAGGACTCCCGGGTGCGGGCGGTATGCACTTGGTCGGCCGTGGCCTTCCCGCAACGCAGCTTTCCTCGAGCCCGGGCCAAACCCGGCCCCGGCGAACTCCTGACCTGGGACAGCATCCTGGGCGTGCGGGTATACCTCAAGGAGGAGTTCTTTTCCGACCTGGCGGGCTACGACGTCCTGGACTGCGCCCGTCGCCTCAGTCCCCGGCCCCTATTGCTATGCCACGGTGACCGGGACGAAGTGGTGCCGGTGACCGACGTTTACGCCCTGTGGGAGGCGGCCCGCGAACCCAAGCAGCTTCTGGTAGTGCCGGGAGCCGACCACTCTTATACCCACCACTACCGGCTGGTTTGGGAAACCTTTTTCGAGTGGATCAAGGGCCTTAAGTTTTAGTGGGGTAGGGGGGCAGAAGGGTGCGCATACTGGTAACCGGCGGGGCCGGTTTTATCGGATCCCACGTGGTAGACGCCCTGGTAGCCGCCGGACACGAAGTCTATGTCATCGACGACCTGAGCCGGGGGAAAAGAGAAAACCTTAACTCCCAGGCCAAGTTCTATCAGCTCGACCTTTCCAAGGAGGATTTGTCGAGCCTCTTCCGCACCGAGCGCATTCAGGTGGTTAACCACCACGCGGCCCAGATCGACGTCCGCCGCTCGGTAACCGCTCCCAGCGAGGACGCCCGAATCAACCTTTTGGGATTGCTTAACCTCCTGGAGAACTGTCTCCGTTACGGGGTGGAAGGCGTGGTGTTCGCCTCCTCCGGGGGAGTGGTATACGGCGAACCGGAACGGCTGCCGGTCAGGGAGGAGGCGCCCAAGAAGCCGCTTTCTCCTTACGGAGTGAGCAAGCTGGCTTCGGAATACTACCTTCACAGCTTCTTCCGAACCCACGGCCTCCCGTACGTAGCGCTACGGTACGCCAACGTTTACGGACCGAGACAAGATCCCCACGGCGAGGCGGGGGTGGTGGCGATCTTCGGGGAGAGAATGCTTCAAGGCCGGACGCCTACCATCTACGGAACCGGAGAGCAGGTGCGCGACTACGTTTTCGTTGAGGACGTGGTTCGGGCCAATCTCCTGGCCCTAAAGAAGCTTGAGGACGGCCATACTCCTTTTGGCCCCGGCGATCCCGACGCCCAAGCCTACAACATCGGTACCGGACGGGGAACTTCCGTAAACGAGCTATTTCGCCTCCTTCAGCAGGTAGCCGGCTATGCGGGTGCCGCCCACTACGCTCCCGCCAGGGCGGGCGAACTGGAGAGAATCTATCTTGACTGTTCCAAGGCCGGCCGGGAACTGGGCTGGCAACCCCGAGTCGGCCTCACCGAGGGTTTGAAAAGAACCCTGACCCATCTGGCTCAGACCGCGAGGACCGCGAGATCGGATTAGCCGCAAGGGAGGTAGCGGAAGGTGCGCCTTAAGCCCGCGGGTCCCAACCGGTGGAGGCTGGAAAACGGCAAGCGGGGAGTGGAGGCGATGGTTTACCTCAGCCCCCGCCTGCGGGCCGAAATGGTAGAGTCCGAAGCCCTTCAGCAGTTGGCTAACGCCGCCTCCCTTCCCGGGGTGTTATCGCCGGTAGTGGGAATGCCCGACCTGCATACCGGGTTCGGCCTACCCATCGGGGGAGTGATGGCGGTGGCCGAGAAAGGGGGCATAGTCTCGGCCGGCGCGGTAGGCATGGACATCAACTGCGGGGTGCGTCTTTTGGTAACCCGTCTACCCGCCTCGGAGCTTCCCCGGTCCGTCCTAGAGAGGCTGGTGGCCGCCATCTTAAAGCGGGTGCCTACCGGTATCGGCAAGAAGAGCCGGCATCTGGAACTCCGCCGGGGATTCCTGGAGGAGGTAGCCCAGCAGGGTGCGGTAGCCATGGTGGAGAAGGGGTTCGGATACCGGGAGGATATTGACCGCATCGAGGAAGGGGGTTGTTTGGCCGGAGCCGACCTGGCGGCGGTAAGCCGGGAGGCGGTAGAGCGATCCGACCAACTGGCCACCTTAGGGGGAGGGAATCACTTCATTGAACTGGGATATGTGGAGACGGTATACGCACCGGAGATTGCCGCTTCTTGGGGGCTGAACCCCGGTGCCCTTACCGTGCTTATTCATACCGGCAGCCGGGGTTTCGGCCACCAAATCTGCACCGACTACAGCCGTCTGATGCAATCGGTCGCCCGTCGCTACGGGATTGAGCTTCCGGCCGCCGGTTTGGCCTGCGCTCCCCTGGACAGCCGAGAGGGAAGACAATACCTGGCGGCCATGGCCTGCGCTACCAACTTCGCCTTCGCCAACCGCCAATTGGTTACCTTTGACGTGCGCGAGGCTTTCTTGGAAGTGCTGGAAGAATACCCCCATCTGCTAACCGCTCTGGGCGAACCACCACTGCCCCTTCTTTACGACGTAGCGCACAACATCGCCAAATGGGAGGAACACCGGGGCCACCGGGTTTTGGTCCACCGCAAAGGGGCTACCCGGGCTCTGCCCCCCGGGCATCCGGCCAACCCGCCCGAGTACCGCTCCACCGGGCACCCGGCCATAATTCCGGGCAGTATGGGCACGGCCTCCTACGTGGTGGTAGGCACGCCGGCTGCGGCAGAGACTTACTACTCGGTCAACCACGGCGCCGGCAGAGTTATGTCGCGCTCCGCGGCCAAGAGAACCATCAGCCGCGAGGAGTTCGAACGCAGTATGGGCAACATCTTGGTAACCTGCCCCAACTACCGGCAACTCCTGGACGAGGCTCCCCCGGCCTATAAAGACGTGGATGCAGTGGTAGATACGCTGGCAGAAATCGGGCTTACCCGTAAGGTGGTGCGGCTGCGTCCGCTGGCGGTAATTAAGGGAGAGGGAAGCGAAGGGTAGTAAAATAAAGCCCGGGTCGAGGTCAGTCCCGGGCCGCGACCTTTTAGTGCAGGGTTTTCTTGTAATCCTCCAGGTTTATGACCTTCCCTCCGGTAGGCTCGGCTTCCTGCTGGGCTTTCATCAGTTCGTCTACCGACAAGGCGTACGAGGCCACTTTGTCGGTCATGTAGAGCTCCGCCCCACAACGAAGAGCCAGAGCAATAGCGTCACTCGGGCGGGAATCCACCACCACTTCCCGACCGTCCGAACGCACAAAGAAGATCTCCGCGTAGTAGGTGCCGTCGCGCAGGTCGCTCACAACGATGCGCTCCACCTTGGCCTCCAGATTCTCGCATACGCTGCGCAGAAGGTCGTGGGTCATGGGGCGGGGGGTCATTATTCCCTCCAGGGCCATGGCAATGGCCTGGGCCTCAAAGGGCCCGATCCAAATGGGGAGAACCCGTTTCTCTTCCCCGTCCACCAGCAACACTACCGGACTCAGGGACTGGTCCAGTACCACCTGACGCACCTTTAGCGGAATAAGCACTGCCTTTCACCTCCTTGGGTAGCCACCCTATGCCAACCTCGGCTCGATATCAGTGAAGGCAGCCCACGGTGGATCATCCTTACGTTGGCCAGGCGCCGTCTTAACTGTATTATATGCCGGCCCTACCCAAAATACAAGCACCGGCAGGTCTGCCGTAGCCCGGCTTCTCTCAGGCGGTACCGGGTGCTCCCCCCGTACTGTCACCTCGCCTCTTTTTCAGTCTCCGTCGCAAAGGGGCTCAACCACCTGCACTGCGGCGCTGTTCGCGGGCACCTGGCCCAAGAGGTGAAGCAGGGAGCTGCTCAGAACGTAATCGCAAAGGCCGGTTCTCATGGCCTCACGAGCCTCTTCGGCGCCTCCGGCCTCGCGATTGACCAGCACCACCGGCACCCGGCCGCGGCTTTTTAGTGTTTCCAGGACTGACCTCGGTGAGGTCCAGGTCAACGGCGAAACGACCACCGCCGCATCAAAACCGGAAGCCGCAAGAGTCTCAGAAAGCTCCTCGGGCTTTGTGAGTTCCACAAAACTGGCCCTACCAAACTCCCGGCCAAGCCACAGGCGAACCGAGGCGCGCGTCTCGGGGTCATCGGTCACGAGTAAAAACTTCATTTTGCCGCCCCCCTGGATCTTTCCGGCCCCCTCGCGGCTCAATCCGCCCCGACATCAGTCGCAATGGCCTCTGGCGAAGGCGCGGACGATAATAACCAGGGCCTCGGGGCTAACCGGTTTCACCAGAAAAAGATTGGCCCCCGCCCTGTAGCCTTCAAGGCGGTCGTCTTCGCCTGCTTCGGTGGAGATCATGACTACCGGCGTATGCGCAGTCTCCGCCTGGCGTCGCAGTTCCTGCACCAGCTCGTAGCCCGACATCTTGGGCATGTTTACATCCGCCAGGATCACATCATAGTCCTGTTGTAGGCACTTCTCAAGAGCCTCGTAGCCATTAGCGGCCTCCTCAACGTGAAAACCCGCGCTGCTCAGGATTTTGGCGCAATATTTCCGGGCGGTCAGAGAATCGTCTACCACCAGCACCCGACTGCTCATACCGTCCGCCTCACTTCTGGTAAATAATGGCATTATTGAACCTGCGGAGCCGGAATATGGGCGCAATACGGCTCATAGATTCCGAATGCCCCAAGAAGATGAACCCACCCGGACGCAGGGCTTCGTAGAAGTAAAGGGCCACCTGGCGACGCGACGCATCGTCGAAGTAAATCAACACGTTGCGGCAGAAAATGGCGTCGAAATCCCTCATCGTACGCATGGCTTCGCGATCGAGCAGGTTCAGGGGATAGAAGCGCACCCCGGCACGCAGGGTCTCCGACACCCGGTAGAGGCCGTCTGCACAACAAGTGAAATAGCGTTGCAGGTAGACCTCGGGCACCCCCCGGACGGCCCTGCGGCCGTACACGCCCCGCCTTGCCGTCTCAAGCACCTCGGTGTTGAGATCCGTGGCGTGCACTTCCCAGTGTACCGGGCCGGTGGGCAGGCCCTCGGTCATCTCCTTGAGAATAATGGCCAGGGTATAGGCTTCCTCCCCGGTAGAGCAACCCGCGGACCACACCCGTAGCCGCTTTGCCGATCCTCCTCCACAGGCCGCAAGCAGCTCCGGCAATGCCTCTTCGGCAAAACAGCGCAACTGGTCGTATTCACGAAAAAAGTAGGTTTCGTTAACTGTAAGGGCGTTTAACAACTGCTGGAACTCCGCCTGAGAGGGCTCGAATCGCAACCAGTTAAAATAGGCGCCGAACCGATCCATTCCGGTGGCCCGCATGCGCTCCTCCACCCGGCGTTCTACGTAGTAGAGCTTCTTATCATCGAAGTAAAGACCGGTCTTTCGGTAAATGTAGTCCCTTAGCTTGCCAAATTCATCGGGGGTCATGAGCCCAAACCTCATTTCTGCCCGCCCGGATCAGCACCCATCTTCATGAGAGCCATTTCCGCCGCGAAGCGAACGTAAGGGTGCGCCAGTCGTTCCGCCGCCCGCATGATCGCCTCGCGGTCCTCCCTTCGCTGTCCCATCTCGCCCAGGTACTCTATGGCCTCGGCCACCACGTTAACGTCGCCGTCACTCTCAACCACCCGCCGGAGAAGATCGACCGCCTCCCTCCTTTTCATCTCGCCAAGCAGCCTGACCCCGAAAAGTCTTAGATCCCGGTCGGGTTGACCGATCAACTCCCGGGCCACGGGAAGCGAGAGGTGGTCCAGGGCCTGCAGTATCTCCAGCGCCGCGTTCCGCACATAGGCATCGGGGTGGTCCAATAAGCCGGCACACGCCCTTACCACCTCCCTGCTACCAACGGAGGTGAGGGTGCTGACGATCGCCTCCTGAACCACCCTGCTAGGCTCCTCGGCCAGTCGTTGCGCCAGCAACTCCACTATCTCCGGCGCGGGAAAGTCCCTCAGTTCCAGGGCCGCCAGCAGCCGCTCCCTCTCCTCCGGGTCAAAAAGCGCCTGCCTGAGATCATCAAGATCCGCCATCACTGCCATCCTCCGGTTCGCCACCGCACGGCATCCCGCCCGCCTCATCCAGTCGGGCTTCAAAATCGGCCAGTTCCTCCCTTTCCCGGAAGGAAAGCACCTCCGCCGTATCGAGGACGATAACCAGGCGTTCACCTCGGGCCACTTTAGCTATACCCCTTATAAAACGGCGCTCGATTACCTCGGTCAACAGTTCGGGTGGCGGTTCGATGTCTTCTCTGGGAACCTTGAGTACCTCTCTGACCGAATCCACGATCAGTCCCGTAAGCCGCCCGTCCGTTTCCATCACCACCACGCGAGCCCGCTCGTCCCGGGCGATAGTGCTCAAGCCGAACCGCTTACGCAGGTCGATAACCGGCAGTATGGTCCCCCGAAGGTTGACCACGCCCTCGATGAACGCCGGCGCCTTGGGTACGGCCACTATGTCCGGCACCCGGATAATTTCGCGCACCCGGGCGATATCCAGCGCAAACTCCTCCCGGCCCAGCCTGAACGTAACCAGATGATCTTCTGCTTCCGTTCTCAGCCCCGTCTCCTCTCCCGGAGCCGGACCGGAGGCACCCTCTCCGAACTCCACCAGATCCGTTTCCGAAACCAACTTGTCATGGTCGAGCAGGTACACCAGCCGTTTCCCGCCCCCGATCTTGCAGACTCCCATAATCTCCTCGCCGCTCTGGGCGCGCACCAGGGGCGGGACCGGATCAATAACCGACCGCGATACGCGCAATACCTCCGCCACGGCGTCCACTACCAACCCCACCTGCCTGCCCGGCAGATTCAGCACTACGACACGGCAGCGCTCGTCGGGGTTGCTCTTGCCCAAGCCCAGCAGCGCTCCCAGGCTTACCACCGGCAGCACCCGGTTTCTGAGATGTATTACCCCCAGCAGATAACCGGGCGCATTGGGAACCCGGTTCACCACCTCCGGCAGGCGAACGATCTCCTGAACGGCACCAATCTCTAACCCGAACTCTTCTCGACCCAGCCGGAAGGTTACAAGCTGCACCTCGGCTTCGGTCTCCGCTCCTGCCCGGGCCCCTTCCGCCGCTCCCTCGGTTACGTAATCCTCGGTGTCCTTGCGCGCGGCCATGGTCCCCACCTCCACCTGCATGAGCGCGGGAGCATCCGCCAGCAGGATCAGACGACCGTCAGCCATGCGGGCCACGCCCCGCAACAATTCCGCACGCCTGCTCTCCTCCCGGATATCATCTACCTGCCCGTCGTCTACCGTTACCACCTCGGATACCCTGTCCACAATGTAGCCCACCCGGCGGCCGCCGTCGTTAAGTACCATAACCCGCGCGGCTTCGTCCGCGTCCTTCCTGGCCATACCGAAGCGGGTTCGGGCGTCCAGTACCGGGAGAATGGTGCCGCGCAGATTGGCCAGCCCCTCAACGTACGCGGGGGCCATGGGCACCCTAACCATGTCCGGCACCCGGATGATTTCCTGGACGTAGGTGATGTCCACAGCGCAGGTTTCGCTGCCCAGGCGAAAAGTGACATACTGCCCCCCGGCCACGATTCGCTCCCCCCTAGAGCTGCTGGAGCTCGTCGGCCAGAGCGGCAATCTCTTCCACCGCCCGTGAC
>JBNARC010000011.1:0-81562 GCA_049719955.1 Neomoorellales bacterium | reverse complement strand
TAAACTCACACGCCGGACCCGCTTACCTTCCACCACTGTTCAGTTCTCAAAGACCCGCGCCGCCAGAGCAGCGACGTCATTTAACTTAGCACGACTTTTTGTTTCTGTCAAGACCCGGTTTACGAGTTTTTGTAGCGGCTCGACTTACGTATTTATTATAACCCGGAACCCCCGCCGAAAGAAACAGCGCCTAACCGGACGAATGTCCTCCTACCCTGACTAGGTTTCCCAAAAACCGCAAGACCGCCTCGAAACCCACGCGGGGGCCTTTCCTCTCGCCAATAAGCGATCATAATCGAGAACCTATCGGGTCACTTCTGCCCTCCGAAGGTCAGCTCTCCTAGGGACAACCCTACAAAGGTCTGAGGCACCCCTCCCAGGAGCACGCAGTCCACCAAAGGTACCTCGGCCGCCGCCGTAACCTCATCTTCGGTAAAGGGAATTATCACTCGCACAACACTCTCTACTCGGAGATTGATGAAGTGACGGGTTTGGTTGATGCCTGCCGCCTGGAAGCCGTCGCGTATCTGCACCCGCACCACCCCGGTAGGCACCAACTCCCATTCTACCCGGGGCCCAAACCGAGCCAGCAAATCGCTTCCCAGTACCTGCCCCAGCGGTACGCCGAAGGACTGATGCTCAAGCGCCGCCAATCGGTTCTGAACCGCCAGGGTAACCGAGGCCGCCAGCCAGTTTAGGGCCAGGACGTTGGCCCCCAAATAGACTATCCTCTGTTCGCCGTCCCTCTCCAGGTGCACTAGATCCTCGTAACGCAAACCTGAAGCCTCAATCTGATCCAGCACCGCTTCCTGGATCGCGCGCGTGGCCGTCCATTCGGCCTGGTTTCGGGCCATAACCAAGAAAGTGGGCCGCAGGCTAACCTCTACCACCCAAAACCCCAGGCCCAGCAGGCACACCAGTAACAACAGCACCAACAGGGCCACCGCTACCCGGCGCGGTCCGGGAAGCCGCCGACGTCTCCGGCGCAGGCCCAATGACTTTCACCTCCGTAGTTACTAGGGTATGGGCTACCCCAGAAGAAGGTGAAAGCCACAAGGCGAAGGCGCCCAAAAAGTTGCGTTTTCTCCGACGAGAAGATACGTTAAAACTCGCCCTTGGCTTCCGGGGGGTTGGCCACGATCGAAGGAAAAATATGGCCTCAGGACTCCGCCCAGGCAACGACTCTTAGGGCCCGGCATAGGAAACCGGTATGCCCTACCATGCGGAAGTTGGGGCGGGAGCTTCTCTCGCCTACATGCCAGGTCCGGAAGAGTACCTCCATAACCTCCGGAAGGGCGTAGTCCGATCTCTCCCGGACTGCGCGCACGAACTCCTCCGCCTGCCCGATAGTAGGCACGTAGGCCAGGAGAATACCTCCGGGCTTCAACGCCTGAGCGATGGGTTCCAGCGCTCGCCAGGGCTCGGGGACGTCCAGCACCACCCGGTCCAGTTCCCGCTCGGCGATGCTCTCGCATACATCTCCCAGGCGAAGCGTCACCTGAGCCTGCGGCCCTAAGGCCGTTTCCAAATTCAGTCGGCTGAGCTCCAGCATGTCTTCCCGCAGGTCGTAGCCGTAGACTGCCCCGTTTTCTCCTACCGCCCGGGCCAAGGCCATCAGCAGCGCACCCGAACCGGTGCCCGCAGTCAGCACCCTACACCCGGGATAAACGTCGGCCCACATGAGGATCATGGCCAGATCCTTGGGATACACGATGTTGCTGCGTCGGGGCATTTTCAGGATATAGTCGCCCAGGGTGGCCCTATAGGCCCACACCGTTTCCCCGCGCGAGGTCAATAAGGTGCAGCCCGCCGGTCGTCCGATCAGGTCTTCGCAGGCTATTCTTCCTTCGTGTAGATGGATCTGACCGCCCGGAGCCAGCTTTTTAACGTACATGCGGTCCTTGGCGCTGACCAAGGTCACCATATCGCCGTAACGAAACTCTGCCAACCAAGACCTCCTCTCCGCCCGAACCGGACGCCCGAAACGTCGTGGCTGCTACTCCCGGGAAAATAGCACGCGAACGAAACGGCGCCTGCCTACCTGCAGTATCAGCTCTGAGACCAACCGTACTTCTAGGTTCACATCTTCTACCTTCTGGTCGTTGAGGCGTACCCCACCCTGAAGAATTAGCCGCCGGGCTTCAGAAGTACTGGGGGCCACACCCGCCAACACCATGAGTCTGGGCAACCATATCTTCCCTCCATCGGTATCCTGCGGTGAGATCTTCACTTCCGGCATCTCTTGCGGTAATTCCCGCTGCTGAAAAACCCGGCGGAACTCCGCTTCTGCCCGCTCGGCCGCCTCTTCTCCGTGATACAGCTTTACGATTTCGCGCGCCAACCGCATCTTGGCATCGCGGGGATGCAGGGAACCACCGGCCAGGCCCCGACGAATAGTTTCCAGCTCTTCTAAGGAAATGGGGGTTACCAACTCAAAATAGCGCAGGATAAGTTCGTCCGGCAAAGACATGGTCTTTCCGTACATCTCACCCGGCGGCTCGTTGATTCCGATGTAGTTACCCAAACTCTTGCTCATTTTCTGCACGCCGTCCAGGCCCTCGAGGATGGGCAGCATCAGGGCCACCTGCGGCTCCTGGCCGTACTCCCGCTGGAGCACCCGTCCCATAAGCAAGTTAAACTTCTGATCAGTACCCCCAACCTCGACGTCTGCGGCCAAAGCTACGGAATCGTAGCCCTGCATGAGCGGATAAAAGAACTCGTGTATACCGATGGGCAGGCCTTCCCTAAAACGGCGGGAAAAATCCTCGCGCTCCAGCATGCGGGCTACGGTGTACTTGCTCGCCAACTCGATTATTTCCTTGAAGGTCAGAGGCGCCAGCCACCGGCTGTTAAAGGTTAACTCGGTGCGATCGGGGTCGAGGATCTTGAAGATCTGCTCCCGGTAGGTCTGGGCGTTAGCCAGAATCTCCTCTTCGCTGAGCTGACGTCGGGTCTCGGTTCTGCCGGTAGGATCGCCGATACGGCCGGTGAAATCGCCGATGATAATGATAACCTTATGTCCCAAATCCTGAAATTGGCGGAGCTTATGGAGAACCACAGTGTGACCCAGGTGAATATCCGGAGCCGTGGGATCCAGCCCCAACTTTACCTTCAGCGGTACGCCGGTGCGCAAGGAGCGTTCCAGCTTGGCCACCAATTCTTCCTCCGGCACAATCTCCGCCGTCCCACGCCGGATAACCGCCATTTGCCGCTCCAGTTCCTGCCGCAGCTCCAACCCGACCTACCCCTTCCTGCCTGGAGTACAACCCAGCGTATTGTAGCATGCCGAAAAACTTAGGACAAGCAACCGCTACCGCGCCAGGAAACTTATCTTGGGAAACCGTACGCGAATGACTGTCGTCAAGCTTATGATATAATCGTGGCGAGAAGCCTTCGAGGGGGAACGTTATGGCTCAGGCAGACGGAGCCACCAGAAAGAAGAGGAGACTTCGGGTAAGTCGGGTAATTCTACTG
Source organism: Neomoorellales bacterium (assembly GCA_049719955.1). Classification (GTDB taxonomy): domain Bacteria; phylum Bacillota; class DSM-521; order Neomoorellales; family SLTJ01; genus JANLFO01. The sequence goes on along the minus strand of JBNARC010000011.1, from coordinate 78,088 downwards.
GCGGTAATAACCTTGGCCTTAGCCGGCGTTACTGCGGCCACGGGAGTGGTGCTGGCGGCGGTTATGGACATGCCCGATTGGAATCCGGCCCTGATCGGTGGGGCTATGACCACTACGGTTTACGACCGCGACGGCGAACCGGTGGCCGCCCTCCATGGCCCGGAGAACCGTATCCCGGTGCCTTTAGAGCGCATCCCAGAGTACCTTCAGGAAGCGGTTATAGCTACTGAGGATGTACGCTTTTACCAGCACCACGGCGTAGACCCACGGGCCATTTTGCGAGCGGCGGTGGTGGACTTGACTCGGGGAACCAGGGAGCAGGGCGGCAGTACCATTACGCAGCAGTTGGCCAAGAACGCTTTCATTGAAAAGCCGGAGAAAACCCTAAAGCGTAAGATACAAGAGGCGATAATGGCCCTGCAACTGGAGAGGCTCTATACCAAGCAGGAAATACTAGAATTCTATCTAAACGAGATTTACTTCGGCCACGGCGCTTATGGGGTGCAGGCGGCAGCCAAGACTTATTTCAACAAGAACGTGGAGGACCTAAACCTGGCCGAAGCCGCCATGCTGGCCGGATTGATTAAGAGTCCGGGTACCTACACTCCTCTCAAAGAGGATAACCTTCCCCGAGCCAAGGAAAGACAGGCGCAGGTGCTCGACAACATGGTCCGCTACGGCTACATTAGCCGCGAGGAAGCCGAGCAGGCCAAACAAGCTCCCCTTAGCTTTGCCCGGGGCGAAGCAGAAAAGAGCAGTTACCGTTACCCCTATTACGTGGACTATGTGGTGGAAGAAGCAGAGAACTTACTGGTAAGCAACGGCTACGAGGAAGAATTGCTGTTTACCGGAGGTCTTAAGATCTACACCGCTTTGGACTCGAAGACGCAGGAGAAAATGGAGCAGGTTTACCAGGACGCGGCCTACTTTCCAAAAAGTCCCGACGAGGTACCGGTCCAAAGCGCTATGGTAATCCTGGATCCTCATACCGGCGAGGTGCAGGCGCTGATAGGCGGCCGCGAGCATCAGGTGCGCCGGGGATGGAATCGGGCGGTGCATACCAAGCGCCACCCGGGATCGGCCATCAAGCCCATCGCCGTTTACGCGCCGGCTTTGGAAGAGGCAGGATACTCCCCCGCTACGGTGGTGGATGATGTGCCCGTCTCCTTCGGCAACTACGCGCCCAAGAATTACGACGGTCGCTACCGGGGCCTGGTAAGTATCCGGGAAGCTCTTCGGTGGTCGATCAATATCGTGGCGGTGAGAGTTCTTAACGACATCGGCGTGGAACGGGGGTACAACTTTGCCCGGGACCTGGGGCTTCCCCTCACTCCCCGCTATAAATATCTTAGCTTGGCTTTGGGAGCGGCCGAAGCCTCTCCTCTGGATATGGCCGCCGCCTACGCCGCCTTTGCCAACGGCGGTATATGGATCCAACCTCACGCTATTAGCAAGATTACCGACCGTTTCGATCGGGTATTGATAGAGACCAAGCCTTACAAAAAGGTGGTCATGAGCGAGCAAACCGCTTACTTGATCACCGATATGCTCCAAACCGTAGTCAAGGAAGGTACGGGCACCCGAGCCCGGCTGGATCGGCCGGTGGCGGGCAAGACCGGTACCACGCAGCTTCCCGATACTCCCGAATTCCAGGGCAAAAGCGGTACCACGGATGCCTGGTTTATCGGCTATACCCCCGAGTTGGTCGGGGCGGTCTGGATGGGCTACGATCAGACCGACGCCAAGCACTATCTGCGTCACGTCGCCGGCGGCACCTATCCGGCCATCATCTGGAAGGCAGTAATGTCTCAGGCTCTAAAGGGCCGACCGGTGCGGGAGTTTTCCCGTCCCCCCGGCATAGTCTACGTTTCCGTGGACGCGAAATCGGGGTTGCTTCCCAGCGAGCTTACCCCGCGGCAATTCATTGTGACCGAAGTGTTCGCCCAGGATCGGGTACCGACCAAAGTGTCCGACGTGTGGGTACAGGCCCAAGTATGCACCGAAAGCCATAAGCTGGCTACTCCCGCCTGCCCTTCGGTGGCCACCGGGGTATTCCTGAAACGACCGGTGCCGTATACGGGGAGTGTGCAGCCGGAGGACGCGGAGTTAGAGGTACCCACCGAGTACTGCCCCCTACATTCGGGGTACGGCCCGGCGACGGGCGATCAGGAGACGATGGAAGTGGATATCTGCACCGACCCCCGGCACCAGGGAGTACCGTATCTGGCCAACGTGCCGAGGCCCGGTCAGGAAGGAGGTTGCCCCCCGTCCCTGGTGGAGAAGCGACGCTACCCGCGGGACCAGGTACCCACCCAGAATTGTCCCCTTCCCGACCACCAGATAACCCAGGCGACCAACGCCGGCCAAACCTCGTTCCCGGAGGCCAACCCGGAATTCGAACTGCGGGCGGAGGTGTTAACTTCGGATCAGGGAATTCAGGGTTATGCCGTCCGCTTACGCTGGGAGGGGACGGGGAAAGGCAACGGGAGAGACTGGTCGTTCCGGGTGGAACGGGGAGGGCCGGGCGTGGAAGAGCGAATAAAGCTGGCTACGGTCACCCAGAGAAGTTATACCGACCTTCAGGTGGAAGTCGGCAAGCCCTACACCTACTGGGTGATAATAACCGATCGCCAGGGCCGCATCCGGGGCACCGCCGGTCCGGTTACGGTATACATCCCTAGGCCAGATTGACCACCGTAACTCCGAGACCTCCTTCACCGGGACCGCCAAGGCGAAAGCTCTTTACGTGGGGATGGTCGGCCAGAAAGCGGTGGATGGCGGCTCGCAAGATGCCTTCTCCCTTACCGTGGATTACCGTTACCGACGAGAGCCCGGCCAAAATGGCCTCGTCCAGGTATTTATCTACCTGGGCTAAGGCCTCATCGGTGGTGAGCCCCCGGACCATAATGCTGGGCGGCACCTCGCGCGTAGCCGCCACCACCGACACCGAGCCCTTCTTGGCCTTCCGACCGGCCGCCGAATCGCCTTGAGCTTCGGTCACAACCTCCAATTCGGAAACCGGTAACTGCAGGCGCAGGCTCCCCACCATTACCGTGGCTTCCCCTTCGCCGCCCAGTCCCGTGACTTGGCCCTTTTGTTTTAACCGGGGAACCCATACCCACTGCCCCAGTTCAACCCGGGTAAGCGGGCGGCCGGTGAAGGAAGGCTCAACCTCCTCCGGGGGGGCCAGAACCGGCAGGCTATGCTTGGCCGCCTGCAAGGCGCGGTCGGCGGCCCGCCTTCCCTCCTCGTCCAGCCGGGAACGAAACTCCCGCCAAACCGCCTTCACCTCCGCCTCGGTGCGGCGAACCAAGGCCTGAGCCTCGCGACGCGCCTGAGTAAGAACCGCCTGCCGCTTTTCTTCAAACTGGCTTCTTTCCCGCTCCAGTTCCCGCTGGGCCTCAAGCAACTCCTGTGCTCGGCGGGCGGCCTCATCGCGTAACCGTTCGTATTCCCGCCGGGCTCTTTCCAACTCTGCCAGTATGTGCTCCCATTCCTGGCGCTCGCGACCGAGAAGCCCCCGCGCCTGCCGCAGGATGCTGGCCGGCATCCCCAGCTTCTCGGCAATCTCCAGAGCATTGCTTCGGCCGGGCAGGCCTACCCGTAATCGGTAAGTAGGTACCAGTCGGGCACTATCGAATTCCACCGCGGCGTTGGCCACCCGGGGCGTTTGGTGGGCATACAGCTTGAGCTCGCCCAGGTGGGTGGTAACCATTACTTTGGCGCCGCGCTCTCGCAGATGCTCCAGGATCGCTTGGGCCAAGGCCGCCCCTTCGGCCGGGTCCGTTCCCGCGCCAATCTCGTCCAGCAGCACCAGCGCCGGCAACTCCAGGTGGCGCAAGATGTTTACGATATTGCCCATGTGGCTGCTGAAGGTGCTAAGGGACTGCTCAATACTCTGCTCGTCGCCGATATCGGCGTGTATACCGGCGAAGACCGCCACCTCAGACCCGGGAGCCACGGGTAGAAAGAGGCCGGCCTGGGCCATGAGCTGTAGCAGGCCAACGGTCTTGAGGCTGACCGTCTTGCCACCGGTGTTGGGGCCGGTGACCACCAGAACATCGTAGTCCTCTCCCAGATCGATATCGATAGGCACCACCCGGTCGGCGGGCAAGAGCGGGTGTCGGGCGCCCACCAAGCGTATGACTCCCTCGGCGTTGAGCCGGGGTCTAACCGCATTTTGCTGCCGGGCCAACCGCGCCTTGGCCAGAAATAGGTCCAACCGTCCCAGTGCACTTAGGGACTGCTCCAGTTCTGGGGCGACGCGTCCCACCGCCTCGGATAGACGGGCCAGGATTGCCGCTACTTCCTCCTGCTCCCGGTCCTCCATTACCCGCAGGCGATTGTTGAGTTCCACCACCGCCAGAGGCTCAATGAATAGCGTGGCCCCGCTGGCCGACTGTCCGTGAACTATGCCGGGAAAGCGGTGTCGGTACTCCTGCTTAACCGGAAGGACGTAGCGGTCATGACGCTGGGTAATTACCAGATCCTGCAGGATCTTCTGGGTACCCGGATCCCTTAGCAGATTCTCCAGCTTCTCTCGGATCTTGCCCTCCAGCACCCGCTTCTCCCGACGGATTTGGGCCAGGCGGGCCGAGGCGCCGTCCAGCACCTCCCCTTCCGGAGAAAGGCTGGAAGCCAAACGCGCCTCTAGCTCGGGAAAAGAGTGCAAGATACGGGCTTGGGCCTGCCACCGGGGAAACTGGCCGCGCAAGCGTTCGGTAAACCGCTCCAGACCGCGAATGGCCGCCAAAGTAGCCCATACCCGCCACAGTTCCTCACCGCCCAGAACCGCTCCCACCCTCACCCGCTCCAAGAGGGGCCGCAAATCGTGGACGCCTCCCAGAGACGGGCTGCCGTAACGCCGCAGGATCTCGTCCGCCTCCGCGGTCTCCTCTAGGGAGTCGGAAACCCCCGACGCCTCGGTAGCCGGCATCAGTCTCAAAGCCAGTTCCCGCCCCACCGGAGTATCGCAGTGCCCGGCCAGCATCTGTCTAATCTTGGGGAACTCCAATAGATCCAGGGTCTTGACGCTGATCATTCCGCCCACCATCCGGACACCTATACTCCCCGGCGATAATGCCCCCGGGTGAAGCCGCGGTTCAAGCCCGCCAGAATTCGCTCCTCAGTCTGGCGTAGCCACTCCCGGGTTGCGCCTCCGGCCTCAAGGCGGCTCAAGCCCTCCCGGTAAGCGGCCACAATCCGAAACACTTCCTCCGGCCGCGCCCGCCGAAGCTCCAGGCGCAAGCCGAAGGGACGCAGGGGCAAAAGGTCGGGCAGCTCGGCCAAGAGGCAGAGTTCCCGACTGTTGAATACGTAGAAGCGACAGCCTTGATCACAGGCTACGGGAAACTCGTATCCCTGCCGGTCGGTCAGGGACCAGCCCGACTGTCGGCACCAGCCACGGCAGGCAGACCGGCGCGAGAGTACCGCCCGGAGAACGCAGTTGGCGGCACTCATGAGGGGAAAGTTGCCGTGCACCACCACCTCGGCCCCCCAGGCGGCCAGAGGGGAGAAGGCGGCAAGCTGTCCTCGGTTCAGCTCCGGAGAAAGAGTTAGCCCGGCAAAGCCTAGAGATCGGAGGAGAGCGGCCGCCGGGGGATTGAAAATATTAAAGGTATAATCGGCTACCAGCCTTAACCCTTCAAGCCTTTCCCGCGCCTCCTCCCAGCCCGCCGGTCCCGGTATCAACACCCCGGGCACTCCGAGGCTCCGAGCCAGTTCCACCCTTTCCTCCAACTGCCCGACCTCTGACGGATGCCAAAAGCGGGGCAAGCCCACAAAGACCTCTCTCCCCTCCTTCTTGGCCCAACGGACCACCGGTTTCCAGTCTCGAACCGAGGCTGCGGGCCGGTCCTGCCATTGCTCCGCTCCCAGATAAACCCGGTCCGCCCCGGCCTCCAAAGCGGCTTGCGCCGCCTCCGGTTCGGTCACCGCCACCGTCAGGCGGGGCACCAGGCCGGCCACCGCCTCGGGAGGCCGGGACCGAGCACGAACCCTCCTTACTTCCCTAATAAACTCTTCTTGAGCCGGGGGCGGATAGTTCCGCACGACGGTCAAGCGCGCCTCCTCAAGTTCGGCTACCAACCGACGCCGGATCCGATTAAGACTGCTTAAAGGAAGCATGACCGGCTCGGAGAGTTGAATCTCCAGGTCGGCCAGATAGAAGGGCGTATCTCCTAAGCGTCCCAATTGCCGGGCCAGAACCTCTTCGATTAACGGGTGTTTCTCCGCCCGCCGGCAGGGCTCCTCGCTGGTAACGGCGACCAAGACCCCTCGATCGTCCCGACCCGTGACCACCAGCGGACGACCCGGTTCCCCCTTTACCTCCAGCCACAACGGTACCACCTGAGTCGCCTGCGGCCGCGTGTAGGAAGCCCGGGCCTTCTCCACCAACAGAGCGTCATGGGTCTTAAACACCCGATCGCCAACCGCCACTTGGGCCGGTGCCCCCAGCCAAACCGTATGGCCCGCTTCTGCTTCTCTTACGGTTTGTCCGTTCGCCTCCAACCGACGGACGGTTATCCCCGCCCGGCCTCCCTGCGTTACCCAAAACTCCACTCCATCCCCGACCCGCAATGGTGCCGCCAGGCGCACGGCCACGCGGTCGGTGCTCTTGGCCACCACCCGGCCCAAGTAGGTTCCCCGGTTGTTGGGTCGCTGAAAGCTCATTAGCTCCTCGCCCCGCCGTCCCAATAGATAGGCGGCGGTAAATTCGCGGTTAAAGATCTGGGCCAACTCCTGCCGTTCTTGTTCAAAAGGCCGAAAGCCCTCCGGGTTAGCGGCCAGTCTATCTAAGGCCTGTCGGTAGATCCGGGTGACGGTGGCCACGTACTCCGGTCGCTTCATGCGTCCCTCGATCTTCAGAGCCTGTATTCCGGCGCCTACCAATTCCGGCAATAGGTCGAGGGTCATGAGATCCCTGGTGCTCAGCAGGTAGCCCTCAGTATCCGTCTTCGCCCCCCGCAGACGGTAAGGAAGGCGACACGGCTGGGCACATCGACCGCGGTTGCCCGAGCGGCCGCCAACGAAACTGCTTAAAAGACACTGTCCGGAATAACTAAAACATAAGGCACCGTGCACGAATACTTCTCGCTCCACTTCCGGACAGGCTTCCCCGATTTTCTTGACCTCCGCCAGACTAAGCTCTCGAGCCAGGACCACCCGACAAAAGCCCAGTCGGGCCAAAAACCGCACGCCTTGCGGATTGTGAACGGTCATCTGGGTACTGGCATGTAGGGGTAGACGGGGAAGGGCCTGGTGCGCCGCCCAGGCCAGTCCCAAATCCTGAAGCAGCACCCCGTCTACCCTCCACTCCGCCAACCGAAAAAGATAGTCTAGCGCCCGATCCAACTCTTCCGGCGCTACCAGGGTATTAACGGCGACGTAAACCTTTACTCCCCGCAGGTGGCAGAACCTGACCGCCTCGGCCATCTCGGTCTCGGAAAAATTGGGGGCATAAGCCCGGGCGCTGAACTCTTTGCCGCCCAGGTAAACCGCATCCGCGCCGTTGGCTACCGCCGCCTTAAGGGCCTCCCAATCTCCCGCCGGAGCCAGTAACTCGGGCAACCGAACCATGGGTTTAGCGACGCCGCACCCGTTCCAGTCCGGAGCAGGTTTGAACCTTAACCCCCCGTTCTTCGAGGTGATCCAGGAATAGGTTCATGCCTATGGCATCGCTGGCCATATGGCCGGCGATAACCACGTTTAGGTGGTGCTTTTCCGCCTCCTTGCGGTGTTCCTCGCTAAGGTGCATGGCCACGATCGTGCCCACGCCGGCCACGCTCAGCCGCTCGTAGATGTCCTTTGCCCCCTCAGTTCCGCCGGTCATGTCCACGAAGATCTTGCCAGTCCTTCGCTCCTCTGACCCCAGAATAATTTCCGGCCCGCTACCCCGACGGCTGGAGGCTTTGTACTCCGGTATTTCTTTAAGGGCCTTCACCAGGTCGCCAACGGTAGCCGGAGCTTTCTCCTCCAGGAACCGGTTGAGAAATCTGGTCACCAGGTTGTCGGCCGGAGTGTGCACGCACAGGAAGGCAAATCCCAACAACCGAGCCGCATCGACCGCCCGCTGATGGTTCACCGGTAGGAGGTTGCGGCGTACTTCGTTAATGCGTCCCGCCATCAGGCCTTCGGCTACGTTAATCGGCACCCCCAAGCGGTTCAGCACGTCCTCCTGAAGGTGCATCACCCGGTAGAGGTTGGCCAGGGCGCTCCCCTCGGGATGGTGGGCCAGAAGCAGGTCGATCTTCTGCCCCCGCTGCCGGAGCATCTCCGCCAGCAAAACCTCCCCTACCTCCATATCGATTCCTGCCAGCACGGCGCCAACTTGAGTCTGGCCGTCGCCGTTAAGGATGCGGGTATCACTGTAAGGGTTGGAAAGTCGCTCCCGGTCGAACTCCGCCTTCTCTTCCTCGGAAAGTTTCTCGAACTTCTCCTTCTCTTTCTTAAGCACCCGCTCTACCTCTTGGCGACCGCGCGGATCCGCCTCCATACCCAACTGGACCGCCAGCCGGTAAATTTCTTCCAGACGCATATCCCTAACTACCTCCTTAACTTAGAGCACCTGGTTAAGGCTACCACTGCGGTAACCCTCCAAATCTAAAGCCACGTAAGTATATCCTAGCTCTTTGAAGCCGCGTATAATCTCCGGACGAAGTTTGAGGGCGCGTTCCAATTCCGCCTCTGCTACCTCTATGCGCGCCAAGGGGCCGTGGTGCCGTACCCGGAGCTGGGAAAAGCCCAGAGACGCCAATAGGTCTTCCGCCCCTTCCACCATTCGCAGCTTCTCCGGGGTGATGCGCTCCCCGTAAGGAAAACGCGAGGCCAGACAGGCGGCCGAGGGCCGGTCCCAAACCGCCAACCCCAACTGCCGGGCAGCGTCGCGTATCTCCGACTTGGTCCAACCCAGTTCCTGCAGCGGGCTGAGGATTCCGAGTTCGCGTGCCGCCCGGCTGCCGGGACGAAAGTCTCGCTCGTCGTCGGCATTGCTGCCGTCCAACACCCAGATCGTTCCCCAGACCGCCGCCGTCTCCTTTATCCGGCTCAGGATGGCCCGCTTACAATAGTAACACCGCTCCGGGGAGTTCTCCACCACTTCCTCCTGCTCCCATTCCCGCGTAAAGACCAGCAGGTGGGTCAATCCCAAGGTTGCGGCTCCCATGAGGGCTTGCTCCCTCTCTCGAGCCGCATGAAAGGGAGAGACAGCGGTAGCCAAGAGCGCTCTTCTTCCTAACGTTTCCGCTGCCACCGCGGCCAAAAAGGCGCTGTCTACACCGCCGGAAAAGGCCAGTACCACTCGGCCCAGACGGAGCAGGTACCGGCGCAACTCCTCCAGCCTCTCCGGTCGCAGCACGGGTTTCCGTCACCTCTTCGGAGATTCTTGGTTCTCCCTTCCCGGTCTCACCTCAGGTCTTCCCGGAACGACCGACCAGACGGGCTCTGAGCTCTTCCCAAGGCAAGGTATTGAGCACCTGCTCCGGGCCTAAGCCGGCTCGTCGGGCCACGGCCACTCCCAGGCGTATGGTTGACAGGTGGGCGGCATCGTGGGCGTCGGTGTTGATGACTAGCGGCACTCCCAAAGCCGCCGCCTTACGAGCCGCCTCGGCTCCCAAGTCCAACCGATCGCCGGTAGCATTGATTTCCAAGGCCTTACCCTTCTCCGCCGCCATTTCCAGCAGCCGGTCCAGGTCTACCGAATAGGGAGAGCGACGGCCCAGCAGGCGTCCGGTGGGGTGGGCGATAATGTCTACGTGCGGATTGTCTAACGCCGCCCGCAGCCGCGCCATGATTTGCTCCTGCTCCTGCTTGAAGCCGGTATGTATGGAGGCGATTACCAGGTCCATTTGGGCCAAGATTTCGTCCGGGTAGTCGAGAGAGCCGTCGACCAGGATGTCTACTTCTACCCCGGCCAGGAGCCGAAAACCGGAGTGTCTGCGGTTTAGCTCCTGAATATACTCCCTCTGAGCCAACAGCCGCTCTGAAGTAAGACCCCGGGCCACGGTAAGGGAACGGGAGTGGTCGGCAATTCCCAGATAGGCATAACCCCGAGCCCGAGCGGCCAGGGCCATCTCCTCCGGATCATGCCGGCCGTCGCTCCAGTTGGTATGCACATGTAGATCTCCCCGGATGTCTTCCACCCGGATCAGTCCGGGAAGGTGTCCTTGTCGCGCCGCCTCAATTTCCCCTTCCCCTTCTCGTAATTCTGGCGGCACGAAGGCCAACCCCAAGGCAGCGTAGATTTCCTCCTCTTCCAGAGGCGTCAAGGTCGAACCGCTGCCGGGAAGCGGCTCGGCAGGAGGTTCGGCCTCCGGAAAGAGCCACCCCCAGCCCAACAGGTGGCGCCTTTCCGGGGACGGGCATTGCTCCAGCAAGGCACGAAAATGGGAGGCCGAACCGGTGTAATAGAGAAGGAAACGGCCGAAGTGGGCCGGAGGACAAACATAAATCTCCACCGTTACCCGTAGTCGGCCGGCGCCGCAGAGGTAGTTGGGTCCTTCCCGATAGGTTTGCCGCCACTGGGGGTGGTGCCTGAGCGCCCGCAGCACCGCCGCCGGCTCGCGTGCCCCCACCACCAGGGTTATACCCTCTACCATCTCGTGGGCCCGGCGCAGCTCCCCCGCCATTTCCGCCCTTTCCACCCCCGGTAGCGACCGCAGATCGGCCAACCAAGCTTCGGCCAAAGACCAGGCGATACCCAAGGGTACCCTGCCCTCCGAGGCCCGTAACAAGCGCACGCCCTGAAGGATATTCCACTCGGTCTTGGGCCCCATGCCGGGCAACTGGCGCAGACGGCGCTTACGCGCCGCTTCCTCCAATTCCTCTAGGGTGGTTATTCCCAACCGCTCATGAATAAGGCGAACGCTCTTGGGACCCAATCCCGGCAGGGCCAGCATAGTAACTAGACCGGGCGGGATCTCCTGCCGCAATCTTTCGTGCAGGCTACAGCGCCCGGTCTCGATAATCTCCCCGATCTTCTTGGCCAACGCCGGACCAATGCCCGGGATCCCCTGCAACTGCCCCACCGCGGCCAGGGTCTCCACGCTCTCGGTCAACTGTTCCAAAGCCCGCGCTCCCTGGCGGTAGGCACGGGCCTTAAAGGGATTATCCCCCTTAAGTTCCAGCAAATCGGCGATTTCGTTGAATATCCAGGCGATCTCCAGGTTAGAAATCAAACTCTAGCCGCACCACCCGAACCTTTCTTTTCCTCTTCGATTAGCCGCACCAGAGTCTCGTAATCCTCCCGGAGCTTGTGAAACTCGTCGGCAATATGCATGGCCGTCAGCACCGCCGCCTTGTTTAAGGAAAGATTGGGATACTTTTGCAGCGTCTGCCGCAACCTCCGATCAACGTACGCTGCCAACTGCTTGATGTATTCTTCCGGCTCCGTACCACGCAGGCGGTACTCCTGTCCCAGTATGGATACTACGGTCCGGGTTACGTTATCGCCGGCCACCGCCATCTCATTCCTCTCCCGCCCGGCCGCTAGCTGCGCAGCCGCGCGCCCATCTCCTTTTCCAACGCACTTACGATCCTTTCGCAAAGGGCATTTACTTCCTGCTCGGTGAGCGTGTGCTCCTCGCTCTGAAAGACCAGACGGTAGGCCAAACTCTTGTACCCTTCGGGAACCGGCTTGCCCCGATAGAGGTCAAAGAGCCGAACCTCTTTCAGGAGCACCCCGCCCTGCCGAGCGATGACCTCCCGCACCCGGGCCTGAGTAACCTCCTCGGGAACTATCAGGGCCAAGTCCCGGGTAACCGCCGGGTAACGGGCCCAAGGCTGATAGCGCCTTTGAGTCCCCGTCGCCAAGGCCAGTACGGCCTCCAGATCGAGCTCAAAAGCACAAGCACGCTGGGGAAGGCCAAAGGCCTCCTGCACCTCCGGATGGATCTCGGCCAGCCAGCCTACCTCTTGTTCACTCAAGAGTAAACGCGAACGCCGGCCGGGATGAAAGACCGGCCATTCCGGTCCGGGCAGGAAGGTTGCCGCCGGCGAAAGACCCCAGGCCTCCAGGAAAGCCACCAGAATGCCCTTAAGGTAGAAAAAGTCCAGGGTGCGCTCGGGCCAGTTCCATCCCTTGGGCTCCTGTCCGGTTACCAGCGCCGCCAACCGCCATTCCTCGCGGGGCAATTCTCCCGGCTCGCGAGGCAGGAAAACCTTCCCCAACTCGAAAAGGCGGCAGGCTTCCCAGCGCCAGGAAGCATTGCCGGCGTTACTGGCCGCCACCGTTAACAGCCCCGGAAGCAAGGTAGAACGCATCACGCTCTGTTCCTCGCCCAAGGGATTGCGCAGAGTCAGTACCCGGCGCCAGGGGTGAGAGGCCTCTAAACGCAGCCGGTCAAAGCTTCGGGGGCTGATGAAGCTGTAGGTTAATACCTCCTGAAAGCCCAGGTCGGCCAAAAAGAGGCGACAACGGCTCAGAAATTGGTGTCTAACCTCCTGCTTGGGCTCGGCGGCAATAAGGGGAGGAAATACCGCCGGGATCCGCTCGTAGCCGTATAGGCGGGCTACTTCCTCCACCAAGTCTTCGGGTAAACGCAGATCCCCTCGGTAAGAGGGTACCTCTACCTTGAGCCCCCGCCCTTCCTCCTGACAACTCAGGCCCAGGCTTTCTAGATATCCTTTTATTTCCGCCCGGGAAAGTTCCACTCCCAGCAGAGCGTTCACCCGCTCCACCGAAAGCTCAATGTTCACCGGTATCGTAACTCGCTGCTCCCCAGCGTCTAACAGACCCTCCAGGACTTCTCCTTGGGCCAGCTCGGACATTAAGGCCGCCGCCCGCCTGGCCGCCAGCGGGGCGCGTTCCGGATCCACCCCGCGCTCGAAGCGGAGTGAGGCTTCCGAACGCATGCCCAAAGCTCGGGCCGTGCGCCGGATAGCGGCGGGGGAAAAGGTAGCCGATTCCAATAGTACCCACTCGGTGCTATCATTGATCTCCGTCTCCTCACCGCCCATGATGCCGGCCAAAGCCACCGCCCGCTCGGCGTCGGCGATTACCAGCATGTCGGGGTTCAGTTGGCGCTCCACTCCGTCTAAAGTCCGCAGCCGCTCTCCCAGCAACGCCCGGCGCACCACGATTCGGTTTCCCTTCAACCGGTGATAATCAAAGGCGTGCAGGGGCTGGCCCAGCTCTAGCATTACGTAGTTGGTAATATCCACCACGTTGTTGATAGGTCTCATTCCGGCGGCCCGCAGACGCCTCTGCATCCACTCCGGGGAAGGGCTCAGTTTCACTCCCCGGATTATCGAGGCCACATACCGGGGACAAAGATCGGGCGCTTCCACTACCACCGAAGCGTACCTTCGTGCCGGCTCGGAGCCGGGCGAAAGTACCGGCTCGGGTATACGAAGGCGGCCCCCGGTGACGGCCGCCACTTCTCGGGCCAGGAATACCAAGCCCAAACAGTCGGCCCGATTGGGCGTAACGTCAACTTCCAGCACGGTTTCGTCCAGTCCGAGATAGGGGGCAATCGGTTGGCCTACCGGGGTACCGGACGGAAGCACCAAAAGCCCCTCTTCCTGCCGGTGTCCCTCCAGTCCCAACTCCCAGGCGGAACAGACTACCGCTTCCGAGACCACTCCCCGCAAGCGTACCTCCCGCACCGGGCCTAGGTTGGGCGGGCAGGATCCGGGAAGGGCCACCGGTATCTTCTGGCCCAAGGCTACGTTAGGAGCGCCGGTGACCACCTGCCGTCTTCCCAGCCGCCCCAAGTCTACCTGAGCCACCAGCAGGTGATCGGAATCGGGGTGTGGCGCCAAACTTACTATCTCTCCGGTATATACTCCCGCTACTCCCCGAGAGAGGTCCTCCCAGTACGCCACCTCAAAACCGGCGTTGGTAAGCCGGTCGGCCAGCTCCGAGGGGGTAAGATCCACTTCCACATACTCCCTCAGCCAACTTAGCGGAACCCGCATGGGTCTCTCCTTCCGTCCTGAACTAGAACTGGCTCAAAAAGCGCAGATCGTTACCGTAAAACAGGCGGAGGTCATCGATGCCGTACTTCAGCATGGCCACCCGCTCCACCCCCATTCCAAAGGCAAAACCACTGACCTCGGTGGGGTCGTAACCGGCCATGGCCAAAACCCGAGGATGCACCATCCCGCTACCCAGGATCTCCAACCATCCGCTCTGGCCGCAGACCCGACAACCCGCTCCCCCGCATACCACGCAAGAGATGTCTACTTCGGCGCTGGGTTCGGTGAAGGGGAAATAACTGGGCCGGAAACGTACCCGGCGCTCCCGCCCGAACATCTGCTCTATGAAGGCTTGAAGAGTCCCTTTAAGGTGGGCAAACGATATTCCCCGGTCTACCAACAGCCCCTCCACTTGGTGGAACATGGGGGAATGGGTGGCATCGTCATCCCGCCGATATACTTTGCCCGGAGCGATGATCCGGACCGGCAGCCGGGGCCTGGTCTTTTCCATCACCCGGATCTGTACCGGTGAGGTATGGGTACGTAAGAGGATCTCATCAGTTACATAGAAGGAATCCTGCATGTCCCGGGCGGGATGGTCTCGGGGAATGTTTAGAGCCTCAAAATTGTAATAGTCTAGCTCTACTTCCGGGCCCTCAGCCACCGAAAAACCCATTTGAACAAAGATAGAGGTAATTTCCTCCAATACTTGGGTTAAGGGATGGCATCGCCCTCGTGGGATCGGGATTCCCGGCAGGGTAACGTCCACCGCCTCGGCGGCAATTTCCTCCTCCCTTTCCTGGGCCCGCAGCGCTCGCCGCCGGGTTTCCAGTTCCTCCTCGAGCCAGCCCCGTAATTCGTTGGCCAACCGTCCTACCTGCGGGCGCTCCTCCGGGCTGAGCTCGGCCATACCTCTTAGCACCCGGGTCAGCAGTCCCTTCTTGCCGAGGTACTTGACCCGCCAGGCCTCTACCGCCTCCAGATCGGTCGCCCGCCCTAAGTCCCTCTCTGCCTCCTCCTTCAACCGCAACAACTCGTCTTGGATGGTCACGTCTATCCTCCCCGTATTACTGCAACAGTAGCCGGCGATACATCATGTAGGCCACAATAGACCCGGTACGCTCGAAAATGCGCCAGAATAGCTCTGCCGCCTGCGGTACTACCTTCACTGACTTCACCCTCCCACCCTCTTGGTGCACCGCCCTCACCCGTTGGTGATTATAGCATAAGTGCCGAAACGCCGGCAACTTTAGCCGCTTCCGGACGGGTTGTCGAACGGCTCCGCCTCTGTCCGCTGGCGGGCGGCCTCAAACAGCATTACCGCCGCAGCCACGGCCACGTTGAGCGATTCCCCTCGCCACATTGGAACCGTCACCCTTTCCGGTATCCGACCCGCCATTTCCGGGCGGGGTCCCTGCCCCTCGTTTCCCACCACCAGGACCAACGACCGGTTCCAAGAGTACCGATAATAGGGAACACCGCCCTGGGGAACTGCCACCACCAGCCCCAACCCGCGCCGTTCCGCTTCCAGCACCAGCGTCTGAGGCTTTACCCCGGTAATTACGGGCAGGTAGAATTGGGTTCCGGCCGCGGCCCGCAGGCATTTGTCCGCGTAGAGATCGGTGGTGCCCGTCAAGGCTACTACCCCTTGGCACCCGGCGGCGGCGGCGGTTCGCACTAAGGTCCCGGCGTTTCCCGGGTCCTGAATTCCGTCCAAGGCCAGGAAAAGGCCCGAAGGCCGTAACACGGCTTCGAGGTCCGGCTCCTGACGGCGTACCACCGCCAGGACACCCTGAGGGGAGGAGGTAGAAGAAAGACCGGACCAAAGTCTCTCCGCCACCAGGTAGCAAGATACGGAGGCGGCTTCCAGGGCTACCCGCAAGGCCTTACCCTCGGGACGATCCAAGGCCGCCGGCGAGAAAAGCACATACTCTAGCGGCGCTCCGCTTTCCAGAGCCGTAGCCACCAACTTGGTCCCCTCCAGGCGGTAGCAGCCCTTCTTCTTTCTTTCCCGAGCCTGGATCAGGGCCCTGGCCAACCGGACCCGGGGATTGTCGGGTGAGGTAATGGTCAGCAAACCGACTCAGCCCTCCAGATGCCGCAAGGCACTGCGCTTACCCACCAGCACCAACACATCTCCTTCCCGGATCACGTCGGTGGCTCCCGGAGCCAGAATTACCGAATCGGGCGGGCGCTTAATGGCCATAACCATTATCCCTAGGCGGGCTCTGAGATTGAGCTGGCCCAGGGTCTTGTTGACCAGGCCGGAAGGAGCTACTATTTCCTCGATCCCGTAGTCCGGAGATAGCTCGATGTAGTCAAGCACGTTTTTGGCCACCAACTGGTGCGCCAGCCTTACCCCCATGTCCCTTTCCGGGTATATGACCCGGTCCGCTCCTACTTTTTCCAGCACCCGGCCGTGCAACTCGTTGATGGCCTTGGCCACCACATACTTAACCCCCAACTCCTTCAGCATTACCGTGACCAGGATGCTGGCCTGCAGATCCTCACCGATGGCCACTACTACCACGTCGAAATTTCTTAACCCCAGCTCTCGCAGCACTGCTTCTTCGGTGGCGTCCGCCTGCACCGCCCGGGTAGCCACCTCGGAGATCTCTTCTACCTTGTCCTCCCGGCTATCTATGGCCAGCACTTGGTATCCCATTCCCACCAGGGTTCTTACCAGGCTTTCCCCGAAACGTCCCAGGCCGATTACGGCGAATTGGCGCACCATGATCCGATCCTCCCTATCCCACCATTATCTTCTCTTCGGGCAAGTGGATGCGGGCATGAAGCCGGTGCATGAGGGCAAAACCCAAGGTCAAAGGGCCTACCCGACCCACAAACATGGTAGCAATGAGAGCTAACTTGCTGGCCGTCGAAAGGTCGGGGGTGATCCCCTGGGATAAACCCACGGTGCCGAAAGCTGAAGTACTCTCGAAAAGCGCCTCACCCAAGGTGGCGTCGCCACTGGCCAGCAGCACCAAAGTGGACAAGGCCACCACCCCCATGGAAATGACGGTTACCGCCATGGCCCTAAAGACGGTGACGGTCCCCAGGCGCCTTCCCAGTAGCGTGGTTTCCTCCTTGCCGGTAAGAATGGCCACCACCGTGGCCAGCAGGGTGGCAAAGGTAGTGGTCTTAATGCCTCCGCCGGTAGACCCGGGAGACGCCCCCACGAACATCAGTCCGATGAGAAGCCAGAGCGTGGGCTCCCGCATTTGGCCTATGGGCAGGGTAGAGAAACCGGCGGTCCGCGGGGTTACGGCCTGAAAGTAACTGGCCAGTACCTTCTCCGGCCAAGGCAGACCCGCCAGGGTGGCAGGGTTACGCAACTCAAGGCTCAAGATACCTAGCGTTCCCACCCCGATCAATATCAGCGTGGTAAGCAAGACCATTCGGGTGTGTAAGGACAGTCGGTGCCAGCGCCCTAGGGAGGCAAGTTCGGTAACCACGTGAAAACCCAGGCCGCCGACAACGAACAGCGTGGAGACTACCAGATTAACCAGCCAATCGCTCCGGAAAGCTTCCAGGCTGGCGGTGAACAGGTCAAAACCGGCGTTACAGAAAGCTGACACCGCGTGGAACAAACCGTAGTACATGGCAGCGCCCCATCCCAGGACCGGCGCCCAGTGCCAGGCCAGCAGGAGCGCCCCCGCCCCTTCCACCAGGGCGGTAAAAGCAAGCACCGCCTTGGTCAGGCGGATTATGCCTCCCAGACGGTTCTCACCCAGCGCCTCCTGAATTATTACCCGCTGACGTAAACTGATGCGTCGACCGGTAGTAAGGGCCACCAGAGTGGCCACGGTCATCAATCCCAGACCGCCGATCTGAATCAGTCCCAAGATGACCAGTTCCCCAAAAAGGGAGAAGGTATCCCGCGTATGCACTACCGTTAGCCCCGTCACCGCCGTGGCCGAGGTGGCGGTGAAAAGCGCGTCCAGATAGGCCAGCGGCCGGCCGCTTTCAGTGGCCCAGGGCAAGCTCAACAGCAGCGAACCCACCAGGATAAGGCCGGCGAATCCCAGCGCCAGTACCTGCGGCGGATCGAGACTACGTATGCGGAACAAGGGTTTTCGCCTCCAAGCAACAGGCCCCTGGCTTGTTGCCAGAGGCCCTTCCAAAGTGTTTCCGCCAGCTTCCGTTAGGCCAGATGCAGCTTGTCTTTGGCCAATTCTACCAGGCGGGCAAAGGCCGGTCGGTCATACACGGCCAGTTCGGCCAGCATCTTGCGATTAATATCCACCCCGGCCTGGCGCAGGCCGCTAATGAACCGGCTGTAGGAGAGCCCGTAATCCCTAGCGGCGGCATTGATGCGTACAATCCACAGCCGCCGAAAATCCCGCTTGCGCAACCGACGGTGGGCATAAGCGTAGGCCAAAGACTTCATTACCTGCTGGTTCGCCACCCGGAAAAGCTTCGACTTGGCACCCCAGTAGCCCTTGGCCAGCTTTAGGATCTTCTTGTGACGGCGGCGCTTGGTGACCCCCTTCTTGACCCGAGGCACAGAGCATCACTCCTCAGTGTAGAGTCTAACCGTAAGGTAACAAACGGCGCACGTGGCGTTGGTCCGAGGGGTTTACCAGTACCAGGTGCCGCAGTCGCCGCTTACGGCGGGAGGGTTTCTTGGCCAGCAGGTGACTCTTATAGGCCTTGGCCCTACGAATGCGGCCCCCACCGGTATAGCGAAAGCGTTTGGCCGCACCGCGGTGCGTCTTCATCTTCGGCATGTATTTCCTCCCCTTTATCCTTTGACTATATCCTGCCGAGGTGCCAGGACCATCACCAAGTTCCTACCTTCAACGGCAGGCTCCTTTTCTACCAGGGCCAGGTCGGATAACTCCTTTACCAGACGTTCGCACAGCCGGTGCCCCAACTCGGCATGAGATATTTCTCTCCCCCGGAACATTACCGTTACCTTCACCTTATCTCCGTCCTTAAGAAACCGGCTGACGTTCTTAGCCTTGACCTGAAAGTCATGCTCTTCGATCCCTAAACGCAGCTTAATCTCCTTTACGTTGATTACCCGCTGCCGCTTGCGGGCTTCCCGTTCCCGCTTGCTTTGCTCGTAACGGTATTTGCCGTAATCCATAATGCGGCATACCGGGGGCTTGGCCGCAGGAGCCACCTCTACCAAGTCCAAGCCCTGCTCGTGGGCTATCTGCAGGGCCTCCCTCAGGGGAACAATACCCAGTTGCTGACCGTCGGTACCGATCAACCTTACCTCTCTGGCCCGGATCTCCTCGTTAATGCGTAGGTCCTTGTTGATACTCCTGTCACCTCCGCCTTTCTTCCCGCTCCCACGAATACACAAAAGGCGGATGGCCTTCCATCCGCCTATCCAGCCACATCTCCCGTCTCTGCGGCCCAAGCGCCAAACCCTACGGGCAGATGCCCTAAGGTGAGAAGCGGATGACTTCTACTTACGCATTGCAGGCCGCACTTAGTGTAGCACAACCGCCGCACCAGCGTCAACTAGCCAACCGTGCCAAAACTCTCGCCGCCATTCGCCTCCCCGGCGAGCCAATCACGAACCAGAGGATATACCAACCCGGACGCTATTGCCGCCCGCCGGGGCCCGGATCCGACTACTGCTGGTCTATAGAGCGTACCAGTACCTCCGCCAGATCCAATACCTGGACTCCCTCTTCCACGCCCTTGTCTTTGAGGCCGTCGGTAAGCATTACCAGGCAGAACGGACAGGCGGTCGCTACCAGTTGCACGTTCCTGGCCAGGGCCTGCTCGGTCCGCATTACATTGATGCGCCGGCCCAGCTTCTCCTCCAGCCACATACGGCCACCGCCGGCCCCGCAACAGAAGCTGCGGTCGTGATGCCGCTCCATTTCGGTCAAACGTAGGCCACCGATGGACTCCAGTATCTTCCGGGGCTCGGAATAAATGTCGTTGTAGCGGCCGAGATAGCAGGAGTCGTGATAGGTAGCCAGCAAGTTTAGACCCGCCTTGGGCCGCAGGCGTCCCTGCTGTATCAGGCGCCAGAGATAGGTAGTGTGGTGTACTACTTGGAAGTTGCCGCCGAACTGCGGGTACTCGTGCTTGAGCGTGTTGAAGCAGTGCGGGCAGGTGGTTACGATTTCGGCGAACCGGTAGTTCTTTAGGGTTTCGATGTTCTCCTGCGCCAACATCTGGAACAGGTATTCGTTACCCAACCTCCGGGCGGAGTCGCCGCAGCATTTCTCCTCGGTGCCCAGAATGGCGAACTTCACTCCGGCTTCCTTCAACAGCCGCACCATGGCCGTGGCCACCTTGCGGTTGCGATCGTCGAAAGCTCCGGAGCAGCCCGGCCAGAACAAGACCTCGACCTCTTCCTCGATTTCTCCCATGATCGGCACGTCCAGTTCCGCCGCCCAATCGGCTCGGCTGGTCCAGCCGATTCCCCAGGGGTTACCGTTGTTCTCCATATTGCGGAAGGCCACCTGAGCCTCGCTGGGGAACCGGCTTTCGGACAGCACCAGATTCCGGCGCATGCCGATCACCTTGTCTATGTGCTCCACAAACACCGGACACTGCTCCATGCAGGCCCGGCAGGTGGTGCAGGACCAAATCACGTCTTCGGGAATTACCTCGCCGATCAAGGCCTTGTTCAGTATTTCCTGCTCCTTCTCGCTCAAGGATACTTCCTCGCCGCCGCTCTTGGCCTCCCGGGCCTTCTTGGCCAACAGCACCGGGCCCCGCTCCCAGAGGTGAGTGCGCAAATCTTGCACCAAGCGCTTGGGCGAAAGCGGCTTCTGGCTGAGGTGTGCCGGACAGTTGTCCTGGCAGCGTCCGCACCGGGTGCAGGCATCGGTATCAAAAAGTTGCTTCCAGGAGAAGTCCTCAATCTTCTCGATCCCGAAAACCTCAATCTCCTCGTTCTCCAGGTCTAACGGCACCAGGGCCCCCTTGGGTCCCAGGTTGCGGCAGAACTGGTTTACCGCCCCGCACAGCACGTGGAACAGTTTGGAATAGGGGAAGTAAAGAACCGCCACCAGTGCCACCACGCCGTGTATCCACCACAGGGCCCGGTGTGCCGCCTGCTGGGTGGCCTCGGGCCAGGCCGCCACCCACCGGGCAACTAGCGCGCCGCCGGGCTGAGCCGCCGACCAAAAATCTCCCGTAGCCGCCATTCGCAGCCCCTCTACTAGGTAGCCGGTTACCAGTATGCCTACCAGTAGCAGGAGAATTATGGCGTCTTCGGGCTTATTATCCAATCGTTCAGGCCGCACCACGTAGCGCCGAATGAGCGCCATAACTACTCCTACCAGGGCGAGAAGCCCCAATACATCCAGGATGAAGGATACACCCAGGTAGGGAACTCCGACCAAGAAATGGTACCCGGTAAGAATCTGAATAAAGTCCAAGAAGGCACCCAGTACGAAGAGGGCGATTATGCCCCAAAAGATCAGAAAATGCATCACTCCGGGGTAGGGATCACGCAACTGGCGCCAGTGACCGAAGCCCTCCCAGATAACCCCCCACAGGCGCGCACCGATACGATCCCACCGCTTCTCCGGACCTCCGAGTCGCCAAAGCTGATAGTGACGGTACATACCGTATAACACAACCACAGCCACTACCGCAAAAACGGCGTAGATCAACAGGTGTTCGGGTATGTTCCAATAGAGCTCGCGATGCGCTACCATGCTCTTCCCTCCTTACTCCCGTTACTCCCCTGGTGAAAATACAAGGTCTTTTCGCTACCGACTTTCCCTTGACCTCAACCCAGCCCTCGCCGCCTCACCCCCTCTTTGAATTCAGCCTCCCGACCGGCGGCTAACCGGCGCGACCCGGAGCCAACGTCTCTAAATCCCCTCTTCACTAGGCAAGCAACACCCGTGCCAGCCCCCGTGCGGCCGCCGGCACCGTTTCCGCGTACGGTTTGGGAAACCCGATGTTTACTTCCTGAACAGAACCTACGCCTTGCCGGCCTCGATTTCGGCCGTAATTGCCTTAAGGAATTCGTCCAGGCCCATGGCCCCCTGATCTCCGGCATCCCGCCGGCGCACGCTAACCGTTCCCGAGGCCACCTCCCGGTCGCCCACCACCAGCATGTACGGCACCTTTTCCAGTTGGGCTTCCCGGATCTTGTAGCCCACCTTCTCGTTACGGTGGTCCAGCTCCGCCCGTACCCCGGCCTGCGCCAGGCGGCGGGTTACCTCCTCTGCCCACTGGTGATGTCGATCGGCAATAGGCAAAACCTTAACCTGCACCGGAGCCAGCCACACCGGAAAAGCGCCCCCGTAGTGCTCGATCAGAATACCGATGAATCTTTCCAGGCTGCCGAACACCACCCGATGGATCATCGCCGGCCGGTGCTTCTGCCCGTCCTCCCCGATGTAGGTTAGATCGAACTTCTCCGGCAGCAAGAAGTCAAGCTGAACGGTGCCGCACTGCCAGGTTCGGCCCAGGCAGTCCCGAAGGTGAAAATCGATCTTGGGCCCGTAAAAAGCCCCCTCACCTTCGTTGACGCGGTAGTCCAGCCCCTTGGCCTCCAGGGCCTCTCTCAAGGCCCGGGTGGCCTGTTCCCATACCTCGGGAGAACCCATGGCGTCTGCCGGCCGGGTGGAGAGCTCCACGAAATAGCTGAACCCGAAGCGGCGGTAAAAACCGTCGATAAGATCCAGGAGTTCCACTATTTCCTGCTTCACCTGGGAAGGCAAAAGAAAGATGTGGGCATCGTCCTGAGTGAAACTCCGCACCCGCAGTAAGCCGTGCAGTACCCCGGACTTCTCGTGCCGGTGCACCAGGCCCAACTCCGCCAATCGCAGGGGTAACTCCCGGTAGCTGTGCTGCCGCGAGCGGTAAACCAAGATGGCGCCCGGACAGTTCATGGGCTTTATGCAGAAATCCCGGTCCTCAATGCGCGTGAAGTACATGTTCTCCCGGTAGTGCTCCCAGTGGCCGGACTGCTCCCATAGCTCGCGGCTGAGCAGGATGGGGGTGCGGATCTCCAGATACCCTCGCCGCCGGTGTTCCCGGCGCCAGTAGTCCTCCAGTTCCTGACGCAGAATCATGCCCTTCCAGTGGAAGAAGGGGAAGCCGGGCCCCTCCTCGTGCAGACTAAAGAGGTCAAGCTGGGGGCCCAGTCGGCGGTGATCCCGACGCTTGGCCTCCTCCAGGCGCTCCACGTAAGCTTCTACCTGCGCCCGATCGGGAAAGCTTATGCCGTAGATCCGCTGCAGCATCTCCCGCTCTTCCGAACCGCGCCAGTAGGCACCGGCCACGCTTAAGAGTTTTACCGCTCCGATCACGCCGGTAGACCGAACGTGCGGTCCCCGGCACAAGTCAACGAATTCTCCCTGCCGGTAAAGCGAAACCGGCTGGTCGGGAGGAAGCTCCTCTAAAAGCTCTACCTTGTAGGGCTCACCCCGCCGGGCAAAAAATTCCCGAGCCTGAACGGGATCCATCTCCAAGCGCTCAAAGGGCAAGTCCGAGGCCGCGATCCTTTCCATTTCCGCTTGTATAGCTTCTAAATCACTCGGGGTGAAGGAATGAGGCGAGGCAAAATCATAATAGAACCCTTCCTCTATGGCCGGTCCGATAGCCAGCCTGGTTCCGGGAAAAAGGCGCTGTACCGCCTGAGCCAGAATGTGGGCGCTGCTGTGCCAGTACACCTGCCGGCCCTCGGGATCGTCGAAGGTCAGAAACTCCACTTCCGCTCCCTCCGGAAGGTGGTCCAGCCGGCGGCTCAAGTCGTACATTCTGTCGCCCACCGCCGCCACCAGCACCCGACGCGCCTCTTTACCCAAAGCGGCTGCAGCCAATTCGGCCAGAGTCCGTTCTTTCCCTATCTTTGCCGGCACCCACTCCGCCAGATTAACTTTAATCATTGGCTCTCCTCCTCGCCCCGCCGCAAGTAACCGCAAACAAATATATCCCGCCCCTAAGGGACGGGATGCCCGCGGTTCCACCCTTATTGGAAAGGATCGCCCTTTCCCCCTCTGGGCCGGTAACGGTGGCTCCCCGTCGCCGCTTACTAGGCCTGCGGCCGTTGGCGGCGCAGCTCCCAGGCGGTGTTCCCGGCGAGCGGCCGGGTCGGCTTGCAGCCTCGGCCTAACCTCTCTAAACGGCCCCTCCGCCGGTACTCTCCTGTTCCTCGCCTTTAGCCGTCTTTTCGGCGCTAATTATACTTTGCTGCTCCCAGGCCTGTCAACAGCCAGTGCCCAGCCGACTATCCCCACACTTGGGTTGGCGGGCGGTACCGGGTGCCAGAGCACATCGGCACCTCGCCGGGTGCCGAACTGGGCGAGGGCAAGCCCGCCAGGCGCTCGCGAGACACCGGACGGCCGAAGCGGCGGGGCGCCACGGACGCCGCCGGAGCCACAAGCCCCCGGAGGGCGAAGCCCGAGACTTAGCTCGGCCGGCGAGGTAACAATACAAACGGGGAGCGCCCGGTGCCGCCCAAGACAAGCTGGTGATAACTCAGCCTATGCCCAGCATTTGTAAGAGATCGCCCATCACCTGGCTAATCGGTTCCTGAATTACCACCTCGGCTTCCCGGTCGTAAGGCGTAGGCATCAGGTTGATTATAGCCAGTTTCCGAGCGTAACGGGGAAGACCGGCCACGGGGTAAACCTGCAGGCTGGTGCCGATTACCAGCAAAAGATCGCAACCCTCCAGCTCGCGGGCGGCCGCGTAGTAGTCCTCGCTCATTGGATCGCCGAACAGCACCACGTCCGGCCGCAACATGCCTCCACACCGGCAGCGCGGAGGCACCGTTCCGCGCTGAAACTGGTCCCACATCTCCGCGAAGGCGTAGGAGCGGCCGCAGCCCAAGCAGTGGCCGGTCCGCAAATGACCGTGCACCTCGTAAACCCGCTTGGACCCCGCTTTGAGGTGCAGGCCGTCTACGTTCTGGGTGACCACGCCCTGGATGAAGCCCTCCTGTTCCAGCCGGGCCAAGGCCAGGTGACCCGGGTTGGGCAGGGCTTCTTGAACCTTGGCCCAGCGGGGAAGGTTCATACGGAAGAAGAATACCGGGTCTTCTTCCAGCGCCTCCACGCTGGCCACCCGGGTGGGATCCATCTTCTCCCAAAGTCCGGTTCCGGGACTGCGGTAGTCGGGAATACCGCTATCGGTGCTAATGCCGGCACCGGTAAGGGCCCAATGCTTACCCGGCTGCCGCAGCAGCTCCGTCAGCCGAACCAACTTTTGACGGTAATCCTCCGCCATGCCCTTCACCCCCACTATGCAGGTATCTTCTGGACCGAGGACCGAGAATCCTGCTTGAACGTGACCTCAGACCGTGACTTCAAGGGCTGCCGAGCCGATCCCGACTAGTCCGATGTTTTGGATTGCGCTCTGCTGCACTCCGCGATATACTCCTGTTAGCGATGATGCCCCTCAAACTCGCTCCCCGCTCGGAGCCGAACCCATTATTTCCTTGGGGGTGTTAACGTGGGCAGAAGGATAGTAATTATTGGCGGGGTGGCGGCCGGGCCCAAGGTGGCAACCCGGGCCAGGCGTCTGGATCCCGAAGCTGAGATTACCATGGTGGAGCGGGGCAGCCTTATCTCTTACGCGTCTTGCGGCCTGCCTTTCTATTTAGCCGGAGAGGTAAAGGATTACGGCCAACTGTTTGCCACTGCCTACGGGGTGCGGCGCGACGAGGGTTACTTCTGGAGCGAGCGGGCGGTACGGGTGCTTACCCGCACGGAAGCAGTGGCCGTAGACCGCGAGCACAAGCGGGTGCGGTTGGTGGACCGGAGTAACGGCCGCGAGTTCGACCTCCCGTACGACCGGTTGGTCTTGGCGACCGGGTCCGAACCGCTAACCCCTCCCATCGAGGGGTTAAGCCTTAAGGGCGTATACCGGCTCAACCGGCCGGAGGATGCCGAGGCGCTGGCTGCGGGGATGGGAGAGGCCAAGAGCGCGGTAATCATCGGCGCGGGGATGATCGGCCTGGAGGCGGCGGATGCTCTGGCCAAACGCGGCATGACGGTTACGCTGGTGGAGATCAAGGACCAGGTACTTCCCGGCTTACTGGACGCCGACTTGGCCCGGCTTCTGGCCGAGTGGCTGGCCGGCCGGGGAGTCAAGGTATACCTGCAGGAAAGAGTGCTCCGCCTGGAAGGAGATGCCGAGGGGCGGGTGCGGACCGTGGTGACCGCCTCCGGCAACCTGACGGCCGATCTGGTGGTGCTGGCCACCGGAGTGCGGCCCAACGTGGCTTTGGCCCGGGCCGCCGGGCTGGCCTTGGGAGAAACCGGCGCCATTGCGGTCAACGAGTATCTCCAGACCAGCGATCCCGACATTTACGCCCTGGGTGACTGCGTAGAGAACCTTCACCTGGTATCCCGCCGCAAGGTCTACCTGCCCATGGCTTCCATCGCCGCCCGACAGGGACGGGTGGTGGGGGATAACCTGGCCGGAATCAGGACTCGTTTCCCGGGAGTCTTGGGAACCGCAGTGCTGAAGGTTTTGGGCCATAACGTGGGCCGCACCGGTCTAGGGGAAACTCAGGCGGCCGAGGCCGGTTTTGAGGTCAGAACCACCCTAATTGGGGCCAACGACCGGACTCACTATCACCCGGAGCAGGGGCCGATCATATTGAAGCTTGTCACCGAGGCCAAGACCGGACGCATCCTTGGCGCCCAGGGAATGGGACCGGGCGAAGTGGTAAAGCGCATCGACGTGCTGGCCACGGCCATTACCTACAAGGCTACCGTGGAGGATCTGGCCACCGTGGACCTGGGCTACGCTCCGCCCTTCAACTCGCCTCTGGACCCGATCCACCACGCGGTAAACACGGTACGCAACAAGGAGGCCGGAATGGCGCGGACCCTGTCCGCCCGGGAACTGGTGGAGAAACTGGCGCGAGGAGACGATTTCGTGCTTCTGGACGTCCGCACTTTACCGCAGCACGGCGTCCGACACATCAAAGCCAGCAATACCGTGGTGATCCCCTTAGGAGAGCTGAGAAGCCGTTTGCACGAGTTGCCCCGGGATAAGGAAATCGTGGTCTACTGCGCCGCCGGGGCGCGCAGCTACGAGGCCCAGCGCATCCTGGACGGAGCCGGCTTCCGCAACGTCAGCTTCCTGGAGGGCGGCATGATGGCCTGGCCTTACGAGGCCGAGTGAAACGTGAGAGTGCGGCCTCTTCGGCCGCACTCGTTTTAAGGCTTTCCTTAGCCCCGTAGCGGGTTGGTCCCGCCGGCGGGCGTCCGGTCCCCGCCCTTCAGAAGGGGTATCAACTATATAGACCACTCCGATAGGCGCGCAGGTAGCGGCCGCAGAAGCGGTCCTTGCCCAGCAGGGCGGCCGAGGCGTAGAACAGCCGCATCAGTTCTTTGTCGGTGGGATCCAGGAGGTAGGCGTCCATACCGCAGGTCATGGTCTGAACCAAAAAGGTGCGGTTTAGGAACCGACGGCCGGGCAGCCCAAAGGATACGTTACTAAGTCCGCATATGAGATGCACCTGAGGGAAAGCCTGCTTGAAGCGGCGGATAAACTCCAGGACCTCCACCCCGTGCTGGTCGTTGATGGACACCGGTTTCACCAGAGGATCTAAGTAAATGTCGTCGTCCTTCACCCCGGCGGCCCGCAGGTTCTCCACCAGCCACCGGGCATTGCGCTCTCGATCTTCCACGCTATTGGGCATACCTTCGTCGCTTATGCACAGGCCCACGATCTTGGCCTTGTACTGCAGTACCAAGGGGAGCACGTCTTGGTAGCGCTTTTGCTCCGCGGTAATAGAGTTGATCATGGGAGTAGGGGTAGGGGCCAGGGCCAGACCGGCCGCCAGGGCCTCGGCATTGGGGCTGTCGATGCATAGGGGCAGATCGGTCACCTTGCGCACCACCGTAACCAGCCATTGCATAGCCTCCACTTCTTCTTTATCCGTCCCGATGTCCCCGCAATTAACGTCCAGGTACTGTATCCCGGCTTCAGCCTGCCTGCGGGCCAGATCCTGAATAAAGGCTTCGTCGCGCTCCAAAACCGCTTTCTTGACGGATTCTCGAGTGGTATTGATAAGTTCGCCCACCAATAGATACATAAACCCCACTCCAATATCTAGTATTTTTTGCCGCTAGGAGCTTATCATAATCAAAATTCGCCTGTCAATCGCACCCTAGGAAACCGTTCTTCGGCCAGATCGACCGGTTACCCAAGTGGTCAGCATTTGGCGGACGTGGGGAAACTCCTCGTAGGCGTGGGGGAAGGCCATGGCGGCCAGGAACTGCTTCTGAAAGTCGGGCTCGGCGGCGGTCTCTACAAACTCCACCTGCCGAGCCACCCGGGCCGCTTCCAGCCGTTTGTTCCGGTCGAACAACGCTATCTGAGCCCCATCCCCGGCGGCATTTCCCACTGCCTGAACCCTTTCCGGATCGCAGTCCGGAATCATACCGATCATTAAGGCTCTTTCCCGATCCAAGTAGGTGCCAAAGGCTCCGGCCAGGATAATGCGGTCCACCTGCTCTATCCCCAGCTTCTTCATTAAGAGTCGTGCCCCTACATAAAGGGCGGCCTTGGCCAACTGCACCGCCCGTACGTCCTTTTGGGTAACGGTTATATCTTGTTCCAGAGCGGTTTCCTCCGCCCACGCCAAGACGAACTCCGGCTGGTCGTCCCCGCCCAACCGCACCCGGCGGGTGGGAGCCTTCCGGTTAATGCGTCCATCGGGCAAAAGGAGCCCAACCCGAAACATTTCTGCTACTGCCTCAACAATGCCGGAACCGCAGATGCCGCGGGCGCCGGTACGGGTCACCGCCGGGTACCAATCCTCAAGACCGATCACCTTATAACTGACCTCGTAGGTACGGGGATCGATCCGCACCCTCTCTATAGCACCGGGTGCGGCCCGCATGCCGAAGCGGATCTGGGCGCCTTCCAGGGCCGGTCCGGTAGCGCAGGAGGTACACAACAGGCGCCTACGATTGCCCAGCACTACTTCCCCGTTGGTCCCGATATCGATTATCAACCAAACCTCTTCCTCCTGGTCGTAGGGCGCCTCGGCCAACAGCACCGCCACGTTATCCGCCCCCACAAAGCCCGCCTCCAGGGGAAGAAGGTGAACCCTGGCTCCCGGCGCAATTCTAAGGCCCAGATCTCGGGCCCTTAGGTCCAGCGGATCGGCCACTACGGGTGCAAAGGGGGCCCTCCCCACAAACCGGGGATCAAGCCGACACAGAATGTGGTGCATCACCGTATTTCCCACTAGCACAATATCCAGCACGTCCTCGGCAGACAGGCCGGCCTCGGCCGCCAACTCGGTGATCAGTTGATTGATCGCCCCCACCACCGCCTGTTGCATCTCTTCCAGGCCTTGAGGGTTGCCGGCGGCATAAGTAACCCGCGACAGTATGTCCTCGCCGTAGCGCACTTGCGGGTTCATGGCCGACTTGCGGGCCACGGTTAGGCCGCGCTGCAGGTCGCAAAGATAGGCCGCCAAAGTAGTGGTACCTACGTCCACCGCTACCCCGTAGGCCTCTTCGCGGCGACCGGGCTCCACGTGAATGATTTCCCGATCCATCCACACCGTTACCGTAAGCTTCCAATCTCCTTCTCGCAATACCCCCGGCAGCCGACCTAAAGCGACCCAGTCGATCTCCAGGTCCGAACTAAACCCGTAGCTCGCCTTCAGCCCCGCCAAAACCCGGCGCAGGTCGTCGCGAGCATCCTTAAGGGTGGCCGGCGGCACTTCCAAATAGTACTTCCGCACCGCCGGGTTCACCGAGAAAGCCCGCTGCCTGCCGGTTTCCAGAATGACTTGGCGACCGGTCCGGCTCTGCTCGGGCAGGTAGACCAGGACGTCTCCCTGAAGTCGCGCTTGACAGGCGAGGCGATAATTGGCCTCTAGTTCCTGGACGCTCAAAGTGTCTTTTTCCACCTGGGTGAGGGGGGAGAGATGATCCGGTCGAGAGACGATTCCTAACTTGGGGAATAGGCCGTTCTCCACCCGGACCCTGCACTTGCCGCAGGTTCCAGCCCCGCCACAAGCGCTCTCCACTTCCACCCCTAATAGACGGGCCGCTTCCAAAAGGCTTACTCCTGCTTCTAGCTGGCCTCGCCGGCCGGAAGGTTGAAAGATTACGGTAAACGGCAACTAGTCCGCACCTCCTGAACGCTATCCGCCGGGCCGCTCCTGGGCCCCGGTAGCCGTCCTTTGCTCCAACCGTTGACGCGATACCTCCCGGTTGGCCGCTTTATGAGCATACATTCTTTGGTCCGCCTTGCGGTAGGTCTCCTCTAAGGATTCCTCACCCTCCGTGCAGGTCGCCCAGCCGAGAGACAGAGACAGCGGTATTTCCAAAGACCGGGCATTATGATCTTCTAACGCCCGCAAAATGCGCTCGGCCACCTGGGCCGCAGTACCGGCGTCGGTACGAGGTAACAGGACCGCAAACTCATCGCCTCCGACCCGGGCCAGTACATCTCCCCGCCTCAAAACGCCCTGCAAAATCCGGGCACACTTAACCAGCATCTCGTCTCCCTTGGCATGGCCCCAGGTATCGTTAACGAGCTTGAGCCCGTCCATATCCGCCACCAACACCGTAACCGGAAAGTCCCGACCGGCGGTGAGTCTATTCATTTCTTCCTGGAAGAAAGCCCGGTTGTATATACCGGTGAGAACGTCATGCGTGCTCAGGTAGCGGAGCTCCTCCTCGTAGCGGTGCCTCTCGGTCACGTCGAGAACGCTCTCCA
The DNA here is from genome assembly GCA_049719955.1 of Neomoorellales bacterium. Lineage (GTDB taxonomy): Bacteria > Bacillota > DSM-521 > Neomoorellales > SLTJ01 > JANLFO01. Next base: position 47,533 of record JBNARC010000011.1, on the reverse strand, counting down.
CCGCCCCTACTACCCGACCTTGATCGTCTTTTACCGGAGAAGCGCTAACCTGACAGTACCTTCCCTGGCCGCAAGTAATTTCAGCGGTCCTCGGCCGGCCGCTTTCCATGGCCTCCAGTACCGGGCAACCCTCACAAGGCGTGTCCCGGCCTTGCCAGACCTGATAACAATAGGCGCCGATGAGGTAGTAGGGGTCGGCCCCCGCCGCTTCTGCGGCCGCACGGTTGGCCCAGATAACCCGCAGCTCCCGGTCCAGGAAGATTACCCGCTCGGTGAGCGTATCCAGGATAAGCGACTTCTCCGCCGTAAGCCTTTCCAGCTCCTCTTCCAGAATCCGGCGAGGAGTGATGTCGCTCAAAAAATGAAGGGTGGCCGGTCGCCCCTCCCAATCTACTACTACCGAGTTGGCCTCCGCCCACTTGATCATCCCTTCCCTGGTCACCACCCGGAAGCGAAAACCCAATATAGCCTCCTTGCTGACCAAAAGGTGGTCGTACTCCTGTCGGACCGCCTCCCGATCGGCAGGATAGACCAATTCCAAGAAATCCCTGCCCAGCAATTGCTCCTCCGGATAACCGGTATGCATTGCGGCCGCCCGGTTGACCAGTCTTATCCGTTCATCTTGGACCACCACAATCGCCTCGGCGGCGTTCACCACTACTTCCTGGTAGCGTCGCTCTTGTTCCCTAATAGCCTTTTGGTAGTCGGCTATGCGTCGCACCATTTGCCCTATTTCCTGAGACAGCAGGGCCAGCTCGTCGTTTCCGGCGAGCCTCAACAACTCCGGCCTTACTCCGGCTTCCGGACCGGCCTCGGACACCTTTCGGGTAAGCCGGATCACTCGCGCGAGCAGGCCCCGGTCGAGCCACGCCCAGGTCAAAGCAAAGGAGGCGGCCACGGCTACCAGCATAATCGCCTGTAACACCCGACGGATTGACCTCACGAATCCCAAGGCGCTGCGCTCGAAGTTAACCTGAAGAACCAGCCGGGGCTGGCCGAACACGTCTCGCACCGGTACCAGGCACCCCATTTTCTCCTCCGACACCGGAAAAGTGTAAAACACCTGGCCGGTAGCCAACTGCCCTTGAGGCTTAAGCCTGGCGATCTCCCCCGCTTGAAAGGCCCGAACGGATATACTTAACCTGGTCAAAAGGGCTAGTTCCTCCGTAAGTCCATCCTCCAGGAGCCTGGCCATGACCACTACCCCTCGGGGTGAGGGAGGGCCACCCTGGGCAACGATCGGGTAGGCGGCCACCAGCACCGGACCGTAATCGGTAATTGCTAGCCCCTTCAGGGGACCTATTTCCGGCCGCGTCCAGATAATCTGAGGGGGCAGGGTTAGCCGGGAACCGGCGGCATCATAGCCTTCCGCATACAGCACCCGGCCTTCCTCGTTAATGAAGGCGAGAAAATGTATACCCAGTTGGGAGAAAGTGAGATAATCCGACTTAACCGCTAGGCCAGAGGGATCACCGCTCATAACCAAGGCCAAGACGTCTGGCCTGGAGGCCCAATCGCGAGACAGGACGCTTAGCGCCTCGGCCTCTTTGTTCAGAGCCAACATGGCCCGTTCTAAGTCCTGCCTGGCGGTTTCCCTCTCTAGGGTGGCGACCAGTCGGCCGTAGATGGTGTCAAAAAGGACGAAAAATACCGCCCATCCCGCAACAAAAACCCATACGACCGCCAAGAAAGCCTTTATTCTTATTTTCACCGTACCGCACCCCTTACCCAAGCAGTGCCGGGCGCGTCTGGCCCCACAAGTCTTTAGTAGTAAGAAGTATTTTTCTACGTTCAGATCCGGCGTTCCTGTTTTTCGCCGAACCGCTACCGGAAACCTTTCGCTGGCTCCAACTATTGACAAAGGCAGTAGATAATGCTATATTGAGACTAGTAGTTAAACATGGGTGGGGCATTTAGCCGGGCCCGGGACCAAGTGATACCGGGTACAGAGGTGAGGACAGTGAAGTGGGCCAAGTGGATTAATCTCATTTTGGGTATCTTGGTAATTATTATCCCGTTCTGTGTAGGCACCTCGGCTAACCTTACTGCCCTCTTGGCCAATATAATTCTCGGGGTACTGGTAGTCGTGTTCGGCTTCCTCATGCCAACCACGGGTGGTAAAGAAGAGAGCGGCAAAGCCGCGAAGGCCTAGCCAGACGGCCGTTCTTGGCTAATTCAAGTCCCGGGGCCCGGCCCTCTTGAAAGACCGAGACTACCAAGACAGAAGGGCGGAGGCTAAGCGCCTCCGCCCTCTTGTCTTGCCCTTTCCTCTTGCCCTTTCCTCCGGCCGCTCCGGCCTTCGCTCCTCCTGTCTAGCCCAGCAGCCCGTTAAGTATTTCTGCCGCTCGGGCGGCCGTATCCCCCACCACTTTGGCGCAGCGGTCTCTCTGCGCCTCGCTGAACATGGGCTGCTGGGAAGCCAGGAACCAGTTCCACAACGAGAAGCTGCAAAGAGGCGATCCGGCCACGGTAGCCGGCTGGTTTTTGACTTTGCAGTATTCCTCGTGCTTGTCGCTAGGCAAAACCGTGTTGCAATACCACTTAAAAAGTTCGGTAATGGGACCGAAACAGGCAGGAGGGCCGGTATTGGGATCGCTAAGTAGGCTGATAACCGCCGAGGCTCCGTTCAGCGCCCCGCAGGTAGTTCCGAATCCGGCAATTCCACCGGCACCGTAAACGAACATTTCCACCGGCAAGGCCGTCCAGGGATAGCCTACCGCCTCCCGCAAGGCCAGAATCAGGGCCGCTGCGCCGCCGTACATGCAGTTATTGATGCGCGAGCACTCCTCGTAGCCTTTGCGCCGCACTACTTCGGGATCAAGCTTCTTGTAGGGCCAGGGCAAAGGAGGCAAAGCGCCCTGTCCGGCCGGGGCTCCGGCGACGGTTAGAGTACGGGTAGCCCCGTCCCAGGCCACCGTAGCGCCCAGCGCCTCCGCTACCGGCCTTACCGGCGCCACCACCGTGCCCTTCACCAGGCTGGCCGGTACCGCGCCGGCAATCCTCTTGCCGTTTACGATCACCTCCACCGTTTCTCCGGCCATAGCCATACCCGGGAAACTCATCCCCAACACGCCCCCTCCCGCAATGGCGGCCGTAGTGGCCAACATCCCCGCGTTGGCGAGGAACTCCCGGCGCGAAAGCCCTTCCTTCTTGTCGCCCACCCATGTACCTCCTCTCGCGTTTATCCGGACACGGGAAATTCCTCCCCGTGCACCTACCCTAGCCACCAGCAGCCGGGGGGATGATCAGCAGGGTATCCCCGTCCTGGAGCGGGGTATCTAAACCCCGGTAGGGGGCCAGGTCGCGCCCGTTGAGAATCCAGCGGAAATGGCGATAGGGCTGGCCGTCCTCCGGGTTGATGAGCTTCTTCTCCAGCTTATCCCCGACGCGGCCCACCAGCACCTCTAACGCCTCTCTAACCGTGGCCCCGGCGGGAACCTCTAGCTCCACCTGGGAGCCTCCCAGCACCGGCACCAGGTCCAATATGGTCTGCACCCGGATCCTGATCATCCCCCTGCTCCCTCCCTATATCAACCGCCCTCTAGGAGAGCTTCTCCAGATCTTTCACTGCCTCTTCCAGCCCCAACTCTAATAACTTTTCCCGGGTAGGCCGACCGGTGGTCTTGTCCCAACCCCGGGCCTGGTAGTATTCATCCAGCATCCGGTCCAGATCTTCCTTGGCAATACGCTGACCGGCCGAGGCTCCGGCCTTGATCGGCTCCTCCATCAGACGCTTGGGAGCAGTGTCGTCCGCCCGGCCGAAGCCCTCCCGCACGTTGAACATGCGGGCGAGATTGTTCACCCGCTCTCCCACCTTCTCCACTTCCTCGGCGGTAAAGGAGAGCCCCGAGGCGGTGCTGACCAGGGTGGCGGTGTTCTCCAGGGCGATGTCCACCACCGCCTGGTCGAGCAAGAAGGCGCACATGGTGGGGCAGTCGCAGGTGGCGGTGCGCACGTCCTGGTTCCACTTGCAGAGCCTGCCCTTGCCCTCGTAGGCGAAGCGGTCTACCGGCTCCGGCACCGGTACGCCGAAGATCTCTTGGAAGGCGTAACCGCGGTTATGGTCGGCGCCGGTGTAAGAGGTGATGTAGTTGAGGCCGTGGGCCTTGGCCCCCCGGACGTCGTAGGCCGGCAGCTCCAGCCCCTTAATATGCAGGGCGTAGTCTTCCGAACCCCGACCGATGCGCTGCGAGGCCAGGCGCGTGCCGTCGGCCAGAACGTCCCCGAAGCCTTCCCGATAGGCCATCTTGCGCAGCATCTCCATTACCGCCCGGTGATTTCCGAAGTTAAGCTCTAGCCCATCTACCTCCTGGCGGCTGATAATGCCCCGCTCGTAGAGCTCCATGGCAAAGGCGATGGTCACTCCGGCGGACATGCTATCCAGGCCGTATTCGTCCGCCCAGCGGTCGGCGGCGATGATGGCCGGGATGTAGTCCACGCCTACGTTGGTGCCCAGGGAGTAGATAGTCTCGAACTCCGGTCCTTCGGTGAGGAACCCGGCGTATTCCCCTTCTTTCACCATACGCACCTGGCTACAGCCGACCGGACAGCCGTAGCAGTGGGCCCGGTCCACCGTATAGCGGTCGTGAGCCTCGAACCCGACCTTTTCCAGGGGGTTGAAAACCCCGGTTTCCGCCCAGTTCTTGGCCGCCAGAATCCCCAAGACCGAGGTGGCGTCCACGGCTATGGAGGTGCCTCCCTTGGCAAAGGCGGAATACAGGGAAGGACTTTCCCGCATCCGCCGGTTCATGTGGCGCACCGCGGCCATGAAGCCCTCGCGGTCGAATATGGGCACTTCCTGCGTCCCCCGGACGGCGATGGCCTTGAGGTTCTTGCTCCCCATCACCGCCCCCACTCCCTTGCGACCGGCGGCGCGGCGCTCGTTAATGATCGCCGCCATGCGGGAAAGCCTCTCGCCCGCCGGCCCAATACAGGCCACCCGGGTGTTGAGATCGCCCACTTCCTCCTTAACGAACAACTGAGTATCGGTGGTGAGCATTCCCCACAGGCGCTCGGCGCTGCGAATTCGTACCTCGCCGTCCTTGATGTGCAGGTAAACCGGCGTTTCCGCCCGCCCCTCTACGATCAGGGCGTCGTAGCCGGCAAATTTTAGCTCGGCCGGAAACTGTCCACCGGTAAGAGCCATGCCCACCGCTCCGGTAAGCGGGGATCGAGTCACCACCGCCATACGGCTGGCGCAAGGCGCCGCGGTACCGGTCAGCGGGCCGGGGACGAAAATGAGCGGGTTGGCGGGCGAAAACGGATCCGTCCTCGCCGGCAGAAGATCGTATAGGAGTTTAATCCCCAGACCGGCGCCTCCAATGAAGTTCTTGGCCAGTTTGGGGTCTAGTTCCTCTACCTTCCACTCCTTGCGGGTGAGGTCCACCCGAAGGATCTTACCCGTGTACCCCCCTTTAAGCTCACCCATCCCGGCTATTCCCCCTCCCATTATGGTTAACTTAGCCGAACTCAAGCATAGTTCTGGTAGGCTTTGCGCAGGGCCGCGCTCACTATTTCCGGCGTCAGCGGTTTGGGAGCGAAGGCGGCGGTGTCATCCTTCAAAATGGCGGGAACTACTTCTAATAGCGCCGCCTCATTCAGTTTAAGTTCTCCAAAGGTGGGGATGCCTACTTCCCGAGAAAGGGAACGTATGGTCTCTCCTACCTTCCGGCCCACCTCCTCGGCGGAAAGGTCAGGCGCCAAATCTAGTCCCAGGGCCCGACCCACACTCCTAACCTTGTCCGGTACCGCCTCGGCGGCAAATTCCATGACCTCCGGCAGGACTACGGCGCAACCCACCCCGTGGGGGATGTGGAACTTCGCCCCCAGCACGTGGGCAATGGCGTGTCCCAAATGGGGGAGAGCGTCGTTGAAGGCAATACCGGCCAGGGTGGCGGCCAAGCTCATGTTCGTCCGGGCCTCAAGATCCGCTCCATTACGAACCGCAGCCGGCAGGTAGCGGGCAATCAAGCCTACCGCTCGCTCGGCCAAAACGTCGGATATGGGATTGGCCAGCGCGGAGGTAATTGCCTCCACCGCATGCGCGAGGGCGTCCATTCCGGTGGCTGCGGTTATCGCCGGCGGCATTCCCGCCGCCAGTTCGGGATCTACTATGGCCAGGGTGGCACAGCAGTAGGGACCGATTACGCCGATTTTGCGCTGGTTCTGGGTATCGGTAACCACGGCGATGGCCGTTACCTCGCTGCCGGTTCCGGAAGTGGTGGGGAGAAGAACCAAAACCTTTCCGAGGTTGGGCGCGGCGTTGACACCAAAATACTGAGAAATCGGCGGAGGGTTTGTGAGCAACACGTTTACCCCTTTGGCGGCATCCATCACGCTTCCCCCGCCTACCGCCACTATACCATCAATAGCTTCGCGCCGCGCCAAATCGGCCGCTTCTTCTATTAGATAGTCTGGCGGGTCGGGAGGCACCCGGTCGTAAACCACTACCTCCAAGCCGGCCCCTTCAAGGCTTCGCTGTACGCGATCGGCTATACCCGCTTTCCTTATCCCCTGGTCGGTTACCAACAATACCCGTTTGCAGCCCAATTCCTTTACTTTGGCTCCGGTATCCTGGGCGGCGCCTGCACCGAACAGAATCGGCGAAGTTCGCGAAATGTAATACGCCATGGATTAATCTGTCCCCCTTCACTATAACTGAAAGAAGTGAAAGAAGGAACGACCGCTCGGCCATCCCTTCATCCGGCTTTCAGTCAACCACCCCTTTCCCAAAATGATTAACCAATTATGTCTATCTGATTATAGCTTCTTGGCTCGCACCCGTAAAGTGATACTAGGTACGAGCCCGGCAAATTATTCCGGCCAGAAATCGGCAATAAGGTCCCCCAGCCCCAGGTCCTGCAGTTTACTCTTGCTGGGTTTGGCCGTTACCGGATCCCAGTCCAAGGCCCCTAAGGCCCAGTAGACCTGGGCCTCCAGATCCACCGAGACCCCGGCCAAAGGGCCTTCCTTCTGAGGTGGCCGGCCGATAATGCGGGAGTGAACCCTGCGCTCTAGCGGGTTATCTCCCTCCCGAAGGGAGAACAGGTGGCGAATGGTAGCGATTCTTTCCCCAACTCGGCTCCATTCCTTTTGGGAATAGTTCCAGCCGGTAACGGCGTTGAGGAACTTCACCAGGTATTCCTTCGGATCGTCCACCATCAACTTGCTGTGCAGGCAAAGGCCCGCCGCCTGCAACACCAGGTCCAAGAACCCGGTGGGACCGAACGCCGCTGTATGTCGGCCCGGGGTGGCATCCATCTTGTAGACTGCGGCCAGGTCCTTATCCGCCAGGGGGGGGAACTTGAACTTGGGATCATGCAGCCCCGGCTCCTGTCCCCCAACCTCTACCGCAAACTGCTCCGCCCCTCTGCCGATTCTCTCTGCCGCCCTTTTCACTCCGTCCGCCAAGACCGCGCCGAAACCTTCCCGCCGCGCCATTTTCTCCAACAGGGCAACTATAGCCCGATGATTGCCCCAGATGAGTTCTAAGCCATCCGTGTCCGAGCGGGTAATAAGGCCGTGCTCGTAACATTCCATGGCAAAGGCCACAGTGGTGCCGGCGGAAATGGTATCTAAGCCCAGACCGTTACAAAGGTGGTTGGCCATTACGATGGCCTGAGCGTTGGTGTTAAGACACATGGCGCCGAAGGCCGCCTGAGTCTCGTACTCCGGCCGACGCACTCCTTCCGGATAGAGGTACTCTTCCGTTCCGGCCTTCACCGTGGCCTTGCAACCCACCGGACAATGCCAGCAACTTACCCGGTTCTTTACCATAGAGGCAAACCTCTCGCCCTTAAGTCCGCTAACATCGGGAAGATCCACCACCCCCACCCCTCCCCAGTTCTTGACCGGCGAATCCCCTAGGTGGGCGGAGGTGTCCGCGTGTGAACTGGTGCCGAAACGCCGGAAGTGGTTGAAGAACACTTTACGTTCCTGCATTTCCGCCAGATGGCATCTTCTCAACTTCCTAACCTGTTCCTCGCTGGCCACCGGGACCCGCCGGCTGCCCCTAACCACCACCGCCTTAACCCGTTTGGAACCCATTACCGCTCCCAACCCGGAACGGGCGGCCGCCGAACCGCGGTGATGAAGCATGGCGGCTATCAAACATTGGTTCTCGCCCGCGGGGCCGACAGACACCACCTTGGCTGCCGGGCCGTGCCGCGACTGCAACCACCGCTCGGTTTCGTAGGTGGTCCTTCCCCATAGCTCCGAGGCGTCTTTTAGTTCCGCCTTACCGTCTTCAATCAGCAGATATACCGGCGCCTCGGCGATCCCGGAGATAAAAACGCCATCGTAGCCCGCAAACTTGAGGTGCGGCCCGAAGAACCCCCCGCAGTTGGCATCCCCCCAACCGCCGGTAAGCGGCGATTTGCCCACGGCGATGAAGCGACAACCGAAGGTGGCCGGGGTGCCGGTTAGCGGCCCGGTCAGGAAACCCAAGATATTTTCCGGCCCCAGCGGGTCTACTCCCGCCCGCTGCCTTTGATACAGGAGACGGGCTCCCAGCCCGTAGCCGCCGAGGAAAGAGCGCGCCAGGCCTTCGTCTAAAGCCTCCTCCCACAGCCGGCGCCCGCTCAGATCTACGAACAACAGTTTGCCCATGTACCCTCCTGGCACGGTTTTCCTCGCCCTCCTCGGATTGTGGCGCGCTCAAGGTGCGTGTACCGTCTCGCTCCCGCCGGGCCTACCCTTCTAAAGTCCACGGGGGGCGCCGGCGGAAGGGAGCCTGGAAGGTGTTCTCTATCTTCCCGATCTCTTCTAGGTGCATCATGCAGGCCCGTATGCAACCCCGAGCGCCGCAGAAAACCGGCGGGTAGTGAAAAGCCTCGTAGCACCGCCGCGCGTAGGGCAGTTTTTCCATAACGTACAGGCTCCAGTCGTCTATGCGGCCCGGTTCTTCTTTTTGCATCTTCTGGATCAGCTCCGCCAACCCCCGGTCCAGCAACGGGTAGGGCGGTTTGCGCAACACCCGGCCCACCAACTCGGCGAAATCCGGCGGCAAGAAGGGGTTGGTTTCCGGGGTACCCGTCCAGTTGAGGAGGGCACAACGCGGCTCATCCAGTTGACCCCACTCTATTTCCCTGCCCGCTACCGTTACTTTCTCGGTCTTATCGGGGCTGATTAGTCCGGCCGGGCACTCCTTTACGCAGAGCATGCAACGGTCGCAGATGCTCTCCTCAATCAGGGGATCCGGCTGCAAGGGGGCATCGGTAATGATGAAGGCCAAACGCTGCCTGGGTCCGAACCGCTTGGTGAGCAATAACTTGTTGTACCCGATCTGCCCCAGGCCGCAAATAAAGGCGGCTATACGAAAATGCAAGAAGATGTCCGGCCGGGGTTTGCCCGGTGCCACCGGTCGCCCCTGACCCAGGCCGGGGCGCACCATGGTATTAGTGTACATTACCGCTTCATAACCGTGGTCTTCCAACAGGTTGGCTACCTCGCGAAGCACTATCGGCGCGTAGACGTCGTTAATACTGGAATAGCCCATCCCCGGATAACCGGCAAAGAAGGTCCCTTCCTCAATTCCGCGGAATACTCCCCGGTGGATGCGAAAGCCAAACCCGATTATTACCTTGGCCTCCGGCAAAATGTATCGCGGATCGTACTGGGGAGGGGCGCCTTCGTACCGCTGAATATCTCCGATTCCCACCAGGTCCGCCCCACAACGTACCGCGTACTCCTTTACCTCCGCAGCGGTTAACATTGGCCTACCGAACCTCCCTTTCGACGCTCAACCACCCGAACGCGGTCCGTACGTAACGTTGGATTTGTTACTATCTTAGAACAACAATCACCCATTTGTCTGATTCCCCTACTACAGTGACAAAGCGAAAAACATAGCCCAAGAATATAGCCCAAAAAAATACGGGGAACAAGGTCCCCCGAAGAAAAGGCCAATATTGGCAGGGCATTAGGCAACCCTCTGCCCCGGTCGCTGTCTAGAACACGTTATTCTCATCGGCCCACCTGGGCATCCACCGGTAGTATTCGAAGGGGTAGGCCTTTCTCAAGCCCTCGTAAGTAGCCTTGGCCAGCTCCGTGCGTCCTTCCTTTCGGTAGATTTTCGCCCACCCCTTTTGCTCCAGCGCTAACAACGCACCCTCAACTCTGGGCCAGTCCCCTTCCGCCACTCCCAGCCGCCAACATAAATCGGCCGGGGTCATATAGAGCCCGGGATTGACGGTGTAATCGTCCGCCAGAACTCTCAACACCGCCTCCTCGCTAATTTCTCCCCTGGTTTCCGAAGGCTTAGGGGCCGGAACGGGAACCCGTAACTCTGGATGCCGCACCCGGTAGGACATTACCAACTCATCCGCCACCTCCTTGAGCCCCAGTCTTAAGATGAGTAGCTTCATGGCCTCGGAGGTGCCGCCGGCGATTTCGTGGATCTTGGCCTCTCGGAGCACCCTCTCCAAGGGATAAAACCTCGTAACCCCGTCTCCTCCCATCACCTGAACCGCCTCCAAGGCCACCTGAGTCAGCATTTCGGTGCTGGCCAACTTACTCACCGAGCAGTCCACCGCCGCCTCCCAGTCCAAGTCCAAGAGATAAGCGGCGTAATGGGCGGACAATCTTGCTAGCCTGAGCTTGGCCAACATATCTGCTACCTTCATTTGGTTGGTCGGCAACTCCAGCGTAGGCCGCCCGAACTGTATACGGCGGCGGCCATAGGGTACCACTACCCGCAGACACTCGCGGATCAGGCAGGCCGCCTGCACGGCGCACAAGACCCGCTCGTAGTTAAATCCGGTAACCATTAGTTGCCAGCCCTGACCCTCTTCGCCGATGCGGTTTTCTACCGGGACCCGTACTTCTTCTAGGTGTAGCGAACCGTTATACATGTTGTCCACGCCGATTAGTTCGTTTATCCTCTCTACTCGAAAGCCGTCCATGCCCCTTTCAACTATGAAACCGGTAAGGTGTCGGTAGTGCCGCACGTCTTCCGGATCGTCACTGGTGCGAGCGTACAACATGTAGCGGCTGGCCACTCCGGCGCCGGTAATAAACCGCTTCTTGCCGGTAATTACGTAGTACTTGCCGTCGCGCCGAGCCACGGTTTCCATGCCCGCTACGTCGGTGCCGGCAAAGGGCTCGGTTGCCGCCACCGCCCCCAACTCTCCTTTGGCTACGCGGCCAAGGAAACGCTTCCTCTGCTCCTGGGTACCGAACTTGTATATCTGGTGCACTCCTCCCAGCATGCTGGCGCCAAAAGCGCCCATGCCCACGCCGGGAAGACGAAAGACTTCCTCTCCCACGATGGCCGTGCCGACAACTCCCAAGCCTCTACCTCCGTATTCCTTGGGAATTCCGACCCCAAAATAGCCGCCGTCGGCCAGAACCCGCACCAAGTCCCAGGGAAACTCCCGTTTCCACCAGGCCTCCTCCGCCCTTGGAACCAGACCGTCCACTACCCGCCTTATCTCCTCCTTGAGCCGTCGGTGCTCTTCCGACCACCAGGGAAAAGCTTGCATGCGCGGATCTCCTTTCCTAGACCGATTCTAGCTGGACCATTAGCCCGGTCCAGGTTCTTGGATTCGCGGTTGGCGGCAACAACCCCTTCCGCCAATTCCACCCCCAGAGCGGATCGGGCCCCCTGCAGCAAATACGCTCAGGAGGCCCGACCGAAGACCAAAGGCCATAATGGTTTGGCATGGCAGTGGGCGGGGCGCAAGCTAGCGAGATTCAGCCCCCTAAGAGGCCTGTAGCTTGCGTCGTTCCTCCGACCTTAACTCCCGCCGGAGAAGCTTGCCGGTCTTAGACTTGGGCAGGCTGTCGCGGAACTCCACATACTGGGGGACCTCAAATGGCGCTAACCTTTCCCGGCACCAGCGAACCAGATCGTAGGCCGTAGTGCCCCGAGCCCCTCCTTTCAGCACCACGAAAGCTTTTATTGTTTCTCCAAGTTCGGCCGCCGGCACCCCTACTACGCAAACCATAGCTACCGAAGGATGCTCCTGAAGTACGCGTTCTATTTTTGAGGGGGCAATTCGGTACCCCTTATGCTTGATAAGGTCCACCGAGCGGTCCACGAAAAACAGTCGGCCCTCGCGGTCCATGGTGATCAGGTCCCCCGTCCGGTACCACAGCCTGTCACCTACAGTGATGAACTGCTCAGCGGTTTCCTCCGCTTTGTTCCAGTACGCGGTCACCATAGGATCAGACCGTACCAGCAGTTCCCCTACCTCACCAGGCCCTACGGGTGCCAAGGTGTCCGGGTCTACGACCCTAGCCTCCCAGTAGGGCAGCACTCGGCCGATGCCGGCCTCCGGCCCCTCCTCGCCGAGAGGGGTCAGGGAAATGGGTCCGCAGGCCTCGGTAGTACCGTAACCTTGATAAAGCGGGCGACCGACCTTTTCCTGCCATTCCCGTTGCAGTTCGGCGGGAAGCACATCCCCGCTGGAGAAACAGAATTGAAGAGACCCGAGATCGTACTGCTCCCGTCTCTCGTGCCGCAGAATCATTTGGAAAAGCGTAGGGGTACCGAAAATGGTAGTTGCCCGGTACCGAACTATGTGATCCAACAGGGCATCTAAGTTCATGCGGGGTAACAAGACCAAAGTATCTCCGGCCAGAAGCGTGCCCAGACCGGCCACCTGGCCGAGTACGTGGCAAAGGGGCGTTCCCTGGATTACCGTATCCTTTCCTTTTGGAATTATGGGCTCGCTTGCTTGCCTCTGCGCGTACATACTGCGTAACAAGAGCGCATGGGTAACCGGCACTCCCTTTGGGAAACCTGTGGTTCCGTCGGTATAGATTATCTCGGCCAGGTCTTGAGCCGCGGAGGCACTTTCGGCAGCGAACCGGCCGATCTCAGGTTTCCAACGGATTAGGTCTCGCAAGCGGAGGACATTAGTTTGAAGCGCCACCCTTCCGGTAGGCAACCGGTCTACCAGCCGCCCCAGACTCCGCTTCCACCAGGGCAGAAGGTCGGCCAGATTAGAGACGATTACCTTCACGGAACCGGTTTCTCCGAGGATCCGAGCCACGTAACCGTAGTTGGTATCGTCGCAGAAGATGAGCTTGGCCTGACTATCCAGTACTATATACTCTAGTTCTCGGTAGTTATAATAATGGTGCACCGGCACCGCTACCGCCCCTATTCTTTGAAGCGCCAGCCAGATGATCACCCACTGGGGACTGGTAGGAAGGTATATCACCGCCCGATCCTGCGGCCGCAGCCCCAACTCGACCAATGCCTTGGCCAGAGCGGAACACAAAGCCATAACGTCGCCGTAGGTAAAGACCTCTCCGAGGTATACCAGTGCCGCCTTACGGGGGTTACCCACAACTACTTCTTCGAAAGCCTCATAGACGGATGTAGCAGCCATTTCCACACCAGCCTCCCCTCTACCACCCAAGGTAAGCCGCTTTCACCTGCGGGTTATCCAGCAGTTCGTCACGGGTACCGGTAAGCACCAGGTTGCCGTTTTCAATCACGTACCCACGATCGATCACTCGCATTACCGGGCGTGCGTACTGTTCCGTCACCAGCACCGTAATCCCCTGATGCCTGATCTTCTCGATCCCCTTAACTACCTCGCTCTGAACGGCCGGGCTCAACCCCAGCAGGGGCTCGTCCAGCAAGAGAAGCCTGGGACCGGCCACCAGGGCCATACCAATGGCCAGCATCTGTTGCTCACCGCCGCTAAGCATGCCCGCCCTTCTGCCCTTCATTTCCTTTAGCTTGGGAAACAAGGAAAACACCAGCTCAATCCGTTCGTGGATCACCGAGCGTTTCTGCAGATACCCGCTGATCTTGAGATTCTCCAAGACACTGCTCTCGCGGAATACCGGGTGCCTCTCCCGACATAGCACCACGCCTCGCTTGACCCGGTACACCGCCGGTGCGTGCAGAATATCCTCGCCTTCAAACTTAAGCTCTCCGTACGTGGTAATGCGCTCGCCGCCCCTTCGCTGTTCCCGATAGCTCAAGTAGTGCAACAGTCCGGAGATGACCTGCATCAACGTGCTCTTCCCGGCGCCGTTGGGCCCAAACACCCCCACTACTTCGCCGCGAGCAACTGACAGGCTGATCCGGTTAAGGGCCAGAGCGTTCTCGTAGAAGACAGTGAGGTTCCTGGCCTCAAGCATCGAGCCCCACCTCACTTCCCATGTAGGCCTCGCGCACCTGATCCTGCTTCATTACTTCCTCCGGACTTCCCTCGGCAATCTTCTTACCGAAATTCAGTACTATAACCCGGCTCACCACCTGGAAGAGCTCCTTCAAGCGGTGTTCCACCATTAGCACCGTGCGCCCCTCTCTTCGCAGGCGCTCGATCAGGGGGATTACGCTCGCTACCTCCGATACGGTCATGCCGGAGAACAACTCGTCTAGAATGATCAGATCCGGTTCCAGGGCCAGGCACCGCGCCAGTTCCAGCCTTTTGATGTACCCGTGAGGAAGGCTCCCGGCCGGCTTCTCCGGCACCCGGGAGTCTCGGTCAAACCCCACTTCCTCCAGCAGCCGGATGGCCGTCTCCCCCCGGTGCCCGTAGTTTCCGCCCTTTAGCTTGCTGGCGCGGGGAGAGTACAGAGGTACAATCAGGTTCTTGTAGGCCGGCAGGTGATAGAAGGGCTTCGCCATCTGGAAGGTGCGGGCCATCCCCAGAGCCACCCGTCGGTCGGGAGACATTCCGGTGACGTCGGTCCCTTTGAAATAGATCCGACCGGAAGTAACCCGCACGAACCCGGTAATGAGATTTACCAGGGTGGTCTTGCCGGATCCGTTAGGTCCGATAATACCCACGGCCTCGCCCGGCCGGAGCTCAAAGGAAACCCCGTCTACCGCCCTCACCCCGCCAAAAGACTTACGCACTTCGTGGACCTGTAAGATGGGCGCCTGATCCATCCGACCATTCCACCTCCTGTACCGGGACTATACGCTCGAACTGGTAGTAGCGACGCTGCACATAGCGGAGGAGGCCTTCAGGGATCCCTACCGAGAACACCACCAGAAGGATGGCGTAGACCACCATGCGAAGGGTACCAAAAGCCCTCAGCACTTCCGACAGGGGGGTTAGGATGAACGCCCCGATTACCGGCCCCACCAACGTTCCGGTGCCGCCAACCACGGCGCTGGCCAGGGGAAGAAGAGAATACTCCATGGCAAAGGCCGGCATGCCCACGAACTGATAATGGTGGGTAAGGATGGTGCCGGCGAAGGTGCCGGGCAGGGCCGCCAGAAACACGGCTTCGATCTTGAAGCGCGTCAGGCTGATTCCCGACGCTAGTACCACGCGGTCGTTGGCGTTGATTCCGTGCAGCACGGCACCGTAGTCGGATTCCATTAGCTGACGGTAGACAAAGGCAAAGACCAGCACGGCCACTATGGCTATATACAGCTCCAGCTTGAAGTTGGGTAGCGGATCTAGTCCGCTAAGGCCCTCGGTTCCTCCTAGTATCTTGGTAGCTTCGATAAGCCGGGAGAAGACCAAGGGAAGCGCTAGGGTGATTAAGCCGAAGTAAATACCCCGCAGCCGCAGCACCGGGATGAGCATCACCGTGCAGAGGAGGGCCCCCGCGAGGGTGGCCACCGGAATGCAGAGCGCCGGCGGCCAGCCGAACCGGTGGTTGAGGTACCCGGTGATGTACGCTCCCACCCCGAAGAACAGCGCCTGCCCCAGAGAGGGTAGACCGGCTACTGCCAGCACATCCCAACTCACGGCCAACAGGGCAATCACCAGAGTAATAAGAAAGACTTTCATCCAGTAGATTCCCAGCAGAGGCTCGAGGAGGGGAGTCACCAGCAACGCCGCCACCGCCAGGGTTCGGGGACCCACGGCGTAGGCCATATCCTTAAGTGAGGCCAGCGCGTAGACGTCCTCCGTTCTGACCTTAATGCCTCGGTCGAGCCTTTCCTTTCGGTAACCTTGGTGCCGCAATTTAAACCCTCTCCTCTAGTTCTTTAAATTTGCCCAGTAGGCCGGAGGGTTTGAAGATAAGTACCCCAATGATCGCCACCAGGTACACTATCTCAATCCAGTGGCTGCCTACAAAGGTCGAAACCAATATCTGGGCGTATCCAAGAATCAAGCTGGCCAACGCCAGTCCGGCCAGGCTCTCCAGGCCTCCCAGCACCGATACCGCCAGAGCCACCACCAGGATGTCATATCCCAGGTTGACAGTGATCAACCCTAGCGGAAGCAGGGTCACGGCAGCCATTGCCGCCAGTGCCCCCCCTAGGGCCATACTGATGGTGGCAGTCCAGTTGGGCTCGATGCCCAAACTGAGGGCGGTCAGTTCGTCCTGAGCCATACCGCGCAATGCCAGCCCTACCCGGTTATAGTGGGAGAAAAGGTAGAGGCCCAGGAGAAGCAGCGCTCCCAGAACTACTACCGCTACCCGTTGATAGTCAAGAGAAACCCCAAGTACTTCCAAGCCTCCCTTGAAAAACGGAGGAAGGCTAAATTCGTACGTAATGAAGCCGCGCCAGCGAAAGAACTCCACGATGCACACTAAGATTCCGTAAGTAGAAACTACCTCGGACCAGGTGGTGCCCTTGATCGGCTGAATTACCCCTCGGTAGAGCAGGCCACCGCACAGGGCCACCACTACAATGGCGAGCAGAATTGACAAGCCCAACGGCAGATGAAGGCGATTGAGCAGTATCCAGGTCAGATACCCGGCTATGATGTAAAGACCCCCGTGCGCCAGATTGGCAATGCCACTAAGCCCGAATACCAGGCTAAATCCCAGAGCGGTTAGTAATATGACCAAACTGTTTACCAGGCCGTAGACTAACGCGCTTTCGATCATGCCGACCTCTTCGCCTCCCCCACAAAAGCCTGGTCATCGCGAGCCGGCCGCCCGAAGGGGCCGGCTCGCCGCCGCTACCCCTACTTCATGTAACTCGGCAACTCGATCTGCCCTTCGGCCACCGCCGGCGGGAATACCGGCACCCGGACTCCGGGAGCCTTCCACTGGAACGCTCCGGCGAGCGCGCCCTCCTTGGGATCCATGGCGTATATCGCTTGGTGATCCTTGCCGAACTTTATCTTGCCTACGGTGCCCTCCATTTCCATCTTCTCCAGTTCCGCAACAATGGCATCGGGGTCGAGCGAGCCAGCGCGTTCTATGGCCGCCGACACCAGGTAGACCGCATCATAAGAGGCGCCCACGCCGTGATCTATCAGCTTCCGAGCCTGGTCTTGGCCGTACTTCTTGGCGAAGCTCTCCACAAAGGCAAGAGACTTGGGTATGGCCTTCACCGGCACGGCACCGTAATCGTCCACCGAGCACACCACACCCTCGATCTGGCCCTCAAAAACGTCCCAGGCCTCCTGAGGCACCAGCGGCGCCAGGCGCCCCACGATCAACGCCGGAACTTTCATGGCCCGCGCCTGTTTGACCAGGATGGCACATTGAGGCATGTCGAATACCGGAACTATCACCTGAGCCTTCCCCTGCATTGCCTTGGAGAGTGAGGCGGAGAAGTCCGAAGCGCCCACCGGATAGGCGTCGTACCCTACCACAGTCCACCCTTGCTCCTTTAGCTTGCTTTCCACTGCCTTTCCGGTACCCTGAGCCCAAAGGGTATCCTGAATGACCAGATAGGCTCGGTCAAAGCCGAACTGCTGCTTGATCTGGTCCAGCAGACCGGACATATACTGCGCCGTGTGAGCGGAGTTACTGGCCAGGCGGAAGAAATACTTGCCCTTGTCGGGTTCCGACAGAACCTTTTCCTCAAACTTGGTGCTCTTGGCGATGTTGATAATGTACGGAATCTTGTACTTAGGAATTAGATCCATTGAGGCCAGCAGGACCTCGGAGCGGAATGCTCCCGAAACAATCACGTGAGGCTTCTTCTCGGTAATGAGCTTTTCCAGAGCCGCGAGAGCATCGTGTACCGGAACGCCGGCTTCATGCTCCCGGGTGTCAATGGACACTATTTCGATGGGCCGCTTGGTTCCCCCGACCGAAACTCCGCCTTTGGCATTGATCTCCTCCGCGGCCAACTGCACCGCCCTTAGGCCGTCTCGGCCCTCACTCGAGCCCAAGGCGGTGACTACGCCCATGACAATGGGCTCCGCTTGTCCGGATGACGGGGCTGCCTCCTGCTTGCCGCCGCCGCATCCGGTCAGACTCAACGATATCAACGCGACTAAAGCCACACAAAGTGCTACCACTATCCTTACTCTACCTTGCCTCAGAATCACCACCGACCGCCCTCCTTCCTGAATGTCATTCCTGGCCTCGGGGTTTCTCACCCATGTTTTTGTCATTCCCACCCCCATTAGCTCTAGTTATACCAAGTAAACTATCCCCTTATCAATTTTGTCAAAAACAATTTGTTTAGCGATGTCGTCCAAAATCGTCTTCAGTAATACTTTTGTAATTCTCTTGTCTTTATGCCTTTCTTCTTTCTGAGGACTTGCCTTTTGGCTCCCGCAACAACAAGCACGGCGCTCCCGATGTTTCTCCTGGCCCGTCTTAACAAACGCTATTATCCTGTGTTCGCATTTCCTGGAAGTAGGCCTGAACTCCGCTAGCCCTTTGTAGAACTCGCCGGGCGCGGACCTTGCCGGGCACAAGTGGAGTCAGACACTGTACGCCCGGAACCGCCCCCACGACGTCAAACCTACCGGCCGCCGGGCCCGCGAGGCCAGCGCTGGGCCTGGCGGGTCCGGCGGTTGATACCGGCAGAGCCCACGACCACGGCAGGCCACCAGAAACCTCTCGGGCTACCGACGCCTGCCGGCCGCCAAGGCTCGAGCGATCACAATCCGCTGAATCTGGTTGGTGCCTTCGAAGATAGCGAATATCTTAGCATCCCGCATCATTCGTTCTACCGGATATTCGCGGGTGTAGCCGTACCCGCCGAATACCTGCACCGCATCGCGGGTGACATCCATCACCATGTCCGTAGCCCAGAGCTTGGCCATGGCCGAGTACCTGCTGACGTCCGGATCCTGACGGTCGTATTTCCAGGCAGCGTAGTACCCCAGCCAACGGGCGGTCTGCACCTTGGTCTCCATGTCTGCCAGCAAGAACTGAATTCCCTGGTGCTCGATTATCGGGACGCCGAATTGAACCCGCGTACACGCGTAATCTACGGCTGCCTCCAGAGCACCTTGGGCCAACCCAATGGCCTGGAAGGCGGTCCCGATACGGCCTTTGTCGAGAGACTTCATGGCAATCCTAAACCCGTCGCCTATTTTCCCCAACAACTTATCCGCCCCCACCCGCACTCCGTCCAGGACTACCTCGCCCGTGGGCGAGCCCCTGAGCCCCATCTTTTTTTCCACCTTGCCCGTGGATAGACCCGGCGTACCTCTCTCTACCAGGAAGGCCGAAATCTGGTCACCCGCCTGAGTAGGTACTTTGGCGAAGACGGTGAACAGGTCGGCCACCGGGGCATTGGTAATGAAGGTTTTTGTACCGGTGATTACGTATCCGTCCCCGTCGGGTATAGCTCGGGTTTGCATGGAGGCGATGTCCGACCCGGCATTGGGCTCGGTAAGGGCGAAGGCGGGAAGGATTTCTCCTTCGGCTATCGGGGGCAAATACTTTCTCTTCTGCTCCTCATTGCCGGCCACGATAATGGGAATCGATCCCAACGACTGGTTGCCCAAGATCATGGAGCTGGAAGCGCAAACCCGCGCTACTTCTTCCATGGCCGCGCAATAAGTAGTAAGGCGCCCGTCGATTCCGCCGTATTCCGGAGGAACCGCCAAGGCGAAGATACCGTTTTCGGCAAACAATTCCTTTACATCCCACGGGAATTGTTCTTCCTCATCGATTGCCTTGGCGCGTGGAGCCACCTTCTCCGTCATTATTCGGCGTACCGTTCGGCGAATGCTCTCCTGTTCCTCATCCAACCGAAAGTCCACCCTAGCAACCTCCTAATCCTATCTCCAACGGTCGGCGGAGTAGCCGCCCGGTCTTACGGCCGGTCTTGTTACGCAACCATCATGCCAGACTGCCAAACGGTCTCAATCGTCAGAACGTCTTGGGCTCCTCGCCCTGCCAAAGTTCATGCTTCGCCGCATTATATCCAGAGTATACAGACATTATCCTGACCGTAACCTGTTTCAACCCCTTCTTACCCCCTCGGAGGGGGGATTTTCTCTGGCTGGCAAAACGAAACGGCAGTGTATATTCTGTATACACTGCCGTTGGCCAGCCGTTTCTGCAGTATACAGGCTTTTCCTTACGACTATACCCCCAGGTAAGCCTTCCTTACGTAATCACTTCCCAGGAGTTCCTGCCCGGTTCCTTGAAGTACCACCCGACCGTTCTCCAGCACGTAGGCCCGGTCGGCAATCTCTAGCGCCTGACGCACGTTCTGCTCGATCAACAATACGGTGATTCCCTGGTCCCGTAGCGTCTTTATCAACCCGAAGACCTCGGAAACCACCTTTGGCGCCAAGCCGTAGGACATCTCATCCACGATGCAAAGCTTCGGACAGGCCATAAGCCCCCGGGCCATGGCCAGCATCTGCCGCTCTCCACCGCTCAGGGTTCTGGCCAGTTGGTTCTGCCTCTCTTTGAGCCGCGGAAACAGGCGGTAAACCTGCTCCAGACACTCTTGCCGCCTTTTCCAAGCTCTGGGATTATAGGCCCCCAAATCCAAGTTCTCCCTCACGGTCATGTCCGGGAAAACCCGCCCGCCCTCGGGCACGTAGGCAATACCCATTTCCACCACCTGGTGAGGCGGCGCCCCGGTAATCTTGTTGCCCATAAACACTACTTCCCCGGCGCTGGGAGGCAGAAAGCCGGAGATGGTATTTAGAAGGGTGGTCTTGCCGGCGCCATTGGCCCCCACCAGCGCTACTATCTCGCCCTCTTCCACCCGTAGCGAAACGTCCCACAGAACCTTGACCTTGCCATAGGCGGCCTGGACATTCAAGACCTCTAGCATAGTACCTCACTCTCCCAGATATACCTCTATGACCTGCCGGTTTTGAGCGACTTCCTCTGGCTTACCCTCGGCGATCTTCTCGCCGTGATGCAGTACCACGATGCGGTGACACACGGTCATAATGGCCTTCATCACGTGCTCGATCATTACGACGGTAATCCCCCGCTCTCTTATACGGCCGATCAACTCCATGGCCTCACCTACCTCAGCCGGATTAAGCCCGGCCATCATCTCATCCAGAAGCAGCAACTCCGGTCGGCAGGCCAGGGCCCGCGCCACCTCCAGACGCTTCTGATTGACCAGGGTTAGGTCTCGCGCCGGGGCCGCGGCCATTCGGTCCAGCCCCACGAATTCTAAGGCTGCTTCTACCTCCCTGGCCACCTCGGAGTGGGCCACCCGGCCCGCAGCTCCGAACACGCACCCGGTCAGCACATTCTCGTACACCGTAAGGTTGGGAAAGATTCTCACCGACTGAAAAGTTCGGGCCACCCCGAGCCGACAGATCTGATGCGGCTTGCGGCCGCCTATCTCGCGGCCTTTGAACCTAATCCTTCCCTCATCGGGTACCAAAGCGCCGGACACCAAATTGAATACCGTGGTTTTTCCCGCTCCGTTGGGCCCGATAAGGCCTACTATTTCGCCCTCCTCCACGTGAAGGCTCAGATTGTTAACTGCCACCAGGCCTCCAAAGCGCTTGGTTAGGTCTTCGATTTCTAGAATCCGCATACTACCTTTCCGGACCTCGCTTCTGCCATTTTTGTATCAGACCGACCAACCCGTCGGGCAGGTAAAGCACGGTAGCCACCATCACGCTACCGAAAATTAACATGTAGAAATAGGGAAGCCGAGTGATCAAGAAGTCCTCCAGGTAGGTAAACACCGCCGCCCCCACCACGGGGCCGTAAAGCTGTCCCATGCCGCCGAAGACGGCCATAAGTACCGGCATAAAGGTAAGCTGAAGATTAAAAGCAATGGTGGGGTCGATATAGGTCCAGCGACTGGCCATAACCACCCCTGAGGCGCCCATAAAGAAGGCACTAATGGCAAAAGCCATAACCTTGGTCCAGGTAGTGTTGATCCCCACGTGTTCGGCCGCCTCTTCGCACTCGCCAATGCTGCGTAGGGCCAATCCGAATCGAGACCGACTGATTACGAAATTGGTAACCAGCACCGCCAGTAGAATGACGTACATCAGGTAGTAAACGGTCATGTAGTCCAAGTAGGGCACCAGACGTCCCACCCGGCCGGAGAAATGCACTTCCAGCCACCGCAACAGCGTGGCTACAAACTGTACTAACCCTAACGTGAACATGGCAAAGTAGACGCCCCGCAACCGCAGGGTAATGCCGCCCACCAACAGGGCAAAGGCGAAACTGATCAGTCCACCCACCAGCAGGGCCTCGACAATCGGCACCTTCATTCCCAACAGGGCCGCGGTATAAACCCCGATACCGAAAAAGGCCGCCGAGGCCAAGGAGACATAGCGGGTGGCTCCGGAAAAGATTATCCAGCTCACCGTTAGGACCACATACATGTAGACGTTGCTGAGAAACACCGCCGTGTACTTGCCACCGAACAGCGGCACCGCCGCCAGTACTGCGGCAGCCGCACCCAGTAACGCCCCCTGCAGCCATCCTCGTGCACTGGCGGGCTTCGGTACTAACACCGACTGGTTCATCCGCTTACCTCCCCATGATGCCAGTAGGTTTAATCAGCAGTAGGGCCATGAACAGCAGGTAATAGGCCACCATGGCCAGCCCGGGCTCGAAATGGGTGACGACGGTCCCGATGATTCCGAGCAGGAACCCGCCCACAAAGCTTCCCGGAATGCTACCCAATCCACCCAGGGCCACGATGATGATGGCGATTATGGTGTATTCAAATCCCATGGTAGCGTGAAGGCTGTAGGACATGCTGAGCAGGGCGCCGGCCACGGCCGCCAGCAGGGCCCCCAAACCGAAGCACAGGGCCAGCACCTGGTCGATATTAACCCCCATCATCCCCGCAGCCGCAGCATCTTGGGCGGCGGCGCGGATGGCCTTGCCGATGCGGGTGCGGGAAAGGAAGAGGTAAAACCCTATGCCTATGCCCAGGGCAAAAGCCAGCATGACCAAACGGTTGGCCGCAAACACCGCGCCCCCAATGTTGACCGGCGTGGCCAGGTAAGAGTATCCGCGAATGTCCGCACCCCAGATGAGGATGGCTATATTTTGAATTACATAAAGCAGGCCGAATGAGGCCAGCATGGAACTACCCTCGAAGGCCTCTACCGACGGAGACAGAATTCGCAATCGACGGTACACCGTCTTGTGGAGAAAATAACCCAGGATCAGAATTAGCGGGCCACACACCACCAGACAAGCCAGGGGATTTACGCCCGCGCCGGTATATAAAGCCCAGGTAATAAAGGCTCCGAGCATGATATACTCGCCGTGAGCCACGTTCAGTACCCGGGCTACACCGTACTGCAAACTCAGACCCACGGCAATTAAAGCATATATCCCGCCCAGGAGTACGCCGCCCACGATGATGTCTAGCGCCGTAACCAGCATGGCCATAGCTCCCGTCCTCTTAGAAATATTTGGATAAAATAACCAACCGTAGTCACCACGAGGCCGCCCGCCTCGAGGTAAGGCAGCGGTTACTACCTCTAACCTCGTACGGGCGGCCCGTTGGTTTCAACAGCATTACTCACAAACTGCCTGGTTACTTCTTCTTCGGCCAATCGGGCTTCAGGATGGGCGGAGCCGTGCGGTTCTTGCCCGGATCCACCACTTCCCAGTGGCCCTTCTGCCACTGGCCGATCTGGCCCAGGTGCCCACGGAAGAAGCGGTCGGGATCATACTTGAACGGTCCCACGAAGGTGTCGTAGGTCTTGCTGGCCATTACGTCTCGTATCTTGGCCTGGTCCAGGGTGCCCGCTTCCTCAATGGCTTGCTGGAAGTGTTGCAGGGAGGAGTAATAGTAGAGCTGACCCCAGTAGTCGTCCGGTTCCTTGTTGAAGTGTTTCTTGTACAGTTCCACGAATTCCTTGGCGCCCGGACTGCTTTTCTCGTTCCAGGCGCCGCCGCCCATTACGCCCTCTACCGCCTCGGCACCAAAGGCATCCCGGTAGGTGGGAGCGTAGGGCCCGACGGTGCAGAAGAAGGCCTTGAAGTTAATGCCCAGCTCCATGGCCTGCTGGGTGAGCAGCATGGTTTCCTCCGGGTAGCAGAAAGCGACAAAGGCTTCGGCACCTAGAGACTTGGCCTCCTTCAGCAGCGGAGACAAGTCCTTGGTACCCAGGGGGAAGCTCTTAACCATTTTGATTTCCAGCCCGGCCTTCTGCAACTCTGGAACCCCAACTTCCTTATACTCGACGCCGTGCAGGTCCTCGTGATGCACTACGGCCACGGTCTTTATCCCTAGCTCATTGAGAATCTGCGCCAATACCGGCATCTGGCTCCTGGAGTAATTCAAAACCTGGAATACGTAGGGCAACTGCGGCATGATTTCCTCCAGTTTTACCGCGCCGCCGGGCCCGCCGATCAAGATATACTGGTGCTTGTTAGCGATGGGGGCGGCAGCGTAGAGGAAGCCGGTGCTCCACGGGGGCAGCACAAAGTCCACCTTGTCCTCCAGGATCAGCTTCTCCAAGAGTTTGGTCATAGTACCCAAATCGGACTTATCATCGTACTTGATGTACTCGATGGGCAGCTTTTTCCCGTACTCCTTGACGTATATTCCACCCTGGGCGTTCACCTCTTTGACCCACATCTCGTACACCGGGCCGCTGGTGGTAGCCACGCCCATGGCCATGGGACCAGAAAGCGAAATGGCCTGCCCGATCACAATCTTATCCTTAGCCGGCTTGCTGGCCGCGGGCTGAGCCGCCCCTCCTGAAGGGGCGGAAGCCTCCTTCTTGGCACAGCCGGCCACCAAAGCCGCCACTAACAGCACGCTTACCACTATGGCTACCCAGCCCAACCGACACTTACGCATGCCCGAACCTCCTCCTCCCAATACTGGCTTGAACGCCCGATCAATACCGGCCATACTCCAACGCTGCGTCGATCATCGCCCGCAGGTTCTCCGGCTTAATGTCGTCCAGTACCCCGCCGTTAGACAGGATGAAACCTCCGTCCTGGGCCACCCCCTCGATAAGCTCTTTCACGTAACGCCTCACGTCCTCCGGCGTCCCCACCTTAAGTAGAGCCAGAGGCACGTTCCCGGCAATGCAGGCCTTGCCCCCTAACACTTCCTTGGCCTTAAGCATGTCGGTCTGGTCAAACAGCCACATAACCTTGCCGGGGGGCAGATCCGGATCGGCCAGGAAGTCCAACCGCTGGTTGTAGCTGCCCTCCACGAAGACCAGCGGCACCAACCCTTCGTTGATCAGCCCCAGCAGCACCGCCTTAAAGC
This sequence comes from Neomoorellales bacterium, assembly GCA_049719955.1. Lineage (GTDB taxonomy): Bacteria > Bacillota > DSM-521 > Neomoorellales > SLTJ01 > JANLFO01. Next base: position 22,263 of record JBNARC010000011.1, on the reverse strand, counting down.
TGGGCCAATAGAACTTGGCAAAGGCCTCCCGGGAAATGAACCCGTCCGCGCCCTTATGAATGGGAATGAAAATGCAGGGGCTACCTCCGAACTGAGAGCTATGCAGGCCCATGTCGATGGCTATGGGCACCAGCCGCTCCAGGGCGGCCAGCACCTTTTCCGGCCGGCGGTACATATCCAGCATTATACCCCGGGTGCCCCGCAGGGTGTCGCCCAGAGTGTCGAAAGGAGCTTTGGTGAACCCGCCGAACAGCCCGGGCAGGCCCAAAGTGGCGGTGTTTTCTGCGTCCACCGCCCCGGCCGCCTGGATCCACTCGAGCGCGGCGCGACCGGCCTCGAGCAGCTTTTCAAAGGCCTGCTGCACTTCCGGCAGCCCTATCATCACCAGGTAGGGCCCCATGAAGGGCAGCTCCATGAGATCGGTGACCGGCAGCATCATGCTCCAGGGCTTGAGAGCGCCGAAGATGCGCGGCAGGTAGAACCGCAGCCAGTAGTCCGAAGGGTCGCGGATGAACAGGTCGTACTCGTCTTCGCGCATGTATTCCTTCTCTACGCACTGATAGGGCGTGTCCGGCGGGGTGCCGTGACCGGGCCAGTGATAGAGCTGAAGGTCGAGGATTTCGAAGGCTTTGCCGGCGCCGATCAGCACGCAGGTAGTGAGGGTGTCGGTAGCAAACTCGCGGTTAAACTTCTTAAAGGCTTCCGCCAGCTTGCCGTAGTCGTACATGGCTTCCTGGGCGGTAATGCCGGCGTACTTAGGCGGGAAGAAGCCCACCATAAGGGTGACCGGCACGCGGTCGGGCCGCTTCAGCTGGATGGCGTCGACCAACCTTTGCACCCGTTGCCGGTAGAGGGCCCTGACCTCTTCGCTGGGGAAGGGAATGTCTTTGGCTTCCAGCCAGGCCTGTACACGGGCCTGGAACTTTTCCTCCGGGCTCATGCGGCTCCAATTCTCGGGTAACATGGCTCCTACCTCCCCACCCACTTACGGGCCAGATTTACCGCTTCTACCGCGTCCTTACCCCAGGCGTCCGCGCCGGTATACACCCGCACCTGGTCGTTGGTGGCCGCACCACCGATCATGATCTTTACCTTATCCCTTAACCCGGCAGCCGCCAGCGCCTCCACCGTCTCCTTCATGGGCTCGTAGGCCAAAGTTAGGAGGCAGCTCATACCCACCACTTGCGGCTGGTGCTCCTTCACCGCTTCCACGAACTTCTCCGCCGGCGCATCTACACCGATGTCGATTACCTCAAACCCGTTTACGTCCAGCAGGAAGGCCACGATGTTCTTGCCGATATCGTGGATATCGCCTTTAACCGTACCCAAAACCACCTTGCCCAGGCGGCTGGCCGCGACCTCTTCCGGCGACTGGCTCATCTTCTCCTTTACCAGACCCGAGATCTGGGTGAGCATCTCCCCGGCCAGCATCAGCTCGGGAAGAAAGTATTCGCCCTTCTCGAACCTCTGGCCTACTACCTCCACTCCCTGGCGGCAGGCTTCCAGAAGGTCCATGGGCTTTGCGCCGGCGCTGAGAAGTGATTGGGCCAGCTTTAGAGCTTCCTCTTCCCGCAACTCCGCTATGGCCTCGGCCAAGGACTTGGTATTGGCTTCCATCTTTTCTTGCACCCTCCTCTTTGTTACCTGGATTACAGCCAGTGATTATTCGCCACTGTTACCAGAAACTCCTCCTCACCTCCCTTCCCGGGGCAAATCGTTCTTTAACAAGAGCCAAAACTATTTGTTATGTTATTTCGGCGTAGCCACCCCGACTCCTCCCGGTCCCGCGACAAGTTTCAGACTTCTTTTCTCACCCCAACCCGTACTTGCGCAGCTTCTGGTAAAAGGCCCTCCGGCTGATTCCCAAGAGCCTGATTGCCTGGGAACGATTATTACCCGAGCGCCGTAAGGCCAGCATTATGGCCTCCCGTTCCACCTTTTCTATCAGCGCCGGCAGACCTCCCGCTTCAGGCGTCTGGTCCGCTGCCGGACGGACGGAATCCGCGCAGTAGACCCGCAAGTACTCGGGTAGGTGTTCCGGCAGGATCACCGTTCCCTGGCACATGACCGCTGCATGTTCAATTACGTTAAGTAACTCCCTCACGTTTCCCGGCCAGTTGTGACGTTCGAAGACTTCCAGTACCAGGGGCGAAAAGACCAGCTCCTTATCGTAAAGCGAGGCAAAATGGCCCAGGAAATAAGCAGCCAGATCGGGCAGGTCCGTGAGGCGTTCCCGCAGGGCGGGCACAAAGATGGGCACCACGTTCAGGCGGTAGTAAAGGTCGGCCCGAAACTGCTTCTCCTGAACCAGGAGTTCTAGGTTCTTGTTGGTGGCGGCGATCAGGCGGGCATTGACCTGTTTGGGCCGTACTCCTCCCACCCGCTCGATGGTCTTAGTTTCGATGGCCCGTAGCAGTTTGGCCTGCATGTTCAGCGAGAGATCGCCTACTTCGTCCAGGAAGAGAGTGCCGCCGTGGGCCTCCTCAAACTTACCCGGCTTGCCCCTCGGGTTGGCGCCGGTAAAGGCACCGGCCTCGTACCCGAAGAGCTCCGACTCCAGCAGGGTTTCGGGGATGGCCGCGCAGTTGAGAGAAACAAAACGGCCCTGCGCCCGAGAACTGCTTTGGTGTATTGCCTCGGCAATAATGCCTTTACCCACTCCGGTTTCTCCTCTCAGAAGAACCGTGCAATCGGCCTTGGCGGCCAGCGCGGCCATGCTAAGACAACGGACAAACGCGGGATCGTGACCCACTATACGCTGGAAGGGCTCGGGAAGATGGTCGCGACCTACCGGTAAGGCGAGCTGCCTCTTATCTTGAGTTATACAGGCCATAGAAGCCAAACGTTGAGACAGATAATATACCGGCGAGGAAGTACCGATCCCGATCGCCCCTACAATACTTCCCTCCTCGTCCCGCAAAGGAATGCAGGTGGCCAATATGCGATACCCCGGGGGTTGACCGTTCAGGTCCTCGTTGTACACCGCCTGCCCGGTCTTCAGCGCCCGAACCAACTTGTCGTCGGGATGACGGGCGGCCAGGTTGCGACCCACTACCCGCTCCGCGGCGACCCCCACCACCCGCTCATAACCCTTATTGACGTATACTATCCGTCCCTCGTCATCGATGACCATGATGGCGTCGTCGATGGAATCCAGTACTTCCGCCAGATTGTTAGCCAGCAGACGACGCAAGATCTCGGCTTGGGGACGTGCAACCCTACCCGTGTTCTCCATCGATCCCCCTACCTGCCAGTTCAGACTTACTTTAGCAACTTGGCCGCTATTTCAGTTAATTGGGCCGCCTCTTTTTCCAAATTGCTGAGCACCGCTGCCATCTGTTGACTGGAAGAGGCCTGGTGCTCGGCCACCCCGGATATCTGCACCACGCTGTCCAGGAACCCGGCCACCGCGCTCACTACCTCGGCCAGCTTACGCGAGATTTCCTGGACGTTACGCTGGGTATTCTCGGCCAGTTTCCGGATCTCCGCCGCCACCACGGCGAAACCTCTCCCCTGATCTCCCGCCCTGGCGGCCTCAATGGCGGCGTTTAGGCCCAACAAGCGGGTCATGGAAGCAATGTCGCGAATAAGCTGCAGAACCTCTTCTATGCTCTGCATTTCGCCCCGAATGGTTTCCGCCTTGCCGGACAGCTCCGTGGCCGAGGCGGCCAGTTCCTGCGCCTCTGAAGCCAGGGAGTTGGCCTCGTCGTTGATAACCGAGAGATTCTCGCGTATACGGTTGGCGATCCCCTGCACTTCCGCCTGCAGATCGGTCCCCACCACGCACACCAGCGCCCCCACCAACCGGCCCTCCTCGTCCCGGATGGGAGCGCCCATTCCCATATAAGGGACGCCGCGCACCTCCTTGGGAACCACCCGCACCTGGCGCTGCCCGGTCTTAAGGGTGTGGTCCGCCACCGTACCCGGCAGTATGGGGTCGTTGGTTTGAACCCCGAGTTTGAAGGTTTCGCTTTCCATGTGCCATATGTACTTTTCTAGATCGGTAACGGCCAGGGTATAATCGGGCCCTAAAAGCTCTTTGAAAAGAGGTGCCACCTTGATGACCTGCTCTAGGACATCCATCTGCCCACCCTCTCTCCGGAGATCTTCTGCTCAGAAATAGGCCTAGCGTTGCGGTATGGCAATTTTGACCTGGAAGTTGCCGGCGGGCCTTCCGGACCCGAGCGGTCCGAAGGCACCCGCCGGTTCCTCCCAAAAGCTTACCCGGTCAGCCCGAGCTTTGCCCGCTCCTCGCTTCTTACCTTGCGCCGCAAGATCTTGCCCGAAGGCGAGGTAGGGAGGGTGTCCCGGAACTCGATCCAATGCGGAACCTCGTAGGAGGCCAAACGCTCCTTGCACCAGGCAAGAAGCTCTTCCGGCTGCGCTCCCGGACCCTCCTTGCTTAACACCACCAGGGCCTTGATTTTCTCCCCCACGTCCGGATCGGGAAGCCCGATGGCGCAGGCCGCCGACACCGCCGGATGCTCGGTGAGCACCCGCTCCACCTTGGAAGGCACCACGCGGTATCCCTTATGCTTGATAATGTCGCCGGACCGGTCCAGGAAATACGCCCAACCGTTCTCGTCGATGCGCATGATGTCCCCGGTCCGATACCACAGCCTTCCTTCCAGGTTTAGGAAGCGCTCGGCCGTTTCCTCGGGCTTATTCCAATAGGAACGTACCATGCAATCCGAAGAGATCAACAACTCTCCCTGGCCCGGCGGCCCCACCGTCTCCATGGTGTCCGGATCTATTAGCTTGACCTTCCAGATGGGCAGGACCTTGCCCACGCTGCCCTCCGGAGTTTCCTCCTTAGCCGGGGTTTGGGTAATACCACCTGAGGCCTCAGTGGCGCCTAGACCCTGATAAATATACGTTCCCACCTTGTTGCGCCACCGCTCGATCAGCGCTGGCGCCAAGTAATCTCCGCCGGTGAAGCACCAGGTAAGGGAACTCAGGTCATAACGGTCTATGTCCTGGTGCTCCAGTATCATGCGGAAGAAGGTGGGAGTACCGAAGAGGGTGGTTACCCGGTAGCGGTCAATGGCCTGAAGCACCGTGTCGATGCTCATTGAGGGCAGAAGCACCAGCGTATCGCCGGCCAGGAGCGCACCCAACCCGATATTCTGTCCCAACACGTGATAGAGAGGCGATCCCTGCAAGACTACGTCTTTACCGACGGGGATCAAGGGCAGGCTGCCCCCCCGCTGCACCTCGGCCGCCTGCAAGAATACGTCGTGAGAAAGCGGCACTCCTTTAGGCAGGCCGGTGGTGCCGCTGGTATAGAGAATTTCCGCCAGGTCGGTAGGCGCTACCGCGGTGTAAGCCGGGGGTTCGGCTGCACCTTTCAGTAGATCCCGGTAAGACTTCACCTTGTCGCCGGCAGACAGAGGTTTCTGCTGGGCTTCGGCTACCTTGGCGTCCAATGCCCCTTTCCAGGCGGGTAACATTTCCGAGGTTGTAGTCACCACGATGTAGCGCAGGCCGCGCTCCTCGGCGATCTCGGCCACATTGGCGTAGTTGGCGTCCGTGCAAAAGGCCACCTGCGCTCCGCTGTCGGCCGTAATGTAGTTCAGGTCGTGCGAGCCGTAGAAGTGCGTCACCGGCACCACTACTGCCCCCAGGCGTTGCACGGCAAACCAGGTAATCACCCACTGCGGGCAATGGGACATATAAATTATCACCCGGTCACCCCTGCCCACGCCCATTTGGTGCATGGCTCCGGCCAAACGCTCGCTAAGGGCCTTTAATTCCCCGTAACTAAATTCGGTACCCTGGTAGATAAGGGCGGTGCGGGTAGAAAAGCGTTCCGCGATCTCTTCAAACGTCTTCCAGATGGAACCTTTCACCAGGTAACCCCCCTCATGGGGGTGAGCCGGCCCTGGGGCCGGCTCACCCGCTTCAATTATCTCACCGGCTCAAAAGCGTAGAATACCCGCTCCTTCATCTCTATGCCGTTCCGCGTTTCTACCGGCACGGCCGGAAGCGGGAACACTACCATCCTTACCTCGTCGCCCTCGTTCAGTTCGCCGGCCTTGCAGTTGATAATCCGTGAAACCAGCTTGGCCTCGCCCTGGAGATCGATTATCGCCAGGATGTGGGGGGTATCAAATCCTAAGGGCACGCCCACAAACTGCTCTACGAATACCAGTACCTTTCCCCGCGTAGGAAGATCCACCCACTCCAAGTCCGTACTGGTACAGTAGGGACACATTACCCGCGGGGGAAGCATGCGCTGACCGCAAGAGCGGCACCGAGTAGTGGTTAAGCGGCCTTCCCGAAGGTGCTCGTAGAACTTATAGTTGCGGTTAAACTCCTTGCTCTGTTGCGAATAAAGGTCCATGGTGGCCGCGTACTTATCCTGAAGAAACGGTATGCCGATCAATCCTTATCCCTCCCGTAGATCACCACGGTATGGGTGGCAATGCCCCCGCTGAGGTTGTGGGTGAGACCAAATCTGGCCCCTTCCACCTGCCGGGCCGCCCGCCCCTGAAGCTGCTTCATGATTTCAATCGCCTGGCGAATACCGGTAGCCCCAAACGGGTGACCGCAACTTAACAGCCCGCCGTCGGTATTAACCGGAACCTCTCCGCCAAAGTCCGACTTTCCTTCCTGAATGAACCAACCGCCCGCTCCCTTCTCGCAGAAGCCGAGGTCTTCGTACTCGATGATCTCCGAGATGGTGAAGCAGTCATGGGTTTGGGCTACGTCAATATCCGACGGCTTTATGCCCGCGTCCCGGTAGGCCTTCTGGGCGGCGATCCGCAAGGCCTCCCAGGTAGTCCAGTTGGGCATGTTGGCGCTCATGTTGTGCACCGAGGCTTGGGCGGTACCGCGAATATATACCAGCGGACGATCGGTCAAATCCTTGGCCTTCTCCTCGCAAGCCAGGATAACCGCCGCCCCGCCGTCGGTAAGGGCGCAGCAGTCATACAGCTTCAGCGGCGGCACAACGGGCTTGGCGCTCATTGCGGTGTCCAGGTCGATGGGTTGGCGGAACTGCCCCATGGGATTATTCATTCCGTTGCGCCGGTTCTTCACCGAGATCATGGCCAACTGTTCCTCGGTGGTACCGTACTGCTTCATGTGCTGCTTGGCCACCAAGGCAAAAAGTGGCGGCGGTAGGCCGATGCCGTGAGGAGAGTCGAACTCGTGGTCCTGCGAAGCCAGCTCGGAGTAGAAGGTCTCCCACTTTTGAGGCATGTGGGTCTTCTCCGCGCCGATTACCATCACCACGTCGGCGGCACCGCTTTTTATCAACCCGTAGGCCAGAATAATGCCCCCGCTGCCGCTACCGCAAAGTACCTCGCAGCGGATACAGATGCTGCTGGGCTTAACGCCCACGTGTTCCGCCACCAAGGGAGCGAGATGGGTCTGAAAAGCACGCCTTTCCGGATAGGCGCTGGCCACTATTATTCCGTCTATGTCCTTGGGCTTTACGGCAGGATTGTCATCGTAGCAAGCCTTGGCCGCCTCTTGAAACAGCTCCCTCAGGGAAGCCTCCCTTACCCCGAACTGAGACATCCCTCCGGCAATGATGCATACGTTTCTCTCCATGCTTACCACCTTCACCTCCAGAACTAACTTTTGGTCTACCTATGCCCTCAGCGCCCGCGGAAAACCGGCTTGCGCTTTTCCAGGAACGCCTTCAAGCCTTCCTGAGCGTCCTCCGAGGAGAAGTTCACCACAAAGCCCTCATTCTCGAACAACAGTCCGGTATCCAGATCCACGTTAATGCCGGCGTGCATTACCCGCTTCAGGGTGGCAATGGCTACCGGGGGCTTGGCCGCCAGCTTCTCCGCCCAAGCCTTGGCCTCATCCATCAGCTTGTCGGTCGGAACCACGCGGTGTACCAGCCCGTACTGAAGGGCCGTAGCGGCATCTATGGTTTCGCCCAAGAAAAGCAGTTCTTTTGCCCGGGCCATACCGATTAGCCGCGGCAGGCGCTGGGTCCCTCCCCCACCCGGGATAATAGCCAGATTGAGTTCGGGTTGAGCAAACTTGGCGTTTTCAGCCGCGATCCGAAAATCGCAACACAAGGACAATTCGCAGCCTCCGCCCAACACCAGTCCGCGTAGGGCCGCCACGGTGGGCTTAGGCAGTTCCTCCAGCTTCTTCATGGCCCTCCAGGAAACCCGGTTGAACGCGTGTACTCCGAGAGGCGTCTGTTGGGCCAGTTCGGTAACATCCGCCCCGGCGGCAAAGGCGCGTTCGCCCGCACCGGTCAATATGACTGCCCGAACGTTGCTATCGGCCTCCAGGGCGGCGCAGACTGCCTCCAGCTCCTGGAAAACCCTGGAGTTTAACGGGTTAAGCGGCGGCCGGTTCAGCGTAACGGTGGCCACCGCGCCCTCGATATTCACGAGAATGGTTTCGTAGCTCACGCCGACCGCTCCCTTCTTGTGCGGAAAAAAAGATGGTGGCCGTTACTTCTCGGAGTAGTCGTACCAGCCGCGCCCCGTCTTGCGACCGTAGCGACCGGCCTTGACCACTCGCTTGAGGCTGAAGGGCGGGTTCCAACGGCTCTCCCGGAACTCGTTGCACAGGTAGTTGAGGGTGTGCAGGGCGATGTCTACACCGGTAAAGTCCATGAGCTCGAAGGGACCCATGGGATAATTGAGGCCCAGCTTCACCGCGGTGTCGATATCCTCTACCGTAGCCACGCCTTCTTCCAACAGCTTCATGGCCTCAATGAACTGGGCCAGCATGATTCGGTTCACCAGGAACCCCGGAGAATCCTTTTTTACCTCCACCGGAGTCTTACCCATGCGGCGGGCGAGGTCCATGATAATCTTTACGCTCTCGTCGGAAGTATAATAGCCCCGGATAACCTCAACCAGCCGCATCACCGGTGCGGGATTAAAGAAGTGCATGCCGGCTACTTTGTCGGGCCGCTTAGTGGCCGAGGCTATAGAGGTAATGGAGATGGTGGAGGTGTTGGTGGTGAGAAGCACTTCAGGACGGCAAATCTGATCCAATTCCTGAAAGATGTCCTTCTTGAGCTGCTCGTCCTCGAATACCGCCTCGATGACAAAATCCGTGTCCGCCAGTGGCTTAACTCCTGTGGCCTTGGTAATACGGCCTAAGATCCCGTTCTTGTCTTCCCCGGAGATCTTACCCTTTTCTACCAGCCGGGCCAATTGCTGCTCCACGCTGGCTACGGCCTTGTCTACGATGTCCAGACTGGTATCGCTCAAGACCACCTGAAAACCGCTTTGGGCAGCAAGCTGGGCGATACCCCGACCCATGCTTCCTGCCCCCAGAATACCAACAGTCTTGATTTCCATGAAGCCAACACCTTCCTTTTTGGGGCGAATTAGTAAAACGGCCTTCTGGCGGTATACCGGGACGGCAACAAAGGGTGAAAACGTTCACGAGCAGCTCACAATAATAGTTAACTCCAAGGTCTGGCTGCTTGTCAAGACGCCGGTAACCCTTTCTTGGGACCACCCCCATCAAACTAATAGACTAACCAGTTCTCCCCCGTTGGAACCAACCCGAACCAACCCCCGAGCGGTAATGCGCAGCCGAGGCACCCCCACATACCCGAGCACCCGCAACGCCAGTAAGGGATTATCATACGGGTAACCCAAAGAGCGCAGGTGTTGCGCTAGTGCCTGCATCCTTTCTGCCGTTTCCTCCACCGGCAGTTCCGTGATAATCCCTCCGACGGGGAGGGGTAATTCGGCCAAGATCTTCTTCCCCTTACAAACCACTACCCCTCCGCCCAATTCGCCCACCCGGTTCACCGCCAGGGCCAGCTCTTCGGCGCTGGCCCCTATTCCCGCGATCTGAGGCGCATCCCAGGTGGCACTGGAAGCACAGGCCCCGGCCCTCAGGTTCCAACCCGTAACCACGCCCACACTGCAATACCGGGGGTCTAAGGTGCTAACCGACATAGCCAGATTAATCCCCGGCTCCAGGACCATCAGACCTCCCGCTACAGGCCGTTTCAAGTGGCGCTCTTCGGTGACCACATCGTTTCGCTGGTGAATGACCCGGACCTCGGCGCTAACGCACCCCACCGGCAGCCGAGGCACCAATTCCTCGGCCGAGAAGCGGCGAGCAAAGTCTAGGACCCGACGGGCCGCCTCGGGATAAGGATGGGGCCGGGGCGATACCGCCAAGCGTCCTTCCCGCGCTACTATCCGGCCCCCGGATACCACCACTGCCGGCCGACGCACCCGGTACAGATCGTCCAGCAGAAGAAAATCGGCGTAACGACCGGGAGTAATGCTTCCCAAAATGCCTTCTAGATGGAAGTGGGTGGCGTTATTGATGGTGGCCATTTGGATGGCCTGGATCGGGTCAAGACCCAGATCTATAGCCCGTTGTACCGCGTACTCCATTGCCCCGTGCCGAAGTAAATCCACGGGATTCACTCCGTCCGTCCCCAAGCCAAGGTGGCGGAAGTCAAGTTTCTCCCCCGCTAAAGGCCCTAGAGCGGCCAAATCCTTCCGGACCGATCCTTCTCGAAGAATAGTGAAGATCCCCGCCGCAAGCCTTTCGTAAACTTCCTCGGCACTGATCGCTTCGTGACACGAACTCACCCCGCTGCAGGCAAGGACCGCCAGTGCCCCTGCCTTTGCCCCGGCACCATGCCCTTCGGCCACCTTGCCTGCAGCTTGAGCGAGACAGAAAAGGTCCGTCAGTTCTCCCTCGTCGCTAACTACTCTAGTCCAGTAGCTCTCACCCAGACCTACTACTTCCGGTCGAGCTAGCAACTCTGCCACCTGCTCCCGGCTGAGACGGTGGCCGGGCAGCAGTTCGGGATGGCCGGGAACCATGGGAGAAATCAGTGCCCACACGTGAGCCGGTTGGTCGCTGATACTCTCCAGAAACCAGGTCACCCCCTGATAACCCATGGCGTTGGCCACTTCGGCGCTATCGGACACGAAGGCGGTAGTTCCACCAGGTAAGGCGTAACGTAGAAACTCCGGAACGGTCACCACCCCTTCGTCCAGGTGAGCGTGGGCGTCTATGAAGGCGGGAACCAGAAAGCGTCCCTGCCCTTCCAAAACCACCGTTCCGGGACCACAAGGAATGTCTTCCCGGCTGACGTTGGCCACCACCGGACCGGCAACCGCTACGCACCGGTTGGGCAGCAAAAGACCGGCATGTACATTAAGTACGGTAACGTTCCTTACCAGTAAATCCGGCGGCTGCTTTCCCAGCGCCACCGCCCGCGCCCGCAGCCGCAATGCTTTGGGAAAGGCAAAGAAGGCCATGACGGATCGGGAAGGTTAACTACGGCCGCCGTTGTCTCCATAGCGATCGCCCGAGCAGAAATAACCGCGGCCGTAGGCGAACCCCACTAGAATTACTGCTTACCGGGCCAGGCCGGTTTCACCATCGGCGGTGCGGTGCGGTGCGCACCGGGATCCACCACTTCAAATACCCCGTTCTGCCACTGGCCGATTTGTCCCAAATGGCCCCGGAAGAACCGGTCGGAGTCGTACTTGAACGGCCCCACAAAAGTATCGTACGTCTTGGTAGCCAGAAGATCGCGGATCTTGGCCTGGTCCAGCGTGCCGGCCTCCTCAATAGCTTGCTGGAAATGCTGGAGTGAAGAATAGAAGTAGAGTTCTCCCCAGTAGTTGGGCTCCTGCCCGTAGTGCTTCATATACAGGTCCATGAACTCCTTGGCTCCGGGACCGCTCTTGGGGTTCCAGGCTCCTCCGCCCATAATACCCTCCATTACGTTCGGACCCAGCGCCTGCACGAAGAAGGGGAAGGACGGCCCCACGCTAAGGAAGAAAGCCTTGAAGTTTATACCCAATTCCATCGCCTGCTGGGTAAGCAGGATGTTCTCGTCGGGATAGGCAAAGGCAATAAAAGCATCCACCCCCAACGACTTGGCCTCCTTCAGCAGCGGAGAGAGGTCCTTGGTTCCCATGGGGAAACTCTTCTTCATCTTGACCTCGATGCCGGCCTTCTGAAGCTCGGGAACACCGATTTCGGCGTACTCCACCCCGTGGAGATCTTCGTGATGGACCACAGCCGCGGTCTTTACCCCGAGTTCTACCAGGACTTGCGCCAACACCGGCATCTGGTCGCGGGAGTAATTAAGCACCTGGAAGAAATAGGGCAGGTTAGGCATAATCTCTTCGAGCTTTACCGCCCCGCCGGCCGCACCGATCATTATATAGTTATGCTTGTTGGCTATAGGACCCGCGGCGTATAAAAATGCCGTACCCCAAGGCGGAAGCACAAAGTCTACCTTGTCCTCCAGAATAAGTTTCTCCAGTAGCTTGGTCATGGTGCCCAAGTCGGACTTATCGTCGTACTTGATGTACTCCACCGGCAACTTCTTGTCGTATTCTTTGATATAAAGACCGCCTTGGGCATTAATTTCCTTTACCCACATGTCCCAGGAAGGACCGCCGGCCGCAGCAGCGCTGGCGGCCAGCGGACCGGATAGAGAAATGGCCTGCCCAATGACGATCTTGTCCTTAGCAGGCTTGGCCGGGGGCGCAGCCGCCTCTTGCTTAGCACACCCACTAAATACCAGCAGCATCATGGTTGCCACCAACACCAAAGTCAAGCAAGCACAACACTTGGATTTTCTCATGCGACCACTCCTCTCCATGTGAGGTAAACAAAAGGCGGAGCCCCACTAGGGTCTGGTCCCTACTCATGTCCTCATGCCCACACCACCACCTCCCGACCGAGCTTGACCTTCCCGTGGTCATGTGCCCGCCGCCTGCCGAAAAACCGGCTGTAGGCGACGGGCCAACTCTTCCGGCGCCACCACGGCAATGGGCTCGCCGCACAGCAGCTTGAGGAAGTTGACATCGGAGGTGTACAGTCGAGGATGAATGTAAAAGCGAGGAGCCAGACGCAATCGGGTTCCCTCGAGCCCCCGGTAAAGCACGGCATCGAAGGACAATAGGTGACTGGCCTGCATAGACCGGAATAAACAAGTAAGCCCTTGCGCCAGGTCGTACAGAGCGCCCTCGCTGATCAGGGGAAGCACCTGCCCCTCGGGCAGCAACGCTATTACTTCTCCCAGGGCTCCGTGAGGGCGAAAAGCCACCAACCATTCCGTCTCTCCGATCTGCCCCAGGTATCGCTCCCCCGCCTGCTTTTCTGCCTCCACCAAATCCCGCCAAAAACTGCAGCCGCTTTGGCGGCGGTAGGAGGCCTCGGCCTCCAGTTCCCTACGTATCTCGTTACCCGGCTCCGCGGTAGCAAACACCTGAAGGTGAGGATGGAGTTGGCTGGAGCCGGCGGGGGGAAGGTAGTTCCAGCCAATAAAGGGATAAAGTCGAGGCTGGGTTTGTTGTATCCGGGCCAGGAAATCCAGGGAAAGGCGGAAGGCATCGAAAATCTGTACGGCGGAGAATTCGTCCAAGAGGGGAAAGTGAGCCCCACAAATTACGGTCACGGCGCTAAACTGATCATAGGGTGAAAGATTTGGAAAGGTGATTGCCTCGCCCCGCCGCAGGCAACCGCCGGGAACCAACTCCTCCGGAAACCGAGGAGTTACTCTTTCTGCGTTTTCGGGGCAAAACGGGCAATTTTCCACCTGCATAATGGATCGCCACTGCTCCAAATCAAGAGCAGGGACCCAATCGGATAGGAAGTGAGCTATCCGGCCGGTTTCACCAGTGAGAGGATCGTAGCGCACCTCGCTAGGGATCTCAACCGGGCAGTAACCCCGGCGCGGATCTAGCAGGCGCGTTAGGTAGACTTCCCTCCGAAACCGTACCACTGGTTCCTTCACCCTCCCGCCAGCACCAAGCCTGCCCAACCCTCGCCAAGATGTCATACGGGGAAGGCTTGCTAGTGTAAGATTCGGCAAGAGGAGGACTTTTCCTTCTTCGACCGTTTTAAGTGATTTCACGCACGATGGTCGAATATGAGTGCGGACTCCGCCTCAAATCGTCCACTCGTTCCGATTGAAATCGTCCACTGATTCCGGGGCAAACCGTCCACCCATTCCGGAGCAAATCGTCCGGCCGTTCCGGCAAGGCGTCCACTGATTCCGGACAAATCGTCGGAAAGTTTGCAGCCTACCTACGAGGGATTGAAACCCCAAAGCTGGAGAGGAACTTACCGAAACCGTTTCAATCCCTCGTAGGTAGGCTGCAAACGCGGAGCTGTGGGAGCGGATAGGCCAGCTCGGGAAAGTTTCAATCCCTCGTAGGTAGGAGGCATTTGCGTTGACCCTGCTGTTACCGTGAGGATGACAGTTATTGGAGCCGGTTTGGCGGACCCTAGCCAACCGCAGGGTTGTTCTTTTGCCAACCATAGGAACATCATCCATTAGCTGTAGCCCAAGTGGGCAAAAAGGGATATACTACCCCCCTGCCCCTGCCGCATTGGTTTTGGGGTCCCGTCTTGCTTAGGCGGCGCTGACCAGGCTGCGCAGGTTTTGCCCCTTCTTCTCTCTCGCTCTTCCTAAAGCCATGACTAACATTACCAACAGGGCCAGGGTACCCCCCGTAGGCCATGGGCCGGCGATGGGCGGTCTGGGGGCAATAGCAGTATACCTGACCTTTATAGTCGTAGACCACATTGTCCCAGCCGGTTAAGAGCCTAGTCTCTTCCCCGTCTCGCCACAGTTTGCGGATGTCTATCACCGGCTTTATGCCGTGTTCGTCCCATAGCTTGCTGTGGAGTTTGCCGTCGTCATAGCCCCGGTCTGCTAGCCAGTATTCGCACCTTTTGAGGATAGCGGGTGCCTGTTCGGCCATTTGGTCTATGAGCCGGTGGCCTTGCTTTATTTCGCTGGCCGAGGCCCGGGTGACCTCAAAGGCTACCGGTAATTCGTAGATGGCGTCCACCACTAGATGAAGCTTAAAACCAAACCAGCGAACCACCTTTTCCCAGGTGCTGCCGTCTGCCCCCAGTCGGCATCTAGCTCCCGTTGGCCGTCGGGTTTGACTTTAGTCGCTTGGCGCTTTCTGCCTCGGGCAAAGCTGGCTAAGGCTTTTCCGTCTATGGCCAGTATGCGGCCAAAGTCGGGAAGTTGTTTGGCCAGTTCTTCTACCAGCCGGTTGAACATCGCCTCTAGCAGGTTTTGGCGGGCCATCAGTTTCTTTAGGAACCGGCTGTACACAAAGGCCGGCGGTACCGCTTTTTCCCCCCAGCCGGGATCAAAACCGCACAACTGCCGTAACTGGGCGTTACGCCTTAGTTCCCGCCTGAGGCTTTCTATCGAGGGATGCTGGTAGACTATGCCCGCCAATATGGAGTTCCATACCGCCCGCACCGGATAGTCGTCCCGGCCGTTTTTGCGCTCCCTTTCTAGATCCCGCATTAGCTCCTCATCCGGCAGGTTCTTTAAGACCAACTGCAGCCGCTCCAGATCCCCCAGTTCCTCGATTTCTTCCCACCCAAACAGCCTCAGTTGTGGTATAATGGCCATGGGGTGATCCCTCCCTTGTCCTTTGGGTTTCCAACTAAAAGATTCGAGGGAAGGGAACTCACCCCTTCTTTTGTTCCTCCTTCCTTTGGGGTCAATTCTGCCGTAACCTTTTTGCCTGCCCCTCCTATGCCCTGAATCTACGCCATGTCCTTGGGGTAAAAACTTATTTCCTTTGCCCGGAATCGCTTGCTACGCCAGGCCCGGCAGGTAGGGCAAATGGCTCCGAGATAAGCACCGCGGCGGTGCTGTGCTCTTCCCGTGAGCGGGCCGCGGAATTCCTGGCCCGGCTCGCTGCCCTGCCCGGCTACGGCCGCGCGAAGGACCGCCTCAAGGTTCTCGCTCTGGATGAGGCCCAGGGCGCCGAGTTTGACGCCGTCCTTTTGGACGGCACCTGCGATCCGGCCGATCCCGGTCATGCCCGCGCCTTTTACACTGCGGCCGGCCGGGCGGCGCACCATCTTTTTTCCCTCGCCTCCGGTCCGGCGTCCTGAGCCCGATCGCATTAGATTTGTCTTGTCCGGCCCCGGCCGGCTGCTCTTTAACGGCTGCCGGTCCTGCTCCAACGGAAAGGAAGGTGAGATATGCCTCTCTCCGTAGCCGGCTACGACCCCTATCGCTACCTGCCGTCCGGGTTCGCCCGGGCGGTGGCCAGCGGCAGGCTCTATCTCTGGTGCGAGTTCTGCTACTTCGCCCGGCCGCGCCAGGGGTGCCGCCGGCGTCTTGGTCCCCGGGCGGCCTGGAGTTCCGGCGACTGCCCCTTCTACTACGAGGTCGACGAAGACGACGACGCTGAGGGTCCTGCTTTTGCGGGAATTTTTTATTCCGGCTGGAAAACCCGGCCATCCCGTTCTAACCTGCTGTTGAGAGGGTTTCCGGCGGGACCGGAACCCGGCCGCGGGATGGAGGTGGTGACGGCACCTGCGGTTCCCGGCCCGCCGTCGGCACCCCGAATAACCGACACAAGGAGAGGCGGTTTCATGGGCAAAACCCAAACCTTCAGGCGGCTTTCTCTGCTGACCCTGCTCGCTTTCTTGTTCTCGTTATTGCCGCTGGCCCCGGAGCCGCCACCTTCATTTTCTACGACCATTTTCTACGACGCTTGGGACAACGCCCGGGCCCCTGCCGGCTTGGGTTTTGTGACCCTGTTCTTTGGGGTTGGTCAGGCTCTGGGTCCCGCTGTAGGGGGCTACCTGGCGAATGCCACCGGCAGGTTTGCCTGGGCCTTCATTTTGGCTGCGGTGCTATCGCTCCGGGGCATGGCCGGACCTTTGCTGCTTCCGCGTCCCCGACCGGAAGAGCCGGCGGAGGCGGGCCCCTGAAGAACCGAAGACGGGCGAGGCTGCGTAGCGGCAGGAGAAATAGGGCCGGCGGTGTCATGGGAATAGGGGGCTACTGTTCACAGTCCCACGGCTGGCCTGGCTCGATCCTTTGTGGGCGGGTTGCCGGCGGCAGAGTTTTGGTAGACCAAGCGAAGTTAACGAGGAATAGGCAGGCGGTGAATACGAAAACAGAGCGCAGGCCAAGGTAGGCTGCCAGCGTTCCTCCCACCAAGGGTCCGGCAAATCCACCCAGAAAAAGTGCTGCGGAGGTAAAACCGAACACGCTTCCCTTCACCTCGGCCGGAGCTAATTGCCCCACCACGGTGTTGGCCATGGGTACTACGCTACCCAGGAAGAGCCCTAGAGCAGCACGCAGAGCTAGTAGCTGCCAAGCGCTGTGCACCAGCGCCTGCGGAAAGTAAAGGAGGGCGCAGGCCGGGATACAGATCAGCAACAGAGTACGGGGGCCCAGACGCTCGGAGTAGCGGCCCGCCAGGAGCAAGCCTATGATCTGGGCGAGGCCGGTGACTGCGAAAACGGTACCCGTAAGCGTGCCTAGCAGCGCGTGATCAGGCTCGAGTTCACGTATGTAGAGGGAAAGAACCGGTTCTACATTGCGAATGGCAAACTGAGCGAGGAATAGCACCAGAAACATATTGCCGATAGCTGGCTGGGCGAGGCCCTTACGGAGACTGGCCCAAAAAGGCCCTGGGGCGGAGGCTCCGGCATTAGGAGGGGTCTCGTGAACTGAGACTAACGTAATCAGGCCGGCCACAAGGGCAATTAAGCCGTTGGTTACGAAAACGGCCCGGCAGGACAGGTGGTCGGCGATCGCACCGCCGAGGGTAGGACCCACGAGGAGCCCCAACGTTTGCCCGGTTTGGAGCAGTCCCAGGGCCCATCCTAGCCTCTCCGCCGGTGCCTCCGATGCCACCAGGGCAGTGGCAGCTCCTGAATAGCCCCCGAAAACCCCCTGCAGAATCCGGAGGGCCAGTACCTGGTAAACGTTACGGGCGAAACCAATAAGAAAGATGGCGCTCCCGGCAGCCAGACAGGATCGCACCACCATAAGCTTGCGGCCAAGGCGGTCCGCCAGAGAACCCCAGAGAGGCGAGAGCAAGCCGGCGAAAAGTGCGCTGACGGACGCCAGAACGCCGGCCCAGAGCCTTACCTGCTCTTGGCTGGCAATACCCAACTCGCCCACAAAGAAGGGAAGAAATGGCGACATAGAACTGAACCCGGTCGCCATAATGAACTGTACCACGATCATGATTTTTAGGTTGCTGCGCCAGGACACTATATCCTCTGTCCTGTCTTGGCTTTTTTGAGATGTAAACTAATCTTTGTTCGACGGTGCTGGACCGAAATCCTGCCGCTCCACTACTGTCTCGAAGGTAACCTAGGACCTCCGATCTCGGCAGGAGGGCAGCTTCCCCTAACCGAATGTCTTCGCCGGAACTGAGGCCCCTGTCGGGTGAACTCTCGCCGGATGTTCCCACAGCCTTCTCCCCCACCAACTGATCTCGCGCATTCCGCACAAATCTACCACGCTTCCAGGACGAGATTCCCTTCTTCCTGCTTAACCCAACTAGCCGCAGGCCGCCGACAGAGCCAAAGATCCAACCGCTACTTCAGCCTCACCTGCCGCAGCCTCCAGTTAATATCCTCCAGGTCAAAAGCCTCGGGGTCAAACCCTCCGCCCACCCACTCGACCGTCTCCTGGTACTCCTCATGCCCCGGGTCGGAAAGGATTTCGAGCATTCTCCGGTACCCCCAGGGACCGCCGCAGTCCTCCGGCGGGCAGGCCCCGGCTCCGCCCAGACACACCGGGTAGCGAACCCCTTGGGCCGGAGGCAGTACCTTCTCCAGCACCACTTCGTGCTGCCACCCGTCGCCGAAGTCGTACTCGTAAAGAAACTTCGCCTTGGGTTCCGGCAGCACCTGCCAGAGCGTCACCCTTTTCGCGTTTACCTCCGCGTCTCCGAAGTCGGGGTCGGGGTCTCCGTACTCGACGCCGCCGATAACAAAGTGGTAGAGGTGGCAGTTGAGCCACCCCATCACTTCCTGCAGCACCAGGTGCAGCTTGTAAAGGGTGATGTGGTTCGGCGCCTGGAACCGCCGCCAGATCGGCGGCCGGATGCCTTTGAGCGTGACCTTGAACTGGCAAATCACTAGAGGCGGGCCGACCCTTTCCCTTGCCACCGCAACTCTCACCTGCCCCAATCCAGGTCGCGGGATTGGCACGCGGCCCCCGCCCGTTCACCCCTGTTCCAGCACCGCTTCCCACAGCCCGACCGCCAGCTCCTCGAGGTAGTTCCTGTTCTCCAGCTTCGCCGCCCACTCCTCGGGAATGGCGCCTATGCCCAGCCAGGCGCCGGAGATGGCGCCGGTCATGGCCGCGATGGTGTCGGCGTCCCCGCCCAGGCTCGCGGCCTCAACCACCGCCTCTTCGAAGGAGCCGGGATGGCGCAGGAAGCAGCAGATCGCCGCGGGCACCGAGTTGAAGGCCTCTATGCCGTTGCCCAGGCGGACGGCCACCTCGGTTGCGTCGGCGGCGCCCAGAAGCTCTTTCGTTGTCTCAAGTTTATCTCGGTAGACCGGCTCGGTGACAAACGCCGCCAGCCTCTCCAGGAAGTCTTCGGCCGATCCGGACGGCCCCAAGGCCGCGGCCAGGGCCACGGCATAGGCCTCGAGCGCCGCCCCTTCCTTACCCAGGGGATGGGCGTGGGTGATCCGGGCTGACAAATAGGCGACCTCCCGCAGCCTCGCAGGGTCGCGCCAATAGAAAAGCCCCACCGGGGCGGCCCGCATGGCGGCGCCGTTGCCGAAGGAGCCGCCGGGATAGATTTCCTCCGCCGCGCGGTCCCAGGGCGCGCCGGACTTTATCCTCCGGAACACCCGCGGCGGCCCCGGGCCGTAGCCCCGCCAGGGCTCAAGCTCAAAGTTGCGCACGAAGGTTTCAGCCATGTGCCGGCCGTCGAAACCGCGGCAGGCGATCAAAGACGCGGCTACGCCGATCGCCATGTGGGTGTCGTCGGTGTAGCGCAAAAGCGGCCTTCGCGCCACGGCGGCGAGAACCTCCGTCCCGGTCACCGGACCCGCGCCCTCGAAGGGCGCGCCCAGGGCGTCGCCCAGGGCCAGCCCCACCAGGCAGCCGCGGAACTTCAGGCGCAGAATGCCCGGGTCAGTGTTCACCGCTCGTCGTCCCCTTCCCGGTCCGGCGCCTGCCCGCCCAGAAGCCGGGCGACGGCCTCCCCGAATTCTTTGGCGCTCTCCGGCCCGCCGGCGGTCACGACCCTGCCGTCCACCTCCACGCGGGCGCCGGTGTACTCCGCCCCGGACGCCTCAAGCCTCGCCGCCTCGTCGTGCCAGACCGTGGCCTTCCTCCCTGAGAGCACCCCGGCGTTCGCCAGGGTAACGGGGGCAAGGCATATCGCGCCCAGCACCTTGCCCTGCTCCAGGGCTTCCCGCGCGACTCTGTGCGCCTCCAGGTCGTCCCAGTACTCCCTGGCGCCTTCGCCGCCCACGAAAATCACGGCGTCGTAGTCCGCCGCCCGGACATCTTTGAGGGGAAGATCCGGCTTAAGGGTGCCGCCGAGCATGCCGCGCGCCTCCTCAAGGCTGGAGGAAGCCACGAGCACCTTAGCCCCGCGCTCCTCAAGGATCTTCTTTGGCTCAAAGAACTCTTCGTCGCGGAAGTCGCGGTGGGCGACGACCATTACCACCTTTTTGTCCGCCGGACTCCCCGCGGGCACCGGCGCGCTCTTCTCTCCGCGGCCGCAGCCGGCCGCCAGCACGGCAACGGCCAGCAAAGCCAAAAGCTGTATGCGGCTTCTCCGCCGCACGGTCGGGCACCCCCTCGCTACCTGCGCCTGCGGCTCGACCAGTCCGAGGCCGTCACGTCCAGTTCCTCAAGCAAGCCGTTCCTGCGCCGGGACTTGAGCCTGTTAAAGAAGAGCGCGACCTCGAGCCTCGCCCCGTGCTTGCCGTGCCTCCACCAGGCGCTGCTCTTGCGCACGATTTTCTCCGGCCCCTTCACCGCCGTTCACCTCCCCGCGCACCGGCCCCCGCCGAAAGTTAGCTCTTCCCCTGTATCCCGGCTTGGGGCGCCGCGTGCCGCCGCTCGCTGGCGGCAGGCTGCCACCAGGCTGGACCGGGGGTTAAAAGCGGGAGGCATTCCCGGCCCGGAGGGCGTCGAACTTCGCTCTGCCAAGGGCCCTGCCGGCCTCTGCCTTAAGAGAACAACTTCGACGGGCGGGCGGCGATCCCTTCCGGCTGCCGACCCAGACCTGCCCGCCCCTGCAGGAAAGGCCGCGGCCGTGGAGAACGTATGAGGAAGCGCCGGCCCAACACCGCCGGCCCCGACATGGAGGGAAACCGTGGCCCGCGAAATCCTCCTCTGCGATCTGGACGCCTTCTTCGCCTCGGTGGAGCAGCGCGACCGGCCGGAACTCGCCGGCCTGCCGGTGATCGTCGGCGGCAGCCCCGAGGCAAGGGGCGTAGTCGCCTCCTGCTCGTACGAGGCGAGAAGGTTCGGCGTGCGCTCCGCCATGCCCGTGCGCCGGGCCCTGAGGCTCTGCCCGCAGGCGGTGCTGCTGCCGCCGGACCTCCCCCGCTACCGCCGCGCCTCGGAAGAGGTGTTCGCCCTCTTCGGGGGATACGCCGAAGCCGTGGAGGAGGTCTCGATCGACGAGGCCTACCTGGCGGTGCCGCCGGGGAAGGGTGCGGCCATTGCCCGGGAGCTGCGCCGGAGGGTCAGGGAGGAGCTGGGCCTGCCGCTGTCCGTGGGGGTGTCCGCCAACAAGCTCCTGGCCAAGATCGCCTGCGAGCTGGCCAAGCCGGACGGGATGAGGGAGCTCTGGCCCGAAGACGTGCCCGCGGCCCTCTGGCCGCTGGACGTCTCGGTCCTGCCCGGCGTGGGGCCGAAGACGAGAAAGCGCCTGGAGGAAATGGGCATACGGAGCGTCGGAGACCTGGCGGCCAGGCGCGAGGAGGACCTCACGGGCACGCTCGGCAGCCTGGGCGCAACTCTCTGGCGCTACGCGCACGGCCTGGACGACCGGGAACTCGAAACCGCCCGGGAGGAGAAATCGCTGGGCGCGGAGACCACGTTCCCCAGCGACGTGAGCGACCCGGAGGAGGCCCTGGCGGCCCTGGCCGGGCTGTGCGAGGACGTGGGCTGGCGGCTGCGCCAGAAGGGGCTTTGGGCCAGGACGGTGGTCGTGAAAATCCGCTACGCCGACTACCTGACCGTCACCCGCTCGGCGACCCTGCCCCGGCCGGTCCGCACCGACGGGGCTATCTGGCTGGCTGCAAAGGATCTCTTCCTCCGCCACGCCGGGCGCGGGCCGTGGCGCCTGGTCGGCGTGCAGGTGACCAATCTGGCCGGTGCGGAGTGGCGCCAGCTCTCCCTGCTGGAAGACCGCGGGCGGGAAGTGCGGGAGGAGAGGCTCGCCGCGGCGCTGGACGCGCTCAAGGCGCGCTACGGCAAGGACGTGGTGCGCCGGGCCAGGGCCCTCGGGCGCCGCAACCGCCACTCGGACCGGCAAACCTGAACCGGCATGCGGATTC